>NZ_JBVISU010000013.1:0-24875 GCF_055575355.1 Amycolatopsis sp. NPDC034160 | reverse complement strand
TCCGTCCGGAAGAGGTGTTGGGGGGTGCGAGTGCGGTGGAAACCCCGACCCCCCCCCCACGACCACCCTGACCCACCCCTCACCGGAAGCCTCAAGACGCCGCGCTTGTCTCCACTGTGGACACTCCTCTTTGTGGCCGCTGTGACACCAGTGACGTATGAGGCGACACCCGCGGGGTCCCGCGAACGGGGTATCGAAAACTGTCGGTGCTTCGAACTAGTGTTCGGGTAGAGTTGACCGAACACCAGTTCGAGGGGAAGCCGATGACGATCGCACCGTTCCGCCAAGGCACGCCACCCGTCCAGACCCTGCCGCCCGGCCGATGGCATGGCCGGATCTGGGTTTCGGATCTGCCTTTGGCCAGGCCCGAGCGCTATACCGGCTGCGTCGCGGAGTTCGATCGCTCCGGGCTGTGGCCGGTGCTGATCCCGCACGACCAGCGGTTCGCGGTCAACGGCGAGGACTGGATCGACGACCGCGGCAGGCTCGCCCCGGCCGATCACCGGATCTCCTCGGTGGATCCGGCCGAGGTGCTGGCCCGCTGGTGGGACACGTCGTGCTGCGACGGCGCCTGCCTGCGCCCGTTCGGCGCGAAGTTCCCCGGCCTCGCCCGCCGCCCATCGCGCCGGGCGGATCCGCTGGCCGAGGCGGGCAACACGGGGTCGATCCTGGCCGCGCGCGCCCCCCACCGGCTCGCGCTGGTGCAGACCGAACGGCCCGCCGACATCCCGGCGATCCTGGGCTGGACGGGCATGATCAAGGCGACCGACCAGGTTCACGAGCTCTCCGCGGTCCTGCGCAGCTGGGAAGACCGCTTCGGCGCGACACTCACGGTGCTGGGTTTCGACTCGATGGAGCTGTCGGTGGCCGCGCCGCCGCGCACCCAGGGCCGCGCGCTCACGGTCGCCGCCGAGCATCGCTCGTTCTGCCTGCCCGCGTTCGCCGGTCAGCCGGGCAATCTGCGCGAGTTCGCCTCCAGCCTCGTCCAGACCCGGCGTTGGCGATTCTCCTGGGCCTGAGCGGGCGTTTGCGCCGAATCGAGAGGGGGAATCACCGCAGCGCGGAAAGGTGGTGATCGACGTCGTCGAGATCAGGATCGGTACTTCGGGCTGGCGCTATCCGCCGTGGCGCGGGGACTTCTACCCCCGCGGCCTGGTGCAGCGGCGCGAGCTGGAATACCTGTCCAGCCGGATGAACTCGGCCGAGATCAACGGCTCGTTCTACTCCCTGCAACGGCCCGAGCGGTACCGCGCGTGGGTCGAGCAGACACCGGACGACTTCGTCTTCGCCGTGAAAGGCGGCCGCTTCATCACGCATATGAAGCAACTGCGTGACGTCGAGACACCGCTGGCGAACTTCTTCGCGTCCGGGGTGCTGGCACTCGGCCGGAAGCTGGGTCCGTTCCTCTGGCAACTGCCGCCACGGCTGGCGTTCGACGCCGAACGCGTCGAGAAGTTCTTCAAGCTGTTGCCACGCACCAGCCACGCCGCCGCCAAGCTCGCGAGCAAGCACGACGACAAACTCAAGGGCGAAGCGCACACCGACCCGAAACCGCGCCGGAAGCTCCGGCACGCCGTAGAAGTACGGCATCCGAGTTTCGCCGAGCCGGAAAGCCTCGAACTGTTCCGCGAGCACGGCATCGCGCTCGTGGTCGCCGACACCGCGGGCAACTTCCCGTTCATCGAAGAGATGACGAGTGACGAGTTCGCCTACGTCCGCCTGCACGGCGACGAGGAGCTGTACGTCAGCGGGTACAGCGACGAGGCTCTCGAAGAGTGGGCACGCAAGATCGAGCGCTGGGATCGCGACACGTACGTCTACTTCGACAACGACGTCAAGGTCGAGGCACCGAAGAACGCGATCACGCTCGCGAAACTCCTGGCGTGAGCCGCGCACGCTGCACAGTCAGCGCACAGTGAGCGGTGTCCTGTTAAGTGACGCATGAGGTCACGGGCGTACTCGCGCGCTGCGACTGGGGGTCGGCACGCCGGGCGCCCGTGCCTCACCAGTCCTGGTCGGTTTTGACCACGTCGCCCACGAGTGAGGCCAGCTTCGTCCGGACGTCCTCGGCGTCCGGATGCGACAGTTCGGTCAGCACCCGGACCGAACGCAGCCAGCATTCACGTGCCGCCGAGGGATCACCGTGCCGCAGATGGATTCCGCCGAGCTGGGCCAGTACGTCGGCCGCCTCGTAGAGTTCGCCGTGGGCGAAGAACATCTCGACGGCCCGCCGCATGCAGGCGATGCCTTCGTCGCTCCTGCCGAGTCCGACGAGCGCGATGCCCTTGGTGTGGAAGGCGAATCGGGCCTCGTCCGGCAGCGCGTGCGCCCGCAGGGCCAGCGCCCGGTCGGCGAGTTCGAGCGCCTGCTCGTGCCGTCCGTCGTCGGTACAGATGTCGCCGAGCGCCTGCAGCGCGTCGGCCTCCATGCCGTCGCCGACGTTGTACTCCCGGATGCACCGCAGAGCCTCGGTCCCGTACTCCCACGCGATCTGGGCGCTTTCGATGTTCCGGCTGGCCAGTGTGAGGTTGTACAGGGCACGCGCCTCGCCCTCGCGGTCGCCGAGCTGTCGCTGCAGTTCGACCACCTGCTTCAGGTAGACGACGCTGTCCTCGTACTGGCGGCCCACGCCGCAAGCGACACCGAGCCCGCTCAAGATCACGGCCTCACCGGTCCTGTCTCCCGCTTCGCGCGCGGCACGCAGGGCGACGTCGAACACCGAGCGCCAGTCCTCCAGCCGTGCCCGCACGATGAAGAACGACTGCAGGAGCCACGCCAGCCGCCAGCAGTCCCGGTGCCGCCCTTCCCGGTACGCGACGTTCACCACGGCGATGAGGTTGCCGCACTCCTCGTCGAACCAGTCCAGAGCCTGGTCGTAATGGCCGAACTTCACCCCCGCGTCGGCGAAACGTTCGGGTTCGATGACCCGGTAGCGCCGTTCCGGCCGCAACAGCCGGGACGCGTTCAGCGCCGACCCCAGCGAAGCGCGGAGCAACCTGTCCAGCACCTCAGCGCGCACTTCGGGTCCATCCACCTTCGCCGAAAGTTCGGCCGCGTACGCGCGGATGAGGTCGTGGAACTGGTACCGGCCGGGCCGGGACCGCGCGATCAGGTGTGCGGAAGCCAGTTTCGCGAGATCCTCGTGCGCTTCCGCGATGTCGACCCCGGCGACCGCCGCGGCCGCGGGCGCGCTGAAGTCGCCGCCGGTGGGCAGGCCGAGCAGCCGCAGCAGCCGCGCGGCGCGTTCGTCGAGCGCCCGGTACGAGTACGAGAAGACGGCCCGGATGTTCGTCTCGTCGCCGTCGGCGAGGTCGAACGAGCCCAGTCTGTCCTGTTCGGCGTCGAGCAGCCGGACGAACTCCCGCAGGGCGAGGTCGGGGAACTGCGCCGCCCGAACGGCGAGGATCCGGATGGCCAGCGGCAGTCCGCCGCAGTACCGGACGAACCGTTCGGCTGCCTCGGGATCCTCGGTGACCCGGTCCAGCCCGATCGTCGAAGCGACGAGGGCGATCGCGTCCTCGTCCGGCAACTCCTCCAGCGCGACGCGGCGCGCGCCATGGGTCGCGACGAGCGCCTGCAACTGCCAGCGGCTGGTCACCACCACCAGGCAGCCGGGTCCGGGCAGCAGCGGCCGGACCTGCTCGGTGCTCGCGGCGTTGTCGAGCAGGATCAGCATCCGGCGGCCGGCGCTGTAGGTGCGCCACGTGGCCGCGCGGCCGTCGACGTCGGCGGGGATCCGGTCGGCCGGGACGCCGACCGAGACGAGCATCGTTTCGAGCGCGGTGGCGGGTTCGACCCGGTCACCGGGGCCGTATCCGCGCAGGTTGAGGTACACCTGCCCGCCGGGGAACCGCTCGCCGACCTCGTGCGCGAAATGGACGGCGAGCGTTGTCTTGCCGATGCCGCCCATGCCCTCGATCGACGCGATGGGCGTCGATCTCTCGGTGTCGAGCGCCTCCGGGACCAGTTCGTGCAGTGCCTTGAGATCGCGCTGACGGCCGGAGAAGACCCGGAGATCCGTCGGAAGCTGGCGCGGGATCAGCGGTTCGGCACCGAGGCGGTACCTCGTCAGCTCGGAGTCCAATGTGGTCTCGACGGACTCTTCGCCGGTCAAGATCGCCTGGTGCGCGCGCTGAAGCGAGGCGCCGGGGTCCAGACCGAGCTCTTCGGCCAGCACCGCGCCGATCCGGCGGTAGACGTTCAGCGCCTCGGCCTGCCTGCCTGAGCGGTACAGCGCGATCATCAGCTGTTCGTGCAGCCGCTCCCGCAGGGGATGCTCGCGGCACAGCCTGGTCAGCGCGGGAACGACGGTGGCGTGCTCGCCGAGGGCGATGAGCGCGTCGGCCCACTGCTCACGGACGCGAAGCCGCTCCTCGCTCAACTGGTCGGCTTCGTCCCGAAGAAGCGCTTCGGAATGGACGTTCTGCAGCGCCGGACCGCGCCATTCGGACAGCGCGGCGGCGAACTTCGCCGCGGCCTGACGCGGATCGCCGTCTCGCGCGGAGTTCGCTCCCGCCGAGGCGAGCGCGCGGAAGCGGGCGAGGTCGAGCAAGGTCTCGTCGAGTTCGAGCAGGTAGCCGCCGCGTTCGGTCCGGATGGTGACCTCGTCGCCGAGCGCGCGCCGGACCCGCAGGATGTAGGTCTGCAAGGCGCCCTTGGACCGCCGCCGGTCGTCCGGCCACAGCCACCGGCTCAGTTCCTCGACCGGCACCACGCTGTTCGCGCGCAGCAGGAGACCGGCCAGCACGATGAGCGGTCTGCTGCCGCCAAGGGGCACCGGCAGCCCGTCCGCCGTGACCTCGGTGGGCCCCAGCACGCGAAAGTCGAGTGCCACGTCGCTCATTCTGTCCGGAACCGGGCGAAACGGCACGCGATCGGGGCGGTGGCATGATCGGCGTCGATGGACGTCTACGCGATTCCCTTGCGAACACGGTTCCGCGGCATCACGGTCCGTGAAGGACTGCTGATCCGCGGTGAGGCGGGCTGGGGCGAGTTCTGCCCGTTCTCCGACTACTCGGACGCCGAGAGCGCGCCGTGGCTCGCGTCCGCGCTGGAGGCGAGCGAGCGCGGGTGGCCGCCACCGGTGCGGGACAGCGTCGAGGTGAACGCGACCGTCCCGGTGGTGTCGCCGGAAAAGGCGTACGAACTCGTCTCCGCGTCGGGCTGCCGCACCGCGAAGGTGAAGGTCGCCGACCCGAGGGTGAGCCTCGCCGACGACTGCGCCCGGGTGGAGGCGGTGCGTGCCGCGCTTGGCCGGTCGGGCGCGGTCCGCGTCGACGCGAACATGGCCTGGGACGTGGGCACCGCGGTCAAGGCCATCGGTGAACTGGACCGCGCGGCCGGCGGCCTGGAATACGTCGAGCAACCGTGCCCGTCGATCGGGGAACTGGCCGACGTCCGGCGCCGGGTGGCGGTCCGGATCGCCGCCGACGAATCCATCCGCCGGGCCGAAGACCCGCTCAAGGTGGCCGTCGCGGGAGCCGCCGACGTGGCGGTGCTGAAGGTCGCGCCGCTGGGCGGGGTCCGGCGCGCGCTGGAGGTCGCCGAAGCCTGCGGCCTGCCGTGTGTGGTGTCCTCCGCCGTCGAGACGAGCGTCGGCCTCGCCGCCGGACTGGCCCTCGCGGGCGCACTGCCCACTTTGGACTTCGCGTGCGGACTGGGCACGATGTCGTTGCTGACCGGGGATGTCTGCGGCGCTTCACTGTCCCCTGTGGACGGTCGCTTGCCGGTGCCGCGCCGGGCGCCGGAACCGGATCTGTTCTCCGCGCACGCCGCCGCTCCGGACGTCCGGTCGGCCTGGGAAGCCCGCTTCACCCGCGTCCGCGCCCACCTCCCGACGCCATGAAAGGTCCTTTCCTTGCGAAATTTGCAAGGAAAGGACCTTTCATGGCACTCGCCGCGGGATCAGCCGCAGTGCTCCAGCGGGGATTCGTAGCTGACGGAACCCGCCGAACCGCCCCACTTGACGCACTTGGCGCCGGCGGCCGCGCTCACCGGACCGGCGTAGTACTCGAAGCTGCCGGAGTCGGTCTTCCGCGCCGAACCCTCCACTTCGAGGAAGGCCGAAACCGCGCTGCCGGTGCCGACCGAGGTCGCCTTGATGGTGGTGACGCAGTTGGCCTTGGTCGTGCCGTTGTACAGCAGGTACGCGGTCGCGGCGCTGCCGAGGGCCTGCGAGTCGATCACCTTGTAGTCGTCGCCGCACACCTCGACGGCGTCATACGGGTTGGGGTTCCCGGTGCCGCTGCAGGTGTTCTTCGAAGTCACGTTGGCGTTGGGGTAGCCGAATTTCACGCCGTTGAAGTACGCGGGCTTGATGTTGTCCGGCCACGCGGCGTCGTTGGTGCGGACTTCGTAGTGCAGGTGGGGGCTGATGTTGTTGCCCGGCTTGGAGGTGTTGCCGAGTTCACCGATCTTCTGCCCCTGCGCGACCTGCGCGCCGACCGCCACCGAGCGGACCCTCAGATGGGCGTAGTAGGTCGACCATCCCCCACCGTGGTCGATCTTCACCAGGTTGCCGAAGCCGTTGGCCGAACCCTGGTGCGCCGAAGTGACCACCTTGCCGGCGGCCGCCGCGACGACCGTGTCACCGAGGTCCGCGTCCGCGGAACCGCCGCGGTTGAAGTCGATCTCGTACGCTCGGTGCGCGCTGCTGTTGTCGTTGTCGCCGTTCCACACCTGGTTGCAGGGGAACGGGAGCTGGAAGTTGGGACGCGGCCCGACAGCGGCTTCGGCCGACGTCGCGGTGATCGCCAGCCCGGCCATGCCCAGCAACGCGGTGGCGGCCGCGGTGACCACTCGTCTGAATCTCATCGGATGTCCTTTCTCGGCGTTTCGTGAGAAGCGTCCCGAAAGGGCGTACAAGTGAGATACAAACGACCCACGAGTCCTCCTGGCCGAGGGGCCGCCAGGAGGACTCGTGTCGCCGCACCCGGATCCGTCCGCGTCTTCCCCGATCCGGTGCGGGTGTCTCAGCCGACCCGCTCGATGACCGCGCGGCGGATCAAGAACTTCCCTGGTTCACGGACCTGTTCGAAGGCGGCGTTGTTCAGCAGCGCGCAACTCCCGGAGACGCCGGCGACCTCGACGGTCGTGGACTTGTCGTTGTCCAGGTTCGTCACCTTCAGCTTGGTGCCCGCCGGGAACTCGCTGCTGGACGCGGCCGGCGCGCCGCCCTCGCCGGACAGCGTCACCGTGGCACCCTCGCAGACGACCTCGCCTTGCTCGACTGCCTCGTCTTCGGCGGCCATGGCGTCGTCCATTCCGGTGGCCCGCACGTCCTCGGCGCACCCCGCGGTCTGGCGGCGCTGCTGGATGAGGTCGACCACGGCCTGCCGGTTCGCGATCCGCGCCGTGGAGAGGGCGTCCGGGTTCGCCTGCTGCCCGTCGATGAAGTTCAGGTTGTTCCGGAGCGCCGTGTCCAGTCCCTGACAGGTTTCCGCCGCTTGCCCGTCCGGGGTGCTCACCGCGAACATCACCGCGGCGATGGCGGCCACCCCGAGTACGGACGCGAGGCCGATCGTCGCGCGCTTGCGGTGCTTCCCGGCGCTCTTCGTCATCCGTGTTTCCTCCGGTCCGGTTCCTCCTCACCCACACCTGGAGATACGGTCGGACAACGAAAGTGGTTCAAACCGATTTCAGCCGAGCCAAGGCTTCGCGATGCTCGCGTAGGTGCCGTCGTTCAGCGCCAAGTGCAGCCACTGGTCGCCCCACTCCTTGAACACGACGTCGCGCGGCAGGAGGTACGCCTTCTCCGAGAAGGTGAACGGCTCATCGGGATGCACCGCGCACAGGCTCGGATTCCGCTTTGCCTGCCAACGGGTTTCGGTCGCGTCGGTGATCATCAGGTCCGCGCGGCCCGCCATGATCTCGGCGAAGACGGTGTTGTTGTCCGGATGCCGCACGATGGTCGCCCGCTTGAGATTGGCGTCGGCGAACTGTTCGTTGGTGCCGCCCGGATTCACGATCACCCGCACCCCCGGCCGATCGATCTGCTCCAGGGTCGCGAACCGATTTTCGTTCTCGCACAAGGTGATCGGCGTCTTGCCGTCACGAAGGTAGGGAGCCGTGTAAAAGCCCTTCTTCGCACGGTCCAGGGTCACTGAGACGCCACCCATCGCCAGATCGCATTTGCGGCCGACGTCGTCGGCGATCGCCTTCCAGGTGGTCTGGACCAGCTGGAGCCGCACACCGAGCCGCCGCGCGAGGTCACCCGCGAGGTCGATGTCGATCCCGCTCCACGCACCGGCCGCGTCCCGGTAGGTGAACGGGCGGTAGTCCCCCGTCGAGCACACGCGGAGCTCGCCGCGGGCCTGGACGACGTCGAGCCTGCTCTGTGCGCCATACCCCTCGGGCGCGGCACTGGCCGTGCCGATCCCCAGCACGGTCAGCACCGCGATTCCGAACGTGAGCGTCTTCGCCTTGATCGTCACCAAGGCATCTTCCCCATTGTCGCAAGCTCACCCTCAGGGGTCCGATTCCAGGGTCGACTCCGGGCCGTTCCCCGATGTGCCAAGGGTCGTTCCGAGGCGAACATTGAGCCATGACGAACAGTGTGTACACCCCCCAGGCCACCAAGAAGCTCTACCGCAGCCGCACCGACAAGATGCTCGCGGGCGTCGCCGGCGGCTGGGCCGCCTACCTCGGCGTCGACGCCGCGATCCTGCGTATCGCACTCGTGGCGAGCGTCTTCTTCACCGCCGGGTTCGCGATCCCGGTCTACGCCGCCGCGTGGCTTCTGACTCCGGAGCAGGCCGAGCGCGTTTAGCGGGCTAAACGCGATGCGGGCAAGGGGTGCAGGGGGATGAGGTGAGAGGCCCGGACAGGGGGATGTCCGGGCTTTTCGCTTTTCGGCCGCGCGATCATGCGGCCACCGTTACACTCCCCATGACTTTGTCACAGGGAGCGGGAAGCGGGGGCCTCCATGGCCGGGAAGTATCTGAGCCTCAGCGAGTACAAGAGGATGCTCGACGGCGCGCTGGACGACCTCCTCAAGGCACTCACCAAGCGCTGGATGGAAGAAGCCGTCGAGGCCATGACGCGTCTCTCGACCGCCGTCCCGTGCTCGGCGGAGCCCTGGGCCTGGCAGTGGCCTGCCGAATCGTACGGCCACCTCTCGGGCGCCGACGACATCTGCGGCTACCTGACCTGGGTCACGGACGGCATGCTCGGCCACTACAAGGACGTCCACTGCCAGGGCTGGAATCCGCAGACCCAGAAGTACGTCGAGTGCCATGTCGAGCGGAACCTGGCCCAGATCGAGCGGCTGGCCTGGAACCGGCGGCAGGAAGTCGCCAAGTTCGTCCCGCAACTGGAGGGGCCCGACCTCTCGAAGCTGGAGGCCGCCCACAACACGTTCCTGAACGTCGCGGGCAACCTCGGCTTCCAGGACAAGAACGGGCGCGTGACCGAACTGCTCGGGCAGGGCGAGGTCGTCCGGAACGTCGAGTGGCTGGACGGCACGACCAGCGAGAACGAGGAATGGTTCATCGAGTGGACCGGACTCGCCGCCCAGGCCTTCAGGGCCGGATTCTTCGCCTCGATCGCGCCGACCATGCTGAACCAGGCACTCATCCTCGCCAGCCTGTCCACCCTCTACTCCACGCGCGCCACGACGATCCAGGTGACCCGGCTCAACACCATCAAAAGACTCAACTGGGCCACCAAGAAACTGGACGAGAAGATCACCCTCACGGTCTCGACCGCGGATGCGATCCTGGAGAAGCTCGATCGGGCACAAGCGATCCACGGGATCGTGAGCAATCTGCTGGCCGCGGGCGCGAAGCTCAGCAAGGTCGTGAACACCGTCAACGAGGCGGGCGGGAAGGTACTCGGCCCGGTCGGCGCCGTCCTCACCTTGGTCGGCTTCGTCGGCGGAGCCCTCAAGGGACACACCGTCGAGCAGGACGCCATGTCCCTTCCGGACATCCTGCAGAAGCTCACCACCTCGATCCAAGACGAACACAACGCGTTGACCGGCCTCGAAACCGACTTCGGCGGAGACGTGCTGGCTCTGCAAAAGGCGATCGCGGGGGTGCACAGCTACAACCTCGAACTCTACGACCTCACCGCGAACACGCTGCCGAACCAGACCGACCGCGCGAACTACAAGGGGATCAGGGTCGAGGTCCACTTCCTGCTGAGGGTGGCGCAAACCTGCTTCGAAGCGGCCGACGCCTATTCGGCACAACTGCGGATTCTCGCCCAGGCCGATGCCGCCGACCGGCACCTCGCGGGCCGAGACGGGCAGACCTGCACCGGCGACGACTCGACCCTGGAGATCCGCGACGCCGTCGAACAGTTCATGAGGACGACCTGCGCTCGATTCATCCTCGCCGGCGAGCAGCTCAGGAAGGCGGCCGAAGCCTACGCGAAAACGGACGGCGAGCTTTCGGACGATCTCAAGAAGCTGTTCGCCGCATGGGAAAGCGCCAACAAGAACCGGGCGAAGATCGACCCCAATCCCGAGACGGTGGAAGTGGAAGGCGCGGCCGGGGAGGCGGGCAAAACCGACCGGACGGGCCTCGAACCGAGGAAACCTTCGGAGCCGAACTCCACCGATCCGTACGAGAAGGACCGCCGCCAGCAAGGCGGGAAGTACATAGTGGACGGACAACGGTAGGCACCCGCTCGCCGGGGCCGTGAGTGACGATTCGGGTCAGTGAGGATCAAGGCAAGCGTGGCCGTGAAGGCCTCCTTCCCTACCTTGAGAGTAGGGAAGGAGGCCTTCACGACGCGGGTCTGAACTGGTCACCACCGACGCCTTCAGGTACTTCGGGCGCACTCACGACATAAGAAAAGCCCGGACGCGCGAGGCGCGTCCGGGCTTTCCGGTGTTACAGGCTCGAACTCAGAAGTCCATGCCGCCCATGCCACCGGACGGGTCGGCGGGAGCGGCCGAGGCCTTCTCCGGCTTGTCCGCCACGACGGCTTCGGTGGTCAGGAACAGCGCCGCGATGGAAGCGGCGTTCTGCAGCGCGGAGCGGGTGACCTTCGTGGGGTCCGGCACGCCGGCGGCGAGCAGGTCCTCGTAGACACCGGTGGCGGCGTTGAGGCCGTGGCCAGTCGGGAGGCCCTTGACCTTCTCCGCCACGACGCCGCCTTCGAGGCCGGCGTTGATCGCGATCTGCTTGAGCGGCGCCTCGACGGCGACCTTGACGATGTTGGCACCAGTGGCCTCATCGCCCTCGAGCTTCAGACCGGCGAAGGCGGCCTCGGCGGCCTGGATGAGAGCCACGCCACCACCGGCGACGATGCCCTCTTCGACGGCGGCCTTGGCGTTGCGCACCGCGTCCTCGATGCGGTGCTTGCGCTCCTTCAGCTCGACCTCGGTGGCGGCACCGGCCTTGATGACGGCCACGCCGCCGGCCAGCTTCGCCAGACGCTCCTGGAGCTTCTCGCGGTCGTAGTCCGAGTCCGAGTTCTCGATCTCGGCGCGGATCTGGTTGACGCGACCCTGGATCTGGTCGGCGTCGCCCGCGCCCTCGACGATGGTGGTCTCGTCCTTGGTGATGACGGCCTTGCGCGCCTTGCCCAGCAGGGAAAGGTCCGCGTTCTCCAGCTTGAGGCCGACGTCCTCGGAGATGACCTGGCCACCGGTCAGGATCGCGATGTCCTGCAGGATCGCCTTGCGGCGGTCACCGAAGCCCGGGGCCTTGACGGCGACGGACTTGAAGGTGCCACGCATCTTGTTGACGATCAGGGTGGCCAGAGCCTCGCCCTCGACGTCCTCGGCGATGATCAGCAGCGGCTTGCCGGACTGGATGACCTTCTCCAGCAGCGGCAGGACGTCCTTGACGGTGGAGATCTTGGAACCGAAGAGGAGGACGTACGGGTCCTCAAGCTCGGCTTCCTGACGCTCCGGGTCGGTCACGAAGTAACCGGAGATGTAGCCCTTGTCGAAGCGCATACCCTCGGTGAGCTCGAGCTCGAGCCCGAAGGTGTTGCTCTCCTCGACGGTGACGACGCCTTCCTTGCCGACCTTGTCCAGCGCCTCGGCGATGAGATCGCCGATGGTGCGGTCCGCGGCGGAGATCGACGCGGTGGCGGCGATCTGCTCCTTGGTCTCGATCTGCACGGCCATCTTGTGCAGCTGCTCGGTGATGGCCTCGACGGCCGCCTCGATGCCGCGCTTCAGGCTGATGGGGTCGGCCCCGGCGGCGACGTTGCGCAGACCCTCGCGGACGAGAGCCTGGGCGAGCACGGTGGCGGTGGTGGTGCCGTCACCCGCGACGTCGTCGGTCTTCTTGGCAACTTCCTTGACGAGCTCGGCCCCGATCTTCTCCCACGGGTCTTCGAGCTCGATCTCCTTGGCGATGGAGACACCGTCGTTGGTGATCGTCGGCGCGCCCCACTTCTTTTCGAGCACGACGTTGCGGCCCCGCGGGCCGAGGGTCACCTTGACGGCATCGGCGAGGATGTTCAAGCCACGCTCGAGACCGCGGCGGGCGTCCTCGTCGAACGCGATCAGTTTGGCCATTTCGGTGTGGTCCTCCGATATTGGGCGCCGCCGCACGCTTGAACAGCGCGGCGGCAGGACTCTTTCCTCGGCCAGGCTCGGTGCCCGCGACGGACGACCCACCCCGTGAAGGGTGCGGCCTCACCGTCCCGACCTTCAGACGAGCGGTCGGTGACCGCCTGTCTGGCACTCGACGGCGTCGAGTGCCAACACCGTGTTTAGCACTCTCCGGGGTCGAGTGCAAGAACCGCAGGTCAGCGAGGCGGTATCAGGTGCTCGGCTTGATGGGGATCGACGACGGCGGCGCCTTCAGCGACGATCCGGGGGCCTGCGACTGCGAGCCGCCGGGACCGACCGGGATGTTCGGCGCGGTGGTCTGCGGTCCGTTGCCGCCGCTCGAGTCACTGAAAATGAAGATCGCGGCGACGATCGCGCCCGCGACCACGAGAGCACCGACGATGATCCAGATCCACTTGGCGCCGCCGCCCTTCTTCTTGGGCTGGAAGCCGCCCTGCTGCGGCGGCGGGCCGTAGCCCGGCGGCGGACCCTGCTGGAACCCACCCTGCTGCTGGAACCCGCCTTGCTGCGGCGGCGGGCCGTAACCGGGCGGCGGACCCTGCTGGAAGCCACCCTGCTGCTGGTAGCCACCCTGCTGGGGTGGCTGGCCGTAGCCCGGCGGCGGACCCTGTTGCTGCGGACCCTGCCCCGGGGGCGGGCCTTGCGGCCCCGGTCCCTGCTGGCCGTAGCCCGGCTGTTGTCCTCCGTACGGGTGCACGGGGCCCCCCTCTCCCTGTGGCGGCGTGTTCTGCCTCGGCGCCTGATGCGGTACCGCCTGCTGGACGCCTCCGGCCGCCGCCTGCCCTGGCGGGCCCGGAGGCTCGTTCGAGGTCGCGAGCGGACCCAGGGCGCGCCTGGCGGCCGCGATCATCTCAACACAGTTCGGGTAGCGATCGGCGGGATTCTTCGCCATTCCCTTGCGGATGACCTCGTCGATGCCGGAGGGCAGGCCGACGATCCGGGAGATGGCCGGGGGTTCGCCGTTCAGGTGGCCCTTGATGACCGTCTGCACGTCGCCCTTGAAGGGCGGGCTGCCGGTCAAGCAGGCATAGAGGACACAGGTGAGCGCGTACTGGTCGGTGCGGCCGTCGAGCGGCTCTCCGCGAAGGTGCTCGGGGGCGGCGTAGGTGGGCGAGCCGAGGAAGTCGCCGCCGCGGGTCCGGTGCCCGGTGGCGCCGCGCCGGGTCAGCCCGAAGTCGGCGACGTAGACGTGCTCGCGCGAGGTCTCCTTGCTGGTGACCAGGACGTTGGCCGGTTTGACGTCGAGGTGCACGAGACCGCGGTTGTGCAGGGTGTCGAGCGCGTCGGCGACCTGGTCGAGCATGGTCAGCGCGCGGGCGGGCGCGATCGGGCCACCGGAGATCAGGCCGGCGAGGTCCCCGCCGTCGACCATCCGCATGGCGATGTAGAGCATGCCTTCGAGCTCGCCGAAGTCGTACAAGGGCACGACGTTGGCATGGTCGATCGCGGACGTGTTCCGCGCCTCGTCGACGAAGCGTTCGCGGAACTCGGCGTCGGCCCCGAGGTGATCACCGATGACCTTCAGTGCCACCTTGCGTCCGAGCCGCACGTCCGTGGCCTTGTAGGTCACGCTCATGCCGCCCTTGCCGAGCACCCCGTCGATGCGGTAGTTGCCCAGCCGGCGACCGGTCAGGTCCCCCGACTCATCGCCTGTCACGCAGCGCAGCCTAACGCGCCAGTTCCAGAGGCCGCCGGGGGTTCGCCCGAAGTCTCGCTAGACCTTGCGCACGTCCGCCGCTTGACTCCGCCCGTCACGCCCGGACTGGACTTCGAATTCCACGCGATCACCCTCGTCGAGCGTCCGGAAGCCATCGGCCTGAATGGCCGAGTAGTGGACGAAGACGTCGGGCCCCTCAGTGGATTCGATGAATCCGTAGCCCTTTTCCGAGTTGAACCACTTGACGGTGCCGACTGCCACGGCGCCCTCCCTCAGCACGGGATCCGCCGTCCTTCTCTGCCCCGGGCGGCGGTTTCGAGTGCAGTTCACGCTACCCGAATTACCGGCGTCGGCAATGGTCGATTCGTCCCAAGGTCACCCGCGAGAAAGCCGCCTATTGCGCGATTGCACGAGGACGCGTCCTGGTCCTGCGAAGTCCAGCGCGAGCCCTTCGCCGGTGCGGACCGACTGCGGACCGGACTGGTCGACGGCGCGGAGGCGGCACTGCACGGTGTCCGGATAGGCCAGCAGGAAGTCCGGCCGGACGGTGACGAGCTCGCCCGCGGCGAGTTCGAAGGCATCGACCGGGCCCTGCGCGGCCAGTACGAGCGGGCCGCTTCCGCTGTAGTGCTCCAGGAAACCGGCGTCGGCCCCGAAGAGCTTCTGCAGCGGCGCCCAGCCGGGATCCTGCCTGACGGTCGCCGGCCGGGCGAGGATCGCGTCGCGGCTCACGCACCAACCAGCCCCGCCGGTGAATTCCAGCGGGTAGACGTCGCCCGCGGTCAGCGGCGCGAAGTCGATCCAGCCGCCACCTTCCGGCGCGTTGAACACCGACGGCGCGGCCTTGCCCGCTCGGGAACCCCCGCGCGCCGGAACGGTCTCGGTGATACCGAAACTACTGGCGAGCATGGTGTCCCCGGCGGCCTGGACGGCTTCGCCGGGGGACAACAGCACGCGCGCGACCCCGAAGTTCGGGGTGTGCCTGGTCTGGACGCGCATGTGCTCAGCGGGAGGGGACCTGGGCGATCACCCAGGCGGACAGGGCCGACGGGTTGCGGGTCTGGGTCAGCAGTTGGCCCGGCCCGGCGAAGTCGAAGACGAGGCCTTCACCACTCTTCATCGACTGGATGACGCCCGTGGCGACCTTCCGAATCTGGTACTGCAAGGTGTCGGCGAACGCGACGACGTGCCCGGTGTCGATGGTGATGACCTCGCCCTGCTGCAGGGTGACCGTCTCCAGCGCGCCGTAGCAGGCCACGACCAGCGGGCCCTGTCCGGTCGCGTGGGTCAGGAAGCCGCCTTCACCGCCGACGAGGTTCTTGAGGCCGCCCCATTTGGTCTCGGTCTGCACGCTGTGGGAGGACGCGAGCCACGAGCCGCGCGTGACGCACCAGCCGGTGCGGCCGTCGAGGTTGATGACCTGCATGTCGCCCGGCAGGTTCGCGGCGACGTCGACCCAGCCGCCGTTCTGCGGGGCGGTGTAGGTGGAGATGAAGAAGGACTCTCCGGAGAGGAAGGCACGGCCGAGGCCCTTCATGATGCCGCCCTGCGCCTGTGACTGGACCTGCACGCCGTAACTCGTCGCCATCATCGCGCCCGACTCGACCTGCGCCGGTTCACCCGGTGCGAGCATGAGCCTGGCCACCGCGAACGATGGCTGGTGACGGATCTGAACCTGCATGTCTTCGTCTCCCCGGTGGTCGTTGTGACGCGCAGAGTCTTGCATGCGACCGAGGAGGGGGGAGGATGGTCCGCGTGATCTCCGTCGACGCCCACCGTGAGACCGTCACCGGCCTGCTCGGAACCGCCCCTGTCGTCCGTCTTCCGCTCGCTTCGGCCGCCGGGCTCGTCCTGGCCGAGGACGTGCCCGCGGGGGTTTCGCTGCCGCCGTTCGACAACTCCGCGATGGACGGTTACGCCGTCCGCGCCGCCGATATCGCCTCCGCCACCGAAGAAGCACCGGTGACGCTGCCTGTCGCCGACGACATCCCCGCCGGCCGCGTCGACATCGGCGAGCTGGAGCCGGGTACGGCGCACCGGATCATGACCGGCGCCCCGCTGCCGCCCGGCGCCGACGCGGTGGTGATGGTGGAGCACACGGACGGCGGCGTGACAGACGTCCGGATTCTCAGGACAGCTGTCCCAGGCGCGCATATCCGCCGTCTCGGTGAAGACGTCGTCGAAGGCACAGTGGCGCTTTCAGCGGGCACCGTGCTGGGGCCGGCGCAGCTGGGCCTCGCGGCGGCCGTCGGGCTCGCCGAGGTTCCGGTACGGAGGCCACTGAAGGTGCTGGTCGTCTCAACCGGGACCGAGCTCGTCGACGCGCCCAATCCCTTGCGGCACGGGCAGATCTACGAATCGAACAGCATCATGCTGGCGTCCGCGATCCGCGCGCTCGGCTGCGAGGCCGGGGTCGTGCGCAGTGTCGTCGACGACGTGACCGAGTTCCGCGCGGTGATCGAGCCGCGGCTGGCCGAGGTGGACCTGCTGGTGACCTCGGGCGGGGTCAGCGCGGGCGCGTACGAAGTCGTCAAGGACGCGCTGACCGGGCAAGGCGTGGAGTTCCGGAAGGTCGCGATGCAGCCCGGCGGGCCGCAGGGCTGCGGGCGGTGGAACGGCGTGCCGGTGGTGACGTTGCCGGGCAACCCCGTGAGCGTCCTCGTCTCGTTCGAGGCCTTCCTGCGGCCGGCGCTGCTCGCGGCGATGGGCCACGCGGGTGTGGACCGCCAGAAGGTAAGGGCCCGGCTGACGGAGTCGATGACCTCCCCCGCCGGGAAGCGTCAGTTCCGGCGGGGCTTCTACACGCATTCCGAAGGCGAGGTCACCGGGATCGTCGGACCTCGTGGCGGGCCGGGATCACATCTGCTGGCGGCGTTCACGCGGGCGAACTGCCTGATCGTGCTGCCGGAGGACGTGGCCTCGGTCGAGCAGGGCGACGAAGTGGACGTTCTCCTGCTCTGACCCTCTTCCCCTACCGCGCTTGCGCTCAAGGCTCCTTACCCAGCCCTCACGGGACAAAGGCAAGCGTGTCCTGGCGGGCCGACGGGAACGAGTTCACTCAAGCGGCTCAGCCCGGCTCTTGACTGTCCATAAAGGACACCAATCGAGACGCTGATGCCCGATTTAGGCCATTCGTGCGGTTCCGCATTTCTCTTGAGAAGAAAGACAACCGTGTCGTGGTTGCGGGCAGGCCTGTTCGCCGGGGTGAGGGGCAGAGCGAAGGCGTAACGCGCGTGCTCAGAGACGGAACTCGCGTGCCTGGACCCCGCACTCGGGTGTTACGCCTCCAAGCACGGGTGTTACGCCTTCAAGCACGCGAGATCCGGCTCCAAGCACGCGAGTACGGCGCCACGTCACCCAAGCCACCATCCCGCCCGAACACGCCACGCCGAGAAATGTCCTTTGTGGACATTGACGGCCTACCGGCATCCAGAATCGGGCCTGCCCTACCTCGACTTCGCCGGGCACCTGATCCACAAGGCAGGAAGGAGGCCTTCACCACCCACGGCCCGCGTCGCGTTTAGCGGGCTGAACGCGGTCAGCCGGGAAGTCGCGGCACCGGCCGATCGGCGTGAACAGCAGGGCGAACACGGCGACGACTTCGAGACCGGCCATGAGCCACAGCGTCTGCCGCACCCCCGCGGTCTCACCGAGGATGCCGCCGAGCAGGCCGCCCAGCGCGATGGCGCCGAAGCTGAGCACGGACATGCTCGCGGTGACCCGGCCGAACATCGCGGCCGGAACGTAGCGCTGCTTGAAGGTGGCGTTGAGGACGTTCGACCCGACGACGCCGGCGCTGAGCGCGAATCCGGCGGCGACGAAGAACACGAGCCCCCAGCCACCTTGGGCGAGCGGCCCCAACAGCATCATCAGCGCGCCAAAAGCCTCACAGAGCACGAAAGAACGCGCGGTGCCGACCTGGGCGGCGAGTTTGCCCGACAACGCGGCGCCGAAGACCCCACCCGCGCCGGCGAGCGCCAGCACGAGTCCGACGGCACCCGGCCCGGCCCCGAGGTCGCGGGCGAGGAAGACGACTTCGATCGACTGGTAGCCCATGAGCGCCACGTTCGAAACGGCGCCGAAGACCGCGAACACCCGCAGGAACCGGTCGTGGAGAACGAACTCGAGGCCTTCGCGGATCTCGTCCCGCAGCCGCGAGCGTGTCGCGGGAGGACGTGCGGGCTCGCGATAGCGGATGGATCGCAGGCACAGAACGGAGATCCCGAAACTGACGGCGTCGGCGAGCACGCCGGTGACGGCGCCGAAACCCTGTGCCAGCAGACCGGCGAGCCCGGGTCCGCCGATCTGCGCGGCGGACTCGCTGCCCTGCAGTTTCTGGTTGGCCTCCTGAAGGCCATCCTTGTCGACCAGCGAAGGCAGGTACGCGCGGTAGGCGACGTTGAAGAACACCTTCGCGACACCGCCCGCCAGGGCGACGACGAGCAACTGGGTCATCGTGAGCAGTCCGAGCCACGCCGCGACCGGGACGCTCAGGAACACCACCATCGAAAGGGTGTTGCACACCAGCATGATCGGCCGTTTCGGACGCCGGTCGACCCAGGCACCCGCCGGCAGGCCGATCAGCAGCCACGGCAGCCAGGCGACCGCGGTCAGCAGGCCGACCGCGAACGTGCTCGCCTGGAGGGTGACCACCGCGACGAGCGGCAGCGCGACGACGGCGATGGAGCTGCCGAGCACGCTGGTCGTCTCGCCGGTCCACAGCAGCCGGAAATCACGTGAGCGCGGCAATCCGCCGCGTTCCCGGGTGGTCACGGGCGGGCCGGGACGGCACGGGTGGCGAAGAACACCGGCCTGCGTTCCTGGCCGTCGTCGGGTTGTTCGCGGTCGCTGTACTCCCGGACCAGCGCTTGGACCCGGCTCTCGAGTTCGGCCAGTTCCGCGACCGACAGCTTCATCCAGCTGTCCGTGGCGAAGGCGGCCCGATGCCACTCCTCGGGGTAGGTCTCGCGTTCGGCGAACCACTGGCGCGCCATGGAAACCTGGCGTTCGAGGGCGAGGGATTCGGCGGCGGCCGCGACCGGGTCGTCCGGGAAGTCCGACGGGGACCAGGAAACCGCGTAACCGACGCGGCGCCACCACCGCTCGCGGCGGTCGCGGGCGAGTTCGGGCGCCTCCTCGACCAGATCGCTGGCCGCGAGCACCTTCAGGTGGTGACTGACGTTCCCGACGGCCTGCCCAGTGCGCTCGGCGAGCACGGACGCGGTGCACGGGCCGTCGAGGCGGAGGACGTCGAGCAGGCGGCGCCGCAACGGATGGGACATCGCGGCGAGCACCTTCGAATCGTGGACTTCACGTACTTCACGGTCAGCCATAACGCACAACAGTAGTTGCACAAGATGTCTTGTACAAGTCTTCTTGTGCGCTACTCCATCCGGGTCGGTAACCTCGAAGGCATGGGTTTCTTCTCGTGGATCGTGTTCGGCGCCATCGCCGGGTGGCTGGCCAACGTCGTGGTGGGCGGTCCCGACCGGCGGGGCGGCTGCCTGTTCAGCATCCTGATCGGCGTACTCGGGGCGGCGCTGGGCGGTTTCCTCTACCGGCTCACGACGGGCACCGAGCGGAGCTTCGAGTTCGACTTCCCCAGTTTCGGCGTCGCCATTCTCGGCTCGATCGTGCTGCTGGCCCTGCTGCGGCTGGTGCGCGGCTCCGGACGGCGCGATTCGCGACCGCCTAATCAGCGATGACCGCCGGAGTAACCGTTGGTAACGGTTTTCTCGCGACCGGTGATCACCGGTGTCCGGCGAACTAAAGTGGGACTTTCGCTCAGTTCCGGTGAACGCGTCCGGGTGCATGTGCCGTCGGGGGGCATATGCACCCGGACGCCCGCGCCTCGGCGATGATCGAGGCGGCGCGGACGGGGTCCACGAGCGAAGGCATCGGCGCCGCCGAAATGTCCCTCTTCCAGGCTCGGAACAGCTCGGCGAGTCGCTCGCCTGCGGGGTCCGGACTGGCGGGCATGCGCGGGTCCTCAAGGTCGGCGATCGGCATCAATTACCTAGAGTTATCGCGGTTTTCGACCTTCCGTTACCGCGATGTGGCCCCGCCCACCCGGGCCGGGGAAAGCCTTCCGGGGGAGGCCACGGGCCTGTCCTGGACAGGGCGGTAGCGTGGAGGCTCTTCCCAGACCCACACCCCCGACACGAACTGCGGTGAACCCGACCAATGAGCGGCAACCGGCCGGAAGCCACTGGAAACCCACTCGCGCACGCCGTGAAGCTGGCCCGCGAGACCGTTCCGCCGATGCACCCGGCCGGCAGGCCGTTCGTGTTCGGCGGTCTCGCCGCGACGCTGGTGCTGCGGAAGTTCTCCAAGCCCCTCGGCGTCCTCGGCGCGCTCGCGACGGCCGCCACGGCCGCGTTCTTCCGTGAACCCAAGCGTGTCCCGCCCGCCCAGTCCGGCCTCGCGGTCGCGTCGGCGGACGGCCTGGTCTCGCTGATCGAGGAGGCCGTGCCGCCGCCCGAGCTGGGGCTGCCCGCCGAACCGCGGATGCGGGTGAGCGTGTTCCTGTCGGTGTTCGACGTGCACGTCCAGCGGGTCCCGGCGTCGGGCGTGATCGAGCGGGTCGCCTACCGGCCGGGGAAGTTCCTGTCCGCGGACCTGGACAAGGCCAGCGACGACAACGAGCGCAACTCCGTGCTCATGCGCACCGACGACGGCCACGAGCTCGTCGTGGTGCAGATCGCCGGGCTGGTGGCCCGGCGCATCCTCTGTGAGATCCGCGAGGGTGACAAGGTCGGCGTCGGTTCGACGTACGGCATCATCCGCTTCGGCTCGCGAGTCGACCTGTACCTGCCGCCGGGCAGCAAGGTCCTCGTCTCGAAGGGCCAGCGCACGATCGGCGGCGAGACCCCGATCGCCGAGCTGCCCACGGCGCCGCACCCGGAAGGCTGATCCATGGTCCGTGTGACCACTCCCGGCGTCCGGCTGCTGCCGAACGCCATCACGGTGCTCGCCCTGTGCGCCGGTCTGTCGTCGGTGCAGTTCGCGCTGATCGGCAACTATCCGATGGCGATCGCGTCGATCGGGATCGCCGCGGTGCTCGACAGCCTGGACGGCCGGATCGCGCGGCTGCTGGACGCGACGTCGAAGATGGGGCAAGAGCTCGACTCGCTGTCCGACGGCATCTCGTTCGGTGTCGCGCCGGCGCTGGTGCTCTACGTCTGGCATGCCGAAGGCGAGCGGATCGGCTGGGTGGCGTCGCTGATCTTCGCGGTCTGCATGATCCTGCGGCTCGCGCGGTTCAACACGCTGATCGAGGACACCGAGCAGCCGCCGTACGCGGGTGAGTTCTTCGTCGGGGTGCCCGCTCCCGCCGGTGGCCTGCTGGCGATGCTGCCGCTGATCCTGGAGCTGCAGTTCGGGCGGGGCTGGTGGTCGCACCAGTACATGGTCTGGGTGTGGACGATCGCCGTCGCCGCACTGCTGATCAGCCGGATCCCGACGCTCTCGCTGAAGACGGTGAAGGCGCCGGCGAAGGCGATCGCGCCGCTGCTGGTCGGGGTGGGCCTGCTGGCCGCCGCGATCATCCAGTTCCCGCTGGTGGCGCTGGCGATCGCGCTGATCCTCTACCTGGCGCACATCCCGTACTCGGTGTACCGGCAGCGCTGGCTCGCCAAGCACCCGGAAGCGTGGATGGCGCCGCCAAGGGAACGGCGTGCGATCCGGCGCTCTTCGAGCCGTCGCCGTCTCGGCCTGCGCCCGCCGCTGCGGCGCGTGGTCGCCGGTGCCGCTCAGCGCGTCCGGCTGCAGCGAGGCGAACAGCACGTCGCGCGCGCTCCGCGCACCATCACCCACGACAAGGGCCAGGACAACGGCCGGGGCCCGCGGCGCCGCTCGTGGCGCCGGATGGGCCTGCGAAAACGCTGACCCGTGCCACCCCACCCCCCGCCCGTCCCAGGGGGACGGCCCCGCGCCCAGCGTATCGGCACCCTCCGACAGGGCCGGGGGGAAACGGGGGTTACGGGCGGGAGTTGTCCACAACGGGGTCTACCTGTGGACAACCTGGGGATCGGCTGGTCAAGGTGTCATAAGGGGTCCCCATGGAACCGATTTCGTCCCATGGGGACCCCTTATGACACCCTCACCGAAAAGAGGCCGAAGACATCCGGTCCTTCGACCGCCGCCACCGGTCCGCGTCGATAGGGTGGCGGGGTGAGCGCACCCCAGATCACGCTGACCGTCCGGCACACCCCGTCCGCCCTGGATTCCCGCCGCGGCGTCGTCCGGCTGCACCCCGAAGTCCTCGACGCGCTCGGCCTGATGGCCTGGGACGCCGTCCGCGTCACCGGCGCGCGGGTCAGTTCCGCGCTGGCCGCCCCCTCGGACGCGGAGGGGGTCCCGGGGGTGATCCTCCTCGACGACGTCACGATGTCGAACCTCGGCGTGACCGAGGGGTCGGAGGTGGTCGTCGCGCCGGCGGAGGTGTCGGCCGCGAAGACTGTCACCGTCTCGGGCTCGCGGATGGCGAGCGTGTCCCTCTCCCCGCATACGCTGCGGCTCGCCCTGATCGGCAAGGTGCTGACCGTCGGCGACGCGGTTTCCCTGCTCCCGCAGGACCTCGCGCCCGCGCCGGGTTCCGACGTCTCCGCGGTGCGCGGCCAGCTCTCCCGCGCCATCGGCATGACGTGGACGAACGAACTGCTCACCGTCACCGCGACCGAACCGTCGGGACCGGTGGCCGTCGGACCGTCCACTGTGGTCAGCTGGCGCGACGGCGCCCGCACCGGTGAGGCCGCGCCCGCCGCGGCACCGGCCCGTGCCGGGACCACGCTGGTGCGCAGCACCCCCGCCACCCCGCACGAGGATTTCATCGACGCCGAGATCGTCGAGGACGACCAGCTCGAAGAGGTGGCCGAGGAATCCGTGCCGCCCCTGTCCGACCTCGCCGGATCCGAGTCGGCCGCGCGGAAGCTCGCCGAGTGGTTCGACCTGGCCTTCCACCGACCCGAGCTGCTGGCCAAGCTGGGGACGTCGGCGCATCTCGGGGTCCTGCTGTCCGGGCCGGAGGGCGTCGGCAAGGCGACGCTGGTCCGTGCCGTGGCGCAGGCCGAGAAGGTGCGGGTGGTCTCGCTCGCGGCGCCGAACATCGCCGTCCTCGAACCCAACGTGGCCGCCGCGCACCTGCGTGAGGCGATCGCACAGGCCACTCGCGACGAGGATCCCGCCGTCCTGCTGATCACCGACATCGACGCGTTGCTGCCCGCGTCCCAGCCGCCGCCGCTCGCGACGGTCGTCCTCGACGACCTGCGCAAAGCGTTGCGCGGCAAGGGTTTCGCGGTCATCGCCACCACCGGGCGCGCCGAATCCACCGATCCGCGGCTGCGTGCGGCCGACCTGCTCGACCGCGAACTCGGCCTGCCGCTGCCGGACGCCAAAACCCGCACGGAACTGCTGCGTATCCTGCTGCGCGACGCCCCGCTGGAGACCGGTGTCGACGTCGGCCCGATCGCCGAGCGCACACCCGGTTTCGTCGCGGCCGACCTCATCGCGCTCCGTCGCGACGCCGCCCTCCGCGCCGCGCTGCGGCAGCGGGAAGCCGACGAACCGCGGATCTCCCAGCAGGACCTGCTCGACGCGCTGACCACCGTCCGCCCGATCTCGATGTCCACTTCGGACACTTTGGCCACCGGCGGGCTCACCCTCGACGACGTCGGCAACATGACCGACGTCAAGCAGTCGCTCACCGAGGCGGTGCTGTGGCCGTTGCGCTATCCGGACTCGTTCGCGCGCCTCGGTGTCGACCCGCCGCGCGGCGTGCTCCTGTACGGGCCGCCCGGCGGCGGCAAGACGTATCTGGTACGTGCGCTCGCCGGCACCGGCGCGCTGAACGTGTTCGCGGTCAAGGGCGCCGAATTGATGGACAAGTGGGTCGGCGAGTCCGAACGCGCGGTGCGGGAACTGTTCCGCCGCGCCGCCGAGGCCGCGCCGTCGCTGATCTTCCTCGACGAGATCGACGCGCTCGCCCCGCGCCGCGGCCAGTCCTCGGATTCCGGTGTGTCGGACCGGGTCGTGGCGGCCCTGTTGACCGAATTGGACGGTGTCGAGCCGATGCGCGAGGTCGTCGTCCTCGGCGCGACGAACCGGCCGGAACTGGTCGATCCGGCCCTGCTGCGGCCGGGACGGCTGGAGCGCCGCGTCTACGTCCCACCGCCGGACGCGCACGCGCGTGAGGCGATCCTGGCCGCCAGCGCCAAAAACACACCGCTCGCGTCCGATGTGGACCTCGCGGCGTATGCGGCCACTTTGGACGGTTACTCGGCGGCGGACTGCGCGGCGCTGATCCGGGAGGCCGCGCTGACCGCGATGCGGGAGTCGCTGGAGGCCAGCGAGGTCACCGCCGCGCATCTGGCGAAGGCGGCGGAAGCGGTGCGGCCGTCACTCGACCCGGCCCAGCTGGCGGCCTTGGAGGCTTACGCGCAAGCCCAAGCGTAAGTACGTGAAGTCGCAGGCCTGGTTCTGAAGACCCTGACATCGACTCGACTGTCCACAAGGGACACTTTCCGGGGCGGCAACGGCCGATTGAGTACTTCGGACGGTTTGGCGAGAGGGTCGTGAGTGGCGATTCGGGGTTACTAGTCAGGTGGTTGTGGGGTTGGTTGGTAGCCAGGGGTTTCCGGTGATGGCGTCGCGGAGTGCGGTCAGGGTGTTGAGGCCGTTTTTGCG
>NZ_JBVISU010000012.1:87270-248507 GCF_055575355.1 Amycolatopsis sp. NPDC034160 | reverse complement strand
CCGTACCGCCGGTAGCCGGAGCTGTCGCGTCGTGGTTCGTCGAGCAGCCCGTGCTGGTGGTAGTGCCGCACGGTCTTCACCGTGATCCCGGCGAACGCCGCCGCCTGAACTACACCAGTGTCAAATATTCTGGTCGTAGCGAAGCATTCTCATGCCGCGGACCGCGCTGCCATGGCGTGTACATGAGCCGATGTTCGGATGTCTCCTTTGCCGCGCATGACGGGACCGAGATTTCGATCCGGAACGCGAGGAACTGTAGTTGCCAGATCCTCGCCTGCCCCTTTGCCCGTCTCGCGTCCCTTACGTGCACACGCGTTGTCACCCGGAGTCGCATCGTGTACAGGATCAGGCTGCGGGCGACCGGTGTTGGCCATCAAAACCGGCACCAGCTTGCTCCAGAGGGCGAGCAACGGAGGCTTTCCTGCCCTGACATGTTGTTGCTACGCTCGATCGGCGACTGGGCTTCTCCCCGTCAGCTCTCGGTAACTAGCCCGAGAGCCCCGGGGAAACTCGGGGTCAAGGTTCACGCGAGTGAACCATCACCACGGAGAAGTCCATGGCGCATCGGAAGCACAACAGAGAAAAGAAGACGACGAGGTTGCGCGTCGCGGCAACCATTAGTTCGCTCGTCCTCGCCCTCACACTGGCCGAGCAGGTACTCAACCTGATCCACCAGTTGAAGGATCTCTGGTGAGGCCCCGGGACCTCCCCCCTCGCCGGGGGCCAAAGTTTCTCCGATGCGCATACACCAAGGAACGGGTCAACCTCGGATTCGCGGCGGTCGTATTCGCTGTCGACGTAGTTCGCCATACCCGTCGGTCGGTGCGGCTGCCGCCGAGATCCCGCGCCACCCGCAGATGCGTGCAGCACCCCGTCCTCACCGGCCAGCCTCATCGTCCTACCAGCCTTGGCGCGGCTCACCAGCCGCTCGACGATCTGGTCGTCCAGTCCATCTAAACCGGTCTTGAACTTCGAGCCCCTTGACGTTCTCCAAACCGGACACCATTTCAGTCCTCAGGCGCACTTCCATGATCGGGAGTTACACCGCTCGTTTTACAGTCCATCCGACGTCCGCTCATGCCGATGAGAGGACGTTAAAGTTGATAGGTGGACGATGGCTCGGTGCGAACGGCGCTCCTGGTGGCGAGGGTGACCGAGTCCCGTGGTGTCCTCCAGCCGGGCGACTGGCCGGATGTCGCGGTCAGCCTGCTTCTGGAAGGCAATGAAGATCCTGAGATCGCCGAACTGGCCGGCCTGAGCCGTCGGGTGAACGGGTGGGACACCGAACCACTGGTGGCCGCCGCGTGCGAGCGGTACGAGATCTCACTTCCCGGCCAGGATGAGTCAACGGATCTTGTCGCCCGGTTGATGGCGGACGACCTCCGTGCCCGGCCGGCCATGGTCACCGCCCCGATGATTCGCCTCATGGCCCGGTTCTGGTCGCCGGATTTCGACTCGGACTTGGCCAACCGATGCTTCGCCGCGGAGGAATACCTGGATTGCGGCTGTGCAGAGGTCGATCTTGAGTTCGAGGTGGAACTGCGATCGGCACCGACGCTGGGGCTACCCACGCCCGTTGTGCAGGCAATCGCGCGATCACTGCGTTCGACGCTCCCCACGGCTCAACCCCCTCACGGGCATCACGATCACTGAACGCGCAAGCTCCGCTTCGTCGCAGTCGCCAGCAAGTGTCGGTGGCCCGAGCAGTGCGGCCCTTCGGCGTAACCGCTGACGTCGGGGGCACCGATCATCGGCAACGCGGCGGTCATGGCTGTTGTGCTTCTTGGTGGACTACGCGGTATCGCAGGTGTGTGACGTCGCGGCCTTCGAGCCGCCGGACGGGCTCCAATTCGATGCGGCCGAGTCCGGTCGCCTCGAACAACCGCCGTCCGTCGCCGAGCAACACGGGGACGAGGTGTAGTTCGAGTTCGTCGAGCTGGCCTGCCGCCAGCAGAGCCCGCGCCGCACCCGCACCGTGGACCAGCACGGCTCGATCTCCCGCCGCTTCCCTGGCCTCGTTGGCACACGCGTTGACGTCGGTGTAGAACTTCGCGCTGCCCGGTGGCTCGTCGGCCGGGTCGATGGTGTGGGTGAGCACATGAATGGGCACGCCGTCGTGGTGGTCGCCGTTCCAGCGGCCGGCCAGCTCGAACGTGCGGCGTCCGGATATCACGGCGCCGGTCGAACCGGCCTCGGCGTACACCTGCCCGTTGATTCCCTCGGACATCCGGTCGTCGAGCCAGTTGAACAGCCGCCCTCCGCCGCGGCCGAGTTCCTGGCCAGGCCGGTCGCCCGGCCCGGTGATGTACCCGTCGACCGACATGGACATATACAGCCGCAGTGGTGTCCTACTCATCCTGAATACCCTTCCTCTGGCCAGTCGGCGGGGCCGTCGGTGTGACATGCGGGCCACTGGACACGTTCGATCCGTCGACCGTCCGCCGCTCTCACCCGTACGTCGATCGCGCGGCGCCGGATTCGACAACAGGTCCGAGATTCCCTCCCCGCAGATGGCTGGCTCTCCGGCCGCATGAAGCACGGCGACCTGCCCAGGGCTATGGCCCGATCATCGGGTGGACTCCCCACGTCCACGTCCGCTCATGCCGCTGACCGCGCTGTCGCGAGGCGCGCATGTGCCGAGTTGAGGATGACGTCGGTAACACTGCGGGCTGGGGTATTTGGTTTAAGGCCAAGGTTCGGGACTTGTATCGTCCATGGCGTGTTGTCGTGGATATGCGGGGAGTGACGTCTGTGTCGGTTGACCTGCCGGTGGCGATGGCCGGGGTTGCGCTCTACGAGCACATTCGCCGGAATCTTGATCCGTCCGGGCGGCTGCCAGCAGAGGTGGGGTTGCCGGACGACGCCAAGGTGATGTCCGATCGGCTTCGGTGGGTGCCTGGTGCCATGGATGGGGTCATCGGTCACCATGGATCCGCCGATGGCACTGACCGCGCCACTGAGGTCGCACGCTTGCTGGCCACGGCGTGCCAGCGGCCATCGGTCAGGCAGCTCCGCAAGCTCTATGCCGGTATCACGGATGACGACGTCATGGACTACGTCGACGCGTTGATGGAAAGGCTGGGCCGCGAGCGGCTGGACGGGAGGGCGCTGCATAGGGTCGGGAAGTGGCTTGCCGTAACGGCCCCCGATCGAGGGCCGGTCAAGCTGGGTATCGCACTGCTTGGTGTCACCGGGCTCGGAGACGACGTGGCCGTCGTGCGGACGCTCGGCGCACACGAAGAGTTCACCCTCTTTTGCGCAGTGGCCATCTCCAACGGGCTACCCGCCCCGGAGTCGGAGTTGTGGGCGCTGGCCGCATCGGTGGATGGCTGGGGCCGGATTCATTGCGTGGAGCGATTGCGGGACACGACCGATCCGGACATTCGCTCGTGGATCCTGCGTGAGGGATTCCGAAACTCCATCATGTACGAGTACTTGGCCTGCATTGCCGCCACGACCGGAGGTCTGCTCGAAGCTCTGCGCGATGAGACGGTCGATCGAGGGTTGTTGACCTCCGCTGGTGAAATTCTGGAAGCGTTGATCACGGGTGGACCGGCGGAAGACGTCGACGACTACGAGTCCGGCGCCGACGCCGTGGAGGCGTTTCTCGCCACGATGACCACCCAGGCGCAGACCCTTCAGGACTTCTCGACCGTGGCTACGATCCGCTCCTTCCTCGCCCGCGAGACCGGGTGGGACCAGCGCAGCCAGAACGGCTGGACCGCCACCCGCCGACAAGCCTTCGAGCACGCCAGTGACCAGATCCTGAGCCAGGACTCATGGATCGGCCGCATCACCGCGGGGCTGGCATCAGACGACCCCGTTGAGTTCTCCCTGGCAGACCGTGCTGCCCGTGTCCGGGGCATGGACACTTTCGACGCACACCTCGAGAAGATCAAGACCGATCCGTTCGGCAGCGGGTGGTTTCACGCTTGGCAACAGGCAGACACCGGGCGCGCTCAGCAGTTGGCAGACCTGGCACATACCCTCCTGCCGATCGACCAGATCACGACCGGGCCAGCCGATGCGCTGGGAATGGGCCCGCAATGGCGCGCCCACAATGCGCTGGACTGGACCCTGCAAGCCCTGCGCGACCATCCGGGCACCGGAGCCGATCTGCTGCTGGCAGGACTGCACAGCCCGGTTACTCGCAACCGGAACATGGCGCTGACAGCGTTCCAACAGTGGCCGCGAACCGCATGGCCGGCCGACGCTCGCGACGTGATTCACGACCTTGCACGTTCCGATCCCAACGACAATGCACGCCGGTTCGCCCTCGAACTGACTACCGGACAGGTAGAGGAGGACGAGCAGCATGATCGGTAAGACAACCACCCTCCGCTGAAATTCCACATCTCGAAGAGAACGAGCTCTCCATTCGCACGCTCATGCCGAATTGCGGGTGCTGCGACAGGACCAGGTGATACATGATCTATGAGTGCGCGAGGTAAGTGGTTGGATCTTCGAGGACAACCTGGCCAGGGTTGTCGAGTACGTCGCCATGCTTGTTCACTACGAGTGGAGTGACCTCGACGATGGTGCACTCGAAGCCGGCATTCCGTCGACTGACGCTGATCTACCGTCTGTTGCCTGGTTCGAGTACCCAGTTGCGGGTGCCCCGGAGGTCGTCCTTCGGATCGCGCGTGATCACGAAGGGGGCATCCTGAGCATGACCATCGGGGGCGACTTCGACGCGGTGCTGGCAGCTCGGTTCGAAACGTTGCTGGATCTTCACTGACGAGGGTGAACGCACTCTTCTGCCGCTGATCGTGCATCCCCGCAAATGCCCGTACATGCCGATGAGCAGTCGCGATGAGCGGCGCCGGCTGTTACGTGTGAGTCGGGCACGAGCAGTGTCCGGCTCATCGGCATCTAAAGCATTGCGGTCAGGGCGGCGATCAGTGTGTGCTCCACGCCGTTGCCCTGGGCGTTGCGCAGGTAGTGGGCGATGAGGCCGTAGGCGCACATCGCGCCGCCGCCCATGCCCGGGTAGTCGGTGGACCAGCCGCAGGCATAGTGCAACGCGCCACCGGTGGTCAGCAGTTCGTCGCTGGGCAGGTAGGCGGGTACCTCGCCGGCGTAGCCACTGATCCAGATGCCGTCGCTGCCGCCGTAGTTGTCACGGCAATGGGCCGCGTAGCCTGACACCGGTTCACCGCCGATCATGACCATCCTCAGCGGCGTGCCACCGGCGAAGCGCCAGACCTGTACCGGTACCGGGGTGCTGAACGTGAAGCTGTGTGCGTCGATCTGGTTGATCATGATCTCGGCGTGCCGACTGATCCACCCCGGCGAGTTTGCCTGGCGAACGGCGAAGTTGGCGCGGGCCACTGCGAGATTGCCGGGTGTGTCGGTGATGTCCAGCTTGATGTCGACGTCGCGGTACGCGGTGAGGATGGGCCCGCTGATCGGACGGCCGGGTGCGGAGAGCGTGTTGAGCACGGTTTGGCCGAGGTCGGTGCCGTCCGCAGCCAGTGCGGGCCAACTGGAAGCGTTGCGGGGATTCTGGTCGCCGGCCGTGCCGGTGAGGAACTGCGCGAAAATTCCGGCGTCGTCTTCGATTACCGAAACGGCCAACCCTGGGTAGTCCGGGTCGATCAAGGTCACGCCGGGGCCGGATACAGGGTGGCAGCCGTAGCCGAACAGCACGGCGATGGGGGCGCCGTCGAGCGTGCGGGCGACCAGGACCGGCAGATCGCGTTCCACGGAGGATAGGCCCTCCCTGTTGTAGGAGAAGTCCTCGTCGGCGACTTGGTAGTCAAGGGTGCACGCCGTCGGGGTTTCTGTGAGCGTTTCACGGACCAAGTCCACGATCTGATCCTGCAGCCGGGCTGCGTAGGCCCGAATTGCGTCCCGCTCCGGCGACGGGTCGGCGATGTTGTAGAGGGTGTACGCGGTGACGTCGTCGTTGATCACCGGGCCGTTGTGGGTGTGCGTTGCCGTGATCACAAAATCGGACGACGCGACGCCGAGCGCGGTGATCCGTGTTCGGATCGCTTGATGGATGGTGCGTGGGAAGGCAAGGATGTCTGCGGTCACGATGACATTCGGGATGCCAGCGTCCCAGATGATCGTGCACCGCGCGTACAGCGGCCGGTTCACACCGGTCGCCGCACGAGGGCTGTCACCTGCGTACCCGGCCAGCGCGATTCCGAGGCCTGGGGTGATGTCGACCTTGCCGACCGCGATCGCCAAAGGAGCAGCTGCCGCGTCGGACCGGCCTGGCTGCAGCCACGGTGCGGCGAGCCCGTAGCCGGCCAGCATCACACCGCTCTTGAGTACCGGTCTTCTCGGGATCTCCATCTTGCCCCTCTCGTGCGTGAGTATGGATATGAGTCAGGTCTTTGACCGCTCGAAGAAGCTACAGCGCCGGCTGCAACAGATCTCGACAGCGGCGGTTGCTTCATCGTCGAGCTACAGCCGCCTCGCGTTACAAACGCGATATGGCCGGGCACGCAAGAACCTCGGCCGGCTCGGACGCGACCTCGGCATGACTCTCCCGCGCTCGGCCGGTGTGGGAAGGAGTCGTTGGCGCTCAACACGATCGACGGGTTTAGCGCGACTCCAACTCCTCCTGCACCGACTCGACGCGCAATTCGGGATCGGCGACCTGCGCGGCGCGCGGCGCACCTGCCAGCACAGCCGCCAGCATCTCGACGATCACGTCCGGATCGAGCGCATCCCTCTCGGTCAGATAGTCCCTGGTGAGTTGGTCGGCCGCCGTCGCGTAGAGCCGCACTGCCAGCTGCACCGCGGGCGAGTCGAAGTCCAGCCCCAGGCTCGCGGCGAACGGCGCGCGACACCGCCGCCAGTTGGCGCTAGACAACGTCCTCAACGCTGCAGCGGATGAACTGGTTCGATCCCGCGTCGTGGTGCGGGTGCATGACCTGACCCGATGGGCAGTCATAGATCGAACAGCCCTTGCCGCCCACGTCGGGCAGCAAGGGCCAGCCTCGGATATGCAACCGCAGTCCCGTAAATGGACGTAGACGACAGCGTGGTGGCTGATCGGTCGAGGAAATGCCAAGAGTTTGAGATTGATCTTGGTGGAGTGACCGCGAGACAACCGAGAACGCCCAGGTCGTGCAAGAGCGACATGTCACGAGCGGCGAGACCCTACAGCTGTAGGGTCTCACGCTCTGTGTCGAAATCTTGTAGTGCGGATGTCGTCAACGACATTCGCGCGAGATTCCGCGACTGACCCGGTGTGCCAGCATCGGAACTAGTGTTGCTCGTAGCGGGCGGCGAGGTGCTCCTCGAGTTCGGCGTGGCGGAAGTGGTAGGCGGGCCCGACCGCCCGCAGCAGGCCGAGGCGGTGCGCGTCATCCAGGAAACGCATGAGGTTCCGTGGCAGTTGGCCGGTCCTGGCGAGTTTGTTGACGGCGATGACGTAGGCAGGCCATGCGTGGTGCCGCCCGGGCAGGAGGCCTGCCAGCAAGCCGATGATGCCGGCCCCGGCGATGGTGACCGTCACCGTCGCGAAGGCCGGCGCGTCCATGCGGGCGCAGATCGCGAGCGTGCCCGCGGCTCCGGCGGCCGTGGCGACTGCCACCTGGATGAGGGTGACGCGTCGAGCGGAACGCCAGACCGTCATCGAGGTGAGTTTGTCGAGGCCCGTGGTCGGCACTGCCAGGATCTGGTTGAGGGCGGAGGCCGCCAGGAACAGCAGGGGCGCGGCGAGTAAGACCGCGATGTCCGATGGCGTCGCGGCATCGGCGCTCTCCCGCTCCGAGCTTCCGAAGATGGCGTTCATTGTGAGGATGACGGTGTAGCCCGCGACGCCCACACCGCCTGTGAACCCCAGGATGGTCATCACCGCTAGGACATGGCTGCGTAGCCCTGCCACGATTCCCGGCTCTTCTTCTCGCCACCTGGCGAAGTGGGTGTCGGTGCTCGCGGCAACCATCCAGGTGTAGGACAAAGCCATGCCGACAAAGCCGATGTACCCGGCGACGCCGAGGTCAGCGCCGGACACGATTCCGGCGGCGACGATCGTCGTCGCGATAGCAGTGAAGACAGCCACTGACAGTTTGATGGTGAGTGACGGGCCGTTCACGGTGGCGGCGACGTACCACCACAGGAGCTCTCGACGTTGCTTCTCCTGGTGACTGGTCTTGATGGTGCATAGTTGGGCCAGATACCCGAGCCATGACCGGACCTGGTCTGGGTCGTAGTGCCTGCTTGGTCGGAACCGCTCGTCCGAGCGAGTGCTGGGTGGTCTCTTCCTGATCAGCGCCGGGATGACATGGGCGAGCATGTGCGCTCGGAGAGTCTCGGGATCGCGGTTCACGTTCGGATCGAGGAGTTCCGACGGATCACGATCGCCGTCGCGGTAGACGGTGCGGAACAGCCACAGGTCCAATGCCTTGGTCATATGGGCCTTCTCCTGGCCCGGGGTCCGGCTGCGGTCGCCGTTAGCGGGGATGAGGGCGTCGACCACCACGTCCCCGACGTCGTCCGATGAGATCGCGAGATAGTCGCGCGCGTGCTGCGGATCGATGGGCATCGATTCCAGCACCACGGAGCCTGGAATGACCTTCCCTGTGGTCTCCACCAGGTGGCGGTACTCCTCCGTGCGACAGGTCAGCACCAGGGCGTCGCCTACGGCCAGCGAGGTGTTCAGCGTCGAGAAGAAGTGCCGTTGAACCCGCTCGGGCAGGTCCTCCAGACCGTCGATGACGGGGATAACGCGCTGCCTGTGAACCAGTTCTTCCGGTGTCCCCGGGCCGCCGTGGTCCGGGTCGGTCAGTCCGGGGTAGAGGCGGCTGAGCTCGTCGGTCAGCCACTCGCGCAGTGAGCGGTCTTCCGCGGCCGGCCATCGTGACGCGGTGAGGAACACCGGGACGGGATCGTTCTGCGACCGGTTTTTCAGCAGTTCCAGCAGCAGGAGGACCGCGAGGGAGGTCTTGCCCGTTCCGGACGCGCCGAGCAGAACCAGGCGGCGCTGGAGCAGCATCGGGAAGTTGCGCGCGAGGGAATCGAGGTCTCCCTTGTCCACCGCTAGCTCGTCGAGGTTCAGGTTCGTCACCTGGCTGAGGTGGTCCATCAGATTCCTGCTGCCTGTGACCTTCCAGCGTACGGGAAGGATGCGGTTGCGCCACGTGCGCACGTCCTCGTCCCATTGCCTTTTCACACGGGCTGCGAGGTGCACCGCCGCCTGATCGAGCACCTCGGTGTCGGGCGGCCGGACTGTGCGGCGGCGCCACACGACCAACGCCCAGAGCAAAGGAATAAAGGCAGGTGCCAGGGAGATCAGCTGGGCCATGTTGGCCGACACCTGCAAGCCGTCGCGGAACAGGAAGTAAAGCACGGAGCCGAGAACGGCGAGGAGGGCGAGCCAAGCAGTCCACCACAGGACAGCCAGTCGGCGACGCCGTTGAACACGTCTTCGCATACCGGTGATGGTCCCCGAGCCATGCCTGCGGTCACAAGGTCGCCCTCGTAGCTCACCAGCGGCAGGGAGCATCATGACAGCTGCGTCGAACGGCCTGTCGGTATCGATCCGTGTCCGGCCACCAAGCACGGGTTCCGGAGATCGTGGCCCTGGCCCGACATAGATGTTCGGACCTTGCACGCGGCGGCGCCGTGGCGAACGTCCGATCGTGCTGGTCTTCGAGCACCAAGGTATCCCCGAGGCAGGCAAGCAGATCCCCGTCGGCGGTGTCCGACCCGGCGAGACCCTCAGCCGCGTTGTCCAGCGAGAAGTCCTCGAGGAAACCGGGATGACCGACACAGTCGTCGTCAACTCGCTGACCACTGAGGACAAGCCGCACCCGCACAGCGGCCAGTCGCGGCGCACCACCTACTTCCACCTGCGCGCTGCAGCAACTGTTCCCGGCAGTTGGTCCCACCACGTCGGCGGCGAGGGATACGACGCGGGCCTGATTTTCGTCTGCCGATTCCAGCCCCTACCACTGGATCGCCCACTCGCTGACCAACAGGATGCCTGGCTCGGGTTGATCAGTCCAGAACTGGCCACACGTGAGGAATTGCCTCGAAACTGAGACCGATCTCAGTACGTCGCGGTGAGGCAACCACGAAAGCCCAGGGGCACTTAAGATCGACATGCCCCCGCGCGGTGAGATCGTGCAGGTCCTCGGCCTACCCCTGGGTGCGGGGTGGTCACCCGCTGACCGATGGCACGAACAACTGACACTCACCGATCACAACCGGAACCAGGAGCACGAGCAGGCATGCCAGACCGGCACGAACCCGAAAATCCACTGACCAGACTGTACGCGTTGGCCGATCTCGTCAGCTCCGACCTGGCCATCGCCGGGATACCCCTGGTTCCCGATTACATGCACGGCGGCCATCCCCTGGGGTCGGTCGGCGCGCACGTCTTCGCCGACAACCTCGGGCATCGTGGTGTGGTCATCAGTTGGGTCAGTCATTCGATCCTGAAGTCCGCATCCCTAGAGGCGTGGAGCGAGGGCCGTACCGGTCCGGACAATCCCGCCGGGCAGTGGAAGACGACCATCGACACCGCGATGCAGAACGCGATGGCGACGATCCTGTCCTCGATCGGCTACGAGGTGTTGACAGTCGATGACGACGCGGGAGCGGAGCTCATCGTGACGCAGCGAGCGGCCGAAAGCCCCTGGTTGGAGTGGTACCGAAATCAGACGGACCGGGTGCGAGCCAAGTCGCTCGAGACCGCGGAACGGCTCAGGGCCGAAGAAGTGAAGCGGCCGTGAGACTGATGCTGATGAAGCGGCCGTGAGACAAGCTGCGAGACCGCAGGTGACGCAAGATCAACATGTCAGGTGCGATGAGACCCTACATTTCCCACCGCCCTGATCCTCCGCTCTGCGAGACCACATAAGGGACACCGTTCGGGCCAAAGTGCGGGCCAGCAGTTACGTGTTGGCGGTGGTCTCGGTCCAGTACGCCGGATCGCGGCCGTAGTTCGGAGTGGTGAACGCACGGTCCCAGGCCGCGTCGGGCGCGAGGAGCTCCCGCCACGGAGCGACCTCGGTATAGAGGACGCGCAGGGAGTTGAGCGCGCCCTCGTGCAAAGCAGGGCCGTCGGTTGATACCGCATCGCTGGGGACGGCGACCTCGAAGTTGCGGGCCAGCGCGGCGCGGGCGGTGGCTTCGACGCACACGTTCGTCTGCAAGCCGGCCACAACGAGTCGCTGGACGCCGAGGTTGTGAAGCAACGGATCAAGTTCGGTGTAGTCGAAGAAGCTGGCCCGGGTCTTGTCCAGAATGACGTCACCCTGCTCCGGCGCGACGGCGTCCATGATCTGCCGGTTCCACTCCTGCTCGGCCGCTCCCACCTCGGGAATGAGGCGGGAGCGGTGAGCCAGCAACCGAGCCATGCGGGGACTTTGTCCGAGAGGCCCGGCAGTACCGCCGGTCGACCGCGAGTAGATGACCTGCATCCCTTGTGCCCGCGCAGCCGCCAGTAGATCCGCGCAGGCGGTGATCGTGTCCTGCAACCTCCAGATCGGCGGCCAGCCCAGCGCATTCCGGACGCCGTCTCTCGCGACGTACGAGTTCTGCATGTCGATCATCAACAGCGCAGTAGATTCCATCGCTTAACGCTCCTCAAGCTGAACAGGTCAACCATTGATCGTCACTACGGTTCGGCTCGGCGGCAGGAATAGCCAAAGTCACGCGGAAACCCGCAGCTCGCTCTATCGCGCGTCCTTGGTTCCAACGTCAGAGCAGGCCCCACCCGGCCGATCTCGACGTCCAAGGACGGAAATCCCCGATAGAGCAACCGGTCGGCGAGCTGTGCGCCGTAGGCGTACCACGTCAGAACCCGTTCACGTGCGGCGTGCTGCTCGTCCGGGGCGTCGAGGCGGGCGCGGGCGCGGGCGTAGGCATTCAGCAGATCGTGCATCCGGTACCGGTACCGGTGCCGGGCCACGGGTTCGATCAGATGTAACTCGGCGAGTGCTTCCAAGCATCGGTCGGCTTCGCGGTGCTTCAGATCGCACAGGGCGGAGACCGCGGGCACGGAGAACTCCGTGCCCGGATGCCAGCCGAGAAAGCGAAAAACCTGAGCCTGCTCAGAGGTTGAGACGGGCGTAAGACCAGTCGAACACCGCCTGGACCGCTCGGCCCACCACCCCGCTCGTGCCGTCATCAGCGAGCTGATCCTCCCTGATCTCGTCGACGACATCGGCGATCCGCCACAGCGGGCGTAACGCGATCCGGGTGGCCGCGACCCGGAGGGCCAGCGGCAGCCCGGCGCACAACCGGACCAACTCGCTCGCGGCGTCTAGCTCCTGTTCGATGCGGGCTGGACCGAGCACCGCCAGCAACAAGGTGTGTGACTCGACGGGTCCGAATAGATCAAGGCTGATTCGGTAGGCCGCGTTGGACACGAACATGTCGGTGAGGTTGTCTCTGCTGGTCACCACTGCCATACATCCGGCTGTCGTAGGCAGCAACGGGCGCACCTGCTCGGCCGCAGCAGCGTTGTCCAGCACCACCAGAACCCGGCGGCTCGCCAGCAAAGATCGGAACAACCCGACCGCGGCGTCGAGTTCAGCGGGGACCTGATCCCGAGGCACGCCGAGTCCGGTCAGGAAGCCACCCAGCACGACCGCAGGATCCAACGGCGCGCTCGGGCCGTAGCCCCGCAAATTCACGAACAGCGTGCCGTCGGGGAACTGATCTTGGACCCGGTGTGCCCACTGGATGACCAGGCTGGTCTTGCCTACTCCGCCGGTACCGTCGAGGACAGCGACTGTGCTGTGGGCGGTGGTGTCGCTCGGCAGCACGCTATTCAGCGCGGCTACCTGGTGCTCGCGACCGGTGAAGTCCCGCACCGGGGCAGGCAACTGCCGCGGCACCGGCGCGTTGCCCCGACCAGGGGCGGAAACGACCTGCCCGATGCTGCCTGCTTGCACTACCGATCGGGTCACGGACCCACTGATCGTGTTGCTGACGCCCCGCTGATCACCCACGCAGCCAGTCTTGACCTGATCGCGCTCACGAGGTGACGCAAGAATCCAGCACCACACTGATGGAGCATCGAATCGCCAGCAACTATTGACGGCGCGAGCGTCCTGTCATGCCGCTGGTGGGGTGTGCTGGTCTGGGTGCCCGCTACGCCGATTGGCTGGTTTCAAGGCGAGCAGGGTGCGTCGTGACGTCCTGCGAGCGACTTTGCTCGGTCGGGTTTCCGTGGACTGGAGGATGTCGTGAGTCGAAGACGGATGCTGATTGCCCTGGCCATCGCGTTGTTTGCGGGGTTGGTTCTCGTGCCGGTGGCCAGAGCGGGTACGGACGATTATCCGGCGCAGTGGCGCGACGTGGCCCAGGACTCGGTAGTCGACTCGTGGGGTTACTACAACCGTGAGTGCACCAGCTTCGTCGCGTGGCGGCTGCACGCGCGCAACGGATTCGAGATGCCGAGGGCGATCGGCAACGCCGGTACCTGGGGCTCCTGGTTCTCTGCGCACGGGTACGCCGTGAACGGCACTCCGGGGGTCGGTGCCATCGCCGAATCGTCCGGGCATGTCGCCTGGGTCGAGGCGGTGAACGGTGACGGCACGGTCACGATCGAGGAGTACAACTACAACTACAACGGCACTTACAACGAGCGCCGGGTCGCGGCGTCGATGTTCCGGTACATCCACGTGCGCGACATCGCGGGTGTCGGCACCCGCCTGGTGGGAGACGTCAACGGTGACCATAGGGCCGACGCCGTCGTGATGTACCGCGACAGCGGGTCGGCATTCGTCGGCCTCTCCACTGGCTCCGGCTTCGGAAACCCCGGTCAATGGAGCTCCGGCCACTCGGTCGGCGCGAGCAGGTACTTCCTGGCCGACGTCAACGGTGACGGCATGGACGATCTGGTGTCGTTCTTCGCCACCGCCGGACAGTGGTACGTCTCGCTGTCATCCGGTAGTGGTTTCTGGTCGCCGACACGGTGGGCCGAGGGGCAGGGGGTGGGCACCAGCAAGCAGTTCCTGGCGGACGTCAATGGCGACAGCATGGCCGATCTCGTCACCTTCGACGCCAATACCGGCGACTGGTACGTCTCGGCCTCCTCGGGAAGTGGGTTCTGGCCGCCCACGCGGTGGATCCAAGGCAACGGATACGGAAGCAGCCGGCAGCTGGTCGGTGATTTCAACAGTGACGGGAGGGCGGACGCCGCGGTCTATTTCGCTTCGTCCGGCAATTGGTTTGTGGGCCTGTCGAGTGGCAACGGCTTCGGCTATCCGGGGCAGTGGTCGGCAGGGCATGGCATGAGCAGCGCCAACCAGATTGCCGGCGACATCAGCGGTGACCATCGGGCCGATATCGCCTACTTCTACACCACGGGCACCTGGGAAGCCGGGACCTCGTCAGGATCGGGCTTCTGGCAGCCGACTTACTGGGCTTACGGCCAGGGCGGCGGTTCCACCGACCAGTTCTTGGCCGACGTCAACGGCGACGGCATGGCCGACGAGGTGACCTTCTTCGCCTCGGGTGGAGATTGGTACGTCGACACGTCATCCGGCTCCGGATTCTGGGGACCGCCGCAGCTGTGGATCCACGGGCTCGGCGCCGGTTCGTGAGAAAAACACCAGCCACTCGCAGGCGACGGGACATTCGGGACGGTAGCGTCACGCGCCTACGCGTGCCTCAAGTCAGACCCGATCACGCCGACACGCGTGATCTCGTGGCCCAGGTGCGGCTCGAGCGCGGTCCGGAACCATGGTCGTCCGGCGTGGCAGGTGTCCCAGAACCAGTCCGCCGCTTGTTTCGATCTCGCCAGACGTCTTTGCCAGGCGGGCGCGACCGGGCCGGCGGTCAGCAGGCTATGACCGACTGAGATTCCGAGCCGGAGCGAATGCACTCTCATGCCGCGATTAGGACGCTTGGGCAGGCGGGTGGCTTAGCCCATGCTGCCCGGCTACCTCAGGCATCTGGCTCACGTCAGCCGAAGAACTGTCATGAGTTTGAGACTGATCATGGTGACGTCGCCGTGAGACAACCTAGAAGACCCAGGTCGCACCCGATCGATATGCCACGAGCGGTAAGAACCTACAGCGAATGTAGGATCTCACGCTCTGTGTCGAAATCTTGTCGTACGAATGTCGTCAACGACATTCGCGCGAGATTCCGCGACTGACCCGGTGTGCCAGCATCGGAACTAGTGTTGCTCGTAGCGGGCGGCGAGGTGCTCCTCGAGTTCGGCGTGGCGGAAGTGGTAGGCGGGCCCGACCGCCCGCAGCAGGCCGAGGCGGTGCGCGTCATCCAGGAAACGCATGAGGTTCCGTGGCAGTTGGCCGGTCCTGGCGAGTTTGTTGACGGCGATGACGTAGGCAGGCCATGCGTGGTGCCGCCCGGGCAGGAGGCCTGCCAGCAAGCCGATGATGCCGGCCCCGGCGATGGTGACCGTCACCGTCGCGAAGGCCGGCGCGTCCATGCGGGCGCAGATCGCGAGCGTGCCCGCGGCTCCGGCGGCCGTGGCGACTGCCACCTGGATGAGGGTGACGCGTCGAGCGGAACGCCAGACCGTCATCGAGGTGAGTTTGTCGAGGCCCGTGGTCGGCACTGCCAGGATCTGGTTGAGGGCGGAGGCCGCCAGGAACAGCAGGGGCGCGGCGAGTAAGACCGCGATGTCCGATGGCGTCGCGGCATCGGCGCTCTCCCGCTCCGAGCTTCCGAAGATGGCGTTCATTGTGAGGATGACGGTGTAGCCCGCGACGCCCACACCGCCTGTGAACCCCAGGATGGTCATCACCGCTAGGACATGGCTGCGTAGCCCTGCCACGATTCCCGGCTCTTCTTCTCGCCACCTGGCGAAGTGGGTGTCGGTGCTCGCGGCAACCATCCAGGTGTAGGACAAAGCCATGCCGACAAAGCCGATGTACCCGGCGACGCCGAGGTCAGCGCCGGACACGATTCCGGCGGCGACGATCGTCGTCGCGATAGCAGTGAAGACAGCCACTGACAGTTTGATGGTGAGTGACGGGCCGTTCACGGTGGCGGCGACGTACCACCACAGGAGCTCTCGACGTGCCTGCGCCGTTGCGTGTCGAGGTAGACGTGGCCTTGAGCGGGCCCGCCAGCGACTCAACATCCTGACCTCGACCTTGTCCGACTGCAGAATGCGTGGTGCACCGCTAGCAGAACGTATCGGCGCCGACGAGGTCATGCACAGTCACAACCAATTCCTCGCCGTGTGAACGTAGGTACAAGTCATAGCCTCCAGAATGCAGCGGCTGTCCAGCTATCAACAGTTGGTGAACCGCTGCGGCTACGAGCGTCAGAGCGCCGAGGTCAGCTTAGGACAACTCCGCTTGCAGCATCCGACCGCCTCGCGTGCGCAGCGAACAAGAGGTCTCATCGGCGGCTACGACAGCAAGAGATGCTCTGGGATACATTTCCAGCATCGATGCCGTCCACCGTCGGGCTTCCTCTGCGCCCACTGCATCAGCCCGTACGTGAACCTGTGCGCTGTTCAACAGCTTCGGCTGGGTCTCGCCCCACTGACACAACAGAACGCGGTCTGAACGGGCCTGGGCGACCTTCACCAGTCCGGCGGGAAACCGCTCTACCAGCGCGTCGGATGACCGTCGATCGCGTGCTCGCAGCCTCGTCGAGGCCAAGGTTGACATCGGAGGTTCACCTTGCAGGGCATGCGAGGGCTGAATTGACAGCGGCCGTGGATGACGCTTCGGTTCCGGCAGTCCTATGAGGCCGTACACCTGACTCAGCAAAACCCGCATCGACTCGCCGGGCAGAACGAACATCCGCCGGTCCGGACCACGACGACTGCATCAACCGGGCCAACCGGATGGTCGCCGACCCCAAGGGCGAGTCCGAACACAATGTCGCGATCTGCAACCAATTCAAAGGACACAGCGAAGAAGCGTTCAACAACTGCTTGAAGGGTACCTACAACCCTGCGCTCACCTACCTGATTAACAAGGCGATCGCCGACGCACAAGACGAGGCGGACACCGAGCAATTCTGGATCACCGCCGGCGTTATCGTCGCCACCGTTGCCCTCGTCGCCGTCGGGTTGTACTGCGCGGAGGTCTGCACCGCACCAATGATCGCCGGGCTAGCCGGCCTGGAAGCAGGCTTCCTCGCCGAAGCCGCCGGCGCAGGGCTCCTCATCACCATCGGCGCCGACCTCGCCACAGGATTCGCAGCCGAAGCACTCCTCGCCTCCCGAGTCGCCGCACTCAGCGACGCAGCTTTCCTCAGTGGAATCGCGGTACGGACAGGCCTGGCGCAACTGGATCTTAGCTTCATCCGCAACGGGTTCAAGAACTGTGCTCGAGCGGCGGCCCATTCGATAGCCGCAGCCACCAACGCAGACCTCTGCCTTATTCCAGTTAAATATGATCGATGGGGTAACGAACTAGCCGATAAGGCCTATAAATTTCGAGAAGCTGTCGCCAGCATGCGCCCAATTGTGAATATCGCAGTAGCAAAACTTCCAGGCTGGGTTGACCCCGTCTTCAAGGACGAATACGTCAGAGCATACAGCGGCAAGGGTACCCCCATGGGAAACAGCATTCATTCCGAATGATCGTATTTTTAGAACGATCGTGGATTGCCAAATTCAAGCTTCCAGATGGTCGAATACTTCAACCAATCGACGTTACAGATATCTTCACCGAAAGATCTCCCTGCAAGGCGTGCACTGAACTTATTCTCAAGTCGGCTCCAGGCGCAAATGTACACTACGCTATCACTTATCTTGGCAACTCCGATCTTGAAGCCGAGCTGCTAGAGGACTTTTTGTACCTTAGACACATCGGCGGCAGGTGACCCCCGGAAACACTTACTTGATACAGGCAGCCACGTGGGACTTTGCTATGATCCCTCATCTTCCATTAAGCAGACAAGGTACGACATGGTCAGTCCATTTGAGTTCTACAAAGAAGCACAACTTGCCGAGGACGCACTTTTTCGCGCACCTCAAGATGCCGTTGAATCGTGGCATAAACTGGCGGACAAGGTCGAAAAAGAGCTCCTGCGAATTGGCTTTCCGGCCTCAGTCACTTCAGACCAGGAACGTAGGTCCCTAAAGACCCCAGGGGGACAAATTGTTATTCACCACGAATTTCCTTTCGGCGTTATCTTAGATTGGCGGGCACCTCTACAGGATACTGATATCTATCGAAACAGCGTAAGGACGGGTGACGCGCGTGATAACTTGTTCCGCTACACAACCCATTCTCGCCGGATAATCATCAAAGCAATGCACGACGTGCTCAGCGAAGCCGGATTCTCTACGATGATCGACCATGAGGAGGGCGACCGGTACCGGTATCGGGTCCTAGCGGCACCCGAGCACCCCTTGTCCTAGCAATCCCTCAATGAGCTAGGCACCCCCAGCAACTTTGAATCGATAGCGTAACCCTCGGCGACGGCGACCATTGGCAATCATGACTGTCCATGGCCGCCGTCGCCGTCTTATTCGATCGCGCGAATACGCGATCAGGCGACCGGCGTAAGAGTGCTGCCAACGTGACGTCGATACACTCGGACGGCTCCTGATGGCGTGCTACGACTTGCTGCGCCGGATTCCGTACTTTCGCAACTTCTTCTTGATCGTCGTGATGGACGTCGTAGCGCTCGGCTAGGTCCCTTGGCTGTTGCACCGGCCCGGTAGGTGGCGATGATGTCGGCCATCTCTTCGGGGGAGAGGGCCTTGTACGTGCGGTCAGGAGGCTGCCCTACCCTCGATAGTCGTGATCGTCTCGTGCCCGTCCTCGGCGGGGTCATTAGCCCGCCGCAACACGCTGGCCAGCCGTCCCAGAAGGTCGGGACAGTTCGAATAACGCCGGAGAAGCTCCACTCTTTCTGAGAATCTCCTTCGATTTAGCCGTTCCGGCAGGTCGAGGGCTCTTCGTGTCCGAGTCGATCTTGGGTACTCCGCTTTGACCGGCGATGGGTGGTCCCTGCTGGGCATTTAGAGCACCTCGCTCCAGCCCACCGAACTTCTGGCGCCACGTTGCCGCTGCTCGTGAGCAACTCCGCTCTCGTTGTGCCTCCTGCAGCGGCGACGGGACAGCAGAAACCAGCCCCTGACGTTTGGCTTGCGGAACGGTCCGCGGGCCGGGGTGTTCGCCGGCGCTTTCTGCCGCGGCTCCGTCGGGTAGGGACTGCGAGAGCGACTACATTCCGAACTCGAAGAGGAACGTCATGCCGACCACGGTCCCCACCATCGTGCTCACAGCCGACACCACCGGATCGCGCCGGGCCTCGACCGTCATCGTCCGCTCCACCCGGCAACGCAGGCATCCAAGGCGGCTGGACCAAGCGACAGAACCCGGCATCCGCGAGCCCGAGACGAGCCCGAGAGGTCTGAAACAGTCCGACACCAGGAGACACACCCCGACACCGCGGACACGCTGCGACCAGACGAAAAGGTCTTGTTCGACACCATCCGACACGCCCAGGTGCCGACTCTTAACCAGCTGGTTGCCAGCCCCCAATTCGCAGGCGAAGTGGCTGTCTCGAACGCGAAGTTTGTGGTCACGCCAGCCTGTCGTCGCACAGTCGTCCTCGACTCTCACACCAATTTTCTTGGAGCATTTCTGGAGCACGACGTCGGTTACAACAGCGCCCAACAACGATAAACCGCGCTGAACGGTACACAACCACTCCATCCGACCAGCGGGTTCTCTATGACCGCAGGTCAGCGCCCTGCACGAACCTGACTGGCGGTGAGGGGGTCAACGACGCTGTTCTCGCAGTTCAGAAGGGTTCCACTTGAGTGGCGCCGCTTTCCGCTAGCGTCCGCACCGCTGAAGCCAGCTATCCGCGTGCAGCACACCGAGCGCTGCCCATTAGCCGAAATCTTCACCGTGCCTCGCGCACCCCGCCGGAGACCCACGTCCAGTCGAGCCTACCCGGACGTCGGTATCGCTCCCTAAGCGGCACATCAGGGTGAACGCCTGGACAGGCGTCAAAATCGACACTAAATCGCCCCTAGGCCCCAGACACCACGAAGCCCAGGCGCTTGGCTTGGGCTTGTACTCCCCCACTTGGACTCGAACCAAGAACCCTCGGGGTGACTGGTTCCAGTCGGTATCCGGTCTCCGCCCGACTCCGGGTCGTTCGAAGCCAAAGCGGACCACGAGTACATCCAACGCCTCGAACAGATCGAACTCGCCAAACACCACCACGACGCCATCGGGTACGCCACGCTCTACCTCAAGTTCACCGCCCGACGTGACCGCGTCGGTTCCAAGATGCGCAGTACGAGGGTGAACCCGCGGACGTCGCTGGCCTTCTGCTCGAGAACACGGATCACGCCCGACCGGCCTGCGGCCACACCAGCTCGTCCAGCTGTGGAAGCAAAGAACTCCGGACCTGCTGAAGTCCCCACCGCAGCGGTTGTGACGAGGAAGCAGAAAGTCTGCTACGCCACCAACCGGCCCCACAGAGCACACCGGAGCAAACGGAGACATAACGGAGCCCAGTCGCGCTTGACGCGGAGGCGAAATTGCCGCCGAAGGACCAGCATCTCTGCAGGTCAGCGGCGATGTTGATGTTGTGGGCCGGGTCGGGCTCGAACCGACGGCCAAGGGATTATGAGTCCCCTGCTCTAACCAACTGAGCTACCGGCCCCAACGGTGTCCCAGGACCTCCGCGGGAGCCGTCACCCCCACCAGCGGGTTTGCTAACGCACAGAAGTCCCAGTTCGCTCAAAGTTATCACAGCGCTCACCAGCCGCGATCGTCCAGGCCGCGACCCAGGCCCATCAGCTGGTTTCACCCCGCAGGGGCGCACTCGCTAGTCTAGGTTGCCGGGCCTGAGGTACCCGGCCCATCGGTACAGGGAGGCGCTCGTGGCGAACTCCGTCGCCTGTCGGGCTCGGGGTCGTGAGCGTCCTCGGCGCCACGGCCCCGCAGCGGGACCATTCGGTCCCTTGTGGACAGTCGCCCTCCCCGGGCGCGGCGAGCGTCAGACCACGCCGAGCCGCCGCAGCGCCGGACGCCACCGGTTGCCGCCGGTCGCGAGCCCCAGCGCCACCAGCCCCGCGCAGTATTTGCTCACCGACTGTTCCCGGATCCGCAGTTTCGCGAGCGCCTCGGTGACGCTGTTGCGCTCGGTCGCCGACTTCACCTCCAGCAGGACGAGGTCGCTCCCGGCGGCGAGGCTCCGCTGCCCGGAGCGCCAGACCAGAGACGTGTCGCAGGTGATCCGCGTGCGGCGGTCGGCGGTGACGAGGGTGGTCCGCCGGTAGTCCGTGCTCAGCGCCGGGTGCAGCGGCCGGGGCGCGGGGCGGCCGTAGGCGGCGGTGAGGGCGTCGTCGAGGAACGTCAGCGCGGGCGCCGTCAGGCCGTGCGCCGACTCGGCCGGATGCGGGCGGCGTACTTTCACCGTCTCGTCGCGGCGGCCGCTGACCTTCAGCTCGCAGTAGGTGTCGGCCGAGTCGGTGTAGGTACGGGTGCGGATCTTGAACCGGCGCCGCCGATCCTGCCGGTGTGCGCGGTAGATCGCCAGATCCGGGGTGTCGAAATAGGTCGACGAGTAGCCGAACACTCGCCGCCCGTCGATCTCCAGGCAGTGCAACGACGGGCCGATGGCCTCGGCGATGGCCAGGAAATCGTTGAGCCGCACCACGTACTTGCGGTCCGTCCGGCTCATCAACCCGCTCGTGGCGACGACTTCGGTGAGCGACAGCGGCGGAAGTCCTTTGGCCACCGCGGTGACGGTGGCCGTTCCCCGGGCGCTCATCGGGTACCCGCCGGGGCGCCGTGGACGACCGGTGTGGCGTCCGGCCGGAACCGGACGTCGACGACGGTGACCTCACGGACATAGTCCACTTCGGACACGGTGTGCCGCACGACGGTGCCGCCCAGCCGTACCCGCAGTTCCATCAGCATGGTCTGCTCGTCGGGGTACACGGTGTCGAGCACGACCGTCCGCCGCTGCGGCCCGCGGGTGCGGGACGGATGGTCCGCGACGTACATGACGGCGAGCAACAGGACGTTGAAGACGGCGACGATCCGCCAGTCCGCGGACGGCAGCCCGTTCACCAGGCCCAGAACCAGCGCGACGAAGTAGTACGCGACCTCCTGCTGGGTGATCGAGTCGGAGCGCAGCCGGATGATCGACAGCACGCCGAACAGGCCGAGGCCGAGCGCGCTCGCGGTCGACACGGACAGCAGCACGGCGACCGAAACACAGACGCCGACGTTCAGCGCGAGGTAGGCGCAGGCGAGGTCACCGCGGTGGTGACGACGGGCGTAGATGCCGTAGGCGAGGATCACGGCGACGACGAGGTCGACGGCGAGATGAAGCAGTGTCGTGGTCATGGGAACCACTGTGCCGCCGGGAAAAGAGAGCACCGTGAGAGCCGGATGAGAACCGTCTCATCGGGACTCGCCCAGCCGGTACCCCATTCCCCGGACGGTTTCGATCCGGTCGGCGCCGATCTTTCCGCGCAGGTAGCGGATGTAGACGTCCACGACGTTCGAACCGGGATCGAAGTCGAAACCCCAGACACCGCCCAGCAACTGCTCGCGCGACAGCACCTGACCGCGATGGCGCAGCAAGGTCTCCAGCAGCGCGAATTCACGTGCGGTGAGGTCCTTCTCCGATCCCGCCACCGAAACCTTCCGGGTGCGGAGGTCGAGGGTGAGGTCTCCGGCGCGCAGCACCGCCGCGTCGGCCTCCGGGTTCCCGCGCAGCCGCAGCCGGATCCTGGCCAGGAGTTCCTCGAAGGCGAACGGTTTGGCGAGGTAGTCGTCCGCGCCGCCGGACAGCCCGGCGACCCGGTCGACGACACTGTCACGCGCGGTCAGGATGATCACCGGCACGGTCCGGCCCGCCGCCCGCAGCGCGCGCAACAGATCCGAACCGTCGAGGTCCGGGAGGCCGAGGTCGAGTACGACCAGATCGTGCGCGCCGGTCAGCGCCTCGGTCAGCCCTGCCGAGCCGGTCTGGACCCAGCGGGTCGCGAATCCCTGCGCCCTCAAGCCTTTCTCGACGAACGCGCCGATCCGGGCGGAATCCTCCACCACCAGCACACTGGTCACCGGTTTTCACCTGCTTCGACCGATACGGGGATCTCTATGGTGAACCGCGCGCCTTCGCCGGGCACGGTGTCGAGCAGGACGCGGCCGCCGTGCGCTTCGGCGATCGCGGCGACGATGGGCAGACCGAGTCCGGCACCGTCGTCGCCGCTCGAGTTGCTGCCGCGTTTGAACCGTTCGAAGATCCGGCTCCGCGAATCGGCGGGGACGCCTTCCCCGGTGTCGCGGACCCAGAGCCGCGCGGTCGACGCGGTGACCTCCGAGCCGAGGGCGATCTCCTGGCCGGGGGCGGTATGCCGGACGGCGTTGGAGACCAGTTGCAGCAAGGCCTGCGTGAGCCGCTGGCCGTCCGCGCGGACGACGACCTCCGCGACCGCGTCCAGCCGCCAGGCGCGTTCGGCCAGCGGGCGGGATTTGGCGAGTGTCTCGACGGTGAGGTCGGCGAGGTCGACGTCGCCGGGCGCGACGAAATCGGGGCTGCCGGATTTCGCGAGTACCAGCAGATCGTCCACGATCCGTTGCATCCGGCCGAGTTCGTCGAGGACCAGATGCCGGGTGGCCGCGTTCTCCTCGGGATCCTCACCCATCAGTTCGAGATGGCCGCGGACGATGGTGATCGGCGTGCGCAGTTCGTGCCCGGCGTCGTCGATGAAGTCGCGCTGCCCGGCGAAGGCGCTTTCGAGCCGGTCCAGCATGGTGTTGAAGGTGCGGCCGAGCGCGGCGACGTCGTCGGAACCGCGGACCTCGATGCGGCGCGACAGATCCGTCTCGCCGATCTGTTCGGCCGCCAGGCGTACTTCGCGCACCGGGGCGAGGATGCGGCCGGCGACCAGCCAGCCGATCAGCCCGGCGAGTATCAGCGCGGCGCCGGACATCGCGGCCATGACGCCGATGACGTCGTTGATCTCACCCGCGGCGTGGTCGACGAACTCGACGATCACGAAGGCGCCGCGCCCCGGTGAGCCTTCGATGGTCACCGGGATCACGCCGTAGCGAGCGGAGCCGACAGCGGTGGTGACGGTGCCGTACGCGGGGGTCGTGGCTCGTGCCAGCTCGGCGACGAAGTTCGGGTCGGTGTCGAGCCGGACGGGCGGTTCGATGGCGCTCCGCCGCGACGCGGTGCCGTCGATGATCGAGAAGAAGGTCTCGTACTTCTCCGGCAGATTCCGTTCGAGATGACGGCCGAGGACCGCCTCGACCGTCGCCGGACCACCCGCCGGACGGGCGTCCGGTGAGGCCAGGAAGACGCGGAGCTTGCCTGCCTCGTGCGCGATCTCGTTGTCGAGCCGCTGATCGAGCTGATTGTGCAGCACCGTGCGGGTCGCCAGCAGCGATCCGGCGAGCGCCAGCAGCACGACCAGCAGGACCCACGCGAGGATCCGGGCGCGGGCGCTCATCGACGGCGGCCCCGCTCAGTCGTCGAGGTCGAAGTCGAAGTGATCGTCGGCGTCATCCGGGCCATCATCGAGGTCGTCGTCGTGTCCGGCCAGCCGGGGCGGCACCACCGCCGGCGGGGCACCGCCCTCGACGGGACCGCCGACGGCCTGCCCCGCGGGGGCGACGACCGCCGGTCCGAGGTCGGGCGGTGCGGCGGCGGTGGCCGCGACCACGGCGAACGTGCCGGCGGCCGCCACCACGACGGTGGCGGCGCCGGCCAGCAGGAGAATTCGGGATCGCATGAGGTTCAGCGTGCCCGTTGCGGGTGAGCCGCCGATGAGGGCCGGATGAGAACTTTCTCATCCGGCGGGCTCACCGCCGGGCGTGCGGATACTCCGGCGCCCGGTCCTGGAAGGCCAGGATGTCCGGATTGCGGATCGTGCCCTCGCTGATCTCCACGGCCCGGTCCAGCGTCGGGTCGGCGGCCCAGGCGGCCGGGCCGTCGAGCACCGTTTCCAGATGCGGCAGCAGGGCGCCGCTGATCTCCCACGAAGCCGAATCCCAAAGGTAGGACGGGCTGTGGTCGACGGCGTAGTAGGTGATGCCGCCGACCTCGAAGGTCGGCTCGATGAACGTCGTCGGCTTCGCCCAGCTGAACCCCATGGCCTCGTCGCAGGAAACGTCGACGATGAGACCGCCGGGTTTGAACGCCGCGAGGTCCTCCTCGTTGAGGAACGTCAACGGCGCCTTCGGGTCCTGCAGGACGCAGTTGACGACGATGTCGTGTCCGGCGAGGAAGTCCGCCAGCGGCCTCTGACCCTCGTCGGTGATCGCGTGACTGCGGCGAAGATCGGCCGGGCCCTTCAAATCGTGGTCGAGATGTACGATGTTCGCCGAATGGATCGGCGAACCGACCGCGGTGACGCCTCGATGGGTGAGCACGTGCACGTCGTGGATCCCGTGCGCGTTCAAGGCCGTCACCGAACCACGCGCTGTCGCCCCGAAGCCGATCACGACGGCGCGCAGACGACGGCCGTAGTCACCGGTCGAACCGATCAGCTGAAGCGCGTGCAGCACCGAGCAATAGCCGGCCAGCTCGTTGTTCTTGTGGAAAACGTGCAGCCCGAAAGAACCGTCGCTCCGCCAGTGGTTCATCGCTTCGAAGGCGATCAACGTCAGTTTCTTGTCGATGGCCAGCTGAGTGAGCTTGTCGTCCTGGACGCAATGCGGCCAGCCCCACAGGGTCTGCCCGGCCCGCAGGTCGGCCAGGTCCTCCGCGAGCGGTTTGGCCAGCAGGATGACGTCACATTCGGCGATCAGTCGTTCACGGGAACTCAGGCCGGCGACGAGCGGCATCAACTCCTCGTCCGAGATGCCGAACCGCTCTCCATACCCGATTTCGAGGTGGATATTCCGCCGCAGCGCGGGGTCGATCCGCTCGAGGTGGCGTGGGTGGATGGGAATTCGTCGCTCGTTTTCTTTGCGCGAGCGGGAAAGTACGCCGAGAGTGAGTTGGTCCACGTGGGGCCCCTTAACTAGACCTTATTCTAAACATACGCGCTTTTCGCGACGTCAGGTAAGCCCCATTCGCGCTCGCTCAGCTCATTCGAACACCACCGCGTTCCGTGCCGCCCACTCGCCGAAAGTCCGCGCCCGCCGCCCGAGCACGCGCTCGACGCCCGCGTCCACCCGCTGCTCGTCCACCGTCGGTGCGCCGAGAATGGCGAGCGTGGCCTCCCCTGCTGCCTCGGCGACACCGGCTCGGGACCGGTCAGCACATAGGTCTGTCCCTCGTGCCCGGACTCCCGCAGGACGGCGGCCGCGACCTCGGCGATGTCGAACGGATCGATCACCGGCAACGCGACATCACCGAACGGCGCGGCGACGACGCGGTCCGCCCGGATCGACGGCGCCCACTGGAAAGCGTTGGAGGCGAGGCCTCCCGGCCGCAGCACTGTCCACTTGAGACCCGAGCCCTTGACCGCATCTTCGAACGACGGTGCGTGCCGCCCGGTGCCGACACCCTGGGAGGACAGCAGCACGACCTGTCTCACCCCGGATGCACGCGCCGCCGAGACGACGTCCGCGACATCGCCACCCGCGGCCATGAAGTCCCCTGACGTCAACAGGAAAACGCGGTCCGCTCCGGCGAACACCGGCCCCAGTCCGGCGGGCTCCGTGAGGTCGGCCGGTACCGGCCGCACGCCATCGGGGACGTCGGCCGCCGAGACCCGGCGTGCCACCGCCGTCACTTCTTCTCCCGCCGCGGCAAGGGTTTCCACCAGCCGACGGCCCACATTCCCGGTCGCTCCGGTCACCACGATCATGTCGCTCCTTGGGCCGTGTGCTCTTGACGCGACCGAAGCTACCTTCGCGGGGATAGTAGGTACCTAGTGGAAAGTAATGGGAACTGAGTCCTTTCGTGACCGTGATCACAACTTCATCGGCCGTCATGGCCGCTTAGGGTCGGCCCATGCCCGACACCGCACTAGGCCCACTGCGCGTCCTCGACTTCTCCCGGGTGCTGGCCGGCCCGTTCGCCACCATGCTCCTCGCCGATTTCGGCGCGAAGGTGGTCAAGGTCGAGCGGCCGGGTACCGGCGACGACACCCGCAGCTGGGGGCCGCCCTACGACGCGGCGGGCCAGGCGACCTACTTCCAGTCGGTGAACCGCAACAAGACGAGTGTGGCGCTGGACCTCGGCGATCCGGACGACCTCGCCAAGGCCCGGGCGCTGGCGCTGGAGGCCGACGTCGTGGTCGAGAACTTCCGGCCCGGCGTGATGGACCGGCTCGGGCTCGGCCCGGACGCGCTCCGCACCGCCAACCCCGGGCTGGTCTATTGCTCCATCACGGGGTTCGGTTCCGGCGGCGGTGCCGCGCTGCCCGGCTACGACCTGCTGATCCAGGCCGTCGGCGGGCTGATGAGCATCACCGGCGCCCCGGACGGCGAACCGCAGAAGGTCGGGGTCGCGCTGGTCGACGTGCTGGCCGGGTTGTTCGCGAGCGTCGGGATCCTCGCCGCTCTCCGCCACCGCGACCGGACCGGCGAGGGGCAGCGCGTCGAGATCGACCTGCTGTCCAGCCTGCTCGCCGCGCTGGTCAACCAGGGCAGCGCGTACACCTCGGGTGGCGCGGTCCCGGCGCGGATGGGCAACCGGCATCCGAGCATCGCGCCGTACGAGCTCCTCTCCTGCGCCGATCACGAGATCGCCCTCGCCGTCGGCAACGACCGCCAGTTCGCCGCGTTGTGCGAGGTCATCGGCCTGCCGGAGCTGGCGGGACAGGCCAGGTTCGCGACCAATCCGGCCCGCGTCGAACACCGCGCCGCACTCCGCACGCAGCTGGAGGACCGGCTGAGCCGCCGCACGGCCGCCGAGTGGGCCACGGAGCTGAGCGAGGCCGGAGTGCCCGCCGGAGAAGTCAACGACGTCGCGGGCGCGTTCGCGCTCGCGGAGCGGCTCGGCCTGAACCCGACGGTCGATCTCCCCCGGCCCGACGGCACGTCGGTGCGGCTGACCCGTAACCCGATCGGGCTGTCGGCGACGCCGCCCCGGTACGAGACGGCACCGCCGGAGGACCCCGGACAGCTCACCCTCCCCTTGCCCGGCTGGGACTGACGGGCGACGGTCAGCGGATCGTCAGCACTTCGTCAACGACGGCGGCGAAGCTACCGGCCATGACGAACAAGACAGTCCTCATTTCCGGTGCGAGCATCGCCGGGCCGTCGCTCGCCTTCTGGCTTTCCCACCAGGGCTACGCGGTCACCGTCGTCGAACGGTCGGCGGCGCCGCGCAACGGCGGCCAGGCGGTCGACTTCAAGGGCGCCACACACCGGGCCGTGCTGGAACGGATGGGGATCCTCGACGAGGTCCACCGTCGCCGGACCGGCGGCCACGACCAGACCATCATCGACGCCGAGGAACGACCGCTCGCCGTCATGCCCGGCGAGTTCACCGGCGGCGACGTCGAGATCCGGCGTGGCGATCTGGCCGAGATCCTCTACGAACGAACGGCTCAGGACTGCGAGTACGTCTTCGGTGACTCCGTCACCTCACTCACCGACACCTCCGACGGGGTCGACGTCACCTTCGAACGCGGTGCCCCGAGGCGGTTCGATCTCGTTTTCGGCGCGGACGGCATCCACTCGGCCGTGCGGCGCCTGGCGTTCGGCCCCGAGGCCGACTATGTGCGGCACCTCGGCCACTACTACGCCCTGGTCGAAACCGGCGAGCAGGACGACTTCCGCGGCGCGGGCGGCGTTTCCCTGATGTACAACGAGCCCGGCCGCATGGCGGCCACCGGCGGGCCCAAGGCTTCCGCGTTCTTCGTGTTCGCCTCCCCTGAACTCGCTTACGACCGCTATGACATGGCTCAGCAGAAGGAAATCCTCGCCACCGCGTTCGACGGTGGCGGCTGGCGGCTGCCCGAACTGATGGCGGCGGTGAAGCGGTCGGACGAGGTCTACCTGGACTCGATCAGCCGGGTCACGATGGACGGCTACTCCCGCGGCCGGGTCGCGCTCGTCGGCGATTCGGCCTACGGCAACACGTTGGGCGGCTTCGGTACCGGCCTCGCCGTCGTGGGCGCTTACGTCCTCGCGGGTGAACTCGCCGCGGCGAACGGGAACCACGAGGTGGCCTTCCGCCGGTACGACGAGAAACTCCACGGTTACGCCAAGATCGCCCGCGGCGCCAACGCCGGCCCGTTCCTCGCGCCGCCGACGAAACTGCGGATCAGCCTGCGCAACCAGCTGTTCCGCCGCCGGTCCGTCCTGCGCGGGATGCTGTGGGTGACCGACAAGCTCGCCACCGACATCGTCCTCGACGACTACCCCGCACTTCAGAGCTCGTGAGTGGTAATGACGGTTAGAACCGTCATTACCACTCACGAGCGGGGTGGACGCCGTCTCACTCGACTTCCGGGTGCGCGATCTCCTCCGCCGTGTTCGGCTGGTCACCGGGACATCGGGGTTTCCCGCGTGACGTTTCCGGGGAAGCCGTGTCCAACGGGTGTCACCGGACGCGGGTGGCGTGAAGGGAGCTTCGGCATGGCGGCACTGCACAGGTGTGCTGGATGACGACGTCGGCGAAAGAGAACGCGACCGCACCCGCCGCCGGCGAGACGGTGCTGGACGACGCGACGCTGGTCGCGCGGGCCCGTGACGGCGAGATCCGCGCGTACGAGCAGCTCGTTCTGCGGTTCCAGGGGACCATGTACCGGCTGGCGCTGCGCATGCTCGGGAACAAGGGAGACGCCGAAGACGTCGTCCAGGAGGTGTTTCTCGTCGCTTGGAGACGGCTCGACCAGCTGCAGGAGAACGCGGCGTTCGTCGGCTGGCTCTACCGGATGACGACCAACCGGTGCCTGAACGTCATCCGCGCCAGGAAACCGGTGGCCGACGTCGAACTGGATCAGCAGGAGTCCGCCGGTTCCGCCGGGCGGCCGGACCGCGCCGCGGAGACGAGCGCGCAGATGGTGGCGTTGACCGGGGCGCTGGACCAGCTGACCGCCGAGCAACGGGCCTGTTGGCTGTTGCGGGAGGTCCACGGGCGCTCCTACGAGGAGATCGCGAAGGCGATCGGGGCGACCACCACCGCGGTGCGCGGACGCATCGCACGAGCACGAGCACAGTTGGCGGAGGTGATGGCGCCATGGCGATGAACCACGCGACTCAGGACTACCTTCTGCCGTGCGGCCGTGATGTGGAACAGGTCTGGGAACGGCTCGACGAGGTCGACGCCGGACGGGCGGACGCGCACGAACTCGACTGCCCGCATTGCCGGGCGACCCGCGAAAGCCTGCGGGTGCTGCGCGGACTGACCCACGAACTCGCCGAGGACGACACCGAGCCTTCGCCCGATCTCGTCGGCCGGATCATGTCCGCGGTCCGCGCCGAGGTACGGCGCCGTGACCTGGTGCCGCTGGCCAGCCCCGAACCGGGCGAGGTCCAGGTGAGCGACCAGGCCGTCGCGGCGGTGCTGCGGTTCGCCGCCGACACCGTCGACGGGGTCCGCGCCCGGCGCTGCTGGGTCCGGCGTTCGGCGGAAGACCCCTCGGACGCGCCGGGCGTGGATGTGGAACTGAGCCTCGCGATAGCGCACGATTTCGACGGCGACGCGCTGGAGGTCGTCCGGGAACGGGTCACCGGGGCCGCGGGCGCCCGCGTCGGTATCCGGCTCACCCGGCTGGATCTGGTGGTGGAGGACATCTATGACGCGTGAGCAGCCGACGGCCCCGGCCGGGCAGCTGGTCGAAACGGTGATCACCCCGCCGGTGATCGCGGCGGTCGCCGCGCACGCCGCGGCGAAGGTCCTCGGGGTGGCCCGCCTGGAACCCGGCCTGCGCGGGCTGGCCGGTTCGCTGACCCGGATAGCGCGGCAGCGGATCAAGGGGCTCGACCCGGCGCCGACCGAAGGGGTCCGCGCGTTCGTCGACCACGATCCGCCGGACGTGCGGGTGGAGATCGATCTCTCGGTCACCGGACTGGATCAGACCGCCGCGACCGCGCAGGCGGTCCAGCGCGCGGTCAGCCGCGCCGTCACCGAGGCGACGGGGCTCACGCCCTCCGCCGTCTCGGTGACTGTTCTGGACATCGAAATCCGTGGAGGACTGTTGTGACCGCTCGTGCCGAACTGACCGCGTCGCTGCTCAGCGCGCTCCGCGACGTGCCGGGACTGCGCGCGGCGACGCCGTCCACCACGGCCGTCGCGGCGAATCTGCCGTGGGACATCGACGTGATGGCCGTCGACATCTCCGAGAACGTCGTCGAGATCCGCGTCGTCGCGCTGAGCGTGCCGATCCCGCCGTTGACGAAGACCGCCGGCGCCGTCCTGCGCGCCGTACTGGCCGGAACCGCTTGGGAGCACGCGAGCCTGCGGATCGTGGTGACCGATGTGGACGCCGCCGCGCTGACTCCCTGACCCAACGACGATCGCGGTGGCCGCGCCCGAGGGCGTGGCCACCGCGATCTGTGGAGAGGACTAGTTCTTGTTGGTGCCGGGGGTGAGCACCTTGTCGATGACGAAGACGGTGGCGTTCTTGGTGGGGATGTTGCCGCACAGCACCTTGGCACCGTTGACGGTCATGTTCTCGCCGGAGCCTTCGATCTTGACCGGGCCCCCGGCGGTGTTCAGGCTCTCCACCGACTTGGCGGACTCCAGGCCCTTGGCGTCGTAACGCTTGCCGACGACGTGGTACTGCAGGATCGGGGCCAGCTGGTCCGGCTTGCCCGCGAGCTCGGCGAACTTCGCGTCACCCAGCGCCTGGAAGGCCGGGTCGGCGGGCGCGAACACGGTGATGGCCTGCTGGCTGTTGAGGGTGTCGACCAGGTTGGTGGCCTTGACCGCGGCGACCAGCTTGGTCAGCAGCGGGTTGGTCGAGGCGGCGCTGGCGACGGGCTGCGGGCCCATCGAGTCCAGCGAACCGGGCTCGCTGCCCTGCGGCAGTTTCGAACAGGCCGGGCCGAACACGTCGGCGTTGGTGGTGACCCCGTCACCGGAAGCGGCGCTGGACATCGGGGCCGACATCGAAGAGGACGGGGCGGGCGCGGGGGCACTGCTGGAGCTGCCGGACGAAGCGCTGTCGTTGCTGCTGCAGGCGGTCAGGGCCAGCGCGGTGACCGCGGTGAAACCGATTCCTGCGACGCGAAGCTTGCTCACGGAAAATCACTCCATTTGTTTTTTTCGGGCTCTTACCAGGTATTCGGAACTGCCGCGGGATCGGATTGCCCCTCTTTCGAGTGACCCCGATCACCGGGCGGTGAAACTGATGGTGTGCCAGCCCGTCGCCCCGTCCGGCACCGTTCCGGCGCGGGCGTCGGTCTGCGTGTAGCCGGATTTGTCGATCGCGCGGACGACGGCCTGATGACTGCCCGCCGGGAGGTCGAATTCGGTCCACCACATCCGCCAGGTGTTGCGGCCAACCTCGCGGGAAAGCGTTGCGGGCTGCCAGTTCCCGGAGCCGACGCGGACTTCGACCCGGTCGATGCCGGTGTGCTGTGCCCACGCGACACCCGAAATACGGACCTTGCCGGCGGATACCGTTTCGAATCCTTTCGGACTGTCGATCCTGGACTGCGTTTTGATCGGGGCCTGTTCGCCCCAGCCGCGGTCGAGCCAGTACGCCCGGCGCGCTTTCCAGGTCGTGATCTCGAGGTCTTTGACCCATTTCGTCGCCGATACGTAGCCGTAAAGACCGGGGATGACCAGGCGGGCGGGGAAACCGTGTTCGACCGGCAGCGGTTCCCCGTTCATCCCGATCGCCAGCATCGCACCCCGCTCCGGATCGAGCGCGGCGGCGACCGGACTGCCGGAGGTCCAGCCGTCGACACTGGTGGAGAAGACCTGCTCGGCACCGGGGAGGATTCCGGCCTCCCGCAACAGATCCCCGAGGTCGATGCCGATGAAGTTCGCCGTGGACACATAGGAACCACCGACTTCGTTGGACACACACGTCATGGTGATCGTGCGTTCGATCAGCGGCCGGTCCCGGATGTCGGAATAGCTGTACCGCGTTTCGTCGGCCACCATGCCGTGCAGGCGGAGACTCCAGTCCTCGGTCCGGACCTGCGGTACGGACAGAGCCGTGTCTACGCGATAGAAGTCGCGGTTCGGGGTGAGGAACGTCGGCGTGCCCAGTTTGGCGAAATCCGCGTCGGCCGGGATCGGCGGCGCCGCGCGGACCGGCACCAGCCGCCCGACGGCCGCCCGCGAGGACTCGGCGTCACGGCTTCCGGCGAAGAGCTGGCCGCCCGCCCCCGCCGCACCCGCGGCGACGACGGCACTCGCCCCGGCCAGCAGCACCGACCGGCGCGACGGGGAGACTTCGCCATCCGGCGCCTCTTCCACCGCGAGCACCCTCGCCATGGCCAGGCGGTGCAGCCAGAAGAACACGCCGACCCCGGCGACCAGACTGGCCAGCGGCGCGAGCAGCGCGACCGTGGACAGGTCGGGCCGCTGAGAGACGGCGAATCCGCCCAGGAGACCGAACGCGGCGATCAGCATCAGCCCCGGCACAGGCCCCCGGCGCGAAGCAACCCCGGCCGCCGCGGCGGCGAGCACCATCACCACGGCCATGCCGCCGAGCAGTACGAGCTTGTCGTAGACACCGAACGTGCGGACCGCGAAATCCTTCAGCTCCACCGGCGTCAGGTCGATCGCCCCGTTGCCGACCGCCAGGTACGGCGAGGCGTTGGCGTTGATGAAGCCGGCGACGAGGTGCCCGGCCGCCAGTGCCGCGGCGAGAGCCACGACGCCGAGCGCCGCCGCCCCGAACAACGGGAGGCGTCGATCCTGGCTCGCTCGCGAAGTCTTCATATGAGGTATTCGCGACCGACGCGGTCGCGGACTGGTTTTTCTTGAAATACAAGGAAAACGTGAATCCGCAGAACGCCTCGCGGAGTATTCGAAGCGGGCACGGCCGCGGAAAGGTCACGAAACGGACACGGCCCCTTGAGCCAGGTCCAGCGGATGCCTGGATCGACGATGGAGGATTGGGACATTGAGTGGCCCCGATCCCCCGTTGATCAACGTCAGGTCGGCCACGACCTCCGGCTGACCTGGACGGGGAGGATTCCGGACGTTCAACGTCCGGAATCCTCCCCGTCCAGGTGCCGAGATCGACGATGAAGGAAGCAGGACACTCAACGTCCCGATTCCTTCATCGTCGCGACTTCGCCAGACCCTGCTCGGGTTCGGCCCGCTCTCGACCGTCCACCGACGACACTTCTCGCGACCGTCCCCCCTTGGCACTCACGGCCCCACCAGCCACGGAGACGACACGGAAGGCCGACGTGTCACAACAGGCGATTAAGGTACCGGTGAGTAATCACCTTAAAGTACCAATGCGCGTTGCGGAATGCTACTCAGTGGTGATTTACCTACGGCCAGCGAACACGTTAGTGATGAATATCGTTCACAAATTGGACTGATTCAGCGGCTACCCGTTAGTAAACTTGGCGTGTCGCGTTCCGAGGGTTTCCGCCAGTCCCGCGCGGCTCGCGTCGGCGACGCCAGCGCCGGGACCGCTTGCGTAGTCGCACAGTGAAACAGCACGTCAAACCATCGTGTCGCGTGTCGCTGACGGCCTTTACTCAGAAGTGGTGTGGGGCGGTTCTTCCGGTCGTTTGAGCATGTGTAATCTTCCCTCAGTCACCCACAAGGTGCCCTCGCTCCAAGTCTGCTCAAAAAGCGCAGTAGTACTTCATGAAGCTAGAGATTCGACCTCATTCGGCAGCGCCGATGACCACTATGACATGCGAAAGGAGCAGGCGAGCGGCATGGAGCGCTACATCTGGATTGTGTACGCAGTGTGACGATGAAGGTCGTGTGCTGCGAGTAGGGCACCCGGTTTTCCGGGCGGCGACGCTCGCCCGGAAAACCGGCTCCGAGCGAGCGTCCGCCGTGACTACTGTCGCCCTCTGGGGCGGAGGACCACGCCTTCCGCGAGAAGGATTCGGCGGGTCTGGTTGTAGCTCATGCCGTGGATGTCCGCCAGCTGCCGAATGCTTCGGCCTGCCAGGTAGGCGTTAACGAGTCCCGGCGGCGTGGGTGGCAGCTGGATTTTCGGCGGCCGCAGGGTGACCCCGGCGGCCAGCAGAGTGGTCCGCACCTTGCGATAGCTCAGCGCGTACCTGTCGGCCAGGCTCTCGATCGTCGCGCCGTTGTTGTAGAGGCGGACGAGTTCGGCGGGCTCGCCCGCGCCTTCGTCGCCTTCGGTCACCGGATCATCGCCGCCCCACACAGCTGATCGCTCGTTGCCCGATCTGAGGGAACCCGGCCACCAGGCTCCATCCCGATCCTCCAGACAAGGGCACGAACGGCCAGTCTCACACCGCCAACCGAGTGCTTCACTCGAATGTGGTGTTCCTAACGGCGTGTCAGACGTGACTCGCGAGCCGTGTAGTGACTATCTCGCGCCTTGCTTCGAAGCAATGCGATGGTCCAGAGGCCGACTTTCGGGGGAAACAAACCGACAAGAAGCTCGCATCTGGAGGTACCACCGCTGCTCCGGCCGCTGTTGAATTGGACCAGACCATTCAACGGTGATTGGAGTCCACATGACGCGACGGCACCTTCGCCGGGGGTTGTCCCTGGTGGCAGGCCTCGCCTTGGCGGGAGCACTCCTTCCGACCGCGAGCAGCGCGGAACCCCAGGCAGCCGGGGGTGTTCCACTCGGTGAGCTGACCGCCACGGCGACCAAGGTCGCGTCCGGGCTGGTGAATCCGACCGCGATCACGGCGCTCAACGACGGCAGCGGCCGGATCCTCGTCGTGGAGAAGAGAGGGGTCGTCCGGGCCTACCATCCCCGGACCGGGCTCGCCGCCAAACCGGTCCTGGACATCAGTGACAAGGTGAACGGCGCGGACGTCGAACGCGGGTTGCTCGGGCTGGCCGTCGCCGAGGACAAGCGGGTCTACGTCGCTTACACCCGCAAGTCCGACAGCGCGGTGACGCTGGGGCGCGTCCGGCTGGACACCGGCGAACTCACCGAACTGGTGACCCAGCCGCATTCGGAATTCCCCAACCACAACGGCGGGCAGCTGGCGTTCGGCCCGGACGGATACCTGTACTGGGGGATCGGCGACGGCGGCGGCGCGGCCGATCCGCTGGCCAGCGGGCAGCGGCTGGACACGCTGCTCGGCAAGATCCTGCGCATCGACGTCAATCGCGCCTGCCGTCCGCTGCGGTACTGCGTCCCGGCAAGCAACCCGTTCGTCGGTGTCACCGGCGCGCGGGCGGAGATCTGGTCGTATGGGCTGCGTAATCCGTGGCGGTTCTCCTTCGACCCGGCAGACGGCTCGCTGTGGATCGGTGACGTCGGCCAGGGCAGGTTCGAGGAGGTCGACCACCTCGCCGCGGGCAAGGGTGGCGCGAACTTCGGTTGGTCCTGCAAGGAAGGCCCGGTCGTGTTCGACCAGACGCGGTGCGAGGACGGCGTGGCCTACACCGATCCGGTCTTCCACTACATCTCGGGCGCCGAAGGCTGCGCGGTGATCGGCGGGTACGTCTACCGCGGCAGGAAATACGCCTCGCTGGCAGGTGGGACCTACCTCGCCACCGACTTCTGCCAGGGCACCGCCTGGGCCGTGCGCAAGAAGGCCGACGGGAGCTACGAAAGCGCCCGGATCGGCGAGTTCCCGCTCGACGCCACCACGTTCGGCACCGACCAGAACGGCGAGCTGTACCTGGCCGACGAGCAGTCCGGCGGGCTGCACCGGATCTCGTTCGCCCGCAAGGGGTGAGCCCGGTCCTCGGCCGCGTCCGCCCGGCGCGGCCGAGGACCCGGCCGGCGTTTCATCAAGTTTTCATCATCCCTCCATAGCGTGATGCCGTCTGGTGAATTCAGCGATGGAGGCGACGTGGAGCACACATTCCCACCCGAAGGCGCGCAGTGGCCGCCGCAGGGCTGGGTCCCCCAACCGGCCCCGGCGCCGCCCGCCCGGAACCCCCGGCGGTGGCTCCTGTTCGGCGGCATCGCCGGGCTCGTGGTCGTGCTCGTCGCCGGACTGACGACCTGGCTGCTGTGGCCTTCGAAAGCGGGCCGCGAGCCCTTCGAGCAGGCGCTCGCGGGACTCGCTTCGGCGCCGGCGGTGCGAAACAGCACCTCCGCGGTCGGTGGCATGATGAAGACCGACGTCAAGACGACGGCGTTCGGCGAGACGTCCGGCACGATCTCCTTCCAGGGCCGGAACATCGAGATCCTCGTCGTCGGCGGCAAGGTCTACTTCAAGGCACCCGACGGCATGCTGCCCGGTTCGCAAGCGGACTCTTCGGCCGCCGAAGACCTCAAGGACCGCTGGATCACCGGCGAAGAAGCGCTGTTCGGCCCGGTGCTGCAGCAGTTCGAAGCACCGGAGAAACTCGCCGCCCGGTTGCGTGAGGCATTCGAGCGGGCCGGGGAGATCGACGGCGACCAGAACGAGACGGTCCGGGACGTCCCGGCGATCAAGGCGAGCACACCCGCCGGCGACCTCTACGTCTCGAAGGAAGCACCACATCGTTTGCTCCGGTACTCGGTGAAGATGCCCGGCGGCATGCCGTCCGTCCCGAAGCCGCCGACGATGCCAGTGCCGGAATCGCGGCCGCAGCTCCCCTCCAGTGCAGGCATCGGCGAGTCCGATGTGGACGCTCTGTCGCCGCAGGAGACCGACGCCGTCTACGAGGATCTGGTGTCGAACACCAAGAAGCTCTCCGGTGCGGTCGACACCGGCGTGCGGTTCGACATGGACGGCGCGGCCACGGTCGCCTGCAGCACCTCGGGATGCACGGTGACCGCCAACGTGTCGAACTCCGCGTCGGCGAACAGCGGCGGGAAGGTCACCGGCCAGGTCAACGCCACCATGACCGCGAACGTGACCATCGAGGGCCGGGGTGCGGGGAGTTGCCGGAACACGGCGACCCTGCCGCTGAACGGATCCGGTTCGATCAGTTGTGTCAACGGCGGCGCCGGCGGTGTCTTCGCCTCGGTCGAAGCGGAGAAGAAGGCGGATGCCGAGGCGCGGTCACGGGCCTCCGGCGGAGTACCGGTCCAGTATCAGATCCAGAGCATCGCGGCGGTCTCCGTGCTGGCCGAAGCGATCGGTCAGGTCGAGATCACCCGGCTCGTCGACGAATTGGGGCGGAGGCGGGCCGAGATCGGCGGCCGGTGATCCCTGCCGGTCCTCGACCGGAAGACAGAACAGCGCCGGGCGAACGGCTTCGATGCCGCGCGCCCGGCGCTTTCGCGTCCCGTTGGTCCGGGTCAGTCCGTGCCGAATTCGATGGCCGCGTGGTCGAGCAGCTCGTCGTCGCCCGAAGCCTTGCCGCGCGAGGCGATCGCCTGGGCGCCGCCCGCGTCCATCGCCCCGATCAGCCCGGTCGACGCCGCCTGCGCGGCGCCGATCAGCGTCGGGTGGGTGCCCCCGACCATGCCGAGCTCGGCGTACTGCTCGAGCTTGGCGCGTGAGTCGGCGATGTCGAGGTTGCGCATGGTGAGCTGGCCGATCCGGTCCACCGGGCCGAAGGCCGAGTCCTCGGTGCGCTCCATCGACAGCTTGTCCGGGTGGTAGCTGAAGAACGGGCCGGTGGTGTCGAGGATCGAGTAGTCCTCACCACGCCGCAGCCGCAGGGTGACCTCACCGGTGACGGCCGCGCCGACCCAGCGCTGCAGCGACTCGCGCAGCATCATCGCCTGCGGGTCCAGCCAACGGCCCTCGTACATGAGCCTGCCGAGCCGCCGTCCCTCGTTGTGGTAGCTGGCGAGGGTGTCCTCGTTGTGGATCGCGTTGACGAGCCGTTCATACGCCGCGTGCAGCAGCGCCATGCCCGGCGCCTCGTAGATGCCGCGGCTCTTGGCCTCGATGATCCGGTTCTCGATCTGGTCGGACATGCCGAGCCCGTGCCGCCCGCCGATGGCGTTGGCCTCCAGGACCAGGTCGACCGCGGTGGCGAACTCCTTGCCGTTGATCGTCACCGGGCGGCCCTGCTCGAAGCCGATCGTGACATCTTCCGGCGCGATCTCGACTTCGGGGTCCCAGAACCGGACACCCATGATCGGGTTCACGATCTCGATGCCGGTGTCGAGGTGTTCCAGCGACTTGGCCTCGTGCGTCGCGCCCCAGATGTTCGCGTCGGTGGAGTAGGCCTTCTCGGTGCTGTCCCGGTACGGCAGCCCGTGGGCCTGCAGCCACTCGGACATCTCCTTGCGGCCGCCGAGCTCGCTGACGAACGCGGCGTCCAGCCACGGCTTGTAGATCCGCAGGGACGGGTTCGCGAGCAGGCCGTAGCGGTAGAACCGCTCGATGTCGTTGCCCTTGAAGGTGGAGCCGTCACCCCAGATCTGGACGTCGTCCTCGAGCATCGCGCGGACCAGCAGGGTGCCGGTGACCGCGCGGCCCAGCGGGGTGGTGTTGAAGTAGGTGCGACCGCCGTTGCGGATGTGGAAGGCGCCGCAGGACAGCGCCGCGAGCCCTTCCTCGACCAGCGCGGCCTTGCAGTCGACGGCACGCGCGATTTCGGCGCCGTAGGCCTTCGCCCGGCCGGGGACCGAGGCGATGTCGGGCTCGTCGTACTGGCCGATGTCAGCGGTGTAGGTGCACGGCACTGCACCCTTCTCGCGCATCCACGCGACCGCTACCGAGGTGTCGAGGCCGCCGGAGAAGGCGATCCCGACGCGTTCGCCGACAGGCAGAGAGGTGAGTACCTTGGACATGATGGAAGTATATGCATAGGTGTGTATGACCATGCAAGCCGGGGTGAGCAGGGCAACTCGGATGGGCAAGCGGGACAGGGCACATACCCTGCTCCGCAGGCTCCCCCACGCACATGGAGAGGCTCAGGCACCGTTCCCGCGGAGGATGCGGAGATGCGGTGAGGGCATCGCCACGGTGTCTCCCACAGCTTCACGAGCCGCCGGAACGAGGGGACCGTGCGCGTCGAGTTCGGCCAGCAAGGCCTCGATCGCGCCGGCCTTCGCCGTCCGCGCCCGGCCGCGGAAGAGTTCCGCGGCATCCCTCCACAGCTCCCGCGCGGCATCGGGGTTGCCGTGATCGCACACGATGGCCGCCAGGACCGAGAGAGCCCGCGCCTGCCCGGTCGCGTGCTGTGTCCGGTTCGCCAGATCGACCGCGCGGTGCGCGTGCCGCAACGCCGCAGGGTCATCACCTTCGGCATGCCGCAGTTGGGCGAGCACCGTGTTGAGCTTCATGACCGTCGGAAGGTCTTGACTCGCGTCGACCAATGTCACCGCGGCTTGACATTCCACTGACGCTTCGGCGAGCCTGCCAAGCCGGACCAACAACGCCCCGAGCGCGATGTGCGCCCGCATCAGCTCGGTGGCATCGCCGGCCTCACGCCGTCGCCGCAGGGACTCCCGATACAGACCGAGCGCCTCCTCGTCGTGGCCGCCCATCTCGACCAGCGCGTCGGCGAATCGGCGTTCCGCGCTGGCACACAACATCGGTTCGCCCAGTTCACGAACGGACGGCAGCACCTTCCGATACCTTTCGACCGCTTCCGCCGCGCGACCGGCGTGGAAGTGCACACGGGCCAGATTCAACCTGACCGTCAGGCCGCCGATCGTGATCCCATGGGCGTCGACCAGTTCGAGCGCGCGCAGCAGGCACCGTTCGGCGGCGTCGTCGGCGCCGATGAACATGTGCACGACCGCCAGATCGTTCAGGCAAGAGGCCAGCGCACCCACGTCACCCTGTGCCGCCGCCGCGCGGACGGCGATGGTCAGCCCCTCGACTGCATCGGGGAACCGTCCCTGGAGAAGGAAGAATTCCGTTGTCATCGCGGGGATGGCGTACGCGATGGTGTTCAAAACGCCTTCCGAAGCGGCGATAACCCCCATGAGGGTGGTTCTTTCCCTCAACACCCATTGCCGCGCTTCGGTGACGGTACGAAGCGTGCACGTCCACTCCGTCGGTACCATCGGCGGCAAGTCGAGCAGGCTCTTGTGCGGGACCTGAACCCGATACGCGTCGATGACCATTCTCAGGTAGAACTCGAACATTTTCCTTCGTGCGAGGTCCACATCGGACAGCTGAGCGGCCAGTGACGCGGCGTACAGGTGCAGCAGATCGTGCACGCGATAGCGGTCGAGATCGGCCGGATGCTCGATCAGGTGGGCGGCGACCAGCACGTCGAGCGACCGGCGCACCTCCGGCACCGGGCGCCCGTCCGCGGCGGCGATCGCGTCTCCGGTCACCTCGGCGCTCGGATGCAGGCCGATCAGCGCGAACACGCGCCGTTCCGCGGGCTGGAGGGCTTGATAGGAAAGAGCGAACGCGGAACGCAGGCTCGTACCCGGCCAGTCCCCCTCGTCACCGAGGTCCAGCAGCATTTCCGCCGCGCGCAGATGACCGGCCAAGGTCCGCATCCGCGTGCCCGCTCGCGACACCGCGCGTTCGGCCACCAGGGTCAGCGCCAACGGGTTGCCCTGGCACAGCCGCACCAGCTCTTCGATCCCCGCGACGTCGTCTCGCGCACGGGGCCCGATCCGCCGGGTCAACAAAGATGAGGAATAGCGGTCTTCGAGCGGGCCGACCGTGATCACCGGCGGCGTCAGTTTCGCCGACAGGGACTTCAACCGCCACCGCGAAATGATCAGCACCGTGCAGGACGACAGGACACCCAGCAGGGGCGCGACCTGATCGGTACTGCGCACATTGTCGAGGATGACGAGCATCGAGCGCCGGGCGAGCAGTGCGCTCAGTTTCGCCGCACGGGCGATCGGATTGACCACTTGATCCACTGGAAAATCCAGCAATGACAAGAGAGTGTCGACTATTTCGCCCGCATCGGCCCGCGCGGCTCGACTGTCACCACGAAGATCCAGCATGACCGCGCCGTGCCGATAGCGTCGTTCGGCGCGATGAGCCCACTTGGCCGCCAAGGTCGTCTTCCCGACTCCAGGCCCTCCGGTCACCACCACGGTGGACCGTCGCGGAGCACCCGCCGAATCGGTCGTGCAGGCGTCGAGCAGGGCGATCAGATCGACCCTGCCCGTGACGTCGTCGATGTCCGGCGGCAAATGCCGGATCGCGTACTCCGGCTGCCCGGCGGAATCAGAAATCGTTCGTCCCCGCCGCGGCATCGCCTGTTCCGGTCGAATGACCACTTTCTCGTAGACCGCCCGGAGTTCCTCCGCCGCCCGTATTTCTCCCAGCTCCCGGTAAGTGCCGTGCATCGCGCGGAAGAAGTCGGTGGCTTCCGCGGGCTGGTCGGCCTCGACCAGTGCTCGAATACGCAATTTCGCGAAGATCAATTCCATCGGATGCGCCTGCTCGAGCTCCCCGAGTCTCCGCACGGCAGCCTCGGCTTGGCCGATCGCCAATTGTTCGGTGACGACGAATGCGTTCGCCGGAATCCACTCCGCGCGGATCCACCTGGTGCGCCATCCGTCGGCGCGTTCGGTACGCAGATCGGACAAGGCGTCGTCTCGCCACAACCGGACGGCCGCGAGTGCCTCGATCAGCGCGCGGTCGTGCTCCCCGTCCCGGCGGAATCCGCCGGCCTTGTCCATCATGGCCCGGAATCCGACATGGTCGATCAGTGCCGGTTCGACCTCCAGGAGACAGCCACCTTTGCCGACACTCACCTGTGCGGGCACAGATTTTTCGTGGAACGCCTGGCGAAGCCTGGCCGCGTACTGATGCAGCGTCGAGCGGGCGTCCCGTGGCGGTTCCTCGTGTTCTTCCCATACCCAGTCCACGAGGACGTCCACCGGCATCCGCCGATTCGGCGCGGTCAAGAGCGCGGCCAGCACCTGTCTCGCCCGCGGACCCGCCCAGTTCACGTCCACATTCCCGTGCATGAGCATGGCCGTTTGCCCGAGAATTCCGAATGCGATTTCCACGAGTACTCCTCTTCCCCATGGCGAACCGGGTTCGCCACCCCTGTCCCGCAGGATCATTTTTCCACCGGGCGGCGCATAAGGCCAGGTAATCGACATATTTGTCAACCAGTGGCGATCATCGTTGATCAATTGTCAATGGACTGACAACGGGCAAAAGCCGTTTTCTCCACGTTCGCTCCCATGCTGACTGCGGATACCGGAGTTCGAACGAGGGGAATGACATGACCGAGTCATCTTGGGAACGCAGTCCGGTGGGGAGTCCTGACCTCCGCTTCGCGACACGCAAAGGCGTCAAGTCCGTGCTGGTGATGATGCCGCACATCGTCGCCGGAAACCGGCTGCTCGATCTCCTTCCCTTACTCGAAGCCGATCACCGACTCCAAGTCGTCTTCACGGTGCCGGAGCCGTGGGAGTCTTGGCGCGCCACGCGGGACTTCGTGGACCGCCAGGACGGAGTCGTCCTGCCGTGGGCACAAGCCCGCCGCGGCGACTACGACCTCGTCCTCGCCGCCAGCCAGCGTGGCATCGACGAGGTCACCGGACCGGTACTGCTGATCCCCCATGGCGGCGGGTTCGGCCAGTACCGGCCGTCGCGACCGCAGGACGCCGGACACGGCTGGAGTCCCCAGATCGGACTCGACTCGAGCCTCTTGATGCGAGAAGGGCGGGTGCGCGCCGACTCGATCGTGCTCGTTCACGACCGTGAGATGGACATCCTCGCCGAGACCTGCCCCCGCGCGCTCCCGGCCGCGATCGTCGCGGGCGACATCGCCCTGGACCGGCTCACCGCCAGCCTTCCCTTCCGCGACCATTACCGGCGAGGCCTGGGTGTCTCCGACGACCGCCGTCTGGTGGTGGTCACCTCGACCTGGTCCGACCGCTCGGCCTTCGGCCGTCATCACGACCTGTTCGAGCGAGTTCTCAGTGAACTTCCGCCAGAGCGTTTCCAGGTGCTCGGGGTCCTTCACCCCCAGATCTGGTCCCACCACAGCCGCTGGCAGATTCGCGCGTGGCTGGCCGACAGTCTGCGGTCCGGGTTGACTCTCCTGCGTCCTGAAGGAAGCTGGCGGGCCGCCTTGGTCGCCGCCGACCACGTCATCGGTGACTACGGCTCCGTGACCGGCTACGCGGCGGGCATCGGCAAGCCGGTGCTCCTGGCCGTGGACGGCACGCAGCCACTGTTGCCCGGCACGCCCAGCGCGGTCATCGCCGAACACGCGCCACGGTGGACGCCCGGCGGACCACTCGTCCCCCGGTTGCGCGAGGCGGAGTCCGCCGGCGTGGCCGAGCGGGTCCGCGCGCTGCTGTCGTCTCGCCCGGGCCGCGCGGGGACGATCCTGCGCACCGAGATGTACCGGCTCCTCGGCTTGACCGAACCCGTCAGGACGATCCCGGTGTCGCCGGTGCCGATCGCGGAGGTGCTGCCGTGCTGATCCCGGCGGCGCGAGTGCGCGTCACTTCCTCGCTTCACACCGGGATCCACCGCATCGACGCGGGAGGAAGCTCGTTCCTCCTCGCCACGGCCGGTGACGGCATCCCCGCTTCTCTCGCCGACGTACTGGTCCACTCCGGACCAGTAAGTGCCGCGGACGCCCGTGCCGTGATCGCGGGCGCGTTCGACCGACTGCCCGGTCTCACGATCGTCGCCATCCCCTGCCCACCCGGGCACTGCCTTGTCGGCGACCGCACAGGAGACCTGGCCGTCATCCCTTGCGAGTCCGCCGCACTGGCGGGCGCGGGGGCGTATCTATGGTTGCTCGGCCGTCGCCGACTCCGGCGGCTGAGGTCGATCAGGTCGGGCGTCCAAGGCCCCCAGCCAAGCCTGGACCCGCTCGACCAGCGGCCCGCCGACCGGACCGCACAGCTCGAGCGCTTGGCTCAGCCGGAAGCGAACGGCGTCGAAATCACCTTCGAACTCGGCGACCTCGGCGAAAGCGACCTGCACCTCGGCCTGATAGACGGGCGAACCTGACTCGGCGAACACCGCGGCGGCGCGTTCAAGCTCGCGTTTCGCCGCGGTGATCTCGCCGGCGCGCGCCCCGATCAGCGCCAGTACCACACAGACCCGGGCCTCGGCCTTCACATCACCGATCTCGATGAACATCTCTTGCGCGAGACTCAAGTGCCGCACGGCGTCGGCGGTCCGGCCCGCCTGGAGCAAGGCCTCACCGATCCGGCGGTGTCTCAGTGCCACGCCACGGTCGATCCCGAGTTCCCCTTCGATCACCAGGCTTTCGCTGAAGAACTCGACCGCCCGCTCGAAGTCGCCGCGCCCTTGGGCCGCCATGCCCAGCCGGTCCAGTGCCACGGACTCGTTGTGCCGGCTTCCCGCTCCTCGTGCCAGTTCCACCGCTTTCGAGCATTCGTGCTCAGCGGCCTCGAAGCGCCCCAGATCCAGGTAGGCGCGGGCCAGCTGGCAGCGCAACCGTGCTTCGGCCACCGGGTCGGAGCACCGGTGTGCCGCGGCGATCCCGATCTCGTGCGTCCGGATCCACCGCTGATAGTGCTTGCGGTACGTGAAAAGTTCCCAGAGAGCTTCACACAGTTGCCAGGTCAGTTCGTCGTTCCCGAGCGCGAACGTCTCTTCGAGCACCTCGACGATGTCCGGCAACCGTTCGTCCAGCCAGCGAAGGGCTTCGGCGCCCGTATCGAACAGTGGCGGCGAACCCTCGTACCGGGCGCGCACGGGGCCGACCCGCCATCTCATCGGGATCACCACCATGTTCGCCCGGGTCATCCGGTGCAGGTACCAGTCCGCGATCCGGGGGACGACGTCGAAGCGTTCGTCGTCGGGTATCGACTTGGCGTGCAACCGCACCAGATCGTGGAAGCGGTAACTGCCCTCGCCGACCTCTTCGAGGAGGCTCGCGTCCGCCAGCGCCTGCAGCCCGTCCGCGGCCTCGTCTTCGGGGACCCGTACGGCCGCGGCCGCGACCCCCACTTCGACGGCCAGGCCTGGATGTTCGCTGATCAGCCGATAGAGCCGGGCGGCGTGCGGCGGCAGGGCGGCGTAGGACGAGTCGAAGGTCGCCGTCAACGACGCCTCACCCACCGGCGAGAGCTTCGCCAACCGCACTCGTTCGTCACGAAGCTCCGCCACCATCCGGGCCACCGGCCACTTCGGCCGCGACGCCAATCTCGCGCCCGCGACCCGGAGCGCGATCGGCAACCGGCCGCACAAGGTCGCCAGCGCAGTCACATCGGACAGTTCGGCGGCCACCCGCGACTTCCCCACCGAGCGCTTCAGCAGCTCGACGGCGTGCTCCTGCGGCAGGGGCGCCATGTCGACGAACCGCGCGCCCTCCGCGTGCAGGCCGTCCAGCCTCAGCCTGCTGGTGACCACCACGACACAACCCGACGAGGCCGGGATCAGCGGCCGCACCTGGGCGGCGGAGATCGCGTTGTCCACCACCAGCAGCAGCCGCAGTCCCGCCGTGATGGTCCGGAACAGCGCGGACTGCTCGGCCAAGCCGACCGGTACCCGTTCCGGCGGGACACCGAGCGCGCGCAGGAACGCGCCAAGGGCGTCCTCGGGCGGCACCGCCGTCTCCGGCGAGAACCCTCGCAAATCCGCGTACAGCTGGCCCGCCGGGAAACGCTCGGCGTTCCGGACCGCCCAGGTGACGGCGAGCGCGGTCTTGCCGACTCCACCGGGGCCGACCACGACGGTCACCGCGGGCGATCGGTCGACCGGGTCGCCCTCCTGGCAGGCGGCAGCCGAGTCGAGCGCCTCGAGTTCGGCGATCCGGCTGGTGAAATGCGCGGGCACCGGAGGCAACTGCCGGGGGACGGGGGGACGCGAAGGTGATAGTACGGCGGTTTGCGGCGACACCGTCCCGATGTCATCCCCCATGGCCGCGCCCCGAACGGTCGCCGGCCGAATCCGATTTGCGCGGCCGCCATTCTTCCCGAAGCGACACCGCATTCAGTGATGGCCGAAACAGCGGTTTTCCGGATGGCGCCCACACTGAAGAACGCATGCTCGTGATCCCCCCACACGGCCGTATTCTTTTGTCCCTGCAACACCCGGACACGGATCCACATCGTGCCGTACCGCCACGCCTCATCCGAGAACTCCAGACAAATCCTCGAACCTCCCTGTCTACCTCGCCAAGCGGGACCTTCCTCCCCGAAACCGGTATATCCACCCGAAAGAAGCAAGACTTGTGCGCGATCGGAAGGGGCGGATACCGCTGAATGCAGGAGCACCGAGTGGTATCGCCACGTACTGTGATCTCGCACACTCAGTCCCCTCATGCATGCTTCCGCGACCGCCAATACCTGCAATCCGCATCGGCGGCGAGCCGAATATCAGCCAAAAAAGGGACGGTACTGGATCCTTTTCCAGAAGCACTTCAGGACAGGCGAATGATTCCCTTTTACGGGGGATATTCCGCCCGAATACCCGGCCGCGGGGTTCAGGACAGCCGGACGCACGACATAGGCGGACTCGTGCCGCTGTCGCAGCACGTCGGCTACTCGGCCATCTACTCGCCCAAGATCGTTTCCGTTGCGTTCATCCCTCGTTCGGGGCAATTCGGACATTGCCCATGCCCCGGAGTAGCCACTTGTGTGACCTCTGTATGCTCCGCTCTCGCTCGATGGGATTACTCATCCCCTGTTCGGGCGAGCCGTTGCGGTCGGGGCCTGTGGTCGCACACGGCACTGACATACGTGGTCCGTATTCGGATGGGAGACACATGCACGGCAGGTCAGTTCTGGTTCGCGGCGGGATCGCGGTGGCTTCCGCGGCCGTCGCGCTGACGATGGCCGCTCCGGCCGCCCTCGCCGACGACGGCGCGGCGCGTGGCCGGGTCATCGACGGCGTCGGCCAGAGGGGCTACAGCGTCAACTTCGGGGATCCCAAGCACTATGTCCCGCAGTTGTTCGAGCTCAAGCTCTCCGACGGCAGCAAGCTCAAGATGTACTGCGTCCAGGTTGAGGTCGGCATGCGCACCGACCAGGACATGATCGAGCGCCCGTGGAACAAGTACCCGGACGCCGCCTCACCGTTCAACAAGAACAACGCGAAGATCAACTGGGTCCTGCACCACGGCTACCCGGCGGTCGCCGTGAAGTCGCTCGAGGGCGCGCTGGGCAAGAAGGACGTCAAGCTGACCGACGGCCTGTCCGTCGGTGAAGCCGTCACCGCGACCCAAGCCGCCGTCTGGCACTTCAGCGACGGCAAGAACCTCGACCGCGAAAAGCCGCTGATCGACGCCGACGCCAAGTCGTCGGCCGACGTGCTGGCCCTCTACGACTACCTCACCGGCAAGGACAACGCCGGTATCGGGCAGCAGCCGAAGCCGACCCTGGACATCGGCCCGGCCAAGGCCTCGGGCGCGACCGGCACCCGGATCGGCCCGTTCAGCGTCGCCACCACCGGTGACATCACCCAGCTGACGAGCAAGCTGCCCGAGGGCGTCAAGGTCACCGACGCCGACGGCAAGGAGATCAAGGCCGGCGCCATCAAGGACGGCACCAAGGTCTACGTCGACGTGCCCAAGGACGCCAAGGACGGCTCCGGTTCGTTCGCGCTGAAGGTCAGCGGGCACCTCGACACCGGCCGCCTGTTCGTGGGCGAGAACTACGCCAAGGTCCCCGCCCAGTCGCTGATCGTCGCGGAGTCCGAGAAGACCTCGGTCGTCGCGAACGCCACCGCGAACTGGAAGCAGGGCGGCGCGCCCGCCACCGACACCCCGGCCCCCACCACCACCCCCGGTGGCGCCGAGTCGGGTGGCGGCGACGAACTGGCGAACACCGGCGCTTCCGCGGCCCTGCCGCTGACCATCGGCGGCGCGCTCCTCGGCGCGGGTGTGCTGATGGTGCTGCTGGTGCGTCGTCGCCGTAGCGAGGCGTAAGAATATCTCGACGAAGAACGGGGTCGGTCCACAGTGGACCGATCCCGTTCGTCGTTCACCGGTCGTGATGCGTACCCGGCGTATGCCCGAAGGCGCGGCGGAAGACGTCGATGAAGGCGCTGGTGGACGCCCAGCCGCAGGCATGCGCCACCGTTCAATGACAGGCGGTCACCGCAGGAACAAGGCGGGGCCGGACGACTGGAAGTCGTTCGGGAAACTGTCGCTGGCCGTCGTCTTCCACTCGATCGTCTTCATCGGACTGAGCACTTTTGTCTCGCTTTACGCCCAGGAGCGGACCGGCGGCGGGACGACGACGGGCAGCGCCGCGCTGTTCCTGCTTTTCCTCGGCGGAGCCGTGGGTACCCTGCTGGGCAGCAGGCTGGCGGAGCGCTGGGAGCGAGTCGCCCTCGTGCGCTGGTCGTACCTCGGCGCCATCGTCGCGGTCGCCGGAGTCGTGTTCGTCCCCGGCCCGGGCTTCTTCCCGTTCGTCCTACTGGCCGCGGTGGGCCTGTACATCCCCTTCTCCCTGCGGATCACGTTGTCGCAGGATCTACCTGCCCACCCGGGTCGGCACCGCCAGCGGCGGCACCCTCGGCCTGACGGTCAGTATCGGCGGCCTCGCGAGCCCCGTCATCGGCACGATCGCCGATCACACCTCCCTGCGTATCGCGCTGATCCCCTGATCGCACTGCCGCTTTTGTGCTGGATCACAACGCGGACCCTGTCGGAGCCGTGCTCGGCCCAAATCGGAATGCCGCGCGTGGAAAACCGTCAAATTCCCGTCGATAAATCATGTACGCCTCTGTACATCATGAGTTACCGGCTGGTAGGTTCCGGATCATCCCACTGTGATCCACTTCATGATTCAAAGGGGAGTCATGATCCAAAAGCCCGCACGCCTGCTGGCCGTCGCGATCGCGTTCGTCCTCGCTTTCGTCGCCGCGCCCGCCGCCACCGCCGCTCCCGGAACCGATTCCTTCTACCGCTACGACGGCAGTGAACCGTTGTCGTCGTACAGCCCCGGAACAGTGCTCAAGACCCGGACGCTGAATTACCACGTCATCGGCATTTCCACGCCGCTCAAGGTGACCCAGCTGCTCTACCGGACCACCGACGCGCTGGGGAAACCGTCCGCCAACGTCACTTCGGTGCTCCGCAGCCTCACCGGCGACAGCACCAAAGCCGTTTCGTACCAGTCGTTCTACGATTCGCTCAACCCCGAGCACGGGCCGTCGCGCGCGATCGCCGGTGACGTCTCGCTCGGTGGCCTGATCGCGAACGCGGAGTCGCTGCTCATCGCACCCTCCCTGCTGCAGGGTTACAACGTCGTCATTCCCGACACCGAAGGACAGGACGCGAACTTCGCGGCCGGGCCGGAATACGGCACCAACACGTTGGATTCCATCCGCGCCGCGACCCGCGCCCCGGAAACGGGAATGAACGACAAAACGCGCTTCGGTCTCCTCGGTTATTCCGGAGGCGCCATCGCGACCGGCTGGGCGGCGGCACTCGCGCCCGGTTACGCGCCCGAGGTCAACAAGAATCTCGTCGGCTTCACCGAAGGCGGGGTGCTCGTCAAACCCTCGCACAATCTCAAGTACGTCAACGGAAGTGTCGCGTGGACCGGCGTCATCCCGATGGCGCTCATCGGTATCGCCCGGTCGTTCGAAATCGATCTCAAGCCGTACGCGAACCCCTATGGCCTCCAGGTGCTCAAGGACATGGAGAAGGCGTCGATCGTCGACGCGATCGGCCGCTATCCCGGGCTGACGTGGGAAAAGTTCGTCAAACCGGAATACGTGAACCCGAATACCGTGCTGCCGTACGTCGAGGCCGTGAACAAGGTCAACCTCGGTTCGGCGCCGACGCCCACCGTCCCCGCCTTCATCGCGCAAGGCAACAACGGCGTCCTGGAGGGCACTTTCGGCAATCCGCCGGGCATCGGGACCGGCGACGGCGTGATGGTCGCGGGTGACGTGCGCGCGCTCGCCCGGCAGTACTGCGAAACCGGCAACAAGTCGGTCAAGTACGACCAGTACAACACGCTGAGCCACGTCGGGGCGGCCGTCGTCTGGGCGCCGCTGGCGATCGGCTGGCTCAACGACCGGTTCGCGGGCAAGGCCGCGCCGTCCAGCTGCGGGAAGATCGCGCCCGGGAACTCTCTCGCGCCGGAGGTGCCGGTCGGCTGAGGCGGTCCACTGGTCGTGAGTGGTAATGACGGTTCTAACCGTCATTACCACTCACGAGGCTCTGGATCGGTACCGTGCTGCGGGTGACCGAGCGAGACCCCGCCGCCCTTCCGGCGCGCCGGAAGCTGCCCAAGGGGCCGCACAACCTCAGCCGCGACGAGGTCGCGGGCACCCAGCGCGCCCGGCTCATCGACGCGGTCCTGGAGAACACCGGAACCCGCGGCTACGTCGCCACCACCATCGGCCACATCACCGCCACCGCGGGGGTGTCGCGAACGTCGTTCTACGAGCAGTTCACCGACAAGCAGGACGCGTTCCTCACCGCCTACCGCCAGACCACCGCCGAATTCATCGCGCAGGGTGTCGCCGTGGCTGCCGAAGCCGCGACCCCCTTGGCCGCGGTCACCGCCTGCTGCGACTTCCTCGTCGACTACGTGCACCGCCGCCCGACGGCCGTCCGCGCGGTCCTGCTGGAGATCTACGCGCTGGGCGACGCCGGGCTCGAAGCGCGTGAAACCACCTTGCGCGCGGGGGAAGCCGTCTTCGAGCGGACGGCGAAATGGCTGCGTGCCACCGATCCCGCGCTGCCGGCACCGCCGCCGTTCACCGCGCGGACGGTCGTCGCCGCGACGATCGAGCTGATCACGCAGGCCATCTGGAACGGCACCGAAGACGCCTACGGTCAGGCGCGGGAGGCCGTCCGCTACACCTGGCTGCTCGGATTGTTCGGGCACCAGGGCATCGACGCCGCCCGGCCTTGATCACGAGCGGGCGAAGCGCCGCCGTTCGAAGTCGACGATCAGCTTCGGGTAATGGCGCGGGAACAGCCGGACGAGCCTGTCGACGAGTTTGGCGTCGTTGCCCACGAGCACCCGCGGTTTCCCCGCTTCGACACCGTCGACGATGATGCGGGCGGCCCGTTCGGCCGGCATCTTCAGCAGCTTTTCGTTGTACAGCCGGACACGCTCCAGCTGCTCGGCGGTGGGCTCGATGCCGCGGGCCTGGGCTTCTTTCAGCGCCGACGAGGCGATGCCGGTCTTGACCCCGCCCGGGTGCACCACCGTCACGTGCACGGGATGCCGGTCGCGGATCATTTCGGTGCGCAGCGCCTCGGTGAAGCCGCGGACGCCGAACTTGCTGGCGCAGTACGCGGTGAGCGTCGGCTGGGCCATGAAACCGTTGAGGCTGGAGACATTGACGACGTGTCCGTCACCGGAGTCGATCAGGTGCGGCAGGAAGGCCTTGGTGCCGTTGATGACGCCGAAGAGGTTGACGACCAGCGTGCGGTCGTAACTCTCCCAGTCGGTTTCGAGGATCGTCTGACCGCCGCCCGCGATTCCGGCGTTGTTGTAGATCTGGTGCACCACCCCGAATCGCCCGGCAACCGCGGCCGCGTACGCCACGAAGGCCGCCCGGTCTCCGACGTCGAGCGTCGTGCCTTCTACTTCCGCTCCAAGGGCCTTGACCTCGGCGACCGTCTCGGCGAGACCGGTTTCGTCCACATCGGACACCGCGAGCCGGGCGCCGCGCCTCGCCAGTTCCAGCGCCAGCTGCCGTCCGATTCCGGAGCCCGCGCCGGTGACGACGGTGACCTTGCCACGAACGGTGTTCATCGGGCTTCTCCTGTCGGGTTCGAGGCCAGTCCGGTGGTGAGCTCGACGAGCCGATCGACCAGATCCGGGGCGATGTGGTGGCCCATCCCGGGGATTTCCACGTAACGAGCGCCCTTCACGGCCTTGGCGGTCGCGCGCCCGCCGCTGTGGTGGACCATGCGGTCGCTGTCACCGTGGACGACGATCGTCGGGCAGGTGATGCGGCCGAGTTCGGCGGTGCGGTCGCCACTGGCCTGGATCGCGCCGATCTGGCGGGCGATGCCGCTGCGGGCGCGCCGCCCGCCCGCCCGCTCCCACAGGCCGGTGGCCCAGGCCGTTTCGACGTCCTTGTCCAGCGGGAACGAGGCCGAGCCGAGGTGGCCCATCATCGCCAGATGCCCGACCACCGATTCCTCGACCGTCCGGGCGGGCCGCCTTGCCATGCGCAGCAACGTCGACCGCGCCGGCTGCCCGACCCTGCGGTGCCCGGTGGTGGAGAAGATCGACGTCAGCGACAGGACGCGGCCGGGGTTCCTGGCAGCGACGGTCTGCGCGATCATGCCGCCCATCGACATACCGACCAGGTGCGCGCGCTCGATGCCCAAATGGTCCAGCAGACCGACGGTGTCGGCGGCCATGTCGCCCAGGTCGTAGGCACCCGGGAGGGGTTTGGCCAGCAGTTGCCGGAGTTTGCCCGGATTCGGCGCCTTGATGCGATCGGAGCAGCCCGCGTCCCGGTTGTCGAACCGGACGACGCGGAATCCCTGGCCGGTGAATCCGTCGATCATCCGCCGCGGCCAGGAAGTGAGGTCGAGCCCGAGACCGGCGATGAGCACCAGCGGGGTGCCGTCGGCGGGCCCGTCCTGGCGGTAGCAGATCCGCGGGCCGCCGGGAAGGTCGGCGAACTCGTCGGTCATGAGTTCACCGGTTCCCGGACCTCGGCGCGGGAGAAGTGCAGCTCGGGATCGGTGATGTCGTCCGCGCGCAGCAGCTTGATGTCGGAGTGGTAGCTCATCGAGGTCAGCCATGGCATGCGGTCGCCTTGGCGCGGGAGCTGGTCGAGGGCGCGCTGGACGTATCCGGCGGCGAAGTCCAGGAACGGGCGCGTCGGCATGTCCGGGTCGGCGGGGACGGGACGGCAGACGTCGTGGCCATGGGCGTCCATATGCGCGAGCAGGCGGCAGAAGTGCTCGCACAGCAGACCGATCTTGAGCGTCCACGACGAGTTCGTGTAGCCGATCGCGAACGCCAGGTTCGGCACGCCCGAGAGCATCATTCCCTTGTAGGCGACGGTTTCCGAGAGCACGACCGGTTCGCCGTCGACACTGAACGAGGCACCGCCGAACACCTGGAGGTTCAGCCCGGTGGCGGTGACGATGACGTCCGCCTCCAGCTCCCGTCCGGATTCCAGCAGGATCCCCTTTTCGGTGAACGTGGCGATCTTGTCGGTGACCACGTCGGCGTCACCCTTGCGGATGGCGGCGAACAGGTCGCCGCCGGGCACCGCGCACAGCCGCTGGTCCCACGGGTCGTACGGCGGGTTGAAGTGCTCGTCGACCGGATAGCCCGCGGGCAGCTGCTTCTTGTTGACGTAGCGGATGAGCGAGCGGGCGAGCTTGGGGAACTTCTGACAGAACTGCCAGACCGCGAGGCCCTTGCGGATGTTCTTGCGGCGGGTGAGCGCGTAGGCCCGCTCCTCACCGAGGATCTTGCGGAGGCCGTTGGCGATCTTGTCCTCGCGCGGCACCGGCATCACGTAGGTCGGGGTGCGCTGCAGCATCGTGACGTGCGCCGCGGTTCCGGCCATCGCCGGGATCAGGGTGACCGCGGTGGCGCCGCTGCCGATCACGACGACGCGCTTGCCGGCGTGATCGAGGTCTTCCGGCCAGTGCTGCGGATGAACGATCGTGCCCTGGAAACGGTCGCGACCGGCGAAGTCCGGGGTGAAGCCCTCGTCGTAGCGGTAGTAGCCACCCGCGTTGAACAGCCAGCCCGCGCTCAACCGGGTGCGCTCACCGGTGTCGGTCCGTTCGATCTCGAGCAGCCAGTGGGCCTCGTCACTCGACCAGTCGGCCGAGACCACCTTGTGGTGATACCGGATGCTGGGTTCGAGGCCGTTCTCGGTGACCGCCTCCCGCAGGTACGACAGGATTCGCGGTGCGTCGGCGATGGACTGCTTGTCCCGCCACGGCTTGAACTCGTAGCCGAACGTGTGGAGGTCGGAGTCCGACCGGATGCCGGGGTAGCGGAACAGGTCCCAGGTGCCGCCGGACGCGCCGCGGGCCTCCAGGATGGCGAACTTCTTGCCCGGGTTCTCGGTCTTCAGGTAGCGCGCGGCCCCGATCCCGGAAATCCCGGCACCGATGATGACCACGTCGAGGTGCTCGACGGGTGTGCTCGTCGTCATGCGGTACTCCAGCCTCGTCTCGGTTCCCTCCACGATGAGGGTTCACCGAGGGATTGCGCTAGTGCTATCTGCACCACCATCATGGGCCCATGGTGCACAGTGCCGCAGCGCGATGGCCCACCCTGTCACCGGAGGCGCGGGATCTCTTCCGGCGCGGGGCGGAGATCGTCCTGCATCCGCGCGCCGAATGGATCGAGGAGCTGCACGAAGCTTCGCTCGGCGGGGACAGTATGCGCGCGGTCGCCGAAGACCCCGTGCTCACCGAGGGGACCAAACGCGCGAATCTGGCGAACCTCCTGCACTGGGCGGCCGCCAACGTGCAGCATCCGGGCAGGCGGGTCCCCGCCAACCTGAACCAGGAAGTCCTCGACGGCGCCCGCGACATGGTGCGCCGGGGCTTCGACTCCGGCGGCCTCGACGCCTACCGGCGCGCACAGGGCGTGGCCTGGCGGCGGTGGATCGAGATCTGCTTCGATCTCACCGCCGACCCCGTCCTGCTCCGCGAACTGCTGGACGTCTCGTCGCTGTCGATCACCACCTTCATCGAGGACACCGTGGCGGCGGTGTCCGAGCGGATGGCCGCCGAACGCACCGAACTGACCCGCGGCGCCCACGCCGAACGGCGCGCCGCGGTCACCCTCCTGCTGGAAGGCGCGCCCATCAGCCGATCGCGGGCCGAAGCGCAGCTGGGCTACCCGCTCGCGGGCCCCCATACGGCCGCGATCGTCTGGAGCGGCTCGGCCACGCCGTCGTCCCAGCAGCTCGAAACCGCCGCGGAAACGCTCATGCGGGCCAGCGGCGCTTCGCACCGGCTGACCGTCGTCGCCAGCGCCGCCGCCCTGTGGGTCTGGCTGCCCGGCCGGACCCCGCCGCGAGCGGACCGGCTCGCCGAAGAACTCGCGCCGCACCCCGACGTCCGGGTGGCGCTGGGACGGCCCGGCAGCGGCATCGACGGCTTCCGCCGCAGCCATCTGGACGCCGCCGCCACACAGCGGATGCTCGCCCGGCTCACCTCACCGCAGCAGATCGCGCGGTACCAGGATATCCAGCTGCTCGCCCTGCTCACCGGCGATCCGGCCCAGGCGGGCGAATTCGTCGCCGACACCCTCGGCGAGCTCCGGCACGCCGACGCCGAAACGCGGGAGACCGTCCGGTCCTATGTGTACGAACTCGGCAACACGACACGGACCGCCGAACGGCTCTACACCCACCGGAACACCGTCGTGCGGAGGCTGGCGCGGGCCGACGAGCTGCTCCCCCGGCCGTTGGCGGAGAACGCGGTCAACGTGGCCGTCGCACTGGAGACGTTGCGGTGGCTGGGAAGTGGGGCTTGAGGACCGGAACCGCGGTGGCCGTTCGGTACCGGTGGTCGTGAGTGGCGATTCGGGTTCTAACCCGAATCGCCACTCACGACCCGCGGGAGGTCCAGGTTCCGCAGCATGGCACGTTGTTCCTCCGTCAACTCAGTCTCCACCGTGATGGTGAACGGTGGTGTTTCGTTGCGGGAGAGCAGAAAATTGCCCCAAGCGATGCCGAGGTTGGCCAGGCCGGTCAGGGAGCCGATGGACATGCAGATGACTTCGAAGGCTCCCATGTGGCCCGGATGCCGCGAACCCGCGGTGCCGATCGTCGCGGTCCGGACCACGTCCGCGTCGTCGCGAAGCCAGTCGTAGAACTCTTTCAGCGCTTGTTCGTCACCGCCGGCGTTGATGGTCAGCTCCACGGGACCTCCACTCGAACATGACTTTCCTAAAGGTCGCCGTCAGGGCTCGAGGCGTAACAAGAATCCTGTCCTGAGACCTGACGGTGATTCCCGTCGACCGGCTCGGCGTCCTCGCGGCGGCGTCGTGGGCGGCGCTCTAGATTGGAGACATGGTTTCCACCGCCGACAAGGCCACCCGACTGCAGGAACTGCACGCCGCCCCCGATCTGCTGCTCGTCGTCAACGTCTGGGACGCGATCACCGCTAAGGTCGTCGCCGAGACCCCCGGCACTCAGGCCCTCGCCACCCCCAGCCACGGGATCGCCGCCGCACGCGGCTACCCCGATGGCGAGAAGATCCCCCGCGACGAGATGATCGCCGAGGTCGCCCTCATCGTCCGCACGGCGGGCGATCTCCCGGTCACCGCCGATCTGGAGGCAGGCTACGGCGACCCGGGCGGCACGGTCGCCAGGGCGATCGAGGTCGGGGCGGTCGGCTGCAACCTCGAAGACCAGATGAAGCCGCTGGACGAGTCCGTCAAGGCCGTCGAGGCCGCTGTCGCCGCCGCTCAGTCCGCTGGTGTCGACTTCGTGCTCAACGCGCGCACGGACGCCTTCCTCAAGGCGGGCGACCGCGACCCCGAAGAGGTGCTCGCCGAGGCGATCACCCGTGGGCGTGCCTACTTGGACGCGGGCGCGTCGAACGTCTTCGTACCCGGCGGCTTGACGAAACGCAGGTCGGCAGGCTGGTCGAGGCGCTGGGCGACCGCAAGGTGAACCTGATCGGCATCCCCGGCTCGATCCCGCTGGCGTCCGCGCGGGAACTCGGCGTCTCCCGGGTCTCCTACGGTCCGTGGAGCCAGAACGTCGCCCTCACCGCGCTGGCCAAGCTCGCCGAGGACGTCTACGCCGGTGGCGGTCTGCCCGCCGACACCCGCAAGCTGAACTGACCGGCTCGTGAGTGGTAAGGACGGTTCTAACCGTCATTACCACTCACGAGACCCTCCGGCCGCCAGAGGATGTGACGAACCAGCGGCGATCTTCACGTCGCTGTAGGGTTTTTCCATGGTGCGCGGAGTCGGCCGGACCGAGGGAACGCTGCTGGCCGGCGTGGTGGTCGTGGTACTCGTCGCGACCGGGCTCCAGGCCGGCTCACCGGGCACCTGGTTCATGGAAGTCGTCTGGGTGCTGATCGGGCTGCCGCTGGTGGTGGCGCTGCGCCGCCGTTTCCCGTTGACGCGGCTGCTCTGCTGGCTGCTGGTGCTGCACGCGATCGTGCTGTGTTACGGCGGCCAGTACACCTACGCGGAAACCCCGGCCGGGGAATGGGTGCAGCACCTGCTGGGCACACAGCGGAACAACTACGACCGGTTCGCCCACGTCGTCCAGGGCTTCGTCCCCGCGGTCGCCGTACGCGAGGTACTCCTGCGCCGCACACCGCTGCGGCCCGGTGGGTGGACCGGGTTCCTGACCGTCTGCGTGTGTCTGACGATCGCCGCCGGTTTCGAGTTCGTGGAATGGTTCAGCGCACTGCTCGCCGGGTCGGGCGCGGACGATTTCCTCGGCACCCAAGGAGATGTCTGGGACACGCAGTGGGACATGTTCCTCTGCCTGTGCGGCGCGGTGCTTTCCCTGCTGGTCTGGCGCCGGGTACACGACCGGCAACTCGCCGGACGGTAGCGGTCCGCCCGTTGCGCCCGTCGTGGATGATCGCGCGGGTTAGAGTGGCTCGCGAGCTTTCGGCCGGGTGACGGGGGAACTGTATGGCGCCGCGGGTCGGTGAGGACTTCGGTGGGTTCCGGATCGACGGGATCATCGGCCGCGGTGGCATGGGCGTGGTCTATCGCGCGTGGCAGCACCGCATGCGGCGCCCGGCGGCGCTGAAGGTGCTGCCACCGCATTACGCCGAAGACCCGGTCTACCGCGAGCGGTTCGGCCGTGAGGCGGCCGCGCTGACCCGGCTCGATTCGCCGCATGTGGTCGCGGTGTACGACCACGGCGAGGTGGACGGCAGCCTGTACCTGGCGATGCAGCTGGTCGACGGCCCCGATCTGGCCAAGGTCCTCGAAGCGGGTCCGATGACTCCGGATCGGGCGCTGACGGTGGTGGATCAGGTGATCTCCGCGCTCGGTGACGCGCACGCGATCGGCGTCGTGCACCGCGACGTCAAAGCCGCCAACGTGCTGCTGCGGCCCCGTGCCGCGCACCACGACAAGGACTTCGTCTACCTGTGCGACTTCGGCATCGCGCGCTCGACCGAGATCGACAAGGGCGCGGAGACCAGCGGGGTGATCGGCACCGTCGGTTATCTGGCGCCCGAACGGCTTCGCGGCGAACCCGCCACGGCCGCGTCGGACGTCTACGCGGTGGGTTGTCTGCTGTGGGTGACCCTGACCGGCGAACTGCCCTATCGCGGCAGCCAGCCCGAAGTGATCGTCGCCCACGACAGGGCGCCGATCCCGCAGCTGGTGGTCGACGACCCGCGCACCGCGGCGGTCAACACTCTGCTGAAGTCGTTGCTGGCCAAGGATCCTCAGGACCGTCCGACGGTGCGCGAAGTGCGTGACCGGATCCGGCTCGTGCGTGCCGACGCGCCTGCCGACGCTGTCGCCGTCGAGGCGCCTCGACGGCGCCGGACCGGTTTGGTGGCGGGCTTGGTGACCGGCGCCGCACTGCTCGTCGCGGCCGTCCTCGTGGCGATCTTCCTGATTTCGCCGGGGGTTCCGGCCACCGACCGCATCGGCCGCAGCACGCCCGCGGGGCTCACGTGCGCGCCGGTGACGGCTGCCGACGAAGGAGTGCGCGCGCAGGTCGTTTGCCAAACCGGCGGCGAGACCGGCGAACTCCGGATCTCCGCACTCGACGACACCGACGCGGCCGCCGTCTACCTGCGCACCGGGGCGGGCACGGACCCGGCCGGGCTCACCGCGGGCAAATGCCCCGGAGACCTGCCCGCCAAGCAGTCCTGGTCGCGTGACGGGCACCAGGGCACGCTCGTGTGCACGGTACTCGGCACGACCACCCGGTACGCCTGGACCGACGACGAGCACGCGACCGTGTCGGTGCTCGACGGCCGGGTCGGCACGCCTTATCCCGCCGATTTGCCCGCGGTGGAGGAATTCTTCGCCGCGCTCCGCTTCAAGTGATTCACCGTGAGCCGCGCTGCCAGCGTTCCAGCAGCGCCTCCGGCGAAGAACCCGGTGCGCCGAAGAACAAGCCGTAGACCAGTCTGGCGTCGTCGTCGAAATAGATGGTCGGACTGTGGTCGTCCGCCGTGACGAACCGGGAGAACTGCCCGACGACCGGACCACCGAGCCGGTTCCAGGTCCGTACCTCGACACTGCCGGGGACCACGCCGCCGTTCGAGGCGTTCTCCGTGCGCAGCTTGGTCAGCGCCTCGCGGTCGGAGGCCGTGCTGAACACCAGCATCGCGCCGTCGGACAGCGGGCATTTGACCGTCTCGGCCGTGCCGGTGGTGGCGGGGACCGCCTGACATTTCGCCGACTGTTCGTTGAGCACGTGTGCCTGCGCGAAATCCCACAGTGTGCCGGAGGAGAACGCCACCCCCGGCACTTCCGGGCGTTCGAGCACCCCGAACCGCCGCGCGTCGTAGAACTCCACCAAGGCCGGGAGACCGGTCTTCTGCGCCGTCAGCGTCGCGCTGACCGGACGGGGACTGTCGACGTCCCAGTAGACCGTCGATTCCCCGGAGGGGAGTTCCCGCATCGCGAACGCCGCGCCGTTACCGAGGTTGCCTGCCGACCGCAACGCGCCGGCGGCGCTCGCGAGCTCCCTGGACCGGGTGAGCCTGCCCGGCACGTCATAGGTGACGAGGGTGAGCGCGTACAGCCCGGCGTCGCAGCCGACTCGTTCCGTCTCACCGGGTTTCGCGGGCTGCTGCGCGCACCGGACGGCGCCGTCGAGCAGCCGGGCGCCGAGTGCCCGGTACCGGACGGCGACCTGGTCGAGCGCGTACCGGTCCGGCGGTGGCGCCGGGGTCTCTTCCTTGCCCTGGACGAAAAGCACCACCCCGGTCGCGATCGCGGCCACCAGCAGTACCGCCCCGCCGAGGAGCCACCATCTCGTGCGTGCGCGCGAGGGAAGCTGCCGCGTCGGGCGGTTCTGACGGTCGCCACTCCAGGTGAGCCGGTTCTCCGCGAGCGTCGGGTTCAGCGGTGGCCCGGTCGGTTCGGAATCGCGCGGCAGCGCCGCTTCCAGCGTTCCCGAATCCCGCGACCGGGCTACCAGCGCGTCGATTTCTGCCGCGCTGAAGGCGTTTCCGGATTGTCGCAGCGCGGAGCGCAGCGCCACCGGATCGGTCAGCGCGTGCCGCCCGAACCGGCGCGCGACTTCGGCGAGACGAGGGTCGTTGTCGTCCATCACGCGTCCGGATCCGCCCAGAACTTGCGGAGCACCTGCTGGTCGTCGGTACTCGCCTGCATGTAGACGGCGACCCCGGTGGCGTCCTCGTCGAAGTAGAGCCGGGCGTAACCGTTTTCCGGCTCCAGGAAGCGGATTCGGGTGCCGTGTCCTTCGCGCGGGGTGCCTACCGGGATGCCCGCGCGGATCCCCGGCCGTCCCGGCACGTACTCCCAGCGCAGCGTCCGGATCGAACCGGGCCGCGCACCGTCGTTGTCGGTCTGCAGCACCTTGCGCAGCGCGGTGAGCTGTTTGGGGAAGAACAGCACGCGGAAACTGGCGATGATGCCGGAGCCCAGCTCGCAGTTGACGGTTTCCCGGACGCTCACGATGGATTTCGCCACCTCGCAGCGAACGTCAGGGTGATCGAGGTACGGCTTCGCCGCGGCGAGCAAGCTCGGATCCTTGAAGGCCGCGGCCGCTTCCTGGGGAACCGGAGCCGAGGAAGGTTCCGCCTGGGGCGCCGACCCCATGGGCCCGGAGGGGAGCACGGACGACGACGGGGGCTGCTGCGTGCTGGGCGGTCCGCCGGTGGCGCTCGGTTCGTCGTTCCTGGTGAGCGCGATCGTCACGCCGGTCGCGGCGACGGCGGCCACCACCACAGCGGCACCGGCGAGCACGGCGATTCGTTTGCCGCGCTTCGGCTTTTCGCTGGTCAACACGGTGGTCAGTGCGGTGGTCGGCTCCTCGGACCCGGTGTCACGGGGAAGATAGCCGAGGGCCGCGCCGAGTTGCCCGCACGCCCGTTCCGCCTCGGCACCGCCGCCACAAGCGACCGTCGCGGCCCGATGCGCCTCGGCCGGAGTACCCCCTCTTCGAGTACGGCGCGCATCCGCTCGGCCGCGCCCGCACCCGCCGCCGCGGCGAGTGCGCTGATCTCGGCATCGGAGGGCGGGTCGGGGAGACTGCGCAAAGCCCCGGTGAGCACGATCGGGTCGGACAGCGCGGAGCGTCCGTGCCGGTCCACCACGTCCTCGAGTGCGGTCACTGTGGTCATGCCGGTCAGTTAAGCCCATCGCGCTTCAAGATCGCTTCAAGCCGCTGGAAGAACCTGAGATGATCGCCTCCGTGACGGTTGAAGTGCGGTTGCTGGGGCCGGTGGAGCTGACCGTCGACGGCGTGTCCGTCACCCCCGGCGGGCTGCGCCCGCGTGCGGTGCTGGCCGTGCTCGCCGCTTCCGGCGGGGCCCCGGTGAGCGCGGGCAAACTGGCCGAGGCGATCTACTCCGACACCGGGAAACCCGCGTCCCGCTCCACCGTCCAGGTCCACGTGCACCATCTCAGGCAAACCCTGGGGAGATACGGAGAATCGTTACGGCACGGTCCAGCGGGTTATCAGCTTTCCGGCGTCCGTGTCGACGTCCGCGAAGCAGAGGACGAGATCGGCCGCGCAAGAGCCGCCGAACAGGCACGCGACACCCTGGCCGCGGCGGCCGGATACCGGCGGGCACTCGAAGTGTGGCGAGGTCCGTTCTGCGCCGATCTGCCCGACCACACCGCGCTCGACCCCGCCCGCACCCTCTACGCGGAAATGCGCTGGGAGGCGCTCGAGGCGCGGATCGCCGCGGATCTGCGCGCGGGTGAGGTACCGGGACTGGTACGGGAACTCGAGGAACTGGTCACGGCTCATCCGTTGCGGGAACGGTTCTGGGGTCAGCTGATGGTCGCGCTCTACCGGGAAGGACGCCAAGCCGAGGCGCTGGACCGTTTCCGGCAGGCACGCCGGGTACTGGCCGAGGAGGCGGGCGTCGATCCGGGGCCGGCGTTGCGGGAACTGGAACGAGCGGTACTCGCCCACGCGGGGACGGCGACTCTGCTGCGCGTCGCCGCCCCCGGCGCCGCCGGAGCCGGACAACCGGCGTTGACCTGGGTCGACGGCGCCGGACGGGCCCGCGTCCGTGAGCTGCCCGCACTGGGACGCCTGGTCGTCGGCCGGGACGCGAGTGCCGATGTCGCGCTGCGCCACGACGGTGCCGTCTCCCGCGACCACGCCGAAATCACCGTCGGCGCGGACGGTCCGGTCCTGGCGGATCTCGGTTCCCGCAACGGAACCTTCCACAACGGCGAGCGGATCGCGGAACCGGTCTCGCTCGCCCCTGGCGACCTCATCCGCTGCGGCGACACGGTGCTGGCGGTGACGAGTGGTGAGACGTCGCCCGGTGTCGTGGACGGGACCACGCGTTCGCGCTCCGAACACTAGGATGCCCGCATGCTCATTTGCTAGCATGCTGGCATGACTCAGGTCGCCAAACGGCAATTCAACGTGTATCTGCCGGCCGACCTCATCAGGCGGGTGAAGCACGCGTCCGTGGACGCCGACGAATCGCTCTCGGCCTTCGTAGAGCGCGTACTCGAGGACCACCTGCGACAGAGCCATTCCCCCAGCGAGGAACGATCTTGATGCGAGTGATGCCGATCCGCTACAGCTCGGATGTCGCGGCCATGACCCGGTTCTACGAAGCGCTCGGCCTGCGCGTCGGGTCGACGTCGCGCCCCGGCGGATGGATCGAAATGCCCGCGGAAGGCGGCATGCTGGCAATCCATCGCGCGTCCGGCGAAGACGTCGGCCGCTGCGAACTGGCTTTCGCAGTCGGAGAACCGCTCGAGGACGTCGCGGAACGCTTGCGGTCAGCCGGTTTCGAGCCGGAACCGCCCGTCGACGAAGGCTTCGGACACTCCCTACGCGTTCAGGATCCCGACGGCGTCTGGGTACAACTCAACCTGTACGACCGCGACCTCTACACATGACCGAAGGCCGCCTCGCGGGGCGAACGAGACCTCTGGCCATCGCGACGGGCGTCGTCCTGCTCGAGTTCGCGGCGGCCGTGACGGGCTTCGTCGCTTCCAGCCTGCTTCCGATCGTCGCCGGCGATCTGGACGCGAGGAGCGATCTCGGCCTGCTGATCGCCGGTTCGTCGCTGGGCCTGTTCGTCGCGCTTCCGTTGGCGAGCCGGGTGTCACGGCGGCTGGGACCGCGCGGCACCCTGGCCGCCGGGATGTGCGCCTACCTCGGCGGGCTCGTGCTCGCCGCCTGCGCCCGGGCCGCGTGGATGTTCGCGCTGGGCCAGTTCGCCGCCGGACTCGCCAGCGGGCTCCTCGCCGTTTTCGGGATCGGTTCGGCGATCCGGCATCTCGACGAGCGGCTGCGGATCCGGGTGATCGCGGCGTCGTCGGCGATGTGGATCCTGCCCGCACTGCTGGGTCCGGCCGCGACACTCGCACTGGAACATCTCGTGGGGTGGCGCTGGACGTTGCTGCTGCCGGTGCCCTTCGTCCTTTTCGGACGGTTGCTGATCGTGCGCGTCATCCGGGACGTTCCGGCCGAGGAGGGCCGGCCGCGGCCGCTGGGCAGGACTCTGCTGGTGCCCTTGGGGGCGGCGGGTGTCGTGCTCGGCATGGGATGGTGGCCGCTCGCGGTCCTCGGTGCGGTGATCACGGTGGCCGGGATGATCGCGATCCTGCCCGCGGGAACCGCGCGTCTGCGGCACGGGACTCCCGCCGCCCTCGGCGCGATGGTGTTGTTCGCGGTCGGCTATTTCGGTGCCGACAGCCTGATCACGGTGCTGTTGACGCGCGGGTTCGGGGTGAGTCTCGGGCAGGCGGCGATCGTTCTCGCCGCCGCACCGCTCTGCTGGGCGGTGACGAGCCTGGTGGCCACGCACTTCACCGCGGCGCGGAACTTCCCCGTCGTCGGCTTGAGCTTGACCGCTCTGGCCACGGCCGTCCTGGCGATCGAACTCGCCGTCGGCGGCGCGTTCGCCGTGGCGCTCGCCGCATGGGCCTTGGGCGGAATCGGGGTCGGACTCGCTTATCCCGGTTTGTACCTCCGAGCGACCACCTCGGGAGCGAGCGGCTTCACCGCCGCGGAACTGGCCACCGCCGTCATCACGGCCGAGTGCCTCGGGCAGCTCTGGGGACGCGCGGTCGGCGGCACCTTGAGCTCGTCAGCCGGCACCGGAGGGCTCTTCGCCTCTTATGTGCTGTTCGCGGTCGCTCTGCTCGCTTCCGCGTGTGCGGCGAGCCGGAGCGGCGCCGGTCCAGCCTCCTGTGGTGGTCGCGTCGCGCGACCACCACAGGAGAAGGGGCCTTAGACCGCGGTCTTCTTCTTCCTGGGCGCACGCTTGCGCGCCGGAGCGTCATCGACGGGCTTCGGCTTGGCGGCAGCCTGCTCCGCGGCGTCGAAGGCCTCGTAGATGTCGTTCGGGATCCGGCCGCGTTCGGCGATCGAGTAACCGTTTTCCGCCGCCCAGGCGCGCACCCTCTGGTTGCGCTCACGGTCGGTCGGCTTCTTCGCACCGTCGAAGGCGCCGGGCACGGTCGCCTGCCCCGCCGCGACCTTGACGCGACGTCCGCCGACGCGCTTGCCGTTCTCGACGTACCGCGCGAACTCCTCGCGCAACGCGTCGGCGTTCTCGTCCGAGAGATCGATCTCGTACGTGACACCGTCGAGCGCGAAAGGAACCGTCTGCGTCGCGGTCCCGCCGTCGAGGTCGTCCACGATCTGGACGACGACTTTCTGAGCCATGAAGAGCCTTTCACCAGGTCCGCGGGAGTTCCTCCGCATCGACAATCGCTGGTGAGCCTAGCGCGAATTCGCCGAACCGGCGCCGTGACACCCGTCCGCCGGCACGAGGCGTTGCCCACAACCCGTTTTCCGCGACGTCAACGGGTTCTCCCCTGACTACTGTTCGATGTGGACACAAGCCGGGGGAATCGGCCGAGATTCCTTTGTCTCACCGAGGCCCCAAGAATTCGGCGAGAGCGCGGCCGATCGGGTCCGGGGCGTTCTCGGTGGGGATATGGCTCGCCCCCGGGATGCGGATAAGGGTGGTTCGCGGCATCTCCAGAGCGAACTTCTCGGCGTATTCCACCTTTTCGAAGCGGTCGTCCTCACCCCAGATCAGCAACTTGGGCGTCGTGGACCGTCGCAGCGCGGGAACGAGATCCAGGGTGTAGCGGCTCGCGGCCGCGCTCGCCATGGCCAGCCAGGAGCGGCGGACCCGCGGATCGGTCCACGGGTCCAGGTATTCGGTGATGCGCCCTTCGGTGGCGGCACCGGCCAGGTCCGTTGTCAAAGCCTTGCGTCGAGCGGTGAGAAACTCTTCGCCGGTCGCCTCCGCGGCGAGAAGCCGCGCTACGTGAGGAGCCGGCCACGAGCCGTACATGACCGAGTTGACCAAGGCCAGCCGAGAGATCGGTATCAGTTCGTGCGCAAGGAGATGCTGCGCGACCGCGCCACCGATGTCATGCCCCACCACGGCGATCGGCCCGGACACCTCGAGTGCGGCCACGAAGCGTGTCGTCCACTCCGCCAGGGCCGGGACCGTGGCGGTCTCCGGGGTCAGCTCTCCGCCCGACCGTCCCATTCCGGGGAAATCGACCGCGAGGGGCCGCAGCCCCGCCCTCGCCAGACCGCTCAGCACGGGAAGCCATACGCGGCTCCAATACGTGCCGTGCAGCAGCAGCACGACCGGACCGTCCTGGCGCACGGTGAGGTAGCTGGCCGTCTCGCCCTCGACCCGAGTCACCTCTCTCAGCACGCCTGATTCCGTCTTACCCATGAGACCACTGTGACCGGGACCGGCTTCCTGGCCCAGTATCGGAAAAGACATCTCCCGGCACATTTCTGCCACTCCACCGGCCCAGCGTGGCCGCCTGCGGGCAGCCAGTTACTCTCTACTGAGATGATATGAACATCTGTTGACAGCATCTGGAGTGTGGTCTGCTGACATGCGCGTACTCTTCACCAGCCTGGCGTCACCCGGCCATACGTACCCTCTGATCCCGCTCGCGATCGCCGCCAGGGAAGCCGGGCACGAGGTGCACTTCGCCGCCGGTGAGCACGTCCACGCGCCCCTGCACAGCAACGGGCTCCGGCCCTTTCGCCCGGCCGACTCTTTCTACGAGATCTACGCCGAGGATCTCGAACCGGAACTGGCCCGGCTACGGCCAGACCTCGTCGTACACGAGTGGGGGCAACCAGGGGCGGCCATCGCCGCGCAGCGCGCCGGGATTCCCGGACTCTGGCACGGATTCGGCCGCATGTTCCCCGAGGGGATCGGTCTCCGGCGCCCGGCGGCTCCCGTCCGGCCACATCTCGACATCTGCCCACCGTCCATCCAGGACAAGGACTTCCTCACGACGGCCGAGCGCATCGCACTGCGCCCGATCCCCTATGCCGAACCGGGCCCGCTCCCGTGGCGTTCCGAAGGCATTTCGCGGCCGTTGATCTACCTGACCCTCGGCACCGCGTTCGGCACGCCGGAACTGCTCACCACGGCCATCCGCGGCTTGGCCGTGCTCGGCGCGCACGTCGCGGTCGCCTCCGGCCGGATCCGCCCGGACCAGCTCGGCCCGGTGCCGGACAACGTCACGGTGCGGGCCTGGATGCCGCAAGCGGACCTGTTGCCGCACGTCGACGTGGTCGTGCAGCACGGTGGCAGCGGCACGACCCTTGGCGCGCTCGCCGTCGGCGTCCCTCAGCTCCTCCTCCCTCAGGGAGCCGACCAGTTCGCCAACGCCGAAGCCCTCAGTACCGCGGGTGCCGCGCTACGCCTCTTGCCCGCCGAAATCTCCGCGGACGCCATCGCCGACCACGCCCGGAAGTTACTGCCACAGCACGGAAACACCGCCCATCGCGACGCGGCCCGCGCGATCGCCGAAGAGATCGCCCGTATGCCCTCCCCCGCCGAGGTCGCCCGCGACCTGCCGGCCTGGGCCGAACACGCGGCGTGAACAGCCCTCCTCGACACGGGGCGGGGTCGTGGCCAGGGTGACTGGCGCCGTCATGCGTGGTCTGAGCCGGGTCTCGCGTGCTTGGTGCCGGGACGCCCGAGTGCGGGATCCAGGCACGCGTGTGCCGCGCTTGAGCACACGAGTCCCGGCGTTCACGGACCTCCCGGCCTAAGGCGTCCGGTGACGAGTGGGTCGGGTTGGTCGTGAGTGGCGATTCGGGTTCTAACCCGAATCGCCACTCACGACCACCGGTACCGAAGCCGGCCGGTACCGTTCAACGAATCGCCTGTAATCCAGGTAACCAAGCAACGATCTCCTGTTCTGCGTGTCCGGCACGGCAGATACGGTCCTCGGCATGACTTTGCGAGCCGCGGCGGTGCGGCGGAAACCGGTCGCCGATCTGATCGCCGACAGTGCTCACGGCACGCTGAAGCGCTCGCTCGGGCTCGGGCAGCTGACGATGCTCAGCATCGGCGCGACGCTGGGCAGCGGGATCTTCGTCGTGCTCGGCGAAGCGGTACCCGTGGCGGGGCCCGCGGTCGTGCTGTCGTTCGTGCTCGCCGGGATCACCGCGCTCTTCTCCGCGCTTTCCTACGCCGAACTCGCCGGGATGATCCCGGTGTCCGGATCGTCCTATTCCTACGCTTACGCCACGCTCGGCGAGCTGGTCGCCTGGGTCTGCGGCTGGTGCCTGGTGCTCGAGTACGGCGTCTCGGTGGCGTCGGTGGCCGTCGGCTGGGGGCAGTACCTCAACGAGTTGCTGCGGCTGGCGTTCGGTTTCGCCATTCCCGACGCGTTCAGCCAGCCACCGGGCTCGGGCGGGATCGTCAACGTCCCGGCCATCGTCGTCGTCCTGCTCGCCATGTTCCTGTTGCTGTCCGGAGCGAAGGAGAGCGCGCGGGCCAACGCGATCATGGTCGTGATCAAGGTCGGCACGCTGGTGCTGTTCTGCGCGATCGCGTTCTCCGCGGTACGGGCGGCGAACTTCGCCCCGTTCCTGCCGCTCGGCCTGGCCGGGCTGAGCGCCGGCGCCGCGAAACTGTTCTTCTCCTACATCGGTTTCGACGCGGCCTCCACGGCGGGCGAGGAGGCGAAGAACCCGCAACGGGATCTGCCGAGGGCGATCCTGCTCTCGCTCGCGATCGTCACCGTGCTGTACTGCCTGGTCGCCGTGGCGGCCGTGGGCGCGCTGCCGTGGCAGGAGTTCGACGGCAAGGAGGCCGCGCTCTCGCACGTGCTGGGTGCCGTGTCCGACAACCCGCTGTGGGCCGGGCTGCTGGCCGTCGGCGCCATCGTCGCGATCTCCAGCGTCGTATTGACCGTCCTCTATGGACAGACACGCATCCTGTACTCGATGTCCCGGGACGGCCTCGTCCCCGCCTCGCTGTCCAAAGTGGACCCCAAGACCGGCACTCCCCGGGTCAACACCCTCGTGGTCTCCGGCTTCGTCGCGGCGCTGGCCGCGTTCATCCCGCTCGGGAGACTGGCCGACGCCACCAGCATCGGCACGCTGTTCGCCTTCGGGTTGGTGAACGTCGCCGTCCTGCTGCTGCGAAGGCGGCAACCGGAGGCCCCGCGCTCGTTCCGCGTGCCGTTCTCCCCGGTCACGCCGATCCTCGGGGTGCTGTGCTGCGGTTACATGATGCTCAGCCTCGACGGCGAGACCTGGATCGTCTTCGCCGGCTGGATGGCGCTCGGCCTGCTCATCTACTTCGGTTACAGCATGCGCCGGTCCAGGCTCGCCGGGACCGGCGAGCGGGCCAACGCCGATTCACCCGTTCGCCGCCATGATCCCTAGCCAAGCGGCGTAGGCCGAAACCGTTGTCAACACTGTGTTCTCGCGGCCGTAACCTGCCGCACCGGTGAGACCGAGGTCAACTTGAGTCCGCGGGGTGGGGGTGGATAATTCGGCCCATGACGAACGCCGCCTTGGGAAAGGCAGCCCCGACCTTCAAGGCGATGCTGAAGGCGTACCGCGTTCGCGCAAACCTCACGCAAGAGGAACTCGCCGAGGGATCCGGGGTGAGTGTCCGGGCCATCAGCGACATGGAGCGCGGGATCGCCAAGAGCCCGCAACGCCGGACGATCGAAGCGCTCGCCGCGCCGCTGACCTTGACCGACGAAGAGCTGACCGGCCTCCAGAAGGTCGCGAGGCTGGGCCGTGCCCAGCCGATCGCCGCGCCCGGGCCCGCCGGGATCTACGAAGCACCGCTGATCGGCCTGCTGCCGGCGGACGTCGACGACCTCACCGGACGCGAGGGCGTTCTCGACGCGTTGCGTGCCCTCTCCGCGGATCTGCGCGACGGTGGCCGCCGGTCGGGCCGGGTGGCCATCCTCAGCGGACCTCCTGGAACCGGCAAGACCACCCTCGCCGTCCGCGTGGCGCACAACCTCGCCGAGGAGTTCCCCGACGGCAGGCTCTTCCTGAAACTGCGCGGCATGTCGGCCGAACCGGCGAATCCGGCGGACGCGCTGCACCTGATCCTGCGCTCGCTGGGTGTCGACGCCGTCCGCATCCCGGCCGACGCGGAGGACAGGGCGAGTTTGTGCCGCTCCCTGCTCCGGGATCGGGCCACTCTGATCGTCCTCGACGACGCGGCCGACGAGGCCCAGGTCCGTCCGCTCCTGGTCGGCGGGCCGCGGTGTCTCACCCTGATCACCAGCCGTCAGATGCTGGTGGGCCTGGAAGGCACGAGCAGGCTCCCCCTCGACGTGTTCGGCGAGGACGACGCGGTCGCCTTGCTGTCGACCATCATCGGGGCGGGCCGGGTCACGCGGGAGCGGCGGGCGGCACTCGAACTGGTCGAACTGTGCGGACGGCTGCCGCTGGCCTTGCGCATCGCGGGCAACCGGCTGGCGAGCCGCCCCGCCTGGCCGCTGTCGCGGCTGGTGGACCAGCTCCGGGACCGCAGCAGGCGGCTGACCACGCTGACCGCCGGCGATCTCGACGTGCGCAGTGTGTTCGAACTGTCGTATCGCCAGCTCAGCCCGAACGCCGCCGCGGTGTTCCGGCGGCTGTCGCTCGTCCCGGCGGCGGACTTCTCGGTAGGGGCCGCGATGACGCTCATCGAGGCGTCCGACGAGGACGACGCCGCCGTGTTCCTGGAGGAACTGGCCGACGCGAGCCTGTTGCAGACGTCGCAGGAGAACGGCCGGTACCAGTTCCACGACCTCCTCCGGGTTTTCGCGACCGAACGACTCGCCAGGGAGGAAACCCCCGAAGCCGTCGAGGCGGCGGATCACCGGCTGGCCGACTGGCTGGTGCACACCGCGACGGCGGCGGGCCGCTACTTCCATCCGACGGACGGGGTCAGCCCGCTTCCGGTCGCGACGCCGTCGTTCGACGAGTACACCGGAGCGGGCAGGTGGCTGGAGGTCGAGCTGAAGAACTGGCTCGCCGCGGTCAAGAGCGTCGCCGCCCGCGGTGACCACCGGCCGGTCCTCGACCTCGCCGAAGCCATGCACTGGTACTCGGAGATCGGCGGGAACGCGAGTACCTGGTACGACGTGTTCGGGCTCGCCGTGGACTCGGCCATCGCACTCGGCAGCAAACGGGACGAGGCGGCGCACCGGAACTATCTGTCCTGGGTGCACGCTTCGCTGGGCGATCAGGCGGAAGAGGCCGCCCGGATGGCCCAGCTGGCGTGGGACGCCGCGGTGGAAGCGGGCGACCACCGCGAACAGGGCTGGGCACGGGTCTACCTGACCAACGCCCACGCCCGCGAGGTCGGCCGCACCACGTCGCCCAAGCTGTTCGACGAAGCGACGCGCCTGTTCGAAGAGGCGGGCTATCCGCTCGGGGTCCATGTGGCCAGGACGATGCGGGCTTCGTACTGGTACCGCAACGGCCGGTTCGACGACGCCGCCGAAGAGTTCGACGTCTGTGTCCGCTATTTCTCGCCGGAACACGGCGGCTCGCGCACTCCGGTGGACGACACCAACTACGCGTACATGCTGCTGCGTTCGGCCCAGAACCTGGCCGCGCTCGACTCGTTCGATCGGGCACTCGCCCAGTGCGAGACGGCACTCGGCCTGTTCCGCCTGCACGGCGCGGCCATGGGCCAGGCTCGCGCGCTCCAGCAGACCGGACGGTTCCTGGTCCGCCGGGGCGACCACGCGAACGCGCGCCGCCGCCTGTCCGAGGCCGAGGGACTCTACGAGCGCATCGGGCTGACACAGGCTCAGATCGACACGCTCTGCGACAGGGCGGCGTTGTCCGAAGAGATGGGCGATCCGGCGGCGGCGCGCGCCGACCGGGAACGGGCGATGGGTCTCTGCGATCGGCTCGGCCGGTCCGAAGGCAGCAGACTCCGGGAGAAGCTGGCCGAACGCCTCAACGCCTCGTAGCCCGACGGTCAGGCGGAGGTGCGGGTCAGTTCGTCCCAGGTGATGTGCCCGAGCAGGACGTCCTGGATGGTGTAGCGGGGCGTGGGTTCGAACTCGGCGATGACCGCGGACCCGCCTGCCCTCGGCAGCCCGGCGGCCGCGGCGATCCGGCCACCGAGTTCACCCGCGTCCAGGTCACGGATGTCGTCGCGGGAGACGTAGACGGCCACCATGTCCTCTTCGGACCGGTCGGGGCGACCGTGGAAACCTCGGATTCGTAGCGACACGTCAACTCCTTGGTGTTGAGCGGTTCTGCGACTCTGCATTCAGTTAACGGCACCCGGCTCCCGGTCACCATGAACAACCACCAGCAGAAGAACCGGAAGGAAGGTCCCGCCGGGTCAGCCCGCGCTCCACACCGGCGCCCGCCCGGCACCCGGTGGCGCCAGCACGAATCCGGCCGCGCGACCGACGACGTCCGGAGGCACCGGCGCCGTGGACGGCCCCCGCTCCCGGAGGTGGCCGAGCAGGCCCGGCTCCGGCGCCAGTCCGTGGTGCTCCAGGTAGTAGGTGACGGTGTCGGTCCAAATCCACGTCCCGTCGGTGCGGAAATTCGCGGGCACGACCGCCGTCCGGTCCGGGTCGAGGACGTCGTCCAGCAAGGACGGCGTGACCAGGACGGGGGTGCCGCCGGTCAGGTACGCGACCAGCGCCCGCAGTTCCTCGGGGTCCTCGACCCGGGGATGGCCGGGTGCGAAGCCCGGGCCCGTCACGGGGTCGACGAAGTCGAACACCTTGGCCAAGGTGAACTCTTCCGCTCTGGTCATCGGGTACCTCCTGCTGACGGGCATGGGTTCGCCACCTCAGCAGACCGCACCGACGATTCCGGCACCAGGCAGGAGAGGCGGCAGAACCGCCCGCCGGTTCCCCCGGTCCGGCGCGGGTCAGTTCCCCGCATCCGGCACCAAGACGTCGAAGATCCAGTCCGAACCGGGCGCCGGATCCGGGCTGTGCGCGACTTCGTCGGCGACCTGCGCGGTCACCGGCCCGCGCGAGGAGCCACCCTGTGCCGGGACCACCACGGTGGTGGCGAGCCGTTCCCGTTCTTCGGCCACGGCCTGGTCGAAGAGCGCGAGAAGATCCTGGTACTTCTTCTCGTAGGCGCTGGTATAGCGGAACCGGTGTTCCTCGGTCACCAGCACGTGCGCACCGTCCACCACCTCCACGCCGGTCAGCTTGTCGTAGCCCTCCTGAATTTCTCCGGTGGTGTGGTTGACGAACTTCGCCTGCGCGCTGTACGAGGAGAAATCGGCCTGGTAGTACTGGTGGAACTCGCGGAACAGGTTCCGGACGTCGACCGCTGTCGGTGTCCCGCCGCCCGGACGTCCCACGTGCACGGCGAGCGTGCGCACGAAGTCGTAGACGCCACCCGCGGTCATTCCGCCCATCCCCCGGAAGTAGTAGCCGAACGGATCCGAGTCCACGAACGCCCGCGCCAGCTCGAAATCGCGCTTGCTCGCCCACAGCCCCTCGTGCCGGTTCAGGTAGCCGACCGCGCCGCGGTGCTCGGGTTCCCGGTCGTGGCTGACCTGGGCGTCGCCGTACTGGTGCTTGGAGTTCACCTTGTCCATGTCGTGGAACAGGATCGCCTTGACGATCGCCTCGCGCCGGACGAACCGGTCGGCGTCCTCGTGGCCGGTGGTGAGCGCCAAGTACCGGTCAAGCACCATCTGGGCGTGCTCGCCGAAGGTGTTGGGTTTCGTCTCTCCCGGGGCCCGGTCGGGCCGCCCGACGGGGTCGGGCTCACCGGGCCGCACCGGCTGGATCTTGACCGTCTCGGCGAACTTGCGCGCCAGCTTGTCGTGCTCGTCGGTGACGCCCTCGTCGAGTTCCTTGAGGAGCTTGTCCAGGATGTCCTTGCCGGAACGCACGCCGGGTTTGTCGAGTCGGACACGGATCGTCTCCGCCAGGTCGTCGCCGATCCGCCGGTGGTCGCGGAAGATCGCCGGATCCTGCTTCTGGGTGTGTCCGAGTTCGTACCGGCGCCAGCGGCCGTAGTCGTTCGCGAACGGAGCCCCTTCGATCGCACCGTCGACAAGGCGGCTCTTGCGCGTGTCGAAGTCGACCTTGATCCGTCGTTCGTCGGTGGCGATGACCGACCCGATCTCCGCCTGTGTGGCGTATTCCGGCAGCAGGGCCATGAACTCGTTCGCCTGCGCGTAGCTCACCGGAGTGAGCTCTTCGTCATCCACCAGGTCCGGATCCCGCACCACGGCGGTCGCCTTTTCGGCCAGTTCCCGGCGGCTGTTCTCCTCCCCGAACCTGGCCGCGTTCTTGTGCGCCAGTTCCGCGGCCAGCGCCTCGGCCACGGCCGCCTGCTTGTCGCGGAAGCGAACGCCGAGTCCCGTCACGTCGAGGTCGACCAGATCGCTCTTGGTGATGGGCTCCAGCGCCTTGGGGAGGATGCGGGCCTTGAACTGGGCGGCGAACGAATCCGGGCCGATCCTCACTTCCGTATCGCGCACCAGCTTCTTGAGCTTGTCACCGCTGACCACGTCCGCGACCACGGCCTGGGTGAACACCTCGCCCCGGGAACCGGAAAGAAACGGCTTCTCGCGCTTCTTTTTTCCTTCCTCCTTGACCTCGTGCGGGTCTTGCGCTGTCTTCACCTCGGGCGGCTCTTGGACGCTTTCGACCTCAGTGAACTCCTGCGCCGCCTCGGCCTGGAGTGACTCTTGCTCGTCCTTGCCCTCCCTTTTCTTCTTCTTTTCTTCCTTTTTCTTCCTCTTCAGCTCTTCTCTTATCTTCTTCTCCGCGTCCCTTTCCTTCTTTTCCTCCGCTTTCCTCTTTTTGTCTTCGTCCTTCTGCCGCGCTTCCTCTTCCAGTTCCTCGGCCCACCGCGAGTTCAGGCGGTCGAACCGGTTTCGCACGGCCGTCTCCACGATTTCCCCGATTTCCCGGCCGAACTGGCTCTCCAGGGCCTCTTGCCCGAATCCCGTCGCCACCGCGTCCCGCACCGCGGCGGCGCTGACCTTCGCCGCCCTCCGCGGAATGTCCGGATCCGCTTCGAGGGCGGCCTTGATCTCGGCGAGGGTGCCGACCCGGGGCGGATCCTTGTCCTCGGCCGTCTTCTTCGTCGCTTCGACGAGCACCGAATGCGGGTTGTTCAAGGATTTGTTGAGCTGGCCCGTCACGGTCGCCCTGAGGTCGTTGTCGCTCACTTTGACGCCGTCTCCGGCATGCGCCCTGACCACCACCTCCAGCTTCTGCCACAGCTTCGCGGCGAACTGCTCGACCAGTCCCTTTCCCGGACCGTTCGTGTTGAGGAAGGCGTTCATCTCCTCTCGACGGCGGGCGGCGTCGTCCGGCAGGCCCTTTCCGGTCGCCGGGGGGAACTCCGGGATGACGTCGGCCGCCGGGCTGAAGAAGGCGTCGGGCGAGCGCATCCAGGTGTGATAGTGATTGCTCAGCGTCCTTGCCAGGCTCCGCAGGGCGTTCGCGTCGTTGCGGAAGTACTTCTGGCCGTCGGCGGCCCAGCTGAACCACGGGTCGTTCTCCTGGCCGAGTGCGGCGGAGTCGAAGTCCGGTCGCAGGCCGAGCCGGACGAAGAGATCGGAGAGCTCCTCTTGGCGGCCCGCGACCTCCGGCATGACGGTCACCTCCCCGCCGGCGGTGTAGGTGACGAGTGAACCGGGGAGCGCGTCCTGCCGCAGCCGCGTGAACTGCGAACCGCGGAGGCCGAACTGGTTGGTGTCGCCGTTCTGGTCGACGTTCATCGACAGCTCGTTGTCCCCCGCCGCGACCTCGACCACCGACTGCTCGGTGACTTCGAGGAAGCTCTTGTGCGGCACGAGGAAGGACCGCAGCATCGGCTGCATGCCGTCCTTGAGGTTGCCGTCGGTTCCGTACTTGACGATCCACTGCACCGCCCGCAGCGGCCGCCCGCCGCCGACCCAGAAGACCTTCGGTCCGGTACTGCCCGCGCCGCTGAACGGCGTGACCGTTCCGTCCGCGCCCTGATGCACGTCCTTGAACTCGGATTCCCGCGTCGCCGGGGTGAGAACCGCGGTGTAGAGCCGGACGTAGTGCTCGCCCTTGATCGTCTCGATCTCGAACTCGCCGCGGTGCACCACCTTACGGCCGTGTGAGGTCAGCAGCACCGTCGGACCGGGGTAACGGACGTTCGGGCGTCCGATGTGGACGTTCTCCCTGGTGCCGAGGTACGTCTCCGCGCCGTCGACCTCCGCGCGGACGAGGTGCACCGGCCGCGCCGTCTCCCCGCCGTGACTGGTCCACGTGCCGTCCTGGCCGAGCACGTGAACCCGCACTCCGGCGGCTTCCGCGATCGCCTCGAGGTCGGTGCCGTCCGGATGGTTCGCCACGAATTCGCCGAGCCTGGCGATGATCCGGGCGCGTTCGCGTGGCGCGTCTTCCGGCAGGCTCTCCATGAGGGCTTCGCGGAACGCGTCGTGCGGCGTGTTCCCTTCGACCAGCACCGGTTCCAGGCCATGGACGGCCAGCACGTCACGCTGCGCGGAGTACAGGACACCGCGGCCGAGCACCCGGCCCGGATACGGATAGCTGATCTCGATGGAGTTGACGCTGATCGACGACTTCGACGAAAGCTCGGAGAAGTTCCGGTCGACCGGCGCCGGCCTCGGCGGCGAGGTGAGGCCACGACCGTCCTGCCCGGTGGAGCCGAGATCGCCGTCGGCGGACGGCAACCGGTCGAAGGCGGTGGCGTCCACCGTCGCGGTGACCCTGCGGCGCCTGCGCGCCGTGTGGTCGTCGACCGAGATCTCGAACAGCGGCCGTCGATCGGAATCGGCCAGCTTCTCGGGCACGATAGGGAAATCCGCCGCGGACAACCGCGCGTCGGCGGGCCCGGAGAGCCGCTCGGCGAGCAGTTCGCGCAAGGCCTGGACGACAGCCTCACCACGCCGCTGTCCCATGAGCACCGCACGACCGAACGGGTTGTTCCCGTCCCTGAACCCGACCCGCAGCACGGGCGGCGCGACTCCTTCCGCGGCCCGCCACCGGGCCAGCGCGACGACGCGGTCGACGAAGGGCCCGAGCGACCGCGAGACCTCCGCCCCGAGCACCGCCGCCCCTTGGCCGAACTCGCCCTCGAAGCGACCGGCCGTCTCGTGCCCGGTCATCACCGTCGTCAACGCGTCGTCGAAGAGCGCGCCGGGACCGGACGTGAAGAGCTCGTGGAAACTCTGGCCCACTTCGGCATCGACGAGGCGTAGCCGCACTTCCCGCGTGCCGGGATGGACCTCGACGATCAGCTTGCCACGGCCGTCCGTGCTCTCCGCGACCACCGGCCCGAAGTAGCGGCTGAGCCGGAGCCCGTCCTTCTTTCCGACCGGTGCCAGCACATACGTCTCACCGACCTTGGCGACGGCGTGTTTGCCCACGCCCAGCCGTTTCGCCGCCTGATCCAGCGCGGGCGCGAAGGCGGGATCCGCCAAAGCCTCACCGTATCCGGAATACGGTTCGTCGTTCGTCAACCCGGCCTGGGAGATACCGGCGACGACTTCCAGCGGTGAGAGTTCCCCGGCACCATCGTGCGCCGCCGCGACCAGGACCTTCGCCAAAGCATGGCTGCCGTCGACCCGGTCCGAGACCTGACCGGGCATCGTCGCGAAACCGCCGTCTCCGCGCAACACCGTCTGCCATGGCTTTCCACCGATGACGGTTTCCGCGACCTCCAGGGGATCCGCCCCCGGCGACAGCGGGGACCCGTCGGCCCGGACCACCCGGACCCGCTGCCGCCCGTCCGGTCCCACCGGGTCGGCCACCAGCCGGATTCCACTGCCCACCAACGCAAGCCGGGCGTTCGCCGCCGTCACCACCGAGGGCGACGCCTGGAACACCAGCGCCCCCGCGTCGGCATCCACCAGCAGCGATCCGTCCGAAGAGGACCGGTTTTCCTCGGTGATGGTCAGCTCCGGCCCGGAATCCGCGGAGAGCCGCACCGCGCCGTCCAGTGCGCCCACGGACTTCCCGAGGGCGTAGCCGGACGGCCGCGCGGTGGTGCGCCAGTCCTCTCCCGCTTCGACCACGACGTGGGCGCCGATCGGGCGCGCTCCGCCCGCCGAGCCGGTCAGGTGCACCCAGTTCCCCTTCGGCGCGATCACCGGACGTCCTTCGGAATCGACTCCCACGTTCCCGGTCACCACGAGGTGGCCCGCTCCGGCCGGATCGGCCGTGTGGGGCACGAAGTACACCGGCCCGTCGGGAGCGACCGCCTCCACGTCGACACCCCGCGCCCGCAGCTCGGCGAGCACCTCGGCCGCGAACGACTCGCGGCCGCCGGAACCGGCGCCGCACGACGCGAACATCACCGGCTTCGCACCGTCCCACCAGCCCTCGTCCTTGGCACGCACCAGCATCGCGGCCACCTCGGTGGGGATCAGCTGCCTGCTCCCGATCCCCGGGACGTCGTGAACCGGAGCACCGTTCACGTCCCCGTGCGCGAGAAAGGTAAAGAACCTGTCGTCCGCCGGGAAACCGCCGAGGGCTCCGGCCAGCCGGGGGTCGTCCAGCCGGATCCCGCGGTTTCCTTCGAGCGGGACCATGGTGATGTCGTTCGCGGCGACCGGATCCGGCCGCACCGTGATGATCACGCGGCGGCGGCGTTCCTCCGGGGTCAGCCGCGGATCGTCCGGGGCGCCGGTGAGATCGCGCCCCTTCGACCGTGCCGTGACCCGGATCGTCGGAACCCCGTCGGTCACCGGGTCGGCCGCCGAGGCGACCTTGACGATCTGTTCGTCTCCCTGCAGACGGGCCAGCTCTTCACCGATCTCCCGCACCATCCGGTCGCGGACGACGTCGGCCCGTCGCTTGCCCGTCTTGACCGCCTGCGCGGGCACGAGCCGCCGGCCGTTGCCGTAACCGGTCACGGTCACGACCGGCATCGGGCGCTCGTTGTCCTGCCTCCACAGCGCCGCCCTCGCCACGCGAGTCGCCACCGAGGCGAAGGTCTGCCCGTCGGACTCCCGGATCACGGCCGATCCCTCGTCGAAGGAAACGTGGGAGGACCAGTCGGTGGCCGGGCCTTGACCGGCCGCGACGACGACGGTGACCAGGTTCGGCATGGAGAACGCGTCCGGGTTGTGGTACGCCGCCAGCTGTTCATGGAACGTGTTCCCCGGGTTCTTTCCGTACCCGTGGAAATGCCAGTTGTCTCGTTCCTTCGGCCAGGTGGCGAGGTTGTACACGGCACCGCGCACCTGGTCCATGGCGACTCCCGCGTCCGGATGCTCGTGTCCCTTGGCGGTCAGGACCTCGGCCAGCGCCTTGAACTTCTTGGCCGCGTGCAGCTTCAGCTCCACGGTTCTGGCACGGGGATCGCCCGCCGCCCGCGCGGCCCGCAGTTCGGCGTCCAGATCGGCTTCGAGCAGATCCCACGTCCCCCGATGATCACCCAGTACCCGGATGATCGCCTCGTCGACGGCCTGCGTCCGTGCCACGGTGTGCGGCGAATTCTCCAGTGAGATGTTGAATTCACCGTCCAGGCTCGTCGCGACCACCGCCGCGAAGTGGTAGCCCCACGGATTGCCGCTGGTCGCGATTCCCTTGGCGAAGTCGATGTTCATCGAAGGCACGCCGGTTTCGTCGTCGTAGGGCATCGAGTTGGCGCAATAGGCCTCGCCCACCGACGGCCACGCGTGTTCGTTGACCCCGATCGCCTCCGCCAGCCGGTCCATGGCCGCCCTCCGCCCGGCGTTCGACGGCTGATGGCTCATCACCCGGCCGTATTCCCGGCCAGGCCGCGGCGCGCCCGGTCCCCCTCCGCTCGGCCTGGTGTCCTTGACCAGCTGGGTCACCCCCCACCGCGAATCGACCGCGTCGGGATCGTCCGCTCCGCCGTCGACCGTGGTCACCAGCGCCTCGGCGAGCATGCGCGTACCGGTCACCTCGATACCGTTGGTGGAGCTGATGTTCCCGACCGCGGCGGGTCCACGCGTACCCCGGAAGACGGCCGCGTCCGGAAGGCCGCCGATGATCTCCTGCGCCATGTCGCGGCAGATCTCGGAAGGCTTGTCCCAGAACTTGACCGTCACCCGGTTCAGCCGGCGTTCGACGCCGTCGTGCTCGACCACCAGGGCGACGTCGTGCACGACGAGTTCGATATTGCTGTTGACCTTCAAAAGCCCGGCTCGGGCTTTCGCGATCACTTCGGGCACCGCGAAGAATTCCTTGTTCTTCGAGGCGCCGACCGCGATCGAAGCGTCCTTGGAGATGGTCAAGGGACCGTGCTCCGTGCTGATCAGCTCCTGCACCGGAGCGACGAAGGGCGCCGACCTCGAAGTCACCTCGGACACGTAGCCGGACGGATGGGTGAACACCGGGCCGGTGCTCGCGCCCGGCCCCTTTTCGACCCGGAAGTCCGTGGTCACCAAGAGGTTCGGCCGAGGGGCACGAAGGTGCGCGACCGCCATGTCGTCACCGTCGATCCGGACCCGGTACTCCCCCGCCCCGCCCGCCGGGGAATCACCGGTCGACACGACGACCTCGCCGGTGATCTCGTCCCGCTCGTCGTCCGTCAGGCCGTCCCTGGCCGAGACCTCCTCACCGATCAGTTCGTAGAGCGTCGATTCCAAGGCGCTGTACCGGCGTTCGTCGAGATCCGCGTCACCGGTCGGCACACTCGACAACTCGACCGAAGGCGCCGGGAGGGTCAAGTACGGATGCAGCCGAAGACTCTGCAGGACATCGATCAGCTGCCGCGCGATCCGGCCCAGCTCACGACGCTGCCCCTCCGTCAGTTCATCGGAACCCTCGGCGAAGTCGACCACCACCGGGTCCAGGAGATCGTCGTACTCCTTCACCGTCGCACGGCGATCCGCGGCCGCGTCCTCGATGACGTCGTCTTGGCGAGACGGGGCGTTCTGCACCGCCACGAGCTCGTCGAACACGGACTGGGCCCACGAGATCCCGGGCTCGGGTTCACCGTCGGCCTCGTCGGCGGGAAGGCGGGTGCCGCCGGGCAGCCGGGGCCGTTCCAGGAGGGAGGTCTCGCTCCATTTCCGGAACGCCTCGTCCAGCTTTTCCGGATCGTTGCCCCAGGCGCGAAGGTCGTCGGTCGCCTTGGCGACGCCGTCCCGCGCGACTTCGAGCGCGGTTTCGGCGTCCGCGAGGTGCCCGGGATCCCGGGAGCTTCCCGCACCGCCCTGTTCAAGACGCGACCGGAGTTCGGCGTGCTCCTCCTTGGCCCGGCTCAGTTCCCGGCGCGCGCCGAGGAGATTCGCCCACGCGTCGCTCCGGGTGGCCGGGAATCCCTCGGTGGCCGGGCCTTTCAGCTTCGGCCAGGGGTGGCCGCCGGCGTCCCGGTCGAGGATCTCGCTCCAGTCCTCGGCGTCCCGTAGCCAGGCTTCGGCGAGGAGCGCGCCTGCCGACGGTGGCGGGACGTCGACGACCTTTTCGGCCTGTTCCTCGACAGTCCTCGCCCGTAAGCCCGGCGCGATCTGGTCGGTGACCCTGAGCGGGTCGGCCTGGCGCAGCCGGATCACCGACGGCTCGTACCACTTGGCCGCCCTGCTGACCTCGATGACCTCGAACGTGGAACCCGGCGGCAGGATCCGCTCGTCCTCCACCGGCACGGCCAAAGCGTCGTCGATGACGAACGTGACATTGCCCGGCTCGCCACCGGCGACCAGCACGGTCGGTTCGGTGACGAAACCGCCCTTCCGGAAGAGGTCCAGTTCCGCGGCCGAGCGCCAGGTGTGCACCGTGATCCGGGTCCGCTCCCCGGCCTCGGACAGCGCGTGCCTGCGGGCGCGCACGATCTTGTCCCGGTGTGCCCTGGTGTCCCGGCTCGCCAGGTCCGGCGCCAGTTCCCGCGCGTCTTCGACCACGTTCTTCAGGGCGACCATGTCGAGGAAGTACTTCGGGGCCGGGCCGTCACCGGGGTGGCCGGTGAACGGCGTCCCGGCCCGGGCGGGTGTGGCGCCGATCTGGCGGAGCGTCACATGGAGCTTGCCGTCCCGCTCCTCGACCTTGAGCACGTCGAACGTGGTCCCTGGCGGAAGCAGCACCTCTCGTTCACTGGGGCGCACGGACGCCGTGGGGATGTAGGCGGCGTCGTGGACCAGCGCGTGGACGATCACCTTGCGCTCGCGATAGAGCACGCGTTCGCCTTGCACGCCGCGGAAGAAGCTCCGGTCGGTGAACCGCTCCCCCTTCTTGAAGAGCTCCTTGCCCGCCGGGATCGACAGGTCCATGGCCCGGGTCGCCGATCCGGTGTGGCGGGCCGGGAACCGGGTGACCGCGGACGCCAGCAGCCGGGACAACGACGCCGCGTATCCCGGGCCCGTCCCGGTCTTCAGATGGGCGTCGATGGCCGGGGTGTGCGAATGGCTGTAGGCGCGGATGGCGGCCAGTTCCGCCTCACCCACCGACGCCAGCTGCGGGTGGTTCTTCAGCACCTCGGGGACCTGCCGCAGATACGCCGCCATCTCCTGCTGGGAACGGAATTCCTGTTCGTCCGCCGCGGAGGCGAGGAAACCCGGTTCGTGCTCGGTGGCCCGGCGCGACGGCGGAGCCGGGCGGGGGTCGTCGCCGACGAGGGCTTGAGCCCGGTCGGAAAGCAGCTGGAGGTTACGGGGTTCGAGGACGACGTCGCCGGTGACCGCGGCCGCGGTCATCAGGCCCGGTCCGGTCGCGACCCGGCCGGCGCCGTCGGTGTGCTGGAAGACCGGCGCGTCCGGCGAATCGACGAAGTACTCGTCGTGCAGGCCGAGGAAATGGCCGAGTTCGTGCGCGAACTGGACCTCGGTCCCGTCCGAGGGCCAGTGCCGTTGATCGGCCGGGGTGCCGGGGCCGGTCACGAAGACCGTGCCGTGGGCGTCTTCGCGGTCGGTGAACTCGACCTCGACCATCAGCTGCTCGCCGCCGGGCAGCCGGTAGCCCTGGTTGAAGTACTCGTTCACCCCGGACCTGACCCTGGCCTCGAAGGCCGTCATGTCCACTTCGGACTGTCCGATGTCGTCCAGCCGCAGTCGGACGGTGTGCAGCCGGACCCGGACGGGTTCTTCTCCGCCGCGTTCGATCGTGAACCGGCGCAGGTCGTAGCCGATCGTCGCCCGCCACGGGCGTCCCGAACGGCTCAGCCCGCCGTCTTCGGAGCGGACGGGCACCGGCGGCGTCTCCCGGTGCGCGGGTCCGACGTCCGGACTGGTCACCGGATTCGCGATCCGGTGGTCGACGGTCACCGCCGGATCCGCCGCCCGCCACCAATCCCGTGCCGCGCCCTCGCGGGTCCACGGCTTGCCCGCCGGTCGGCTCACCGCGGTCGGCGACGCGCCGACGGAGCGGCGGACCTCCGGATCGGCGGGCACCGGCGCGGCGAACAGCAGCGCCACGGCCCGGTCGGCGGCCGCCGTCAGTTCCTCGGGTGACGCGTCCGTCGTCCGCTTGCCGATCTCGCGGTGGAGCCGGTTCAGGGTCGTCGACGCCGGGACCGCGTCCCTGTCCCGTTCGGTCGCCGCGAAAGCGCGCTCGAAAGCGCCTGAGGCGGCGAACAGGGCGTCGGCGATCGCCTCCGGGTCTCGCATCAGGTCCTGGAACAGCGGGTCCTGACGCAGGGTTTCGGCCACGACCGGCGGCGTGTCCATCAGCACGAGCTCGACCAGCCTGCGCGGCAGCGGGGCGTTCCGGTCGTAGTCGAGACCACGCCACGGCGAGCCCTCGGCGATGAACGGATCTTGTCCATTGTGGATGATCGCGGCGACGTCGGACAGCGCACTCCGCAGCCGTCGCGGCGTGACCGGTTCCAGCACCGTGCCGTCGCGCGATGGTGCCAAGGCGGACACCAGCACGGCGTCGTTGGCCAGCGCCCGCACGTTGCGCGCGAGCTGCCGCAGTCGTGCCTTCTCCTCGGTGGCATCGGCGTCACGGGCCCGGGTTTCCAGCTCACCGAGGGCACTGTCCAACTGTCCCAGCGCCAGGTCGTTCTCGCGTCCCGGGGTGAGCTCGCCGGTGCCCGCCAGCCGGGAGAACTCGGCGAGAGCGGTGTCGAAGTCCTTGCCGGACAAGCGGAAATGCGAAAGGCCCGCGGTGGCCGCACGGTACCTCGCCTCGATGTCCGCGGCCGGTACGGGATCGGTCCGACGCGGTGGGGCGGCCGGGACGGGGCCGGCCGGGAAGGCGGCGTCGTCGGCGGGCCGGACCGTGACGTGCGACGCGCCGGCGCGGAGGGTGCGTTCGAGGTCGGTCGGGCCCTGGACCCAGCGACCGGCTTTCGGCGCGGGCGCCCCGACCACCGCCGAGTACACGTCCTGCACGAAGGTCGTGCAGTTGTGGCTCGTCAGCTTGTACTGCCTGCCGGACAGGGCGAGCACCCGCTCCAGTCCCCGGAGGACGTCGTTCGCGCTCACCAGGTGGTCGGCGGTGTAGGTGGTGGGTTTCTCCCGGGCGGGGCCCACGTGGACCGTGCCCGGCACGGTCGCCCACTGCGGGGAAGGCGGATTCTCCGGCGCGAAGTCGATGAGGGTCCCGTCGCCGAGGGGATCGTGGATCTCGATCCACGCGTGGCCCGAATACCGGGCGGCCAGGTCCCGGTGCCGGGTCTTCACCTGGAACCGGAACGCCGGCCGGTCCGGGTTCAGCAGCCGCATCCGGTCGAGGGCTTCGGGAAGGCCGGTCCGCATGAAGTACTGCGCGACGGTCCGCTGCTGCACGACCTGCGATCGGGTGGCCCGGTCGGACAACCAGTTCTGCACCGATTGCCCTTGCGGTACGTGCCCTCCTTGTCCGTTCTGGACGAAGGCGACGAGCGCCGATTCGGTGCCCGTGTCGTCCTGCTGGTACGTGATCGTGATCGGCCGGAATTCGAGCACGACACCGTGCTCGTCTGTCGCGGTCCGCAGGGCGGTGCGCAGCGCGGCTTCCAGATTCGCCCCCCGGCGCGTCGCCAGTGCTTCGTCCTGCCCGCGTTTCACGACGATCTCGATCCGCCGTCCCGCGACCGGTCGCGTGAGCAGTTCCTGGGCCAGGGACCGCACGAATCCCTGGAAGGCCAGCGGATCGACGGTGTCCGTCCCGGGCCGGAACGAGACCTTGGTGTACGGATCGAGCAGTTCGACGTCGTCCAGCTCCGCGATGGCTCCGACGGCCTCCCGCAGCTGCTTGTGCAGCTCTTCGGGGCCGGTCACCAGCCAGCCCGCCGACGGAGCGGGCGTGCCGGTGGCGCGCTCGAACAGGCCAGCGGCGAAGTGCAGGGAGTTGAACGACAGGGTCTGGTGCGGGGTCCGCAGGTTCCGCAGCGCGTGCTCGAAGGCCCGCAACATGCCTTCCGCGGAGATCCACACCTCGTAGCTCGCGGTCGCGGTGTGGCCGGTGCCGCCGAGCCGCACCGCCGGGTCTCCGTCGCCGCCCGGGTGGAACCCGATCGTTTCCCGGGTCCCGTTCGGCAGCTCGAACTCGACCCAGGCGTGACCGCGGGCGCCGACGAGCGGGGAAAGCCGCGGCGCGGGACCGCCCGGATCGACCGACAGCCGCAGCACGGTGTTCCGATCCCGCGCGGTGGGCAGCGGCAGGTGTTCGTCGAGGTAGGCGATCAGCGGAGACGAGGCCCAGAGGTTCGCGTCCTCGCCGAGCAGGGTCGCCGTCCGCGACAGCCACGACTTCACCGTCTCGTCCGGCAGAAGACCGAGTTCCGTGCGGAGGTCGGCCTCGTCGGTCCGGATCAGCGCCATGGTCACCGAACGGCGCCGGGCGGCCGGGTCGTTCGACACCAGCGGCGGAAGACTGCTCCGGTGCGCGACGACCGGTTTGACCTCAAGGGACGCCTCGGACAGCTGTAAACGCAGCGCTTCGGCCACCGCGTTCGCCCTGGCGAGCGCGGTCTCCCGCCAGCCGACGATCGCGTTGCCGTCGCCCGCGACCTGGATCCAGGGCGTGGGCAGCGACGCGTCCCGCCTCGTCATCACGTCGGCCGCCGCTGGGGCCCAGGCGGCGAACCGCCCCACCGTGGCGAGGGCCTCGTCGTCCAGGACGCGTGATCCCTTGGCGAAGGTGACCGCGGTGCCGACGGCAGGCGAGGCCGCCTCCGGGCCCGTTTCGGTGACGTCTTCGGGGTGGCCGTCGATCTCGACGAACTCGCCGTCCTTGTCCACGTTGACGCCTGCCAGCGCCTGGACGAGGTTGATCGTCTGGGTCGGCGCGTACACGGTCCGGTGGTGGCCCAGTGTCGCGAGCTCGTGGCGGAAGTCGTAGCCACCGCCACCGGGTTCGTTCCGCTGTCCGGATTCACACGCCAGCAACACGATCGGTGCTTCGGGCCGGGTTTCGAGGGCCTGCCGGAAGTCCGCGTCCTCGAGCGCCCGCCGGGCGAGCTCCGCGCCGGTGATCCGCTGGGCGAGGAATCGTCCGGGGATCTTGACCCGGAACCGGTCCGGACCGGCGTGGAGATAGAGGAAGATCGGCTGCTTCGCGACGTCTTTCGCGGCCCACGGGGCGGGCCTGCTCACCGACCGGGGCGCTTCCGGCTGCGACGATTCGGGCTGGTTCTCCGGTTTCGGGCTCAGGCTGCTGTACTCGACGACAGGCCGCGTCGCGGTCGCGCCCGACCACATGCGGGCGATACCGTCGTCCCCTTTCTTGCTGGGGAAGGCGATACCGACGACTTTGCCACCGGCGCCGGTCATGGTCTTGACGACGGCCGTGCTCGTGGAACCCTCCGGGGCGGGTCTCGAAGCCGTCCTCGTATCCGTGTCACGGGTCGCCAGGACCCTTGCCGTGGCGAAGAAGTCGGCCGACGGTGACAACGCGACCCGCACCGGCTCGCCGTCGCCGGGCCCGAGCCTGACCGTCCTTCCGTCCTCGGTCAGCAGCTCCAGGTGGACGCCGAGCGCGACCGCGACCTCCTCCGGCGTGGGTTCCCGCAGCGAGGCACCACGTTCCCGTAGTTCCGCCCGGCGCGCGGCGGAATCGGGCGCCAGTGTCCGGGCGATCGCCTCGACGAGGTTCGCGCCCAGGGTGTCGCCACCGACCTGGACGACCTCCCGGCGCTCTCGCGCGAGCGCGGACCGCTGCGCGTCCGTCAATCCGGCGCCGTCGGTGGGCCGGGTACCCGGCAGCGCGTCCTGGCCGGGGTCGGTGAGGCGATGGCCGGGGCCGAGCTGGCTGTGCAGGACGTGCTGGATCATCCAGGTGTGGCGGGGCATGAGCTTCGGGATCACCCCGGGCTTGACGACGTCCTTGCCCATGATGCTCTCGTCGCCGGTGACGACACCGGTCGTGCCGTCGTCCTCCCGGCTGAGGAACACCCGGTCCTTGTCGTGTTCCTCGTCGGCCGCGCCGAGGTAGTGCAGCAGTTCGTGGGCCAGTTCCTCCGGCGTGGCGTCGGATCGCCAGGTGGTCTGGGTGGTGCGTTCGTCGTCACCGGCGACGACGTCGTACGCGCGGTACCGCGGGTTGCCGTCCCGGTCGGTCAGCCGGTCGCCGGTGAACTCGATCCGGACGTGCAACTGGTCGCCGTTCGGCAGGCCGTGGCGTTTGTTGAGCAGCCGCTCGACGCCTGCCGTGGCACGGTCCCGCAGTTGTGCGAGTTGCTCGTCGGTGATGCCGCGTCCGGCCACGAGGTTGATCGGCACGGTGAACTCGGTGACCCGGCGGTCGCCGACCTGGAACCGGCTGACGCCGTACCGGATCACGCCGTCGTAGCGTTTGTCCTTCCCGGTCCGCACCGTGGTGAGCACGTCGGCGGTCTCGGTGGCCACGGACCGCCTCGGCGTGGTCGCCCGCAGCGGCTCCCACTGCGCCGGGTCCAGCGGGTTCGCCACCGAGAACCAGGGCGCGTCGGTCGCCCGGCTGTGCCGCCACTTCTCGTCGTCGGCAGACCCCGGCGGCGCGGTGAGCCGCGCGAATTCGGCGTCCAGCGCGCCTTTCGCGAGCCACCAGGCGTCCTGTTTGGTGTCCACGAAATCGAGCCACGCGGCCTGCAGGGTGGCCTGGGTGCCGATCAGTTGCTCCACCGCGGCGGCTTGCTGCTCCCGTGCCTCCGCCGCCGCGGCCTCGGCGGCGGCCAGCGTTTCCCGTTGCGCGGCAAGGATGTCGCGGAACAGGTCGCGCCGGAGTTTCGCGTCGGCCCGCTCCCGGATGAGCCGCCGGACGTCGTCCAGCGCCTCGGCGAGCTCCTGATTCCCGTCGGCGAGATCCACCCGGCCGCGTGCCGCCGCCAGTTCGGAGGAGAGCACCCGGAAGGCGCGTGCCGCGTCTTCGGCGCCACGGGCGAGGTCGTCGAGATCGGCGGTGCCGAACTCCAGCGCCGCCCGCGCCTCGTCGGCGGCCGCGGTCACCCGGCCGTGGTGAAGCCGGGCGGCTTCGGCGAGGTTTTCGGCCTCCCGCAAGGCAGTCTCGGTCTCGCGGGCGTACTTGTGGTGCCGTTCCTCCAGCGTTCCGGGACGGCGGACCCGGGCCGCGTCGACGGTGGCGTTCCAGTCGACGCCGACACCGAGGGTCTTGACGAGTTCTTCGGCCCGGCGGCGGTGACCTTCCGCGCCGACCTCCGCGTCCCGCCACGCCTTCGCGGTCCTGGCGACCCTTCCCTGCCTGGCCTTCAGGCGGCGCGGCGTCTTCTGCCCGGTGACCTCCGCCAGCCCCTCGATCGGCATCCGCACGTCCGCCGAACCGGGCAATGAGACGTCCACGACCTCGGTCCGGCCGTCGACCTTGACCACGATCCGGTAGTCCACGTCGAAGCGCACGAGCGCGGTGCGCCCGACCGGTTTGAGGTTCGCGACGGCGGACACGGTCGTGCCGTCGACCGTGGCGTCGGCGGGCTCGCTGGTCCACCGCGCGTCGACGCCGGTGACCAGGCCGCCGACGTTGTCGCGTTCGTCGACGGGGGTGACCGTCGGCCCGGTGACGCCCATTTCGCCGGTCTCGGTGACCTTCCGTTCGGCCGAGCGGGCCGTCGTCGAGTTCTTCGGGTTCTCCATGTTGACGCCGTCGCTCAGCGCGATCGTCCGCGGTTTGCCGAGCCTCGCGTGCACCTCGACGTCCGCCCGCTTGCCCCGCAGGACGGCCGCCTCGCGCAAAGCGGGCACGGGCAGGGTTTTCGTCGTCATGGCCGGCAGGAACGCTTGCAGCACCTGAGGACTCAGGCTCGACCAGAGCGCGTTGACCGGCGCGGTGCCGTAGCCGGTGATCCCGCTGTCCGCCCCGGCCTTGGTGAGGGTGTCCCGGACGACCTCGCGCAGCCGCGCGGCGGCGCGCACGGATTCGACCGACGCCATGTCGGGCAGCTTGGTGACGGTCCCCCGCCGCCAGTTCTCCAGCGCCTCGGGCGTGGCGTCTTCGGCGGACAGCGGATCGGGAGCCGCGTCGTCACCGGTGCCCTGGTCCCGGCCGTCGCCGGTGGTCAGGTTGTCGGCCTGCAGCCGGATGCCGAGCGTGCGCTCCCCGGTGCCGACGGACGCGACCGTCTCACCGTCACGCCGCACCTCGAGGGTGAACTCGATCGGCACGTCGAACAGGGCGGCGGGGCCGGTCCCGGTCCGCAAGTGGGTTTCCTGTTCGGTGCGGACCTCCGTGACGCCGGTGACCTTGGTGGCGCCGACGCCCTTGGTGACGGCGCCACCAACCGACGTCGTCGTGGCGGAGCCGTCGTCCTGGTACTTCTGCTGCCCGCCCGCCCGGATCGCGGCCGACCACGCCTTGGCCGTGCTGTCGGCGTGGCTGGTGCGGACCGCGCGGACGGTGCTGTGTTCGACGGTCCGCCCGTCGTTGACCACTGCACGGAAAGCCGGTTCTCCCAGCGTTTTCGCGGTCAGCAGGAGCTGGTGACCGCTGTCGGTGAAGAGTTTCGGCAGGTGGGTGTGCAGCGGGATCCCGCCGTCCAGCGCGCTGTCCACCAGCCCGCGCACCCCGTCCGGCGAGACGAGGGCGGTCAGCCGCGTCCAGTTGTGCATCGCGTCGTCCAAGGACACGCCCGGCAGCAACGGGATCTTGGCCTTGGCCAGCTTCGCGGACAGTTTCGGCACGAGATCGGACAGGTCGGGCAGCCGCTCGACGGCCCCCAGCCCCAGCGCGCCCGGCTTCCCCGGCGGCAGGGTCGAAGGAGCCGCGAGCCGCTCGTCCCGTGGCCGTGGACCGGCGGGCTTGGCGGGGAGGAGACCGTGTTCCCGGGCCTGGTCTTCGGTGAGCCACACCTGAACCGCGCCGGGCAGGTGGACCGACTGGGCGGCGACCCTGGCGTCCGGCCGGATGAGCGCGGTCTGCTGCCGCGCCTCGGCGAGCACGGTGAAGTCGACGTCGAACCGGGCCAGCACCCGCGGCGTACCGGCCGCCGTCGTCAGGTTGCGGTCCACGACCGCGGAGATGTCGAGGCCGTCGGCCTTCGTGGTCGTCTTCGCCCACGGTTTGCCGGACAGGCCACCGGTCGCGGAACCGGTGGGGTCGTCGGTCACCGAGCCGGTGAGCGTCACCCCGGCGGTGATCGCCGGGCCGGTGCTCTCGCTCGTGCCGCCGTCGAACCGGAACCCGCCCGACGCGGACTGTTCAGCGGCCGCGTCGTCGGCCATCCGCACCAGAGTGGGTTCGCTCAGCTTCGCGTGGACGCCGATCCTGCCGACGCGATCCGCCAGCCGCCGGGAATGGACGAGGTCGGTGCTCATCGCGCCACGGGTGAACGACCGCAGCGCCGCCTTGATGTTGTCGGTGCTCAGCATCGCTTGGACGCTGGTCCAGGCGTCGCTGCCGGGCAGGGCGAGCGCCTTGTCGCCGTCCGACGCCTCCACCAGCGCCGCCAGCGCGGCCTCGCCGACGTAGCCGGTGTGGGCGATGCTCTCCACCCCGATCCAGTCGCCGACGACAGGCGGATCGAGTTCCTGGAAGTGGCCGGTGATCGACCGTGGCGGGTCGACTTCGCTGACCCGCGGAGTGCCGGGCGTGACCTGGCCCGCTTCGGTGGGCAGGGTCAGGCTGTCCGACATCCACACCGTGAAGTTCGCCGGCAGCGGGACAGACCCGTCCGCCGCCTGGTCGGGAGTGCTCCAGATCCGCCGGACTTCCGGCACCTGGAGGCCCGGCAGTCCGGGCAGCATCTGCCGGACCGTCGCGTTCAGCCGGGAGAACCCGGTGATCGACACGACGAACCGGCCTTCGTGCGCGAAACCCTCGGAGTCGGCGCTGCCGATGTCGAGGTCCGTCGACTCGGTGACCGGGCCCGCCCCGGTCCGGGTGCCGTCACTGCTGCCGTACTTCGCCGAAGCCGTCACTGTCGCCCCGAAGGTCACCTTGCCCTCGGGGCCCGCCGTCCAGCCTTTGGTCGTCGCGGAGGAGGTGCCGAGCGCCGGTCCGGTGGTCGTGGCCTTGCGGACCACCCGTCCGGTCGCCCGCCCGATGTGCTGGGGGGACTTCGTTTCCAGCCGCACCGTGATGGTGACGTTGTCCTGCCAGAGGACGCCCTGGCGTTTGAGGGTCACCGACACCCCGGCACCCAGCAGCGCGTCCATCCGGTTGCGCAGCGCCGACGGGGACAGCACCGCCTGCAGCCGGTGCTCGTTGGCCAGCATCTCCAGTGTCCGCGCCGCACCCGGGCGTTTCGCCTGTGTGGCCCGCTCGTCCCAGTCGGGCAGCAGATCCTTGTACTGGCCCGCCTTCCGGAGTTCGCCGCGGATCTCCGCCAGCACGGCGTCGGCACCGGTGAACTCGCCGACGCGCACGTTGCCCGCGGCGAGCCCGGCGGCCAGATGCGCGGGCGGGAACTTCGTCGCCGACGGCGGCGTGATCGCGTCGCCTGTACCGTCCGGGACCGGCAGGCCCTGCTCGGCGGCTTCGGCCATCCCCACCCGGGCGTAGACCGTCGCCGTGGTGGTGACCTCCTTGCCGTCCAAGGCCTGCACGACGATCTCGGCTTCGAACCGGTAGAGACCGATGTCCCCCTTGAGCTGGATCCCCGATTTCGCGGTCGACGTCCGGCCGGACACGACGGTGTCCACCGTCCGCGCCGAGTAGCCGCCGCCGAGCCCCGCGGCGATCTTCACCCCGCCGACGCCGCCACCGCCGCCGAGCGAAAGGGAAGCATCGAACCCCCGTTTGGTGAACGCGGAAACGGTCGAGCCGGTGGTCGCGGATTCGTGCAGCCGGAGCTGGGTCCCGGTGGTGGGGCCGACGAGTTCGGCCTTGGTCAGCACGGCTTTCATCCGCACGGCGGCCACATTGCCGCCGTCCGTGCTGAGCAGGGCGGGCGAACTGACCCAGCCTTCCAGCATGGCGCCGAAGTTCTCGCGGATCCCGGCGTTGCCGAGGAACGCGCGCAACGCGTCCCGGCCGGGGGCGCCGAACGCGGTGACCGGCCGCGGCAGCAGCCGCGCCGTCCCGGTGAACACCTCGGCGAGCTCGGTGACCGCCTCGGGCACCGGGTTCTGCAGTTTGCGCCCGACGTCGGCGGTCAGGTCTTTCGCGGCCGACCCGGCCGGTGGGGTGACCCGGACCAGATCGTCCGGCAGCCGCACGGTGACCTTTCCCGGCACCGGTTTCGCCCGCTCTGCACCGGTGGGCGGGCCGACTTCGGCACCGCTTTCGTCGTGGACGCTGACGGTGAACTCGACGTTCAGGCCCACCCGCCGGGAGCCCTCGCCGGACCGGATCGCCCGCTGGTCCGAAGTGGACACGGAAACGGTCTGCGTCGCGCCGGGCGCCGCCAGCGCGACCTTCCCGCCGACGGTGACATAAGGACCGGTCGGCGCCTGCACGGTCGCGGCGCCCCCGAGGTCGCCTGCCCGGAGGACGGCCAGGTTCTCCGCGTTCGACGTGCCGCCCTGGACCGTGAGATCCGCCTTGGTCTTCTCCCGCCGCTCGCTCACCACGTCGCCGCCGAGGGTGGCGCGGATCCGGACCTCCCGCCAGCCCTTGTCCGTGCGCAACGGGAAATACAGGCCGCTGAGCGCCGACTCGAAATCGTCGTGGACGGCGTTGCCGATCGTGTCGAGCTGCTGCTTCCCGGCACCGGGCAGCAGACGGGCCAGTTCGTCGCGAAGGGCGCCGGTGCCTTCGATCGCGAGCACCGGTGCCGAACCGAGCGCCTGGCCGGCGGCGAGGAACGGTGGCAGATCCGCGCGCGTCAGCTCCTGTTCGTCCTGGGCCGTCTCGGTAGTGTTTTCGGTGGTTTCGGTGGTGTTTTCGGTGGTTTCGGTGGTCTCCGGGATCAGCGGACCGGCGTCCTGGCTGTCTTCCCGGTGGAAGAGGTCTTCCGCCAGGAAGGGCTCACCGAGATCCAATTCGATCGCGGGTGCCGGGGCGTCTTCGGTGACCGTCTGCTCGATCTGAGCGTCTTCCGAAGTGGTGCGCGGCGGAGCGGGACGGGTCAGCGGGCGTTCTTCGTCCTCCGGCTGCCCTTCGTACGCCGGGGCCTGCTCGGAGACGGGCGGAGCGTCCTCGGCCGGTCCCGCGTCGGAAGTGGTCCGCACGGCGGTCGGCGCGGTCTCCGTCTCCGCCGTTTCGACGTTCCTCTTGCCAGACGAGCTCGTCTTGACCTCCGACGGCGGTTTCGTGTCCGAAGTGGACTTCGTACCCGAAGCCTTGGTCTCCGAAGTCTTGGTGTCCGAAGCCGTCTTGTTATCCGAAGCGGTCTTGGTGTCCGAAGTGGACTTCACGTCGGCCGGGGATTTCACGTCGGCGGTGGCTGCCGAGTTCGGCGCCACCGTGGGAACAGCGCCGAGCGAACCCGTGCCGGTGAAGCTCTCCTTCATCGACGTGATCGCCGAGTCGAGGGCGCGTTCCCCGATCCCCTCGAGTTTGTGACTGACCGCGCCGCCGACCACGCCGCCGGCGAACCCCATCCCGTATTCCGCGGCGGACACGGACTCACCGTTGAGCGCGGCCATCGCGGCCTGGCTCATCACCCCGGAGACGCCCTCGAAGAGGAAGACCGTGCTGAACTCGAAGGCCTTGGCGGCGAGGTTGCCGCCGAGCCGGTCGGTCGTGTTGCGGGTCAGGACGTCCGGCACGTGCTCGGTGAGCAGGCCGACGGCGTCCTTGCCCAGTTTGTCGTTGTGCGGCGCGAGCACCTTGCTCAGGCTGTCGTTGAAGGCCCCGCCGCCGCCCAGGCCGTGTTTGCTCCAGCTGTCCACGAAGGTGCGCGCGTAGTCCCGGCCGAGTTGCCGGGCCGCGTCGTCACCGAGGGTCTTGCCGAACGCGGTGACGAACCGGTCGGCGACCTCGTCGCTGAAACCCTCGATCGCGCGCTTCGTGAACGCGGTCGCCGGGTCGGTGAGCTGTCTGCCCGCCCGGTCGGTCAGCGTCCGGCCGATGTCGCGCACCCAGTTGTCGGGGAGCGCGTCCCCGTTGGGAAGTTTGAGGTCCTTGACCAGTTTCAGCAGGTCGTCGGTGGCGATCTTGCCGAAATCCTTGCCCAGCAGGCCGCCGAGCTTGCGGCCCAGTTTCTCGCCCAGCTCACCGACGGCGCCGCCGAGCACTCCGCCGATCGCCCCGGAGATCGCCGTCTGCTTGGTGGATTCATCGTCCCATTCGGTGCGTTCGCGTTGCAGGCGCTGCACGGCGGCGTCGATGATCAGCCCGCCGGTGATGCCGATGAACATCTCGAACACGATCGCCCGCACGAGCATCTTGAACAGGACGAGCAGGTAGCCGCGAGTGAGGGCGTAATGCCAGGTGAGGTTCGCGAGCGACGCGCCCGCGGTGACGGCGGAGAGGGCGTACTCCATCGCGATCTCGTACGCCAGCAGGAAAAGCTGGCCGATCGCGGAGAATTTCGTGTACTCGACGTCCAGCGCGATCTTGCGGCAGCCGTCGGCGATACCCTTCGTTCCCTCTGCCAGCTCCCCCAACAGGTTCGGTGACCCGCCGGTGAGCGGCTTCATGCTCTTGTCGAACGCCTCGCCCGCCTCGGGCATCGACAGCTTCTCGTCGATCGACCGTTTGACCCTGGCGATATCGTCCGGAAGCTCCTTCAGCAGTTCCGTGACGATGTCGTATTCCTGCGCCGCCCGCCGGAACTTGTGCTGATTGGCGGCCGGCCAGTCGACACCGAGGACCTGGAGAAGTGTCCGCGCCCACTCCGGCACGTCGCCGAAGTCACCGCGATCGACCTTGATGGGCACGGATCACCTCCTGACCGGTTCACCGGAGCCAACGCGGCCCGGGGGCCGAACGGTTCACCCCACCGGGTCCCGGCGAAGTCGCCCAAGGTCCCGTCCCACTGTGTCCCTGGACTGTCCATAAGGGACACTTTTCGACACAAAGGTGCCCGATTCGGGTGTCTTGCCCGGTTTCGCGAGTAGCTCGTGAGTGATTTGGGTCGTTCTCTCGAGAAGAAAGACAACCGTGTCGTGGTTGCGGGCGGGCCTGTTCGTCAAGGTGAGGGGCAGGGCGAAGGCGTAACACGCGTGCTCAGAGACGTAACTCGCGTGCCTGGACCCCGCACTCGGGTGTTACGCCTCCAGGCACGCGAGATCTGGCTCCAAGCACGCGAGTACGGCGCCGCGTCACCCAAGCCACCATCCCGCCCGTGCAGGTGGTCGTGAGTGGCGATTCGGGTTAGAACCCGAAACGCCACTCACGACCCCGTCTCACGCCTGGCATTTGGCCTTCACCATCGCCGCGGCGTGATGCGCGTAGGTCTTGGTGGAACCCGACCAGTCACGGCCCCGGTTGAGCAGCTGGACGGCCAGTTTCGCGCCGTTGATGCGGAACGTGCCGACGTTCACCCACCGGCCGCGGTTGCCGATCTGGTCGACCTGGAACGTCCCGACCGGGGTTCCCTTGTCGACCGCGAACCGGTCGTACACGCGATAGACCGACGGGCTGCCGCCCACCGCGGTCACGTCGCCGTTCGGGACGAACACCGAGACCGCGCAGGAGCCGGCGGTCACCGGGCCGGTGTTGAACGTCCACAGCCCGTACGCGCTCGTGTCGTCCTTGTTCGCGTCGCCTGACATGGGGATGGAGACGAACGACGTGCCGCAGCCGCCGTTGCCGTGATTCACCCAGCCCGACTTCCCGTCGCTGTACGCGCCGACGCCGGTGAATCCGGTGCCACTGCCGCATCCTCGTCCGGCCATGCCTTCGTAGGTCACCATCTTGGCGCCCGGAGCGGGCGGGCCCTGGGGCTGCTGGGCGGCCGGCGGGGCCTGATGCTGTTGCGGTGCCTGAGCCGGACCACCGCCCGCCGCCGGGGGCGGTCCGCCGGGAAGACCCGCGGTTCCGGGATCGGCGGGCGCCCCCGCCTGGCCGGCCGGTATCCCGTCGGCCACCTGCCCCGGCAGCTGATTTCCGGGTTGGCCCGCGGGGACGCCGGCCGCGTCGGCGGGCGGCGCGGCGAGCCCCGGCACGAACCCGCCGTCCGGCGGAAGGTCCTTCGAGTAGCCCGCCGATCCAGGCCCCTCGCCGGGTTCGGCGTCGCCGAGCAGTCCGCTGAGCGCCATCGGGAGGGCGACCAGCACGACACCGGCGACCGCCGCCGCCACGATCACCGGTTTCGACATCCGTCCGGGCGGCGGCGATCCGGTGTCGGCGCCCGCGTCCACGACCGGCGGCACGGCACCGGCCGCGACCGTCCCGGTCGCCGAGGACGGCGTGGTTTCGGTGTCCACCTTGGTTTCGGGGGCGGCGGGCGCCGCCGCCTCCGCCGTGGCGACCGCGACGCCGGTGGACTCTACTGCGTCCGAGGACATGATTCTCGCTTCCTTTACTGGCTGAGGTTGGCCGGCGGCCGCCGGACGGTCGCTAGCGTTTGAGTCCTCTGTGGACGTTGTCGATGTTCTGGCTCTCCGCCACGGCGAGTTTCGTGGCCATCCCCTTGGTCACGTTGGTCTGGTTCGCGACGACTTCGCCGATCGAGACGAAGGCGCCTTCGATCTTCGTGACCGGGTCACCGAGGTTGGTTTTGATCTCCTCGCCCATCTCGTCGTCACCGGCGGCCTCGAAGATCAAGTCCCGGCGATCGCCGCCGAGTTCGCTGATCCTGCTCATCTTGGCGCCGATGTCCCGGTACGCCTCGGCAAGGGCTTGCATGGCCCGCGGGTCCGCCCTGAAATCCGTCATGATCCCGCCTTCATCCCGTGGTGGTACCGGTGCTCTGCCCGGCGCCTTCGCCGAATCCGAAAGTGTGGTCGCGCTGGGTGTCCGCACTCAGCCGAGTGCTGCCGGGGCCGCGGTTCCGGCGTTGCCGCCTGCCGAGTACGCCCGGAGCGACCGTCGGGTCGGTGCCCCAGGTCTCTTCGTCCTCGGCGATCCAGGTCGTCCGGTCGCGTTCGGACTTTCCCTGTCCGGCACCGCCCGCCCCGCCCGCCGAGGGCGGATAGAACGGCACCCCACTCCCGTTCCCGGCCCCCGCCGCCGTTTTGGGACCGCCGAGTGTCGGCGGGCTCGCGGGCTTCCCTCCCGGCGATGGGGCAGAAGGCGACGGCAGGTCCGGCGACACCCCGATCCGGCCACCGCCGAGCGCGCCCGGTCCACTGTGGAAACCCGACTGGGGATCGAACTTCGACATGGTCATGGGCAGCGTGTCGGGGGCTCGCAACGGCGGTATCGACGTCGGGTTGCGCCGCAACGACTTGAGATACCGCTCCAGGGCCGACTCCCCGGGATCGCCGGAAACGGTCGTGCCCGGCGGCGGGTATGCCTTGCGCAGCCGGTCTTTCTGCTCCAGGTTCCCGGTGCCCCTCGGCCCGATGATCTCGCCGTTCCCGTTCACCCGGGACCCCGGCGGGACGATGATCGGCCTGCCATCGGACCCCAGTACGGGTTTTCCGTCGGGTCCGATGACGGTGCCGTCCCGGCCGACGTAGGAACCGGTGGGCACCTTCAGGAAGTTGTTCGGTCCACCCACCTTGGTGATCGGCGGGGGGAACGAGCCGCCGGGGCCGTTGACACCGACGTGGGTGACCGGCGGCGGCGGTGGTGGCGTGGACGAGGTGGGGCCAGGGCCGCCGTCCCCGGTCGATCCGTCCCCGCCACCGGGTCCGGTGCCGTCGCCGCCGGACCCCGTCCCTCCGTCCCCGGCACCGCCGGAGCCTCCCGAGAGATTCAGATGGACCGGCGTCCGGAGCGTCGGCAAGTACGGAAGGGACTGGCGGTAGGTCAGGTCGAGCAGCCAGGCCACCGCCGCCCCGTTGGCGTCCGCGACCTTCAGGTGTTCCTGCCAGACCCGTTGCGCGGCGAGCTCCAGCTTCTCGCGCGGAGCGGTGTTGCCTTCGTCCAGCACACCGCCGAGGAAGGTGCTCTTCGGCCAGCCGTCCTTCTCCCTGGTGTATTTGGGAGGCGGATGACTGGCGAAATCCGCCGCCAGCTCGGGTGCCTGCCAGATCGCGCGCACCACGCCGCTCGGGGTGTACAGCGCGGATCCCGGCGCGGTGACCGCGAATCCCAGCCCGGTGTCATAGGTGAAGCTTTCGCCGCCCTGCCACCGCGCGCGTCCCTCGTCGAGCACTTCCCCGGCACGTTTCAGCAAGCCGCCTGCCAGGTGCAGCGTCTCCCAGGTCGTGCGGTCCTTGGTCAGCTGGGCGACGAGACCCTTGCATTTGACGGCGAGCCCGTCCAGCACGGTCCAGAACGCGCCCGCGCCGGTGCCCTGGAAGGCGTCACCGCGGTGGCCGGCGTTGTTGCGCCAGGTTTCCAGCGGGCCGACCTGTGCGGTCAGCCAGTTCGCCACCCCGCCCACGGTGATCGACGCCCGCTCGAAGGTGGCGTGTTTCCCGATCGGGTTCGTTTCGTCCCGCAGGGAGTCGACGACCTTGTTCCCGGTGGTGAAGTAGGTCCCGGCCGCGCTTTCCAGTTCCTTGCTCGGGTCGGCGACGGCGTACCAGGACGTGAAGAACGTCATGCCCTCCGCGTGGATCAGATTCGTCGGCACCTTGTTGCTGGGGCCGCGAAGATGGGTGTACACGCGCCACGACAACCACGGCACCCCGAGGACGGTCGACCGCGGCGGCACCACGGGAACCTCGGGATCGCGGGTGAAGATGTTGAGCGCTTCCTCCCACACCCATTTCGTCGTGTCCGGCCCACCCAGCGCCACCGGGGATCAGTCCCTTCCCCTGCCGAAGACGTCCGAAGGCGCCTCTTTCCACAAAGCCGAGAACACCTTGTCGACCTCAGTGCCGCCCGTCATGGCCGCACGGAGGTCGTCGCGCTGGTCCATGAGCGGGCCGAAGACCTCCACGACGGTGTCCGCCATCTCCCCGCGGGCGCGTTCCAGGACGTCGAGCAGCGTCCTGGCGAGCTGCTCCGGCGGCATGGTCCGGTACTTGGTGGTGTTGAACTTGAGCCCCACCACGGAGTTCTCCGCGTTCATGGTCACCGTGACCATCCGGTCCGGTGAAGTCGCGGACGTGGTCCGGGACGCGAGATCGGCCTTCGCCGCCTCGATCCGGTCACGCTGATCCCTGAGCGTGACCATGGTCTGGTGAAGTTGCTCCTCCAGCCAGTCGGCCATCGTTTCCTCCCTGTCCGTAGTCGCGTGTACCGCCGGCACCCCGGCCGGCCGTCCTGCCTCGTCGCCTGCGGCCGCCGAGTACCGAAGGCGGCAGCTTCGGATCGGTGCCCCAGGTCTCCTCGTCCTCGGTCAGCCAGGTGGTGCGGTCGCGTTCGCCCTTGTTCTGGTCGCCACCCGCTCCGGCACCGGCCCCGCCCGCGGTCGGCGGGTAGAACGGGACGCCGCCCATGCCGGTCTGCGGGTTCCCGGCGCCCTGCTGGTTCTTGAGCAGCGACGGGCCACCCTCGGTCGTCACCGGCTTCTCCGGCGGCGCGGGCGTCTCGTGCCCGCCCGTCATCCCGAGCCCGCCCGGTGCGCCGAGCGACCCCACGCCGGTCTTCGGCACCGACGGTCCATTGTGGAGAGCCGGTGCGCCGCCGGAGGACGTCGACAGCGCCGGGGATGCGAGCAACGTCGGCATCGACGGGGCGTTGCCGCCGCGCAGGGACTTCAGGTACCGGTCCAGATCCGACTGCGGTGACTCGTCCTTCTTGACCGGCTCCGCCCGCGCCAGCCGGTCCTTCTCGGCGAGCTTGTCGCCCTTCGGCCCGATGATCTCGCCGTTGGGCCCGACCCGGGAGCCGGGCGGCACGACGATCTGCCGCCCGAGCGGGTCGAGGAGCGGTTTCTTGTCCGGCCCCAGTACGACGCCGTCGGGTCCGACGGACGAACCGGACGGCACCTTGAGCGGCTCGTCGGGCTTCGGCGGGGCCGGCGGCGGTTTGGGGCCGCCCTTCGGCGGAGGCGGAACCGGTGGGGGCGGCGGGGGCCCGCCGTTGGGTCCCTTCTTGTCCTTGTCACCCTGGGAACCCTTGATGTCCTTGGTGGGATCCGGAATCTTCGGCGGGGCCTTCGAACCGGGCGGCGGTTTGGAGCCACCACCCGTCCCGGGCGGAGGAGGGGGCGGAGGCGGGCCCTGTGAGCCGGGCGGAGGCGGGGGCGGTGCCTTGTGGAGGTTGAGCCGCCTCGGCTCCCTGATCTGCGGCAAGCGCGACTTCGCTTGGTCGTACGTCGGCGGGAGGCTCGTCAGCACGGAGTCGGCCGCCGGGTCCAGGACGTTCACGATGTGGTCGATCCACAGTTTCTGCGCCGCGGCCGCGATCCCGTCCCAGAAGGCGGGGTTTCTGGCGTCCGCGCCGAGGAGGGTGCTCCTGGGGTAGCGCTCGCCGCCGGTCCCGCTCCAGTCGTGGTCTCTGGCCTTGCTCAAATCTTCCTTGAATTTCGCGGAGGTCCAGATCGCCGTCAGGCACCCGCCCGGCCAGGCCAGCTGGCTCCCCGGAAGGTCCAGCGAGCCGAACACGCCGGTGTCACGGGTGAACACCTCGGAGGACATCCACCTCGCGTGGGCTTCTTGAAGCTTCGCGAAAGCCCACTCGAGTCCGCTCTTGCTCTCGTCCTTGTCCTTCGTCGCTGGGTTGTCCTTCCCCTGGGCGTCCCCCAGCGCACCGGGCGAGGCGTCCAGCTGCCTGACCAGGTCGGTGCACTTGAAGATCAGGCCGTCCAGCACGTCACGGAACGCACCGGCGCCGGTCCCCTGGAAGTCGTCCCCCTTCTTCCCGACCCCGTTCCGGAAGGTGGTCAGTTTCCCCGCCTGTCCGGAAAGCCAGGTCTTCGTGCCGTCCAACGCGTCGAAGGCCCTGGTGAACGTCCAGGGCCGCGCCACCGGGTTGGTGTTGTAGGGCCCCTGCATGGACTCGAGGATGTCGTCCATGTTGCCGTAGAACTTGGTCATCACCGGGGTGAACGCCTCGTAGTTGGCACTCGCCACCGCCCAGTACTCCATCCACCACGTCTCCGTGGAGGCGAAGAAGTCCCAGCCCTTGGGGTCGGGAAGACCTCGGCTCTTCGCGTAGACGTCCCATTTGAGCCACTGGATTCCGGTGATGGTCTCACGGCTCGGCACGTGGGTGTCCGCCGCGCCGGGGTCGACGAAGATCTTGAGCGCCTCTTCCCAAGGCGTTTTCGATCCGTACTGTGTGGAAGGCATCGAAGATCAACCCCCTGAGCCGCCGTTACCGGGGGGAGCGGGGGCGGGAGCGGGAGCGAGGATCTCCCCGAGCTGACTCATGTTCAGCTCGGTGGACAGCTTGATGTTCTCGTCCTCACCGCTCATCGCGATCCCCACCACCTGGGTGATGCTGTCGTCCAGCTTGACGAGCTGCTCCTTGATCGCGCTGACCTGGGCGTACAGCGTCGGCCCGGTGCCGATACCGGGCGCCTCGTATTTCTCGATCAGCAGCCTGGCGGGCTCCCACGCTTCGGAGCCGGCCAGCAACCGTCGTTTCCCGGCGATACTGCCCACGGTCTGCTGCAGTTCCGCGATGTCCTTGTTGCTGTTCAGCTCTTCGACCATGGTGTGCAGCACCTCGTCCTGGAACTTCTTGAGAAAGCTCACCGTGATCTTGATATCGCCGCTGTCCGGCTTGTCCGCCACGCCCCTACTCCCTTTCCCGAAAGCAGCCCGGAATCAGATCTGGAACTTCGCCCCGATGTTCTTGTCGGTGCGCTGGTAGTTCTCGAAGGACATGGCCAGGGTCTGATGTCCCTTGGTGAACCGGCCCTCCATGGCCTTGGTCGTGGCGTGCCAGCGGCGCTGCAGGTCCTCGTAGGCCGTGGCACCCTGACCGATCCAGCTGCTGGTCATCGGCTTGATGGCCTGCTCCAGGTCGACGAGTGCGGCGTCGATCTGCTTGCTCAGTCCGACCATCCGCTCGGCGAGGTGCGGAACGTTGCCGCTGACCGCGAAACCGTCATAGGGGACGCTCATGATCGTTTCCTTTCGAAATCGGGGAAAAAGTCTTCAGGCCAGCGCGTCGAAGATGCGGTTGCCCTCGTTGCCGCCGAACGCCGTGACCGCGGTGAGGTTGATGTCCTCTTCGCTGGTGTTCATGTTCTTGTCACTCTCGCTGACCAGGTTCTTGATCTCCGTGAGCATGTTGAGCACCTGGAGGTAGTCCTGCTCCCACAGTTCGAGCTGGTTGAGGAAGGTCTGGGACGCCGCGCCCTGCCAGTCGGCCCTCAGGTCGCTGCGGACCGTGGTCACTCCCGTGTGGATGGTCTTGCACGAGGACTCGCACTCCTCGATGGCGGCGATGCCGCCCTTCATCCCCGTGTCGGTCTTCTGGAACTGCATGGTCATCTTCTCGCCCGTCCTTCCTCGCGGTCTCGCGGACTTTCACCGGTCCACGACAAGGACACCAAGTCCGGCACCGGCAGACCATGCGGAACGACCGGCAGAAGTCGCCGCCGCGGATTCCTCCGGTCAGGAACCGCAGGCCGTCGCCGACGGCAGGACCGTTCCGCCGTCCCGCAAGGTCGCCGGATCCAGCGGCGGCCCGGTCGGCAGCAGGTTCAACAGCGTGGTGGGCAGCCCATTCGCGGCGGCCCCCTCGAAACCGAGCGCCTTCGCGCCTTCGGCCGGGACCGGGTACTTCACCCCGGTGTCGGTCACCAGGAAGAGAGCGTCACCGGCCCGCCCCGACGCGGCCGAGGCCCGCACGAGGGCGCCCGCGCCGGGCCGCACCGCGATCCGGTCGACCCGGGAGCAGGGCGCCGCGATCCCGGGCTGCTCGGCCGGCACCTGCCCCGACGGGGTGAACTTCTCGGCCACCGCCACCTGGGTGCGCGGCGCGTCGCCGTCCGGGGTGACGAGAGCACACAGGCCTTGTCCACTGTGGAGCGTCGCGGCCTTCGGCGGTTTCGCGGGCGGCGGCTGCTCGACCGAAGCCAGCCGCTCGCTGACCACCCGCCCCGGCAACGCGGCCACCGCCACGTCCCCGCCGCCGTACGCGGCCCGGCGGATCTCCGGATCGGCGGTCAGCAACCGGGCGTCCAATTCGGACAGTGGGGTGAGACCGGCCTTCGTCAGCACGTAACGCCGCGCGGGTTCCCCGGAGACGGTGTAGAGCCTGCCGATCCGCGATTCCGTCCCGCCGAGCGCCGGTCCGGCGTCGCCGAGCCCGTCGAGGGCGAGCGGCGCGAAATCCGGTCCCGCGGGCAGCGCGTCCAGCAACGACGCTGGCACCTTGACCGGCTGGAGCACCCCGTCCACCGCGTCGAGCGCACCGCGATCGGTCGCGACCCGATGCCGTTTCCCCTTCCACAGCAAGAACGTCGTCCCGTCCGGGGTGACCGCGACGACCGCGGCTTCGTCACCGAGGGGGTCCGCGGTCGCGCCGTCGACGCGCAGCGCGGTCGGCCCGGCCCGATCGCGGTCCACGGAAGTGCACACCTCCCACGGATCACCGGCGAGCACGGGCAGCGAGTCCGGCGCGCCGATAAGCCCCAGCGGTTCACCACGCGGGACGTCCTTCAGCGAGGCTTCGGAGGCGTGCTTGACCGCGAGTTGCTTCCCGGCGACCAGTTTCGCCGAAGTGAAGTTCAGCACCGGCAACAGCTTTCCGCCCGCGTAGAGGAACCGTGCCCCCGACGAGTCGGCCACGACGAGCGCGCCCTCCACTCGCCAGGACTTGTTCCCGCCGGGTGAGATCAGCCCGAACACCAGCAGGCCGAGGCAGGCGAGGACGGCGATCAGCATGCCGATCACGCTGCCGCGGTAGGTCCGGTGCAACGGGCTCTCCGGCGCGTCGGGATCGACCCGCAGCAGCGCCGAAGTCAACCGCCCCAGCATGAACCGGTGTGCCTGGACCTGATCGGTTTTGGCGTTCATGCTCAGCCCCCGAAACCGCGGACGAAGGCGAACACGCCGAGCAGCCACAACGCGAGCGGCAGCAGCGATATCGCGGCGAGGGTCTCCGCGAGGTCCGCGAGCCTCCCCCACTGCGGCAGCATCCGGCGTCCGGGCAGGGTCCAGCGCGCCACCAGCACCAGCGCGGCCAGCGCGAACACCCCCGCCACCATCGGCAGCGGAGAGGCCGAATCCAGTTGGATGGCCAGCAGCAGGCGCAGCACGCCGTACACCCCGGGAACGATCACCGAGAGCCGTTGCCAGACACTGCCCAGCGCACGGCCGTGCACCAGCAGCAACATGCTGAGCAGCGCGGCGAACGTGACGGCCTGCCACGACCGGTCACGGGCCACGAATTCGAGCGTGACCAGGCAGGCCAGCCCGATCGCGGCGAACAACGCGGTCACGAAGGCGTCCGCGATCAGGCCCTTGCCGACGACCTCGTCACCGGGATGCGGGTCGAGTTCCTCCTGCAGTTCCTGTGCCGTGGTCGGCAGGCCCGGCAGCCGCAGCCCGGACAACCGGAAGGCGATCCTCGGCACGAAGGCGCCGAGCAGGACGGCGATCACCGCGATGATCGTCGCCGAAGCGGCCGCGGATCCGCCGCCGAGCATCAACACCAGGCCACCGGTCGCGCACAGCAGCCCGAACGTCGCGACGGAGACGAACACCGGCGCGAAACCCGCCACCGCCGCCATCCCGAGCGCGGCGGCTCCCGCGCCCGCGACACAGGCGGCCAGCAGCCGCGCGCCGGTCAGCACCGGGCCCTCGGGACCGTGCGGGACGAGCGAACCGGCCAGGCCGACGAACGGGACCGCCGCCAGCGCCAAGGCCAGCGCCGCGGGGCTGTCGCCGAGCGCGCGGGCGGCCGTCGCGGCGCACACCAGCAGGAAGAAGGCCGCTACCCCGGCGGACAGCAGGATCGGCCAGGCAGGCGGCGCGGTCACCAGCGACCAGAACGCGAGCGCCACCGCGGCCAGCACGCCGCCGAGCATCGTCCACCGGGTGGCGTGCGCGCTCCACGAGTCCGGCCGCGCACGGGCCTCGGTGGACAGGCCGTCGATGATGTCGTCGAAATGCACCGCGGGCAGTTGCTCCCGCCGCGGCCGCAGGTGCAGGGTCTCGCCGTCACGCAGTTCGAGAACGTCGACAGTGGACTCCTGGTCCAGTGGTGGATCGCCGAGCCGTTGGAGGATCCAGCCGTCGTGGTCCACACCGTCCTCCGCCAGCTCCTGGCCCGCGTGGGCGAGGATCGTCGGCATCAGGTCGATCAACGGGATGTCCACCGGGACGGCCAGTGCGAAACTGGTCGCCGGAGCACGGACACGGAGCTTGCACAGCCCTGAAGTGGTCGCCATGGCACACGCCTTCGATCGGGCGACCGACGCGCGGAATCGTGAGTGAACCGTCGCGTGGTCGGATTTCGTCACCTCTAGTGGAGCTGCCACCACAGCGCGTCCGAGAGGGAAGGAATCCGGGCTTGAGTGTAATCACATTCCGCAAGGGGCCGCGACGGCCAGGACCGGAAATGCCCGAGGGCGAGCTGAGTATCCAGGAACCGCCCACGCTGCCCGAAGTCCAGCGCAGCGCCGGCGCGGTGATGATGTACCTGCCGATGGCGCTGTCGTCGACGGCGACGGTGCTGTTGTTCGTCCGGCCGGGCGAGAACGGCGCGTTCAGCTACCTGGCCGCCGGGCTGATGACGGTGTCGTCGATGGCCATGCTGGTCGGCCAGCTCGGCCGCAGCGCGGGCGAACGCAAACAGAAACTCAACGACGCCAGGCGCGACTACCTGCGCTACCTGGCCCAATCGAGGCGCAAGGTCAGGGAAGTGGTGACCAGCCAGCGACAGGCACTGGCCTGGCGGCACCCCGACCCGACCGCACTGTGGTCGTTGCCCGGCACGACCCGCATGTGGGAACGGGACGCGCAGGACGACGACTTCGGCGAGATCCGCGTCGCACGGGGACCGCAACGCCTCGCGTGGCGGCTGAATCCGTTGTCCACCAAGCCTGTCGACGACCTCGAGCCGCTGTCCGCGCACGCGCTGCGTCGGTTCATCCACGCCTACGGCACGGTGCCCGATCAGCCGGTGGCGGTGTTCCTGCCGTCGTTCGCCCGGATCCTGGTGCAGGCCACCGGCGAGGAGGGCGAACGGATCCGCGCGCTCGCCCGGTCGATGATCGCGCATCTCGCGGTCTTCCACTCTCCCGCGGAACTGCGGATCGTCGTGCTCACCGCACCGGAACGCCGGACGGGGTGGGAGTGGGTGAAATGGCTGCCGCACAACCTGCACCCCAGCGAGACCGACGGGGCGGGGGAAGCGCGGCTGGTGGTGGAATCCATCGCGGAGCTGGAGACCGCGATGGGGGACGAATTCGCCGTCCGGCCCGGGTTCGATCCGGACGCCCTGCCCGACCTCCACGAGCCCTGCGTGATGCTGTTCGTGGACGGGGTCACCCTGCCCGCCACCTCCCGGCTCGCCGGTGAGGGCTACCGCAACACCACGCTCGTCGACCTGTCCTCCGCGCTGTCCATTCAGGACGATCCGCTGACACTGCGGCTCCGCCTGGAGGACAGGACGCTGAAGCTGATCACGGTCGACCAGCACAACAAGGAGGTCGCCGGCGACCTCGGCCGCCCGGACGGGATCGGCCTCAACACGGCGACGGCGCTGGCGATGCGGCTCGCGCCGTACCGGGTCGGCGCACGGCGGAAATCGGCCGAACCGATGGCCGTGAACTTCGACCTGACGGCCATGCTGGGCATCAACGACATCCAGACCTACGACGTCGCCGCCGGCTGGGCGGCGAAACGGCCGGGCGGCAGGCTCCGCGTGCCGCTCGGCATCGGCCCGGGCGGCCAGAAGGTCGACCTCGACATCAAGGAATCCGCGCAGGCCGGAATGGGCCCGCACGGCATGCTGATCGGCGCGACCGGTTCCGGCAAGTCGGAGCTGCTGCGCACCCTCGTACTCGCGCTCGCGCTGACGCATTCGTCGGAGATCCTGAACTTCGTCCTGGTGGACTTCAAGGGTGGCGCGACGTTCCTCGGCCTCGACGGGCTGCCGCACACCTCCGCGGTGATCACGAACCTCGCCGACGAGGCCGCGCTGGTCGGCCGGATGCGCGAGGCGCTCAACGGGGAACTGGTGCGGCGCCAGGAACTTCTGCGCAAGGCGGGTAACTACAGCTCCGCGCTGGACTACGAACGGGCGCGGGCGAACGGGGCCCCGCTCGCTCCGCTGCCGACGCTGTTCCTGGTGGTGGACGAGTTCAGCGAACTGCTTTCGGCGCATCGCGACTTCATGGACCTGTTCATCATGATCGGGCGGCTCGGCCGCTCACTCGGCGTCCATCTGCTGCTCGCCTCCCAGCGGCTCGACGAAAGCCGGATCCACCAGCTGGAATCGCATCTGTCCTACCGGATCGGCCTGCGTACCTTCTCGGCGATGGAAAGCCGCGGTGTGCTGGGCGTGCCGGACGCCTATCAGCTGCCGTCGGATCCGGGGAACGGGTTCCTCAAGAGCGGCACCGCCGCGCTGGACCGGTTCAAGGCTGCCTACGTCTCCGGCCCGCACCGGGTGGTCCGCCGCAACGTCGAGCAGGCGCTGGTGGCCCAGCAGATCGTGCCGTTCACCTCGAAATTCGCCGCCCGCGCCGAACCGGTGCCCGAACCCGAGCCGGTGCTCGCCGAACCCGAGCCGGAGGGTTCGGTGCCGAGCCTGCTGGAACTGGCCGTCGACCGGCTCCGCGACGCCGGTCCGCCCGCCCATCAGGTCTGGCTGCCGCCCCTGGACGCGCCCAGTTCCCTCGGTGAACTGCTGCCGCCGCTGGTGGAGACCGCCGGAGGCCTCACCGCGCCGGAGTGGTCCGGCCGCGGCGCGCTGACCGTCCCGATAGGACTGATCGACCGGCCCTTCGAGCAGGCACGGGATCCGCTGCTCGTCGACCTGTCGGGCGCGGACGGACACGTCGCGATCGTCGGCGGCCCGCAGAGCGGCAAGAGCACGGCCCTGCGGACCCTCATCACCGCGCTCGCGCTCACCCACACCCCGGCCGAGGTCCAGTTCTACTGCCTCGACTTCGGCGGTGGAACGCTGACCAGCCTGCGGAAACTCCCGCATGTCGGCGGCGTGACCGGCAGGCTCGACGTCGAACGCATCCAGCGCACCATCGGCGAGGTCACCGCACTGCTCACCCGCCGGGAGCGGTTCTTCACCGACAACGACATCGACTCGATGGCCACCTATCGGCGGAAACGGGCGGCCGGGGACTTCGCCGACCAGCGGCACGGCGACGTCTTCCTGGTGGTGGACGGCTGGTCCACGATCCGGCAGGACTTCATGGAGCTGCTGCCGACGTTCGTCGAACTGGCCTCACGCGGCCTCAACTACGGCATCCACCTGATGATGGCGTCGAGCCGGTGGAGCGAGATCATCAGCGCCGTCCGCGACCTCGTCGGCACGCAGCTGGAACTCCGGCTCGGCGACCCGGTCGATTCGGTGATCAACATGCGCGCGGCGGCGACCGTGCCGAAGATCCCCGGTCGCGGCCTCACCGACAAGGAACTGCACTTCCTCACGGCGCTGCCGTCGATCGACGGGGTGGACCGCGACGTCGCCGAACACGTCGAGACCCTGGTGGACCGGATCGTCGCGGCCTGGCCCGGCCCGTCCGCTCCCCCGGTGCGGATGCTGCCGCCGGTACTGGACCGGACCGAACTCCCCGACCCGGACGCGGACCTGCGGCTCGCGCTCGGCCTCGACGACCAGCGGCTCGAGCCGCTGTGGCACGACTTCGAGGACAACCCCCACCTGTTGGTCGTCGGCGACGTGGAATCCGGGAAGACGAACCTGCTGCGGCTGGTGATCGACGGCATCACCAAGCGGTACACACCGCAGGAGGCCCGGATCATCACCGTCGACTATCGCCGCGGCCTGTACGACGCCGTGCCGAAGGAATACCAGCTGGGCTACGCGGTTTCCGGGGATTCGGTGCACGACATGATCGACGGCGTCGCGCGGGCGGTACAGACCCGGCTGCCCGGCCCGGACATCACACCGGCCCGCCTGCGGTTGCGCGACTGGTGGACCGGACCGCAGGTGTTCGTCGTGATCGACGACTACGACATGGTGGCGTCTTCGTCGAATTCCCTTTTCCAGCGACTGTTCGACCCGCTGGCCCAGGGCAACGCGCTGGGCCTGCACCTGATCGTGGCCAGGGGCGCGAACGGGATCGGGCGTGGGGCGAACGATCCGCTGCTGCGGCGGCTCACCGAGGTCAACACCCCGATGATGCTGCTCTCGTGCCCGCTTTCGGAAGGCATCGTGTTCGGCGAGGTACGACCGCGCGTCCTGGTCCCAGGCCGCGCGCAATACGCGACGCGGCGCGGCACGACCATCGTGCAGACGGCCCTCTCGGCCCACGAGGCGGCGCTCGTCGCGAAGTGACCGGACCCGCCCTTCCGCCGCCGCCCCCCTCAGCGGCGGAAGGGCCTTCCCGGCGGGCCGTGGCGGTGACACGTCGGTCCAGGTGGTCGTGAGTGGCGATTCGGGTTAGAACCCGAATCGCCACTCACGACCAACTTGACCCACCCCACACCGCAGCCTCAAGCCCGGGAAGTCCGTGAAGGTCTCCTTCCCTACCTTGAAAGTAGGGAAGGAGGCCTTCACGGACACGCCACCGGCACCACTGAGTGCCCGAAGCGCCACTCACGACCCGGCACGCCACCTCCGACGCCGCCCCCGCGGCACCACCACGGCCGCCGCGCCCAGCAAGGCGACGGCGACCACGACGACCGCGACCACCGTCCAAGCCGCCTGCTTCGCGGGCGCCAGGTCGGGGCCGGGCGTCACCACCACCGGTTCGCGGCGCGCGGTGGCGGCGCCCGCCGCGGTCGAGACCGACGTCAGCGCCGCGAGCGGGTCGAGCACGGTGACCCCGGCCTGCGGGGCCGCGGTTTCCCGCAACCGCCGGGCGAGGTCGGCCGCGGTCGTCTCCGGCCGGTAAGCCCGGATCAGCGCCGCCGCGGCCGCCACGTGCGCGGCGGCGAACGCGGGGCCCACCCCGATCACGGCACCGCCGCCCGGCCCCGTGCCCACCACGAGATTTCCCGGTGCGGCAAGGGATCCGGGAGCGGCCTTGGCGGCCGGTTTCCCGTCCGGCCCGATGGCGGACACCGCGAGCACGCCGGGAAAAGCGGCCGGGTAGTACGGGCCGGACGGGACGTCGCGCGCTTTGGTCACGTCGAGGCCAGCCGCCGCGACGATCAGCGCGCCCGCCGCGACGGCCCGGTCGACGGCTTGTTTCAGCGCTGGATCCGCTTCGGTGACCGCGGTGGCGACACAGATGATCCGCGCGCCCGCCGCGACCGCGCCGTCGAGGGCGCCCGCGATAGTCGCCGCGGTCGTCGCACCGGACTTGTCCGTCCCGCGCACCGCGAGCACCCGCGCCCCGGGCGCGAGCCCGGAGACCCCGGCGCCGTCCGCCACGCGCGCCGCGATCAGGCTCGCGACGACGGTGCCGTGCCCGACACAGTCCGTTCCGGCGTCACCCACCTGCTGGACCGGCAGGACCGCTTTGTCGACCCCGGTGTCCACCACGGCGACGGTGACGCCTTCGCCGGTCGACAACCCCCGAAGCCGGTCCGCGCCGAGATAAGGCAGCTGCCACGGCACCGAAGGGATCTTCTTGCCCGAGGAGGAAGTGCACGCCTGCCCGGCTTTCAGCGTCTGCGGGATCTGCGGGAGTTCGGTGTCCTGCGCGGCCGCGAGGCCGCCGTTCGCCAGCAGAACGAGCGTCGCGCACGCCACGGTCAGGTGTCGCCTCATCGTTCCAGTCCAGCACGGACCGCGCGGCGCGCCCAGGAAGAACGACCGGCAGGATCGCCGGGGCGATGAACCCAATGCGCCCTCCGCCGCGTTGTCCAGTGTGGAGCCCGACGGCCGGTTCCGATCGGAGAACGACGAGGGGAGCGCTCGTGTCACGGCACGTGCTCACGGTGGACCGCGACCAGGGCTATCGCACCATTTCGGCCGCGTTGCAGGACGCGCGCAACGGCACGGTGATCTCCGTGCTTCCCGGCCGCTACGACGAATCCCTGGTCGTGACCAAGGTCGTCACGATCGCGGCGAGCGACGCGCGCGGAACCGTGGAGGTCGTGGCACGCCAGGGCAGCGCGGTCCAGCTCGCCGCCGAAGCCGTCAAGCTCACCGGCCTGGTGCTGCGGGGGCAGCACGAGAACCTGCCGGCGGTCGACATCGCACGCGGACAGGCCGCGGTGGAGGACTGCGAGATCATCGGCGCGGCCTGGACGGCGGTGCTGGCCCGTAATTCCGGTTCGCTGGCGATGCGGGGCTGCCGGGTGACCAACCCCGGTGGCGCGGGCATCGTGGTCACCTCGCCCGCGCCCAGCACGATCGAGGACTGCGTGATCGAACACGTGGAGACCTCGGCCGTCGTGATCGCCGAACGCGGCAACCCGATGGTGCGGGACTGCACCCTGAGGCACGCCAAGGGAAACGGGGTCTGCGCGAACGGGCAGGCACAGGGCACCATCCAGCATTGCGACATCTCCTCGACCGGCAGGCCGGGCATCGCGCTCGAAGAAGACAGCGCGACGAAGGTGCTCGACACCACCGTCCGTGACACCGCGAGCGGCGTCTTCGTCAGCACGCACTCCTCCCCCGTGCTCGAAGAGTGCCGTACCACCAACACCACCGGTGACGGGATCACCGTGGCCGACGGCGCCGACCCGGTGCTGCGCCGCTGCCGTACGGCGAAGACCGGCGGCGTGGGGATCCGGGTCACCGGACGCTCCCGCGGCACTTTCGAAGACTGCGAGATCTCCGACGCGGCGGGCGCGGGAATCCACGTCGACGAGGCGAGCGGCCCGGCGTTCAGCCGGACGACCGTGCGCGGCGGCGCGGCGGAAGGGCTGGTGGTCGTCGACGGCGCGACGGCCGAATTCGACCGGCTGGAGATCCGGGACGTGGCGGGCAACGGGGTGCTGGTGCGGGCCGCCGCGAACCCGTTGTTGCGCCGGGCGGCGCTGAACGCCTGCCGGGGCAACGGAATCGAGGTCACCGGCAACGGCCGCGGCCGCATCGAAGACTGCGAAATACGCGATGCCGGGAAAGCCGGGCTCAGTGTCTCCGAAGGCGGAAGTCCTTACGTCAGCGCGCTTCGGGTGCATCAGCCGAAACTTTCCGCCGTCCTCGTCGGCCCTGGCGGCGTCGGTTCCCTGCGGGACTGCGAAATCGCCGAGGCCGGGGAACACGGTGTGCTGGTGCAGGACGGCGGGGAGCTGATGTTGTCCCGTTCCTCCGTACGGCGTTCCCGCGGCCACGGCGTACTCGTGGAAGCGGGCGCACGGGCGAAGCTGACCGCCGACGAGGTCAGCGGGAATCGCCGCGACGGCGTCCGGATCGAGTCGGGCGAGACGGTGAGCGTGGTGGACTGCACGGTTTCCGACAACACCGGCGGTGGGCTCCGGACGACCGTGCCCGGCGCACGGCTGTCGGTGGAGAACCTGACCAGCGAGGCCAACGGCGCCCCGGACACCGACGGCACCCCGGCGACCGCCGAGATCACCGCGGTCACCGATCCCGGCGGAACACCCCAGAACACCGAAAGCGACAGCGGACCGCTGGCCAGGCTGGAGGAGCTCGTCGGCCTCAGCGGCGTCAAGCATCAGGTGAAGACGCTGGTGAACCTGAACAAGATGGCGCGGCGGCGGGAGCAGGCGGGCATGGTCGCACCGCCGACCAGCAGGCATCTGATCTTCGCCGGCCCTCCCGGCACCGGCAAGACCACCGTCGCCCGGCTCTACGGCAGCATCCTCGCCGAACTCGGCGTGCTGCGCGAAGGGCATCTGGTCGAGGTCGCCAGGGCCGACCTGGTCGCGCAGATCGTCGGCGGCACGGCGATCAAGACCACCGAGACGTTCACCAAGGCCCTCGGCGGGGTGCTGTTCATCGACGAGGCGTACACGCTGAGCGCGCAAAGCAAGGGCAGCGGACCGGACTTCGGCCGCGAGGCCATCGACACCCTGGTCAAGCTGATGGAAGACCATCGCGACGAACTCGTGGTGGTCGCGGCTGGTTACTCGCCGGAGATGTCCTCGTTCCTGCAGTCCAACCCCGGGCTGGCGTCGCGGTTCACCCGGACCATCGACTTCGAGAACTACAGCACCGACGAGCTGGTGACCATCGTCGAGAAGATGTGCACCGCCCACCAGTACCAGGTGCCCGAGGACACCCGGAACGCGCTCGCCGTCCACTTCGGACAGATGGACCGCGGCACCGACTTCGGTAACGGCCGCACCGCGCGCAAGGTGTTCGAGGAAATGGTGGACCGGCAGGCTTTCCGCCTCGCGAGCGATCCGGACGCCGACGACCAGAGCCTGTCGCTCCTGCTGGCCGCCGACGTCCCCGGGGACGCGGGAAAGGCCGCCCAGGGCGGCGACGACGACGAATTGACGGTCCTGCGGACGAAACTCGACTCGATGATCGGCCTCACCGGGGTGAAGGACGCGATCAACGACCTGGTGAACCTGATCTCCACCGCCCGGGCCCGGCGCCAGGCCGGGCTGCCGGTCCCCGCGATCAGCAACCATCTCGTCTTCGCCGGCGCGCCCGGTACCGGCAAGACCACGGTGGCCCGGCTCTACGGCGAACTGCTCGCCGCGCTCGGCGTGCTGCGCAAGGGACACCTGGTCGAAGTCGCGCGCGCCGACCTGGTGGGCCGCTACGTCGGGCACACCGCACATCTGACCAGGGAGGCGTTCGACTCCGCCCGCGGCGGCGTGCTGTTCATCGACGAGGCGTACGCCCTGACCCCCGAAGGCGCCACGGGCGGCGACTTCGGCCAGGAAGCCGTCGACACGCTGGTGAAACTGATGGAGGACCACCGTGACGACACCGTCGTGATCGTCGCCGGGTATTCAGCGGAGATGCGCTCGTTCCTCGGCTCCAACGCCGGTCTCGCCTCGCGGTTCTCCCGGCACATCGAGTTCGAGAACTACTCCACCGACGACCTGGTCACGATCGTGCACCGGATGGCCTCGTCGAACGGCTACGAATGCGCGCCGGAGACGGTCACCGCGCTGCGCCGTCACTTCGCGGGCGTCGAACGCGGCGAGACCTTCGGCAACGCCCGCTACGCCAGGCAGGTGCTGGAGATCATGATGACCCGCCAGGCGGGAAGGCTCAGCACGAGCGGGGCGCCCACCATCGCGGACCTGCGCCTGCTGTCGCCCGCCGACCTTCCCTGAGCTCCCTCTCGACGAGCCGTGACGTTCCGCCGCCGGACGTTCACCCGTGCCATGGCAGGATTGCCCCGGCACGGCCGTCGTTGAGAGGAGTTCCACGCAGCGTGGACAAGACCGCGTTCGGAGACTTCCTCCGCTTCTACCGGCTGCGTGTCCCGATGACGCAGGAGGAACTGGCCGAGCGCACGGGGATCAGCGTGCGCAGCATCAGCGACATGGAGCGCGGACGGGTCCGCACCCCGCAGCGCCGTACCGCCGAACTACTGGTCGAGGGGCTGGGACTGGCGGGCAAGGAGGCGGGCGATTTCGCCGACCTGGCCCGTTCCGGGCGCCGTCCGGCGCTCGTCCCGGAGGAGCCCGCACCGGTCGAGGCGGCCCGCCCCGTCGTCGCCGCCCTGCCGCCCCACCTCACCGAACTGACCGGCCGGAAGGCCGAACAGCGGCTACTGGACGAGGTCGCGGAGTCCGCCGCCTCCTCGTCCCGGCTCCAGACAGTGGTGCTGCACGGACTGCCGGGTGCGGGCAAGACCGCGCTGGCCGTGGACGCCGGGCACCGGCACGCCCACCGCTTCGCCCAGGGCTGTCTGTTCCTCGACCTGCGCGGCATGGATCCCGAACCCCTCACTCCGGACCGGGCCGTGCACCGGCTGCTGCGCGGGCTGGGACTCGACGAACGCCAGTTCCCCCACGATGCCGAAGACCGGCTCGCGCTCTACCGGTCGCTGATGCACGACCGTGAGCTCCTGCTGATCCTGGACAACGCCGCCAACGAACCCCAAGTGCGCCCGCTGCTCGCCACCAGCCCCGGCTCGATGGTGCTGGTGACCAGCCGGAGCACGTTGACGGGGTTGAACGCCCGGCACCGCGTCGCCCTCGACGTCCTGTCCGGCGACGAGGCGGTGAACCTGCTCGGCGTGGCCGCCGGGGAGCCGCGGCTGAAGGCGGAACCGGCGGCGGCGCGGCGGGTGGCGGAACTCTGCGGCGGGGTGCCGCTCGCCCTGCTCATCGCGGGCAACCGGCTGGCCAGCCGTCCACAGTGGACGATCGCGCATCTCGCCGACCAGCTCGAGAACGAGCGGCGGCGGTTGTCCGTGCTGACCGCGGGCGATCTGCAGATCCGCACCGCCTTCGCCCTCTCCTACCACCATCTGGCCCCCGAAACCGCACGGGTGTTCCGGCGGCTGGCGCTGGTCGACGGCGGGTGCGTCTCCGTCGAACTCGCCGCGGTCGCCGCCGGCAGTCCCGCCGACGAAGTCGAAGCGGAACTGGAAAAACTGGCCGAAGCCAGCCTGCTCGGCTTCGGCGGCGCTTCGGGGCGGTTCACCACGCTCGATCTGCTGAGGGTGTTCGCCAAAGAAAAGCTCGAAACCACCGAAACCACCGAGGACGTCCAAGAGGCGACCGCGCGAGTGCGGAACTGGCTGCTCGCGGTGGCGACGAAAGCGGCGCAGTACTTCGATCACGACCGGACCGAAGTGACCTTCACCGTCGACGGGCCCGATCCGGTGCACGACCGGGAGTCCGCCGCCCGGTGGCTGACTGAGGAGCAGCACCATTGGCGCGGGGCGCTACGGGCGGCGGCGGCACGCGGCGAGCACGGGCCGGTCCTCGAACTGGCACGGTCCATGCACTGGTACTCGGACCTGCGCGGCACCGGCCCGCTCTGGCGCGAGGTGTTCGGCGCGGGCGTGGCGGCGGCCGAGGCACTGGGCGACGTCCGGGCAATGGGTGAACAGCTGAATTACGTGTCCTGGGCGCACTACGCGCTCTGCGGGGATCCCCACACCGCACGCGAAGCACACGAACGCGCGGTGGCCGCGGCCACCGAAGCGGGCGACATGATCACGCTTGCCTGGGCCTGGTACTACGGATCCGCCATCGCCCGGCGGCTCGGCTCGCCCCACGAGGCCGTGCTGCGATGCCGGAAGGCCGTGGACCTGTTCGAGCGGGCCGAGTATCCGAACGGCCACTATCTGGCTCGCTCCCTGCTGGGCTTCATGCTGTACAACGTCGGCGAATTCGACGAAGCCGTTGCCGTGCAACGACAAAGCGAGGCCTACTACCGGGGTTCGGCCACCGCGCCGGGCAACGACGAGCTACTCTCGATGGTGCTGACCCAGCTCGCCGACAGTGTCGCGGCGACCGGAGCCGTCGCGAACGCGTTGGACCTGCTGGACGAGGCCGAGTCGCTGTTCCGCAAGCACGGCGCGGAGTTCGCGGTGGCGAGGGCGCAGCAGGCGCGCGGCCGGATCCTGGTCAAGGCGAACCGGCTCGCCGAGGCCGAGGAACAACTGCTGGCCGCCTTGGCCGGAGCACGCTGGTCCGAACCCAGGATCGAGATCATGATCCAGCTGGCGAAACTGGCCGAAGCGGCGGGAGAACCGGCCGAGGCCGAGGCTCGCCGGGTGCACGCCCTCGCCGAATGCGCCCGGTACGACACGCCGCTCGCCAGGAAGATGGGTCGCGAGCTCGCCGCCGAACTCGGCGTCGCGGTGCCCTGACCGGCCTGGGCCGCCGTCACCAGCCCGCGGCGGTGACCCCGCTGCACGCCAGCACCTCGGTCATGGCGATCGTCGCGTGATGCACCCGGGACTTGACCGTCCCCACCGGCACGCCGATGCTCGCGGCGGCCCGCTGCCGGGTGCGGTCACGCCGGTAGACCTCGTCGAGTGCTTCGCGCTGGATGAGCGTCAGCTGAGCCAGTCCCTCTTCGACGAGGCACCGTTCGACGACCTCGTCGGCGAAGTCGGTGTCACCCGGCAGCAGGTCGAAGTCGTCGTCCCCGAACACCACCGGGCGGGCCTTGTCGCGGCGGGCCCAGTCGACGATGAGGTTGCGGGCGACCCTGAACAGCCACGGCCGTGGCGGGATACGCTTCTCGATCAGTGTCTCGCTGTTGCGCCACGCGCGGAAGAGGCACTCCTGCACGACGTCCTCGGCCCGATGCGGGTCGGTGGGCAGCAGGCTGCGGGTGAACCGCAGCAGATGGTCCCGGTGCTCGGCGTGCAACGCCGCCACGAAAGCATTTCCCTCGGCCGACGGCGCCCTGTCCGCCAGCGAAGTCACCTGAGTATCGCGGTGGCCTGCCACGCCGACCTCCCTGACTAGTTGGCGTCCTTGGCCTCGATTCCACCGGCTGGGGCGGCCCGCGACCATGAGGAAGGACCGGCAGAACTCGGTGACGGCGGGTTCTTCCGGTTCGTCTGCCGCTCGATCCGCGCGATGCCGCGGCCGGTGTCCATTGTGGAGTGTCGCGGCGGATGATCTCGCCGGACGCACCCCGGCGGGGCGTCGTCACGCATAGGATCGCCATGGCGTGGACCGGGCGTCCCGATCCCGGCGGAGAGCGGTGAAAGGCAAGGCATGTCAGACCTGGTGTACACGGTCATCGAAGCCATTCCACGGGTGTTGCTGCTCGTGGTGGGAATCCTCGGCCTGATCTTCTCGATCAAAGGACGCGCCAACGGCGTCTCCGGCCTGATGGTGGGTGCCTTCGTCGTCATGCTCGTCACCACGGCCGCGAGCATCATCTGGCAGTTCGTGGTGTTGAACGTGTCGTCCTGGGTCGCGTCCGAGCAGCTCACCGGCGACGAAGTCCGCTTGATCTTCATGGGCGTCGGCGTCCCGCTCGACGCCGCCGCGCTGCTCTCCTGGCTCCTGGTCGCGATCGCGGTCCTCAAGAGCGGCCGTTCGTCCCGGCAGCCCGGCGTCGCGCCGTACACCGGGCCGGTCGACTATCCGATGGCCGCCCAGCCGGGTTTTCCGAACCCTCAGCCCGACAACACCCAGCCTGGTCACCCGCACTAGCGCTCGGCCGTCGGGAAGAGGACCGTGGGGTTCATGGCCTCCGTCCAGCCCGACCCCGAAGCACTCGCGACCGCCGCCCGTCTCGTCGACGCCCTCGCGGGGCGAGCGGCGGTGAACGAAGCGATCGGGATTCTGCGGGGCTGGCAGGGCTGTGACGCCGCGCAGGCGCTGGACAACCTGACCGGCGACGCCGGGCCGGCCGAGCGTGACGCCGAGGCCGCCCGGATCGTGGCCGTCGTCAACGCCCAGGCCGACGGCTCCGCCGATCCCGACTACGGCGACTGGGCCTGATCCGGCTCGGCTACATCGGCCGGGTCCAGCGAGCCTGCCGTGATCGCTCCCGTGACTTCCCGCAGGACACGGCCGTGCTCGGCGGCGTAGGCGACGATCGCGGCGCGGGCGGCCGCGGGGTCGATGCCCAGCGTCCCGGCGACGAAGCCGACGGCCTGCCCGAACTGGGCCCGGTCGTTCAACGCGGCGATCGAAGACTCCAGGAACCGGTCCGACCGGCGCTCACCCCGCTCCTGAACCAGCGCGAGAACGGCCAGATCCGACACGACCTGCGCCAGCTCCAGCTCCCATTGCCGCAACCTCACTTCGGTGTCGAAGAGCAGATTGAATCCGCCCATCGCCTGACCGTCCAGCCTCAGCGGCACGGCGACCACGGACCGGTAACCGGCCGCGAGCGCGGCGGGAACGAAGTCCGGCCACCGTGCCTGATCGGCGGACAGATCGGGCGAGATGACCAGGGTGGCGACGGAGATGCAGTCGACGCAGGGCCCCTGGTCGATGTCGGTCTGGAGCGACTCGAGGAAGTGCGCCGTCTCGTCGGAGGCGGCCACGACCATCAGGCCGCCGTCGGCGCGGGTCAGCAGCACACCGGTCGACGTCGCGCCGAGAAGCTCGGTGCCGACCTCGGTGATCAGGCGCAGCACGGTGGCGTTGTCCGGGGTGTTGACCAGGCGGGTGGTGATCGCGGCCAGGACACCGGTCAGCTCGGGGGACGGCATGCCGGGGTCTCCGCCGGGGGTTCGGTGACGACTCATGTTTCCTCCAGGTCGGCGGGTCATTCGGCGAGCTCGTCCAGGACGATGCGCAGCTCCAGCACGTCGCGGGCGACGTCCAAGATCGACCGGTTCTGGCCGTAAGCGTGCGCCCGCAATCGGGTGAAGGCGTCGTCGAGACCGATGTGCAGCCGCGCCGCGAGCATGCCCGTGGCCACGTTGACGTCGTGAAACGACCGGACCTGATCCGGGGCGAAGGAATGGCCCTCCGCTTCGGCCTGCCGGGCGTGTCTCAACAGCGCCGCGGCACCGAGATCCGCCGCCAGCGTCACGTCCCGGAGTTCGTCGCTGGGGAGCCCGCCGGCGCGATGGCGGTACAGTTCCAGCGTGCCGAGCCGGATGGCACCGAATCGGAGCGGGAACGCGAACATCGCCATCGCGCCCTCGGCCAACGCGGCCTGGGCGAAACCGGGCCACCGCACCTGCTCGACGCTCAGATCGGGTACCAGCACCGGACCGTCACCGACGAACGCCTCCACACCTGGCCCTTCACCGACGGTGTACTGCGTTTCGGCCAGATCGGCCGCCCAGGAATCGCTGGCCCCCAGGACCTCTTCGGCGTGGGAACGATTCCGCAACGTCAGCGTCGCGGCATCGGCATGGCTCAACGTTTCCACACAAGCGAGGCATACCGTCTGTGCCCAGCCTTCTCTGCGGCCCTCTTGTTCGGCGGCCGCGGCTATCGCCCGCCATAAGGGCTCCCGATGCCGCCCATCCACCGTCGTGTCCCCTCCGCTCCGCGGGCTGGCCGGGACATCACCCGGAACCAATCACCTTACGAGACGGCGCCCGCGACGGCGCATCCAGCGCTTCACCGAGACCCGGCTCCGATCGGCCGAAGCGGGTCGCACGGATTTGAGTGAGCTTGTCGCGTGATATCGGCGTCAGCGGGTATGCCGGAGGACAAGTCGTGGTGATGCCCGGGGATCACCGTGGCCAGGCTCCGCCGGTTGATTCCACAGCCGGCGGAACCGCCCCACTCCCGCTTACGCCGCACAGGCCGCCGCTCGTGCGCATTTCCGATTACGGCCGCCCCACAAAGAATCCCCGTTCGGCGAGCGCGCGACTGTCCATCGGGGCCTGTCCCTCGTGAGTTCGATCGTGACCGGCTCTCGGATACCCGGCCCGCGAATGATGCTCAGGGTCGCGGTCCCGCGACGCGAAAGCACCGGAGCGGCCTGCCTTTCGCGGGTCGGCCGCGGGATACTCCGCCGCGACGGCACCGCTGTCGAAGGCGAGGTGGAAGCCGCTTGAGGTGTGCCGGTGGAGGTGTGGGGAAAGAGAGACGTTGAGCCTCCCTATTTCCCCACACCGGTCACGCTCGGTCACTTCCCCGCCTTCACGGCGAGCGAAGCGTCCCCGAATCCGCCGCCAGGCTTGCTTTTGCCCACAGTCGCTTCTTAAAATTCCTTCGCCTTGTGGCGCGGTTCAACCGGCAGCTGTCGTCACCACCAGTCAGGAAATGCGCAAGGCGGTGGTGTGATGAACCTCGGTTTCGACATGGCATTCGAGGCGCCGGAGGTGCAGGAACTGCATTATTATCTGCACGCCGTCACCGTGGCACTGGGTCTGACCGGTGACGCGTACTACCTCAACGAAGAACCTCCGCTGAGCGCGTATCTGCCCTTGGACAGCCACCTGCCGGAGTATCGCGATCGCGACGCCGCCCTCACCTGGAACGAACGGCAAGGCTGGGCGCTGGCCGTCGAGAGCGATTGCGGAGAGGAATTACTTCTGCTCAGTCACTTCGAAACCGACCCGCTGCCGTCTCCGGAGCTGGTCGCCGCTTTCGTTCGTCGATCATGCGGCAACGCGACGCTCTGAGAAATATCGAGGGAGCGAGCTGTCAGCTCTTCCGATCGCCGGCGACCGCGGTCGCGATGTCGGATTCCCTGTCGGCACTCGGGTTCGAGCCGAACCAGTCGAGGCAGACGATCATGGCGTCGTCGGCGGCCAGGTCGCCCTCGCGGCGCGCGCGCAGTTCGTCGAGGACGGCGCCTGGGACGTGGGAAGCGGGGAGGCTCGCGGTCGCGACGACAGCCTGGACGAGGTCACGATCGCCGTAGGGTTCCCCGTGCGCTCCGGGCACGTTGTACACGCCGTCGCTGACGAAGACGAAGCGGTCGCCGGGCAACGCCTGGAGGCTTTCGATGGTGTAGGTGGTGTCTTCGAACGTGCCGAGCGGGAGTTGTTCGTCGAAGACGAGCCGTTCGACTTCGCCGTCCCGCAGCCGCCACAGGCGGGGCGAACCGGCGTCGACCGCGTCGATCTCCCCGGTCGCGAGATCGAATTCCAGCAGGAGGGCGGCGACGTGCTCTTGGCCGCGGTACTGGGCGTAGACGGCCTGATCCGCGAGTTCCGCCTGGGCGTCGAGGCCGATGCCCGCCCGCCGGGCGTTGCGCAGCGCGTTGACCGCGAGGTTGGTCAGCAACGCCGCGCTGGTGCCCTCCCCCATGCCGTTGATCAGCGTGACCGCCAGCTTGTGGGCGGAAGCCGACCAGTCGAAGCAGTCACCGTAGATGGCGTACGCGGGTTCAAGCTGACCTCCCAGCGCGAACTCGGGGCGGGCACAGGCGCGGCCGGGCAGCAGCTGCCATTGCATTTCGGCGGCGAGCGTGAGCCGGGAGGACCGGCGTGCTTGCACGTAGAGGTCGGTGTCGCGGTCGGCGACGAAGACCTCGTGGCCGAGCGCCTCGGCGAACCGGCTCAGCTCGGCCCACACGGGCGGCTCCGGCTCTTCGGGCAGGGTGACGACCAGGACACCGATGCCATCTCCACGGACGGTGACCGGGAGATGTGCCCGTACGCCGGTCTCGTCCGTGTCGAACGTCGCCTGCTGGGCGGTGAAGGCCTTGCCCGCCGTCGTGCCGGAGACCGGTATCGGCTCCGCGGTGTAGGGCAGCGACGTCACGCGGCGTAGTTCGGTGAGGCTGTAGTCGGCCATCAGCAGGTCGACGGACCTGGCTCCGAAATGCTCCTGCAACGCCGAACGCAACCCGTCGAGCAGTGCGTGGGGCTGGACGCCGCGCAGAACGCGTTCGACCGCCAGGGATCTGTCCACTTCTGGTGCCTCCTGCTCACCGGAACCGGTGCCTGACCTGGGCACGCGGTATGTGTCGGCGCCGCTCCGTCGGACCTGTGGCAGGACGCGTCGCAGTGAGCTGAGCTGACAGCCCAGCATAAGGATGCGAGAGTGGCGGTGTGAACTGGTCCCCCGAGCAGCCTGACACCGAAACGGTGGCGGCGGCCGTGGCCGAGACGGCCGAGCTGCTCGAGATCATGTTCGAACGAGCCCGCGAGGCTTCGCCTCGCCCGCTCTCGACGTCCCAGGTCCGCGCGGTGGTCGCGCTCGACCACCACGACGGTCTGAACCTGCGCGCGCTCGCCGAACTGCTCGGCTCGACACCTCCGCTGGTGAGCCGCCTGTGTGACCGGCTCGAGGCTGTCGGGTTCCTCGAACGGCTGCCCAGCAGCCGCAGCCGCCGCGAACTCACGCTGAGACTCAGCGACCGGGGCAAGACCTACCTGCGCAACCTCCGTGACCGGCGCCGCGAAAGTCTCCAGGCCGCGCTGGTGAAGATGTCCCCGGAAGCCAGGGCGTCGCTCGCCACCGGTCTGCTGGCGTTCCAAGAGGCGGCCGGCTCCCGGACACCGGGCTGAACTGCCGGGACCACTCCAGTAGGGTTACTGTTGTCATATGACAACAGTTGCGGACGCACCGGAGCTTCGCGACGGCGATCTGCTGGGAGGACGCGTTGCACGGCACGGAAGAAGTTGCTGCCCGGGACCTGCTGGCGCGGATCTTCGAGGCGGATCAGGACCTGCTGATCGATGACTGGGTCCAAGTGCAGCTGGCCGATTCGTCTGCCCAGCTCGGCGAGGAAGGGCTTCGACGCGAAGCCAAGGAACTAGTGGGAGCGCTCCGCGGCGCCCTCGGCACCGAGGTTCCGCCGGGTCAGGTCGTCGAGCGGGATGAAGTGGTCCGCTCCGCCCTGCGAGGACTGTCCGAGCGGCGAGCCCGCGCGGGCACTGCTCCCTCGGCCACCGCTCAGGCGATCTTCGCCCTCAAGCGCACCGTGTTGACGGCGCTCGAACGACACACCGACGACCCCGCCACGCGCTACACCGCCGCACAGGCGGTCAACCAGCTCCTCGACGCCGCGGGCCTCCTGACGTTCTCGGTCTATGTCGAAGGGCGCGAGGAAATCATCCGCCGCCAGCACCAGCAGATGGTGGAGCTGTCCACCCCGGTGGTGCGACTGTGGCGGCAGGTGCTGGCCGTGCCCCTGATCGGCACGCTCGACAGCGCCCGCACCCAGGTCGTGATGCACAGCCTCCTGGAGGCGATCCAGACCCACGAAGCCCGCGTGGCGATCATCGACATCACCGGCGTGTCCACTGTGGACACCGCGGTGGCACAGCATCTGCTGCAGACCGTCAGTGCCGTCCGGCTCATGGGCGCCGACTGCCTGATCAGCGGGGTCCGCCCGTCGATCGCCCAGACCATCACCCAGCTCGGCATCGACCTCTCGCACATCGTGACCCGCGGTTCGCTGGCCGACGCGCTGGCCACCGCGATGACCCTGCTCGACGGCCGTCCCCACGCGGTGACCGGGTGAGCCCCGGCGCCGGCCTGCCGATCCTGCGGCTCGGGGACATCCTGATCAGCGGGCTGCTGGCCGACCTCGACGACACGACCGCACTCCGGTTCACCGACGAACTCACCACCCGGATCTCCGACGAAGGGATCCGCGGCGTCATCCTCGACATCTCCCGGCTGGAGATCATCGACTCCTTCGTCGCCCGGGTGCTGATGCAGCTGGCCGCCACCGGGCGCCTGCTCGGCGCGCGGATGATCGTCGCCGGAATGCGCCCGGCGGTCGCGATCACTTTGTCCGAACTCGGCCTCCAGCTCACCGGCGTGCAGACCGCGCTCAACGCCGAACAGGCCATGGCACTGCTGGGGTGGCGCCCTCCCACCGAGGCCGCCGAAGAGGCGCCTCATGCTTCCTGACGAACTCACCGACCAGGGACCGCGCGAACACTCCGTCCGCGCCGAAGAAGACCTGCTCTCCGCCCGCCACGCGGTACGGGCCGACGCGGTCGCGGCCGGCTTCTCGATCGTCGACCAGACCAAGATCGTCACCGCCGCCAGCGAACTGGTCCGCAACGCCTACATCCACGGCGGTGGCGGGACCATGACGATCGCCGTCGTGCGAGACGGCCGGGGCCGGGTGGGACTGAACCTGTCCGTCCGCGACGAGGGACCCGGCATCGCCGACGTCGACCAGGCCATGACCGACGGCTTCTCCACCGGCGCCGGCCTCGGGCACGGCCTCGGCGGCACCCGGCGGCTCGTCGACCAGTTCACCATCGACACCGCCCCCGGTAAGGGCACCACGGTCACTGTCGTGCGCTGGAAACGATGACCGTCACCGTCGCGCAGGGCACGGCGCTGATCCGCATCGACCACGCGAGCGCGGTCTACACCGCCGTACGGGCGGCCCGTGAGGTCGCCGCGAAGGCGGGCCTGCCCGAAGTGCTCGCCGAACGTGCCGCCGTCATCGCCTCCGAACTGGCGGGCAACATCGACAAGCACGCCAGCGACGGATCCGTGTTCGTCCAGCAGTCCCTTCCCGGGCACGGGATCGACATCTACGCCACCGACGCCGGGCCGGGCATGGCGAACCTGGATTACTGGCGGATCGATGGGCACACCACGACGGAGACGCTCGGCACGGGACTCGGCGCCGTCGGCAGGCTCGCCACCGAGTTCCGGATCCGGTCGGCACCCGGAGCCGGCACCATCGCGGTAGCCAGGGTGCTCGCGCCCGGCATGCCGGGCGCCGGGATCGCCCACGTCCGGTTGCCTCGTGAAGGCGAAGAGCGCTGCGGCGACGCCCTCGCGCTGTCGACGGGACGCGGTGTCCGCACGATCGCCATCGTGGACGGGCTCGGCCACGGCCCCGAGGCGAGCGACGCCGCCGAAGCCGCGATCGAGGTCTTCGGCCAGCGACCGGGCCGTTCGCTGTCCGAGCAGCTGACCGCCATGCACCGACGGCTGCGGCAAACCCGCGGTGCCGCGGTCGCCTTGGCCCGCGTCTCCGGTGACCTCCTGGAGTTCTGCGGGGTCGGCAACATCAGCGGCCTGGTACTGACACCCGGACGGAGCCAGCCGCTGTTGAGCACGCCCGGCGTGGTCGGTTTCAGCCTGCCCGCCACGCACGTGCGCTCCCTCGCCCTGGCAGGCCCCCGCGTCGTCGTGCTGCACACCGACGGGATCGGCACCCGGTGGCGCGGTCCCGCACCCCTCGGCCCCCTCCCGGAACCCGCGCTGCTCACCGCGGACCTCGCCCAGCACCACCGCGATCCCCGCGATGACGCCACCGTGATCGCGTTCGGCCCGGGTGGTGACACGACATGACGCACCCCCACGTGGCCTCCTTACGCCGACGGCTGCGCCAGGTCTGTGCCGCCGCGGGCGTCCCGGCCGAGGACAGGGCCCGGCTCGTCCTCGCCGTGACCCTGCTCGCGGAGGCCGCGGGGGACGCCGTCGGACAGGCCGGACTTTCGTCGTCCACAGTGGACAACCGGCTGGCCGTGACGATGCGCTTGCCGCATCCCGTCGGACAACGGCGACGCAACGCCTTGCCCCTCCTGCCCGATGCCGGGGACAGCGCGACCCTGACCTGGTATCTCGGCACCGGCGACGGCGCCGTGGCCGTGCCGGACGACGACGAGGCGGCCACGCGGGAGGAGATGCTGGCGCTGGCCGCCCGCGCCGACGTGATCGCCAAAGAGCAGCGCGAACTCAAACACGAGCTGGCCGAGACGAACAGCGGCGTGCTCGCCATGTACGTCGAACTCGAGGAACGGGACGAACGACTGCGCCGGGCGCACGCGGTGATCTTCCGCGAACTCGAAGACGCGCTGCGCCCGCCACCGCCTCACGTCGACGGGTTCGAACTGGCCGTGCACTACGCCCCCAGCGAGCCGGACTCCCCCACCGGCGGCGACCTCTACGACTGGTTCGTGCTCCCCGACGGGAACGTGCACATCACCCTCGTCGACGCCGTGGGTCACGGTGTCACCTCGACGCGGCACGCGCTGACCGTCACCCACGCCATCCGCACCCTCGCCCTCGAAGGCCACCCCCTCCACGACCTGATCGCCCGCGCCGCCCGCACCCTCGCGACCATCGAACCCGACCTCATGGCGACCGTCCTGCTGGCGAGGCTCGACCCGGCCACCGGCGGCATCACCGTCGCCAACGGCAGCCACCCCCGCCCCGTCCTCCTCACCGCCGCGGGCGACACAGAGCTCCTGGTGCCCGCCGTCATCGGCCGAGGCGTCGGCTTCCCGGACCCCGGCAGCGGCAGCCTCGTCCGCCGCACCCTCGCACCGGGCGACCTGATCCTCCTCTACACCGACGGCTTGACCGAAAGCCGCAAAAACCATCAGGAAGGCGAAGCCCGGCTCCTGGCCGCCGCCCCACGCCACGCCGGAACACCCACGGCGACGATCCCCAGTGCGCTGGCCACCGAGATGCACGACGTGGTCCTGCACGCCGACGACACCGTCGTCATCGCGATCCGACGCGAACCGGTACCTCGACTTATCGCACCCGAGACGCCGGGCCGATGAAGGAATCCTCCCTCCCTTTCGAGTGATGCCGTACGCCGCTTCCCCGCCCTGACCTGCGAGTCTTCCGCAACGACGGTTCTCATACAGCGACACAAGAGAAAATCTATGGTCGCGAGGGTAGACATTCGGCGTCGGATGCATGTAGTGTTCTTCTTGTACCGAGAGAGACAACGTCAAGCAGGCGCGGGAGATGACGGAACTACCCGCGAGGTGAGACAAGACGGTCAGGCAGGACGAAGCCGATCAGTGAACAGGTTTCGACTGGTGGCCGGTGAAGTACCGGGATCGTGGAACTGAAGACGTGAACAGCAAGGCCGATCCCGGCGAGGTAGTGCAGTAAAAGCAGTGCAGTAAGCAGTAAACGAAGTACGCAGTTGCAAGAGCAGTACAAGCAGTAGCAAGTCAGTAAGTAGTCACGGCAAGACCGGTATGACGCGTGCTGGAGCCGATCAGGGAAAGGGTTCCAGCCGGTCATCCCGTGGACTCGCAATACAAGCAGTACCCAGCAAGAGAGAAACCGGAAAAAGGAAACGGGAACATCATTGGATCGCCCGCCGCGGCTGGGCAGTAGTGCCGCGCGGGTACCGCAGGCCCATCGGATTGGAAGGTGGTTCTCGGTTACGAATAAGCGATCTCCGCATCGTCCGCCTCTCGGACGGACACCGCGGATGCAGGACATCGGCCTCACGGCCGGTTGACAATGGTGAAACCCAACCCTGGGGACCCCGGGCGCCACGAGTGGCACCCGGGGTCCCTTGTGCTGTGGAGGTGGAATGATTCCTGACCAACGCGAGACCCCCGATCCCGGTCCGGGCGGGGCCGACAAATTCGACGACGACCACTACCCCGCGTACACCATGGGCCGCGCCGCGGACATGCTGGGCGCCACTCAGAATTTCCTGCGCGGTCTCGACGAGGCCGGCTTGATCAGCCCGCAGCGCTCCGCGGGCGGGCACCGTCGCTACTCCCGGCACCAGCTGCGTATCGCCGCACGCGTGCGAGAACTGGTCGACCAGGGCACAGCTGTCGACGCCGCCTGCCGCATCATTTCGCTCGAAGATCAACTCCGCGAAGCGCGGCGCCGGAACACCGAACTCCGCGCCGCCGAATAAGCCGACAGGTCACTGTTTCCTGGTGGTCAGTCCAGCCGGAGGCGGCGGGTGAGGGCGTCGCGAGCCAGTTCGGTCAGCGAGCGGTCGTGGCGAAAGGCGTGTGCGCGTAGCCGGGCCAGTGCCTGATCGGGCGGGATGGCGAGGGCGGTGGCGAGGAAACCGGCGGCTTGCTGGACTTCCGCTCGGTAGTGGCGGAGGCCGCCGCCATTGCCTTCGGGGTCGCTGATCGCCGAAATCGGCGCGCTCTGCATCAGCAAGGGCAGCAACCCGTCCCGGACGCGGTGAAAATCGTGTGACTGCGCCGCGGTCATGGCGCCGGGCGTGGCCCGGTAACCGGTAAGGGCACCAAAAGTCCCCTCGTGGCCTCGCAGCGGCGCGGCGATGACGGCTCGGGCCGGGGACTGCATCGCGGCGGGCAAGAACAACGGCCAACGAGCCTGGTCGGTGGCGACCAGATCGGGTTCGGACACCGTGTAGCCCTGCTGGACGGCTTCCAGGGTGGGACCGTCACCGAGGGTGTATTGCAGAGTGTCCAGGTCGTGGCCTGGCCCGTCCGCCGGGTCGCACCACACCAGTTCCAGTGTGCCGGTGCTGTTGATCAAGTCGATGGTGAGCGCGTCGAGGCCGAGCGGCTCGGCGATCCGCAGGGAGGTGACGGCGCCGAGATGCTGCCGGTCGGCGGCCGCGCGGTGCAGGCGAGCCAGTACGGTCTCGACGTCGTCAGGCGGTGTCATACCGTCACCGCGAGATCTGCCGCGGGGGACGCGGTCTCAGCGGCGACGAAGCAGCGTTCAGTGTTGTGCAATCGGAGTCACCTGTCGGGTGGTTTCCTCAACCGCGGTGGCGTGGATCCAGCCGTCGGCGAGCTCAGGAGCGGTTACCCGCAGAGGGGTCCGTCATGCCCGCTGGCAGGTGCTCGGCTCGCCTCATTCTCGGGTGGCCCGCCCGAGGCCACATTCCGACCGGTTCCACACAGTCTGAACGACCTCACGATACGTGACTCATTGTAGCGCTTCCGCCGGAACGGAGGAACGCGGCCGTGCCCTCAGGCGATCGACACCGAATCGCCCCTGGTACCCCGAACACGAAGAAGCCCAGGCCGCGTGGCCTGGGCTTGTGCTCCCCCGCTTGGACTCGAACCAAGAACCCTCCGGTTAACAGCCGAATGCTCTGCCAGTTGAGCTACAGGGGATTGTGCTCCGTACCGGCCGGATCGCTCCGACCGATGAGAGAACTTTAGCCCATGGCCTCCGGCGGCCGCGCACCCACCCCCACTTTCGCGCGCGACCTCGTCAAGCTCGCGTTTTGAGGGACAATGGCAGTCGAAGCAAGATCGAACGGAGGCGTTGACTCGGATGAAGATGTTCCTGCTGGGTGCGGCCGCGGGCTATGTACTGGGCGCGAAGGCCGGCCGGGGACGGTACGAGCAGATCGTGCGGACCTACCGCAAGATCGCCGACCACCCCATGGTGCAGGGCGCCGCCGGGGTCGCCCGCGCCAAGGTCGGTGAGCGGTTCGGGCGGCCCCAGCGCTGACCCGGATACCCGAGACAGACCGAAGGGGCCCTTCGCCGCACTTGACGCGGCGAAGGGCCCCTTCTGACGTCAGGGGACGACGGCGACCACGAAGACGCGCCGGAACTCGAACCAGGTGGTCCCGTCAGGGCGCGGCGGATAGGCCTCGTCCAGCTCGCGGGCGAGCTGCGCCCGGAAGTGGTCCCAGTCGGCGCCCGGGAGGGCTTCCCTGACCGGCCGGAGTGAGGTGCCGGTGATCCATTCGAGCACGGCGTTCTCCCCGGACAGCCGCTGCAGATAGGTCGTCTCCCAGGCGTCGACGGCGCATCCGGCGTCGGCGAGCAGATTTCCGTAGCCGAGCGGGCTGTCGACGGCCTCGTTCTCCCGCAGGACGACGTCGGCGAGGCGCGATGCCCACTCCTCGGTGCGCGCGAGCGCACGGACCAGGGCGTGCGAGGGGGCGTCGAAGTTGGCGGGGACCTGAAAGGCGAGCGTCGCCCCGGACGGCAGGAGATCGACCCAGCGCCGGAGCAGGACCCGATGCTCCGGGACCCACTGGAGGACGGCGTTCGAGAGGACGATGTCGGTATCCGGTTCGGGCACCCAGTCGTTGACGTCCAGCACGCGCGCGTCGACGCCTCGCGAGCGCGCGGCCTCGACCATTTCGGGGGAACTGTCGCTCGCCTCGATGATCGCGTCCGGCCAACGTTCGGCCAGGCCGGCGGTCAGGTTTCCGGGGCCGCAGCCGAGGTCGGCGACCCGGCGGGGTTTCGCGGCCGGTATCCGCCCGATGAGGTCGTGGAACGGCCGGGCCCGCAGGTCGGCGTAGTCGAGGTACTTGACCGGATCCCACATGGCGCCTCCCAGCGATACAGTACGAGCGTACTGCTAGCCGGATGGCTTGACCAGTTTCCGGGCCAGTTTCTCCGCCGCTTCCTCGGCGATCGCCTTGACCACGTCGACGTCGGTGCCGGGATCGGGCCGCACCTGCAGCACCGTGCCGTCCTGGCCGGGGATCTTGCGTTCGACGAACCACGCTCCGCCGGTCCCGAAGTCCTTGCGGTGCCGTTCCCGGACCGAGCCGTCGACCCGCTGCCGCAGCAAAAGCGGCACCTTGCCCGGCCGGGGGAGCTTGAACCGCACCGGTGCCTTGTCGGCCAGCAGCACGGCCTTTCCGGCGGTGCCGGTCTCCTGGGACTCGGTCAGCGTGAGCACCCCGTCGGACCACGCGGCCTTGCCGACCAGATGCCAGCCGATCCGGCGCGACCCCGCCTCGGCCGGGATCCAGAGCCCCAGCGGCGTGACGAGCAGGTAGCCGCCGCCCTCGACGGCCGCGCTCCCGACGACGTGTTCGCCGTCGTCCAGCGAGCCGTCGAAATCCGCCGGGACACGGTCGCCGAGCAGGTGACGCAGCCAGCCCATGAGCACTCAGTCCAATCCGCCGATGGCCTGTTCCTTCAACGCCTTCCGGTACTGCTCGAGCGCGACGAGGTCGCCGAACAGCGCGCGGTAGTCGTCCGGCGCCTCGACCGGGGAAAGCCGCTGGAGTTTCGACTTGATCTCGTTGATCTGGCGGCCGACCAAGGCTTCCTGCACCGCCGCGAGCTGCGCGGAGATGTAGCGCGAGTCGACCTCGCCCTTGGCGCGCAACGGTTCCACCGAAAGCTCGCTGAGCACGCGGCGCACCGTCCCCTGTGGACAGTGCGGGGTGGCGGCGTCGAGCAGGGCGGGCCCGGTCAGCCCGGAACCCGCTCCCCCGGCGGCCAGCAGTGCCTTGTGGATGGCGATATACACCGGATGAGTGAACGCGTCCTCGGGGAGCGCGTCGTACTCCGCGCCGGCGAGCATCGGCTGTTGCAGCGCCGCCTTGAGGGCCTCGCGCTGCGCGATGAACCGCGGGTCGCCGGGCGCGGGCCTCGGCAGGTCCTCCTCCATGGTGGCGGTGGCGGCCTGGGCGGGGCGCCGGACCTCGATCGTGTTCGAGCGTTTCGCGGTGGCGCCCGCGCTGCCGCGGACCCGGTTCACCACCTGCGCCGCGTCCTGCCAGCCGACCCACCAGGCGAGCTTCGACGCGTAGCCGTCACGGCTCGCGCGGTCCTTGATGCCCGCGACCATCGGGACGGTCTTCTGCAGCGCCGCGACCTGGCCGTCGACCGAGTCGAGGTCGAAGCCCTTGAGCATGCTCTTGATCGCGAACTCGAACAGCGGGATCCGCCGCGCGACCAGATCGCGCACGGCGGTGTCGCCCTTGGCGAGCCTCAGTTCGCAAGGATCCATGCCGTCGGGGGCGACCGCGATGTAGGTCTGCCCGGCGAAGGTCTGGTCTCCCTCGAAAGCCTTCAGTGCCGCCTTCTGGCCTGCTTCGTCACCGTCGAAGGTGAAGATGACTTCGCCGCGGAAGGCGTCGTCGTCCATCATCAGCCGGCGAAGCACCTTCATATGGTCTTCACCGAACGCCGTCCCCGACGACGCGACGGCCGTCGGCACCCCGGCGGCGTGCATCGCCATCACGTCGGTGTAGCCCTCGACCACGACGACCTGGTGCCGCTTCGCGATCTCGCGTTTGGCCAGATCGAGGCCGAACATCACCTGCGACTTCTTGTAGATCGGCGATTCCGAGGTGTTCAGGTACTTCGCCGAGACCCGGTCGTCGTCGTACAGGCGCCGCGCACCGAAGCCGACGACCTCGTTGCCGACGTCGCGGATGGGCCAGAGCAGCCGCCGGTTGAACCGGTCCATCGGGCCGCGCTGCCCTTCCTTGGCCAGTCCGGCCGTGAGCAGTTCCTTGACCTCGAACCCGCGGTTGAGCAGGTGCTTGGTGAGTTTGTCCCAACCGGCCGGCGCGTAGCCGCAGCCGAACGTCTGCGCGGCGGCGGCGTCGAAGCCCCGCTCGGACAGGAAGTCCCGCGCCGCGCGCGCGTCCGGGGTGAGCAGCTGCTCGGCGTAGAACTCCTGGGCCGCGCGGTGCGCCTCGATCAGCCGGGAGCGGGTGCCGCGGTCACGCTGGACGCTTCCGCCGCCGCCCTCGTAGGTCAGCCGGAAGCCCGCGCGGTCCGCGAGCCGCTCGACGGCCTCGACGAACGAGATCAAATCCATCTTCTGCACGAATTTGATCACGTCACCACCTTCCCCACAGCCGAAACAGTGGAAGGTGCCGTGGGAGGGGCGCACGTTGAACGACGGGGTCTTCTCGTTGTGGAACGGGCAAAGCCCCTTCAGGCTGCCGCCACCGGCGCTGCGAAGGGCGACGTAATCACCGACGACCTCGTCGATCCGGTTGCGCTCGCGCACCTCCGCGATGTCGCTGTCCCGAATCCGTCCTGCCACGCTCACCACTCTAGTTGCCGCTCGGGGAGGGGTGTGCGGCACACTCGGGGAATGAGTACCGCCCTGGATGAACTCGCCGGGAAGTTCGCCGAGCTGCGCCCTCACCTGGTGTCCGTCGCCTACCGGCTCACCGGCACGCTGTCCGACGCCGAGGACGCGGTCCAGGAGTCCTGGCTGCGGCTGAGCGGCCTGGACGCCGATCGCCGCGCGGCGATCGAGGACCACAAGGGGTGGCTGACCACCGTCGTCAGCCGGATCTGTCTCGACCGGCTGCGGTCGGCGGTGGTGCGCCGCGAGCGGTACGTCGGCGAATGGCTGCCCGAGCCGGTGCTCGGCCCGCTGGGCACGCCGTCGTCGGAGGACCCGCTCGCCGTCGCGGTCCGCGACGACGGGATGCGGATGGCTGCGATGGTGGTCCTCGACCGGCTGACGCCCGAACAACGCGTCGCGTTCGTCCTCCACGACGCGTTCTCGGTGCCGTTCGGCGAGATCGCCGAGATCCTGGGCTGCACCACCGAGGCCGCCCGCCAGCACGGTTCTCGCGGCCGCCGTGCGCTCGCCGACGCCGAACCGCCGCCGCGGACGGCGCTCGCCGAGCAGCAGCGGATCATCGAGAAGTTCATGACCGCGATGCTCACCGGCGACATCCAGGCGGTCGCCGAGGTGCTGCATCCGGACGTCGTCCTCGTCGGCGACGCCGGCGGCAAGGCGCGCACGGCGGTGCGCACCGTCACCGGATTCGACAAGGTCACCCGGCTGTTCCAGGGCCTCATGCGGATGTACGACCCGGCCGGGATCGAGAAGGCCAGGTTCGCCCTCGTCAACGGCGACCTCGGGCTCTACATCCCGCCACAGGAGGCCTCCGGCGAGTACCGGGCGCTCGACGAGCACGTCGACGCGTTCGTCATCCGCGACGGGAAGATCGTCACGATCTACGACATGGCGAACCCGGACAAGCTCACCACCGCGCGGGCCCGCGTCGGCGCCTGACCGCGTTTCGTCCTCTGAACGCGGTCCTTGCGTGTGCAACTACCGCATTAAGAGGACGAAACGCAGCGTGTCAGGAGGCGGGATCAGGGAAGCGGGATCCGGCAGGCGTCGCCCGAAGTGAAGCCCTGGGCGGTGATGTCGAGCGCGCTGTTCATCCGGGCACGCATGTTCTCCAGCCCGATCTGGTAGGTCAGCTCGATGACGCCCTTGCGGCCGAACTCGCGTTCCAGTTCGGCGACCTGCTCGTCGGTGACGGTCACCGGGCTCGCGGTCATCGCGTCGGCGTAGGCGAGCGCGAGCCGTTCCTGAGCGGTGAAGGCGGGCGACTTCGCGTAGTCGTCGATGTTCTTCAGCCGTTCGATGTCGAGTCCCTCGTGCAGCTGCAGCATGGTGCCGAAGTCGATGCACCACGAGCAGCCGAGCTGCGTCGCGACGCGGTACACGGCCAGCTCGCGCACGTTCGACGGCAGCGTTTTGCTGGCCTTCTCCGCCAGCATTTCGTGCATGCCGTTGGCCCGGAGCAGTGCCGGGTGGTGCGCGTAGACGGCCATCGGCTCGGGGACGGCGCCGAACCGTTTCCCGGCGAACTTGTAGATCAGCTTCAGCAGGAAGCCGGCGTCGGCGGTTTTGACGGCGGGAATGCGCGGCATGGTGTCCTCCTCGTGCGGTTGCGATCAGAAGGTGGACGAGGCGCCGGGCGGAGACGTGACAACCACTCCCCGGTGGCGTGGGCCACGGCTGGGGACGGAGCCGATTTAGCCTTTTCGCCGGAACCGCCATTCGATCAATGAAGGTACGCTTACGCTCAGCGATCCCTTGGACACAACCGATGCCTGCGCTTCGGTCTCTTCGACGATCCCTCCGCACTCTCCCACCGGAGGAACCACATGACCCGTCCGAGGCTCGCCGTCGAAAACCCCGCGACCGGCCGGCCGATCACGACCATCCCGGACGACGGCCAGGCCGATGTCGACAAAGCGGTACGCGCCGCCGGCGGCGCGTGGCCCGCCTGGCGCGCCGCGGACCGGCACGCGGCGTTGACGTCGTGCGCGGTCGTCGTCGAGGAGGCCGCGGCGGTACTGGCTCCGGTGCTGACCGAGGAGCAGGGAAAACCGCTCCAGGAAGCCAAAGCCGAGTTCGCCGAGGCCGCCGCGTTGTTCCGGTACTTCGCCGGCGCGCGGGCCGGATCGCTTTCTGTCCCTGGACGAGCCCCGCGTTTAGTCCTCTGGGTGCGTAGTCGCGCGTGTCCGGGCTTGAGGCTGCCGGTGTGGGGTGGGTCAAGTTGGTCGTGAGTGGCGATTCGGGTTCTAACCCGAATCGCCACTCACGACCAAACGCGGGAAGGGGTCAGGGGGTGATCGCCCGCACGTCCCAGATCCAGACGCCGTCGACGAACTCGGCGGGCTTCCGCAGCAGCAGGTCCACCGTCGCCCGGAAGGCGTCCTGGTGTTCGCGCGGGATCAGCACGAGGACGTCGGCGTTCCAGTACCGCAGATCCTCCAGCGCCTGCACGCGCTGCGACTCGGTGATCGTCGCCGGCACGCCGGTCTGCTTGATCTGGTCGAAGATGACCGACGTCGGCCGCTGGATGGCGCCGTAGCGGCCGCGTTTGTCGTCCGGTCCGCTCGGCCCGACGAAGTAACCCTCGGGCATCGAGTAGCCGAGTCCCGCGTCGATCTGCCAGTGCAGCGGCTCGGATTCGCCGGAACTCGGCAACGGGACGGGCACCACGGTGCCGCCGGGCGCGACGTAGGTCCGCCAGGTGCCGTCGGCGAGGAACCGCGGTGTGGGCGGCCGGTCCTTCACGATCAGCTGCGTCGGCGCGATCGGCAGCAGGACCGCGAGGACGGCGCCGATCCACACCAGCCGCAACGGGAATCGCCGCTCTCCCGGCACTTCGGGCAGTTTCGCGGCGACCGACCAGACCCGCTCGGTCGCCAGCGCCAGCAGGGCGCCGATGAGCGGGATGCAGCCCATCGCGAGCCGCGATTCCAGCAGTGATTCGAACAGCGGCAGTTCCGACAGCAGTTTCCACGGCCCGGGAACGCCGGTCTCCTCGTGCACCACGACGAGTTGCACACCGAGCGAAAGCCACGCCATCACGAGCATCGAGATCGCCAGCGCCCGCGCGAACACCTCGCGCCACAGCCAGCCGGTGATCACCACCATCAGCACGATCAGCGGCCAGCCGAAGAAGGCGTTCTCCTCGGTGCGGTTCATCGACACGTCCGCCGCGGCCTGCGGCTGCCCGGCCACCGACTGCGTCGCGAACCGGGTGAACGCGGCCGTGTCGTTGCCGACGGAGCCGTGCTCGATCGCCTGGTAGCTCTGCGGGCCGAAGAACTGCCACCACAACGGGAAAGCGCACAGCACCAGCGCCACGAGGACGCCGATGCCGACCCCGATTCCCAGCGGTTTCGCCATCGACGGGAACTCGCGGTAGTTCGTCGCGAAGTAGGCGATGGCGAAAATCGCGAACGCCATCGCGAAGATCAGCAGCGGCTCTTCGCCGAGAAAGATCTGGTACGCCGCCAGGAGACCGAGGAAGATCCCGTTGCGGACCGGGCGCTCGCCACGGGCGATCTTGAAGACCAGCAACGCGATGAACGGCAGCACGAACCACGCGACGAAGTTCGGATGCGCGTTGCCGTGCGAGATCATCGGCGGGGCGAACCCGCAGAACGCGCCGCCGATCGCCGCGCCGACCCGGTTGGTGACCAGATGCCGCGAGAAGACCCAGTACCAGGCCGCGGCGGTGCCGGCGAGACCGCCGGTGAGCGCGATGGCCCAGGTGACCGTCGGGCCGAAGGCGAGCGTGACCGGCGCCAGCGGGATGCCGATGCCGAGCATGGCCGTGTTGGCCATCAGGTTGACGCCGAGCGGATGGTTCTGGAAATGCGTCGTGAGCGGGTTCCTCAGGTGCAGCACGTTGTCCGCGGTGACGGAGAAGAACCACTCCCACAGGTTCTGGTCCGACGCGCTGTTCCAGAGGTAGCCCTCTTCGAGATCGAGCCAGAGCCCGTTGTAGAGCAGGAAAGCGAACAGCAGGAAACCGCCCATGATGGCGGCGTCGGCACCGGCGAACCGGCGAGGTCTCGTGGGAGTCTCCCCGGCCTCCACGTCCGCCGCCTCAGCCTGGAAAAGACTCACTGACCATCCTCACGGCTCGACTACGCGGGCGAGAAAGTAGATCACACCCGTCGAGGCGTGCCTCACGAGCAGAAGGAAGGGGCGATCGACGGTGACCTCGAGCGGTTCATCGACGATGAGCGACGTCAACCGCATCAGCACCGCGGTCGCGGCGGCGCCTTCGAGACCCTGTTCGTCGATGCGAAGCACGGACTGGTGGACGACCTCGGACACTTCGAGCCGGTCGTCGTCGGCGAGTCCGGTGAGATCGGCGCGTCCGGTGAACATGGTCCGCACGCCGAGTTCCTGCAGCTTCCCCGTCAGCGGACTGGCCACGTCGAGCTTCAGCTTCGGCAGCGACAGCGCGATCGTCTTGGATCGGGTGTTCTCCAGCAGCCGCGCCAGCTGGCCGGCGTCGAGTTCGGCGTCGTCGAGGTCCCCGTCCGGGAGCAGGACGACCGCCTCCACGCCGCCCTCCGCACCGAGCCGGATGGCCTGCCAGCCGTCCTCGTGGGTGTGGTCGAGCTGCTTTTCGAGCCACATGGTCGGTATCTTGCGCGTTCCGGACGGCGCGTGGAAGTCCGCGTCCGCGGTGTTGTCACGCGAGAACGGATTGGTCCACGCGGTTTTGAGATACAGCGCGTTGACGATGGCGGCGACGGTGTCCGGGGCGACCGTCCCCGGCTTCAGCAGCTCGGGGATCAGCTCGCGGGTGGCCTCGGCGACGTCGGCGTTGATCAGCCGTCGCGCGGCCTCCGGATCGTCCTTGAACGGGGCGCTGGCGACCTTGCCGCCCGGCCACGTCGCCAGTTCCTCGCGGAACGAGTCCTCGAGCGGGAGCCCGTCCCAGGCCCAGAGCGTGTTCGCGACGGCGAGTACCGGTCCGTCGTCGAGCAGTGACGAGGCTTTACCCAGCAGGTCGGCGAGTTCGTCGGGATCGCCGAGCAGGGCGATCAGCTCTTCTCTGGTCTTCCCCTTGGCGGCCTGGGTCACCAGGCCGAGCGCGCTCGCGATCGAGTACGGCGAGAAGCACGCGTTCTCCGTGCGGCTCGCCAGCACCCGGTAGAGGTCCAGACCAAACCGGAGGTGGCTTTCGACAGCGCCCATGCCGCAGACCGTACCGTGGACGGGCCCGTCCGTCTCCTGTCCGAAAGTTCCCTTCAGCCGTGCCTGCCGGTGTGCCAGGCATGCCACGCGTAGGCCTGCGCGTCCGTGAGCGACGCCACCTGGTCGACGACGACGCGCAGACGGGCCGCGTCGTCCGGCGCCGCCTCCCACGCGGGCAGGAACAGGCCGTCCAGCGCTTCCGGCGCGCGGTGACACAGCGCCCCGACCAGTTCGGCGAGCGTCTGGCGCTGGCCGTCCTGCATCGCGAGCCGCCGCCTGTCGCTCATCACGTACCGCAGCGCGAGCGCCTTGAACAGCGCGACCTCGGCCGCGACCTGCTCCGGGATGACCAGTTGCGCGGCGTAGCGGCTCAGCTGGCCCTCGCCGTGCACCTCCCGTGTCGCGCCGACGACCGCCGTCGCGAACCGGCCGACCAGCTCGCTCGTCAGCCGCTTCAGCGCGACCTGCGCCTTGAGCGATCCGTCGAGGCCGGGCTTGATGAGTTCCGCGACCACCGGCAGGTCGAGCAGTTCCTTCGCCGCACCCTCCAAAGTGGACTGGGATTGGTCCGAGAACCTCCGCGCCGCCTCGGCCACGGCGGCGCGTTCTTCCGCGTCGGCCAATACCTGCAACGAGATCCGGCCCGCCAGTACCCCGTCCTCGACGTCGTGGACCGAATACGCGACGTCGTCGGACCAGTCCATGATCTGCGCTTCCAGGCAGGTGCGCCGCTCGGGAGCGCCGTCACGGACCCACGCGAACACCTCGGCGTCGTCGGCGTACACGCCGTACTTCGGGTTGCCCTCTTCACGCGGCCACGGGTACTTCGTCGCGGCGTCGAGGCAGGCGCGGGTGAGGTTCAGCCCGCCGACCAACCCGCCTTCGAGCAGGACCTTGGGCTCCAGCCTGGTCAGAATCCGCAGCGTCTGCGCGTTGCCCTCGAAACCGCCGCACGGCCGCGCGACCTCGTCCAGCGCGCGTTCGCCGTTGTGCCCGAACGGCGGATGCCCGATGTCGTGCGCGAGCCCGGCGGTGTCCACCAGGTCCGGATCGGCGCCCAGCTCGTCCGCGATCCCCCTGCCGATCTGGGCGACCTCCAGCGAATGGGTCAGCCGGGTGCGCGGCACGCCGCTGACCTCGGCGCCTTCACCCGGACCGACCACTTGGGTCTTGCCTGCCAGCCGCCGCAGCGCGGCCGAGTGCAGCACCCGCGCCCGGTCACGGGCGAAGGCGTTCCGCCCGTCCTTGGCGCCTTCCAGCGCCGCGCCCTTGGGCCGCTCGGGCAGCAGGCGCGCGGTGTCGGCCTGGGTGTAGGTGTCGCTCACCAGCCAAGCTTAAGCGCGGTCACCGACACCTATCGGGTGTCAGACCTCGCCGGTGCCGAACAGCGCGTCCGCCGGGGACTTCGTGAGCCGGTAATACAGCAGCGCGCCGGTCTCGCGGACGATGTAGCGCGCCTGCGTCTCGCGGGTCTGCACGATCGGGCCGCGATGGGTGGGTGAGGTCCAGGTCTCCAGCCCGAGGTCGTCGGCCATCACCCGGGCGCGGAAGGAATGCCACGGGTCGCTGACCAGCACGGCGGTCTTCCAGCCCCGGTTACGCACCTGCTCGGCGACCGCCCGCAGGCTGCGCAGGGTGTCACTGCCTTCACCCACCGGAAGGGTCGCCGACTCGGGGACACCGCGTTTGCGCAGCCACCGCGCGCCCGCGTCGGCCTCGGTGTAGTTGTCGTCGGCCTTCTTGCCGCCCGCGGTGACGATCGTCTTGGCGACACCCTGGTCGTAGAGCGTCTTCGCCTTGGCCAGCCGCGCCTCGAAGATGCCCGACGGCCTGCCGTTGTACTGGGCGGCACCGAGCACCACGATGACGTCGGCCCGGTCGCGCACGTCGTCCCGCGCGACCTGCCAGACCCGGAACGCCGTCCCGCCGATCACCGCGAAGACGATCAGCAGCACCCCCGCCACGATCCGGCGTACCCGGTTCGCGCGAGTGGGTTTCGTCCGTTCGGCGGTACTCACGGTGGTGATTCTCGCAGAGGCGGGAGTGGATCTCAGAGCCAGCCGCGTTCTTCCGCGAGCCGCACCGCCTCGGCCCGCGTCCTGGCCCCGGTCTTGCCCATCGCGGCCGAAAGATGGTTGCGCACGGTGCCGTCGGAAAGGTGCAGCACCTTGGCGATGTCGGCCACCGTGCTGCCGTCCTTCGCCGCGGTGAGGACGTCGTGCTCGCGTCCGGTGAGCGGGCTCGCGCCGGTGGCGAGGGATTCGGCGGCGAGCGCGGGATCGACCACCCGGAGTCCACTGTGGACTCTGCGGACGGCGTCGACGAGTTGCTCCGGAGGGGCGTCCTTGACCACGAACCCGGCGGCGCCCGCCGTCATCGCGCGCGCGAGGTACCCGGGTCTGCCGAAGGTCGTGCAGATGATGATCCGGCACGACGGCAGCGCGCGGTGCAGCTCGGCGGCGGCTTCGAGGCCGTCCTTGCCCGGCATCTGGACGTCGAGCAGCGCGACGTCCGGGGCCGTTTCCTTCGCCAGCTGGAGCACTTCGTCGCCCGAGCCCGCCTGGGCGACCACTTCGATGTCGGTTTCGAGGCCGAGCACGGTGGCCAGCGCCCCGCGCACCATCGCCTGGTCATCGGCGAGCAGGACCCGGATCACGCACACTCTCCAGCTGTTTCGGTGAACGACGCACGCGGATCTCTCACCACGGCGGTGGCCGGTACCTCGGCCCGGACCAGCCATCCTCCTCCTGGCCGAGGGGAGGCCTCCAGCGTCCCTCCGACGGCCTCCAGCCGTTCGGTGAGCCCGTGCAGGCCGTTGCCCGCCGGGGCATCGACGGCCTGCCCGTCGTCCTCGATCTCCAGCCATCGCTCACCGAAGCGGACTTTGACCCGCTTCGCCTCGGAATGCCGGAGCACATTCGTGACCGCTTCCCGCAGCACATATCCGAAAGTGCGCTGCAGGCCCGGTTCGACGTTGTCCACCGCGTGCGGCAGATCGCCGTCGATCTCGGCCGCCCGCAGCGCCGCCCGCGCCCCGGCGAGCTCCGCCGAAAGCGACACCTCGCGGTACTCCGAGACCGTGGCGCGGATATCCGACAACGCACTGCGGGTCAGGCCTTCGACCTCGCGGATCTCCTCCAGCGCGCGATCGTCCTTGCCGCTCTCCAGCATCCGGCGGGCGAGCCCGGCCTTCACCGTGATGGTGGTGAGGCTGTGGCCGAGGATGTCGTGCAGGTCCCGCGCCAGGCGCTCGCGTTCACCCGCCACCGCCAGCGTGGCGATCTCCCGGTTCGCCGCCTCCAGTTTCCGCACCGCGCGGACCAGGTTCGCCATGAAGAACATGGCGAACGTGACCGCGGTGATCGTCACGAGGTCACCGATTTCCGGCAGCCCGGTGCTGAGGCTGGCGGCCAGGACCGACAACAGTGCCGAGCCGCTGAAGATCACCGCCCACCCCGGCGGCAGCGTGAAGGCCACCGTCGCGGTGGCATAGACCAGGACGTAGGGGTTGGTCCCCATCAGGAAGGTCAGCGCGAGCCCGATGAGCAGGATCACGCCCGAGAAGGCGAAGTTCATCCACCGGCGGGACGGCCGCAGAAAGAACGGGAAGAGCAGATAGCAGGCGCTGTAGCAGATCAGCAGCCCGAGGCTCACCGCTTTCTCGGCGGTCAGGCCCGTCCTGGCCAGGTCGATCCCGGCCGGAACGAGCAGCGGCAGGACGAACGCGAGGAGGAACACGACGCGGCGCACCGGGCGCCGCTCCCCGCCGGCGCGCGGCGGCATGTCCGCCCACCAGTTCTCACGGCTGGTCAAGCCCGTCTTGACCCTGCCCGGGTAATCGTTCACCGGTTCACCCATTCCTCAGACCCGCGCACTGTCCTTACGGTAACGCCTGATCACCAGCGCCCCGAGGACCGCGGTCCACGCCGCCAGCACACCGAGCGCGGCCGGGAGGCTCACCGTGAGATGGTCGGTGACGACCGGGCGGACCAGCTGGATCAGCCAGTACGTCGGCGTCACCTGGGCGAGGTCGGCCATCCAGGACGGCATCCCGTCGATCGGGATCCACAGCCCGCCGAGGAAGCCCATCCCCATCGTGACGACCATGGACACCGGCTGCATCGAATCCGGCGTGGCGACCTGCCCCAGCAGCAGACCGAGCAACACCAGCGGGAGCGCGCCGATCCAGATGCCGAGCACCAGCCGCAACCAGCCGGAGGCGTCGAGGTGGACGCCCTCGACCAGGACGCCGATCAGCGGCACGACGAGCAGCGCCGGAAGGGCGACGAGCATCGCCGAGAGCCCCTTGCCACCGAGGTAGCCCGCGCCGGTCAGCGGGGTCAGGCGCAGCTGCCGCTGCCAGCCCGTGGACCGTTCGATGGCCAGCTTCGCGCCGCTCGTCATCGCGGCGGAGAAGGTGCCGAAGGCCATCATGTTGACCATGATCACTCCGGCGATGTGCCCGTCGGCCGCACCGAAAACGTTGACCTGCAACAAGAACATCAGCACCGGGAACGCGATCGCGAAGAGCACGAACCGGGTGGAGCGGAAGGTGCGGACGATCTCGGTCTTGAGATAGGTCGGGTTCATCGGACGGGTTCCTCGGTGCTTTCGGCGGTCAGGGAAAGGAAGGCGCCTTCGAGGCCGACGGCGCTGATCTCGATGTCGTGCGCTTCGGGCACCTGGGTCAGCAAGGCCCGGAGCGTGGTGTCGGAATCGGAACTGGAGATGGCGACGCGGCCGCCCCGCAGTTCGAACCCGGTGACCGCGGGCAGTGCCGCGATCACCGGGTCCGCCGTCGCGGGCACGGCCGCGCGGACCGTGCGTCCCCCGGCCAGCGCACGGACCTGCGCGACCGAACCGTCCGCGACGATCCGCCCCGACCGCATCAGCACGACACGGTCGGCGAACTCTTCGGCCTCTTCGAGATAGTGGGTGGCGAACAGGACCGTGCGACCGGAGTCCGTGTACTCGTACATGGACTTCCAGAACTCGCGGCGCGTGCCGACGTCCATCGCGGCCGTGGGCTCGTCGAGGATCAGCAGGTCCGGGTCGCTCACCAGCGCGACGGCGAACCGCACGCGCTGCTTCTGCCCACCGGAAAGCCTGGTGGACCGCCGGTTCGCGAGGTCTTCGACCCCGGCGCGACGCAGCGCTTCCCGGACGGGCATCGGCTCGCGGTGCAGCGCGGCGACCATGCCGACGGTCTCGGCGACGGTGAGATCCTCGACGAGCGCGCCGCCCTGCAGCATCGCGCCGATCATCCCGTCGCCGACCGCTTCGCCCGGCTCGCGCCCGAAGACGGTCACGGTGCCGCTGTTGGGCACGGTGAGCCCGAGGATCATGTCGACCGTGGTGGATTTTCCGGCGCCGTTGGGGCCGAGGAGGGCGACCACCTCGCCCGGCGCGATCGTGAGGTCCACGCCGTCGACGGCGTGGACTTCCCCGTAATGCTTACGCAGTCCGGAAAGCCGGACCGCCGCCCCCGTGGTGATGTCTTGTTCTCGCATACCCCGAGCTTGGCGTGCCCGGGGCTCGCGGCCTTGGGCCGCGCGTCACGACCTGGGGGTGACAGTTGTCAGGGGTGGTTCCGACCGCTCCCCCCCCAACGCCATGAAAGGTCCTTTCCTTGCGAAATTTGCAAGGAAAGGACCTTTCATGGCGTTTGCCGAGGGTGTCAGCAGCCGATCAGACGCCCCGCGAGGTAAGCCTCGAGCTTGTCGATCGCGACCCGCTCCTGCGCCATGGTGTCGCGCTCCCGCACGGTCACCGCGAGGTCGTCGAGCGTGTCGAAGTCGACGGTGACGCAGAACGGCGTCCCGATCTCTTCCTGGCGCCGGTAGCGCTTGCCGATCGAGCCGGCGTCGTCGAAGTCGACGTTCCAGTGCTTACGCAGCATCGCCGCGACGTCGCGCGCCTTCGGCGTGAGATCGGCGTTGCGGGACAACGGAAGCACGGCGACCTTGAACGGCGCGAGCCGGTAGTCCAGCTTCAGCACGGCGCGCTTGTCGACGCCGCCCTTGGCGTTGGGGACCTCGTCCTCGTGGTACGCGTCGACCAGGAACGCCATCATCGACCGGCCGACACCGGCCGCGGGCTCGATGACGAACGGGCGGAACCGCTGCTTCGAAGCCTGGTCGAAGAACGACAGGTCCACGCCCGAGTGGTTCGAGTGCGTCGTCAGGTCGTAGTCGGTGCGGTTCGCGATGCCCTCGAGCTCGCCCCACTCCTGGCCCGCGTTGAACGCGAAGCGGTACTCGATGTCGACGGTGCGCTTCGAGTAGTGGGAGAGCTTTTCCTTGGGGTGCTCGTAGAGACGCAGGTTCTCCGGCTTGATGCCGAGGTCCTTGTACCACTCGGTGCGCGCGTCGATCCAGTACTGGTGCCAGGTCTCGTCCTCACCCGGCTCGACGAAGAACTCCATCTCCATCTGCTCGAACTCACGCGTGCGGAAGATGAAGTTGCCCGGCGTGATCTCGTTCCGGAACGACTTGCCGATCTGGCCGATGCCGAACGGCGGCTTCTTCCGCGCGGTGGTCTGCACGTTGAGGAAGTTGATGAAGATGCCCTGCGCGGTCTCCGGGCGGAGGTAGTGCACGCCTTCCTCGGACTCGACCGGGCCGAGGTAGGTCTTGAGCATCATGTTGAAGTCACGCGGCGCGGTGTACTCGCCGCGGTTGCCGCAGTTCGGGCACGGGACCTCGGACAGGTCGTCCTCGGTCACCTCCTTGCCCGTACGCGCGGAGAAGTCCTCGGCCAGCTGGTCGGCGCGGAACCGCTTGTGGCAGGACAGACATTCGATCAGCGGGTCGGTGAAGACGTCGAGGTGACCCGACGCGACCCAGACCTGGCGCGGCAGGATCACCGAGGAGTCGAGGCCGACGACGTCGTCGCGGCTCTGCACGACGGTCTTCCACCACTGGCGCTTGATGTTGTCCTTGAGCTCGACACCGAGCGGACCGTAGTCCCACGCCGATTTGGTACCGCCGTAGATCTCTCCACACGGGAAAACGAAGCCTCGACGCTTGCACAGGCTGACGACGGTCTCAATGGTGTTGGCGGGCACTCCACGCTCCGAAGCATGCGGGGACGGGTATCGGACTAGAACGACAAGACTAACCGCCCGTCCCCGCACGACCTCCGGCGAGGTTGGAACGGGTCAGGGCCGGCTGACCAAGGACGCCGTGACGATGCGGTTGTCCTCGTAGCCGTCGGTCCCGCCGACGTACTCACCACCACAGGTGACCAGCACCAGCCGATGCGGACCGTCGGGTCCGAACAGCTTCTCCGCCTGCTCGGCCAGCTTCGTCTTGTGCACGGTGACGACCTCGCCGATCTGGTAGACCCATTTGCCGCCGTCGGTGTCGACGACACTGACCTCCTGGCCGGTCTTGAGCCGCCACAGTTCGTCGAACGGGCCCTTCTTGCCCTTCCAGTTCACATGCCCGGAAAGCAGCGAAGCACCCTGGTCTGCGCCCAGTTTCGAGCCCCACCAGGTGGCTTCGTCGAGACCCTCGGGGATGGGGAGGGTCCCGTCGGCGGTCAGTTCCTTGCGAATCAGTTTCGCCGTGCCGCCACCGGGCAGTTTCACCGTGCCGGGCGCCTGGCCCTTGTCGACCGGGACCTCCGGCGCCTGCATCGCGGACGTACCCGCCTGGCCCTCGGCGGCCGCGTTCACCGGGTCACCCTTTCCGGTGAACAAGACCACCGCGACCACGGCCGCCACCACGAAGATCGCGGCGCAGGCGAGGATCCAACCCGGGCCGGAGCGTTTCTTCGGCTGCTTCCCGCTCGCCGCACCGTCGTCGAACTGTCCCACCATCGGGTATTTCTCCTTGCTCGCTTCAAGCCGCCGGAGCGGCCGGTGTCGCTAGACACGCGACGCGAGCGGAGGTGGGTTGCACCCACTTCCCGCATTTCGTCCTCTAAACGCGGTAGTTGCACGCGCAAGGACCGCAATTAGAGGACGAAATGCGCGGGGTCGGGCAGGGCTCAGGCGGGTGGACCGGTGACGGGGGTGGCGACGACGATCCGGTTGTCCCGGTAGCCGTCCGTCCCGCCGAGGTAGTCGCCGCCGCAGGTGACGAGCACCAGCCGGTGCGGCCCGCTCTGCGCGAACAGCTTCGCCGCCTGCGCGGGCAGCTCGTCCTTGTGCACGGTGACGATTTCGCGCACGCGGTAGACCCAGATCCCGCCCGCCGCGTCGCTGACGGCCACCTCCTGGCCGTCCCGCATCCGCCACAGCTCGTCGAACGGCCCTTTGGCACCGCCCCAGTTGACGTGCCCGGAGATCAGCGCCGTCCCGGATTCGGCACCGAGCCGCGCACCCCACCAGGCCGCGTCCCGGAGACCGCGCGGGATCGGGAGGACGCCGTCGGAGTTGACCTCTGAGCGGACGAGTCGCGCCGTTCCGCCTTCGGGCAGCCGGATGGTGCCGGGCCGCTGCCCGCGCGTCGAACTGTCGGCGGGCAAGGCCAGCGGGGCCCCGTCCTCCCCCGGGACGACCGCGGGTTCGGCGAACGAGACCGGCTGCTCCGGCGGGATCCAGGTCAGCACGATCACGCCCGCTGAGATGGCGAGCGCGGACACGACGGCGGAGAGTCCCGCCAGCCAGTTCCGCACGGGACCGCTACTTCTCCCGCACCGGAACGGGGTCGCGACGGCGGTAGAGCAGCATGGCCGCCGCGCCGAGCACGATGCCGCCGCCGAGCAGCCCGAGCCCCACCACGGTCCGCGTCGGGTCGGCGGTCTGCGGCGGGACGCCGCCCGCGGGCACCGTTCCCGGCACCGACGGCTGCTCGGGCGCCGCGCCCGGCCCGGTACCACCGGCGGGCTTCGCGACGAAGTTCTTCGGGATCGAGCAGCTCACGCCGCCGAGCACGATCGTCGCGCGGGCCTCGCGCAGGTCCTTGCCCTCCGCGTCGCGCACGTGCGTGACGATCTCCAGTTTCCAGCCCGCGGCGGCGGTGACGTCGCCGCCGCGCCAGCCGTCCTGCCGGATCAGCTGGTCGAAGGCGGTCACCCGGGACACGGTCAGGTCGGAGACGGTCTTCTCCTTGCTGACCTTCTCGGCCTGGACGGTCGACACCGGTCCGAGCTTGAGTCCCTTGATGTCGACCCCCGAAGCGCCGGCCGGCTTCAGCGCGCCGTTCTCGTCGCGCACCCAGATCTTCGACACGCTCGTCGACGACGTCGGCTTGCTCGGCGACGAGCAGTCGACGGCGCTCTTCGCGCCTTCGAGCACCAGCACGGTGTTGTCGGCGGGCTTCGCGCCGCCGCGTCCGTTGTCGATCAGGGCGTAGTTGCTCTCCGCGACCGCCGTCGGGACGGTGGTCTGCTGCAGCGCGGCGAGCACGTTGTGGTCGCGGCTGGCGATACCGCTCGGGTACGGGTTCGCGGACGAGCCGTAGCGGCCGAGGTTGACGTCCCAGTTGCCGCCGAAGGTCTTGCGTTCACCTTCGTCACGGGGGACGACGGTGCGATCCGGGGAGAGCTTCGACTGGCCGGGGGTCAGCGGCGACCGCTGGGTCTCGGTGATCAGCGAACCCGAGTTCCCGATCCGCGCGGACGCCACGTTCGCGAACGACACGGGTCCGGTCTTCTCATCGACGGCCTGCGTCGTCTGCGCCGAGGCGAGCCCCGGAACCGACGCCAAAGCGAAGGACGCCGTCACGGCGGCCAGCTTCGTCACGAAACGAGTCATGTCTCCCCACTGCCTCTCCGGGCCCTGCGAGCGCGGTCGTCAGCGTACGAGAAGCGACGAAACGCTCCGCGACAACCTTGCACCGTCAGCGACCACATGCGAAGCGGAATGGTCATTTCTTTGCGAAGTCACCCGATTGGAGCAGTAACACCGCCGCCGAGTGGTCGCCCGGTCGGCGAACAGACCACTTGAGGCGGGAACACTAAGATGGGGTGCACTGTTACTGGCAATGACTTCGGAAATCATGATGCACTTGGAGGCGGCGATGGCTACGGTGACCCCGGACTCGGCCGCCCCGGGCTTCACGGAAGACCCCGGACCGCATTCGGCCGCCCGTCCGCCCGCCGAGCCCGCCGCGTCGGCGTCGGCCGCCGCCCTCGCGGACGCCGGTGACCTGCTCAGAGCACTCGCCGCCCCCGTCCGCATCGCCATCGTCCTGCAGCTGCGCAGCGCCGACCGGTGCGTGCACGAACTGGTGGACACCCTCGACGTCGCGCAACCGCTGATCAGCCAGCACCTGCGGGTGCTGAAGACCGCGGGCGTCGTCCAGGGCGAGCGACGGGGCCGTGAGGTGGTGTACCGGCTGGTCGACGATCACCTTGCGCATATCGTGGTGGACGCCGTAGCCCACGTTCAGGAGGGGAAGTGAGCATGAGTCCCACGACGGCCAACGGTCCCGCGCCGGTGCCGGGTCGCCGGTCGACGAAACAGCGGGCCGCCGTAGTCGAGCTGCTCAAGGAGATCGACGACTTCCGTTCCGCCCAGGAACTGCACGACGAGCTGCGCAAACGCGGCGACGGAATCGGGCTCACCACGGTGTACCGGACGCTGCAGTCGCTGTCCGAAGCCGGCGAGATCGACACCCTGCGCACCGACACCGGCGAGGCCATCTACCGGCGCTGCTCGTCGCACCACCACCATCACCTGGTGTGCCGTCTCTGCGGTAGCACCGTCGAGGTCGAGGGACCGGCGGTCGAGCGCTGGGCCGAGAAGATCGCTTCGGAGCACGGCTTCTCCGACATCAGCCACACCGTGGAGATCGTCGGCACCTGCTCGAACCACTGACGCCCGTGCAAGGAAGGGGCCTTTCATCGCGAATTTCGCGATGAAAGGCCCCTTCCTTGCGTCTGCGACGCAGCGCGGCCAGACCGACCTGAGGGCAGCAGGACCGACGCGCCTCGCGAAGTGTCACTCCAACCACCGGCTCGCTCCGGCGAAGGGGCCCACGGCGCAAGCGCTCAGTACTCGTACTGGTCCTTCGGCGCCGGCACCTGCCGCACCGAAGTGAGCGTCAAGTCCGGCATGTAGCTGTTCTCCCGCACCGCCGTGCCCGGCACCACCGTCCCGGTCACCTCCAGCCAGGTGTCGTTGGCGAAGCCCGAAACGCCGTCGCCCACCAGCCGCACGGTGATCGGGTAGGCGTCGGCCGCGCAGCAGCCGATGACCAGCCTGGCCAGCATCGTGTTGCCTTCGTTGTGCACGACGAATCCGGACAGCCGCACCGTGCGCCCGTTCAGGGTCCCGCTCTTGTCCCAGCCCGCGCGGCTGACGAACTCGTTGACCTCCAACGGCACCACGTCTCCGGCGGGTAGCGGTGGGAAGGCGGCCGCGTTGCCGGCCGAGGCGCTTTGCGGCGCCCTGGCTTCGGTCCGGGTCACCGAGTCGGCGCCCAGCGCGGGCGGCGCGACCAGGAAGACGGCCAGCACCGGGACCATCAGCAGCCACGCCGAACGCGTGTTGTGGTCGTGCGCGTGGACGTCGCCGGAGACAACGGCGGCGGCGCGCGCGGCGAGCAGGTCGCGGACGATCGCGACCGCGCCCAGCGTGACCATCACCGCGCCGCCCGCGATGATCCACGGCTGCTGCGCGGGTTTGACGTAGCGCAGGTAGTCGCCGTTGATGGTGATCTTGAGCAGCGCCCCGCCGAGCAGGATCAGCAGGATGTTCTGGGTCTCGCGTTTCACGCGCCACCTCCGAGGATCAGCACGCCGGAGACCACGGCGCAGGACAACGCGACGACGAACGTCACCGGCGCGAAGCGCAGCGCGAAGGATTTGCCGAAGGTACCGGTCTGCAGGGCGAACAGTTTCACGTCGATCGCGGGACCGACCACCAGGAACACCAGTTTCGGCAGCAGGGGCATCGCGGTCAGCGACGCGGCGACGAAGGCGTCGGCCTCACTGCACAAGGCCAGCACGACGGCGAGCACGGCCATCACCAGGATCCCGAGCACGATCTGCTCCCCGAGCACACCGAACCATTTGGCGGGCACGAGCACGTTCATCGCGGCGGCGATCATCGCGCCGAGCACGAGGAATCCGCCCGCCTCGACCAGATCCGCCCGCGCCGTCTCGGCGAAGGTCTTCCAGCGCGAACCGTGCTGGACCTCCGGAAGACGCCGCAAAGCGCGCTCCGCGATCCACTCGAGCTTGCCCCACTTCGCCCACAGCCAGCCCATCACCATCGCCGTGGCGAGCGAACCGGCGAACCGGGCGAACACCATCTCCGGGTTCCCGGGGAACGCCACCGCCGTCGCGACCAGCACCACCGGGTTCACCGCGGGCGCGGCCAGCAGGAACGTCAGCGCGGCCGCGGGTGCCACACCCTGGCCGATCAGCCTGCGCGCCACCGGCACCGAGGCGCATTCACAGCCCGGCAGGGCGACCCCGGCCAGACCCGCGACGCCGACCGCCGCGCCCGCGCGCCGCGGCAGCACCTTCTCCAGCACGCGCGCGGGTACGAACGCCGCGATCGCGCCGCTGATCAGCACCCCGAGCACCAGGAACGGCAGTGCCTGCACGCACACGGCGACGAACACCGTCGAGCCGGTCCGCAGCGCGGGCACGTCGAACACCTGCTGGAGCCAGCTCTGCCCGAGGATCGCGATCAGCAGGATCGCGCAGAGCACTTCGATCGAAGTGATCTTGAACCGCCGGACCGGCTTCTGCTCCGGGGCGCTCGTGGAAATGGTTTCCATGCGCGAGATGATGCCAGGTGACCCTGTGTTCCCGAGGTCAGTCCCCGGAGGTCGTGCCCAGAAGATCGCTGCGCAGCTGCGAAGCCGTCGAGACGACCAGCATGAGCAACGTCCCCAGCGGCGAGGCTTCCATCCCTTCGGCCGGGAAGGCGTACCGCAGGGTGATGTCGATCCCCTTCTCCGAGCGCACGACGCCGAGCGTGCCGAACAGGCCCTGACCGGCGCGTTCCGCCGCCGAGGCCGCGATCGCCGGGTCGTCCGGCAGATCCCAGGCGACGACGCAGGTCAGGCTCAGCACGGTCAGCCCTTCGGCCAGCCGGGTCGCCTGGATGACGCAGGGGACGTCCGCGTGCGAGAAGGTCAGCGCGCCGTCGTCGTCGACGTGGACTTCGAGATAGCGCTCGAGGGCTTCCCGTGCCGACGTCAGCAAGGCCGCCGTGTCCGCCGCTTCGGTGGTCATGAGGTTCCTTCCGAAGCTTTGTCGATGGCGCCGCCGAAGCGGCGGTCCCGTTTCGCGAATTCGAGGCACGCCCGCCACAGGTGGGTGCGGTCGAAGTCCGGGAAGAGTGTGTCCTGGTAAACCATCTCGGCGTAGGCCGATTGCCAGAGCAGGAAGTTCGACGTCCGCTGCTCCCCCGACGGCCGCAGGAACAGGTCCACGTCCGGCATGTCGGGCTGGTACAGGTACTTCCCGATGGTCTTCTCGGTGACCTTGTCCGGGTTCAGTTTCCCGTCGGCCACGTCCTGGGCGATGCGGCGCATGGCGTCGCCCAGTTCGGCGCGACCGCCGTAGTTGACGCACATGGTCATGTTCAGCGCCGTGTTGTGCTTGGTCTTCTCCTCGGCGACCTGGAGTTCCTTGATCACGCTCGCCCACAGCTTGGGACGACGCCCTGCCCAGCGGATGCGGACACCGATCGAGCCGAGGTAGTCGACCTGACGGCGGATGGTGTCGCGGTTGAAGCCCATCAGGAAACGGACCTCTTCCGGGCTCCGCTTCCAGTTCTCGGTGGAGAACGCGTACACCGACAGCCATTTGACGCCGAGTTCCACGGCACCGCTGGCGACGTCGATCATCACCGCTTCGCCGCGCTTGTGGCCTTCGATCCTCGGCAGGCCACGCTGGTTGGCCCAGCGGCCGTTGCCGTCCATCACCAGCGCCACATGCTTCGGGAGGAGGTCCTTCGGGATCTCCGGCGGCCGGGCACCGGACGGATGCGGCTCCGGCGCGCGAAGTTCGAATTGTGACGCCTTGTTCTCGCGTCCCCTGCGCAGCACCTTCGAGCCTCCTGATCGAGTGAACCTGTGCCTGCGACCCTACTGCGCTCCGGTGGTGCTCTCCCGCGCACGCCTCTCCACCAGCGGCAGCGACCGCAATTGACGCTCCAGATGCCATTGCAGATGCGCCGCGACCAGGCCGGACGCGTCCCGCCGCGGCACCGGCAGCGCCGCTTCGGCCACCGGCCACTCCCCGTGCAGGAGCGCCGCGAGCAGGGTCAGCACCTCCTGGGAGGGGTGGACACAGCCGGGGACCCGGCAATCCGGGCACATCGAACCGCCCGCCGACACACTGAAGGCCTTGTGCGGTCCCGGCAGGCCGCAGCGGGCGCATTCGGTGATCGCGGGCGCCCATCCCGCGTAGGCCATGGCCCGCAGGAAGAAGGCGTCGAGGACGAGGGAACTGTCGCGTTCGCCGCCGGCGAGGGCCCGAAGTGCGCCGACGACGAGCATGTAGAGCTTGAGTACCGGTTCGCCCTCTTCGGCGGACAACCGGTCGGCCGTCTCGGCGATGGCGCTCGCCGCGGTGTAGCGCTGATAATCGGCCACCAGCGGCGACGCGAAGGCGTCGACCGTCTCGACCTGGGTGATCACGTCGAGGGAACGGCCGGTGTAGAACTGGACGTCGACGTGCCCGAACGGCTCCAAACGCGCTCCGAAGCGCGACGACGTCCGACGCACGCCTTTCGCGACCGCACGCACCTTGCCGTGCCGCCGCGTGAGCAGGGTGATGATCCGGTCGGCCTCACCGAGCTTGTGCGTCCGCAACACCACTCCGGTGTCGCGATAGAGGTTCACCACCCCGACATCGTCCCATCCGGGACCGACATCGGGGTGGTGTGCCCCGGAATCAGCAGTAGCTGCCGTAGCAGCTGTAGGTCGCCGTCGAAGCCGCGACGATCGAGATGATGATCATCACGATGGCGAAGGCGCAGCCGACACCACCGATGATCGACGCGATCATGCACATGGTCCTCGTCGACCTCGACGCGTCCGCGGCGGCGGCGTAGTTGCCCTGCATCTTGTAGGTGTTGACCTCGTTGGACTTCATGATCGCGAAGATCGCGATGATCCAGCAGAGGAAGATGCAGCCGATCGCCCAGCCCTTGTAGTCCTTGATGGCGTTGATGTCGCCGCCACCGCCGGGCATGCCGCCCGGCGCACCGTAGGGGGACGGCTGACCGTACGGGGCGGGCTGGCCGTAGGGAGCGGGCATGCCGCCGGACGGGGGTCCATAGCCAGGCTGCTGCTGACCGTAGGGCTGCTGCTGGCCGTAAGGGTTCGTCATCTAAAAGGTCCTCGTTGTTGTTTCGGGGTTAGAACGCCGTCGCGATGCCCACGATGATCCAGAGAAGGGACAAGAGGCAGCCGACGCCACCGATGATCGACGCGATCATGCACATGGTCTTCGTCGACTTCGACGCGTCCATGGCGGCGGCGTAGTTGCCCTGCATCTTGTAGGTGTTGACCTCGTTGGACTTCATGATCGCGAAGATCGCGACGATCCAGCAGAGGAAGATGCAGCCGATCGCCCAGCCCTTGTAGTCGGGGATCGAGTTGATGTCCCCGCCGCCGGGCATGCCGCCCGGAGCACCGTAGGGCGCGGGCTGGCCGTACGGCGACGGCTGACCGTAAGGCGCCGGCTGGCCATACGGCATGGGGTTCGCCCCCGAAGGCTGGCCGTACGGTGCGGGCGTGGCGCCGGACGGAGGTCCGTAGCCGGGCTGAGGCTGCTGGCCATAAGGCTGCTGCTGGCCGTAGCCGGGCTGCTGACCGTACGGGTTCGTCATCGGGTTCCCCACTTTTGTCGTGCTTCCCGGCGGGTGGATCCCGCCGGTCATTTCTTACTGTTGCGGCGTTCCGGGCCCGTTCGGCCCGTCCGCGCCGGGCAGCTGCTGCCTCAGCTGTTCCGGCGTGATCTTCTGCGTCGGCTCGGCCTCGTCGAACGCGGACGGCGCCTGCTGGGACTGACCGGGGCGGAGCACCTGGGTGGGCTCGGACTCGCCGAAGCCCGGTTCGGTCGGGGACTCCGAGGACGGCGTCGCGATTCCCTGCGGCTGCTGCCCGAACGGCTGCGACTGCGGTGCGGACTGCTGACCGAACGGCGACGGCTGCTGCGGCTGACCGAAGGCACCCGACGGGGCCTGCTGAGGCTGACCGAACGGCGACGGCTGCGCGGGGAACGGCGACGACTGCGGAGCGGGGAACCCGGACTGGCCGCCGAACTGCTGCTGCGCGCCGGGAGCCTCGGCGTCGGCGGGGAGCACGATCGTGCCGACGATCTTGTCCGCGAAGGTCTGCCGCTTCAGGTCCCACAGCGGCCACCAGTAGCCGAGACCGAAGAGGAAGTTGTCGAAGAAGTGGCAGAACTCGCGGGCGATCGTCATCCCGATGCCGAGCGGCTCGCCAGTGGTTTGCTTGACAAGCTTGATCTTCAGGAACCGCTTGCCGAGCGACTGCCCGGTCGTGCCCATCAGGATCCACCGGTTCCAGATGGTGAAACCGATGAAGACGATTCCGGCGATGCCCAGCGCGATGCTGGCTTCGGACTTGGTCACCAGGTAGTAGATCCCGCCGATCAGGTAGACCAGGAGGATCGGGCTGAAGTCGAGCAGCATCGCGGCGAGCCGCTTGCCCCAGTGCGCATACGCGTGCGAAGGCAGGGCGTACGGCGAAGCCTGGCCAAAAGGCGCCTGCCCGTACGGCGGCGGCTGCTGACCGAACGGCGGCTGGCCGGGCTGCTGGCCGAAGGGTGACTGCTGTTGCTGCGGCTGCTGGCCGAACGGGGATTGCTGGGCCTGCTGGGCCTGCTGGGACTGGGCCTGCTGGCCGAACGGCGAGGACTGCTGTTCGGCGGGCGCCTGCTGCCCGAACGGCGAAGGCTGCTCCCCCGGCGGAGGCCCGAACCCGGACGGCGGCTGGTGTCCCGGCGGCTGCTGGCCGTAGGGAGTGGTCATCGAAATCCCCTCGCTGGTTCATCGCCCCCTGGCGCACGGGGCCCTCGTGCGGCGACCCGGCCTGAATCTACGGCATGGGTACACACCGAGCAGACCGGTGCGCGGGAGCGTACTCGGTGCCACCGACGATCCGGGCCTCGGCCCGTCACTCAGACGTAGAGCGAGGTGAACGGGGCGAAGGGCAGGTTACGGATGACGAACCAGACGACGAACACGACGCCGAACGCGAGCGGCGTCCAGCGCCAGTGCAGCCAGCTGTCCACCGGCCTGCCGCGAAGCCTGCCGATCGTCCAGGCGACCGTGCTCCAGACGAGCAGCAGAACGACCACAAAGGACACCGCGTTGTAGTGCAGCGCGGCGGGGATGTCCCCGTGCAGCGCGCTGTAGACCATGCGCATGCCACCGCAGCCGGGGCAGGCGATGCCCAGCAGTGATTTGGTGGGGCAGACCGGAAGCGGCCCGCCCGGAGTGGTGGGATCGCCCAGCCACAGTGCGACGCAGCCGAGCCCGGCGCCGGCCGCGATGGCCAGCGGCGGCCCCAGCGCGCGGGCCTTTGCCTTGAACCCGCGCGCCGGGAATCCCGTGTAGACGGACGTCGTCACGGTGTGAGGCTTCCCGCCGACGCGCCGATGATGATCATCACCACGACGAAGATGATGTAGAGCAGGAAAAGTCCGCCGGTGGCGATCGCTCCCCACATCGACCATTTCTTCGCGTCGTCGGCGGCCTTCTGGGCTTCGGCGTAGAAGCCCTGAGACCACAACGTTTGCACCTGGCTCGACTTCACGATCGCCACGATACCCAGCGGCAAGCAGCACAACACCGTGCAGAGAATGGCCCACACGAGGTTGTTGTCCGGCGGCGGGCCGTAGTTCGGCATGCCACCGTAATAAGGCTGCTGCGGCGGAGGCCCGCCCGGAGGCGGGTAGTTCGGGTACTGGTCGGTCATGAGGTCTCCCCCTCTATCGCCGCTGTCAGCGGTAGTTGTTCGGGTCGACGGACGCCGCGAAGACACCGAGGACGAGGAGAAGAACGTAGAGGATGGCGAGCACGGCACCGACGATCGCGGCGATGATCGACCACTTCTTGGCGGCGTTGGCCGCTTCCTGCGCGGCGGCCGGCTGGCCCTGCGCCCAAAGGGTGTTCACCTGGTTCGCCTTGACGATCGCGACGATACCGAAGGGCAGGCAGCACAGGATCGTGGTGAGGATGGCCCACACCAGGTTGTTGTTGGGCGGCGGGCCGGGGTTGTTGAAGCCGCCCCCGCCCTGAGGGTCGCCGGAGTAGTTGGGCAGGCCCTGGTTGTCGGTCATTTACCGCTTTCCCTTCACGAATGATGATCTGCAGATCGACCCGCACGCCGCCGCCCGATCAGCGATCAGCGGAGTCGAGGAGTGAGACTCTAAGGTCACCCGTCCGGTTCCACACCATCAACCGGTCTCCGCGATCGAATCGAGACATACCGTTCAGGCAAAAGCAGTCAGAAACCCAGCCGTCGCAACTGACGGGGGTCGCGCTGCCACTCTTTGGCCACCTTGATGTGCAGGTCGAGGTAGACCTTCGAACCGAGGAGCCCCTCGATCTGCTGGCGGGCGCGGGCGCCGACGTCCTTCAGGCGTTCACCCTTGTGCCCGAGGATGATGCCCTTCTGGCTCGGTCGTTCCACATAGAGGAACGCGTGGACGTCGATCATGTCGTCTCTGCCCTCGTGCGGCAGCATTTCCTCGACGGTGACGGCGATCGAGTGCGGAAGTTCGTCACGGACGCCTTCCAGCGCGGCCTCGCGGATCAGCTCGGCGACCAGGATTTGCTCCGGCTCGTCGGTGAGTTCGCCGCCCGGATACAGTTGCGGGCCTTCGGGAAGGTGCCGCACCAGCAGGTCCGTGAGCGCGCCGACCTGAAAACCGTCCACAGCGGACACCGGGATGAGTTCGGCGAACTCCATGACCTCCTGCAGGGCGAGCAGTTGCTCGGCGACCTGTTCGGGTTTCACGAGGTCCGTCTTGGTCACGATGCCGATCACCGGGGTGCGTTGCGCGATCTTCTTGAGTTCGGCGGCGATGTACCGGTCACCGGGACCGACTTTTTCGTTGGCGGGCACGCAAAGCCCGACAACGTCCACTTCGGACCAGGTGGAGTGGACGATGTCGTTGAGCCGCTCGCCCAGCAGCGTCCTCGGCCGGTGCAGCCCCGGTGTGTCGATGATCACCAGCTGGGCGTCGTCGCGGTGCACGATGCCGCGGATGGCGTGCCGGGTGGTCTGCGGTTTGCTGGAGGTGATCGCCACCTTGCTGCCGACGAGCGCGTTGGTCAGCGTCGACTTGCCCGCGTTCGGCCGCCCGACGAAACAGGCGAAGCCTGAGCGATGCGGTGCGGCCATCAGTTCAGCACCTTGCCGCTGGGATCGACCAGGTGGATCGGGGCGTGCTCGGCGATGTCCCGCACCGCCTGAACCGAAGCGCCCTTCAGCAGACCCTCGGGTGTGACCACGACGGCGGCCTCGATTCCTTCCGCCCCACTCGAAACGGCGGCCGCGACGGCGGCCTGCAGCGCGGTGAGCTTGAAGGACGGCTGATCGACCGTGCTCGCCGCGTAGGTGCGGCCGTCGGTGTCGCGGAGCGCGGCGCCTTCGGCGGCCTGGGTGCGGGCTCGCGCGGACCTGGCCAAAGTCACCAGCTTCTCGTCCTCGGCGTCCAGCTCAGGCATGTTCGACACTCCTGTCACTTTCATCGGGCTGCGGGATCCGGGTGCGGCGCCTGCCTTGCGCCGCGTCGGTCACCGCGTCCGCGTCGGCGGGGTGGACGACCACCGTGGTGATCCGCATCCGCCCGCGCCGGTCCTTACCGCCTTCGGCGAACAGCCGAAGTCCGGCGACCTCGGCTTCGGCCCCCGGCAGCGGGACCCTACCGAGTCGCTCGGCGAGCAGCCCGCCCACGGTCTCCACGTCATGGTCTTCGAGGTCGATTCCGAACAGTTCGCCCAGGTCGTCGACCGAAAGCCGGGACGAGACGCGGACCGCGCCGCTGTCGAGCTCCTCGACCTCGGGGCGTTCGTCGGTGTCGGATTCGTCGGTGATCTCGCCGACGATCTCCTCGAGGATGTCCTCGATGGTGAGCAGGCCCGCGGTGCCGCCGTACTCGTCGACCGCGATCGCCATGTGGTTGTGCGAGACCTGCATCTCCTTGAGCAGTTCGTCGAGCCGCTTCGAGTCCGGCACGAAACCCGCCGGGTTCATCAGCTCTTCGACCTGGCGTTGCTGGCCGCCCTCGGCCATGTACGCCTGCATGAGGTCCTTGATGTTGACCACGCCCGCGATGTCGTCGACGGATTCGCCGATCACCGGCAGCCGGGTGAACCCGGTCCGCAGGGCCAGCGCGAGCGCCTGGCGCACGGTCTTCTCGTGCTCGATCCACACGATCTCCGTCCGCGGCACCATGACCTCGCGCGCGACGGTGTCGCCGAGCTCGAACACCGAGTGGATCATCTCGCGTTCGGATTCCTCGACGACGCCGCGTTCCTGGGCGAGGTCGACCAGTTCCCGCAGTTCGACTTCGGAGGTGAACGGGCCTTCGCGGAAGCCTCGGCCGGGGGTGATGGCGTTACCGAGGACGATCAGCAGTTTGCTGAGCGGACCGAGCACCGTGCCGAGGACGCGGACGGGCCCCGCGACGACCAGGCCGATCCGGTACGGATGCTGACGGCCGAGGGTGCGCGGGCCGACGCCGATGAGCACGTAGCTCACCACGACCATCACGGCCGCGGCGACGACGATGGCGAGCCACAGCGGCCGGACCCAGCCGAGGATGTCGACGGTGACCAGCACGGTGGCGGTCAGCTCGCAGGTCATCCGCAGCAGCAGGATCAGGTTGATGTGGCGGCGGCGTTCGGCGATGACCAGCGCGAGCTGGCGCGCGCCCGGCCTGCCCATCCGGACGAGGCCGTCGGCGCGGGCCTTGGAGACGGTGCTGACCGCGGCGTCGGCCGCGGCGAACACCCCGGCGAGCAGGATCAGCGCGATGGCGATGATCAGCAGTGCCGCGGGACTACCCATGTCTGCGAGCCGCCTAGGCGGGAGGTTCGTCGGCGGGCACGGTGTCGAGACCGGCGGTGCCGAGGAGCCGGTCGTCCGCGGTGCGCTGCGCGTCGCGCCGGTTCACCGCGGCCACGGCCGCCTGGAACTCACCGAGGATCCGCTTCTGCAGACCGAACATCTCCCGTTCCTCGGCGGGTTCGGCGTGGTCGTAGCCGAGCAGGTGCAGCACGCCGTGGGTGGTGAGCAGGTGCAGCTCGTCGATCAGCGCGTGCCCGGCCGTCTTGGCCTGGTCCTTGGCGAACGCCGGGCAGAGCACGATGTCGCCGAGCAGCGCAGGCGACGCGTCGGGCGCGTCCGGGCGGCGCGACGAGTCGAGCTCGTCCATCGGGAAGGCCATCACGTCGGTGGGACCGGGCAGGTCCATCCAGCGTTCGTGCAGGTCCTCCATCACCTCGAGGGTGACGAGCAGGATGGACAGCTCGGCGAGCGGGCTGACCTCCATCTTGTCGAGCGCGAAGCGGGCGGCCGACACGATCGAGCTCTCGTCGACGTTCACGCCCGATTCGTTGGCGATCTCGATGCTCATGAACGCCGCTGACCTTTCCAGCCGTTGCCCTTGTCCTGGCTGTCCTGCAGTGCCTGCCACTTCTCGTACGCGTCGACGATGTCGCCGACGAGCCTGTGCCGCACCACGTCCTGGCTGGTGAGCTGGGCGAAGTGCAGGTCGTCGACGCCTTCGAGGATGTCCCGGACCACCCGCAGGCCACTCTTCTGGCCGGTGGGGAGGTCGACCTGGGTGACGTCGCCGGTGACGACGATCTTGGCGCCGAACCCGAGCCGGGTGAGGAACATCTTCATCTGTTCCGGCGTGGTGTTCTGCGCCTCGTCGAGGATGATGAAGGCGTCGTTGAGAGTGCGGCCGCGCATGTACGCGAGCGGCGCGATCTCGATGGTGCCCGCCTGCATCAGCCGGGGGATCGACTCGGGCTCGACCATGTCGTGCAGCGCGTCGTAAAGCGGGCGCAGGTACGGGTCGATCTTCTCGTTGAGCGTGCCCGGCAGGTAACCGAGACGCTCACCGGCTTCGACCGCGGGCCGGGTCAGCACGATGCGCGTGACCTGCTTCGCCTGCAGCGCCTGGACGGCCTTGGCCATGGCGAGGTACGTCTTGCCGGTACCGGCGGGGCCGATGCCGAAGACGATCGTGTGCTTGTCGATGGCGTCGACGTAGCGCTTCTGGTTGAGCGTCTTGGGCCGGATCGTCTTGCCGCGCCGGGAGATGATGTTCATGCTCAGCACTTCGGCCGGTGACTCGTGGTCACCGGTGGAGAGCATGCCGACGGTGCGGCGGACGGTGGCCGGGTCGACCTGCTGGCCACGGCCGGCGAGCGTCACGAGTTCGGCGAAGACACGCTCGGCGAAGGCGACGTCGGCGGGTGCCCCGGTCAGGGTGACCTCGTTGCCCCGGACGTGGACGTCGGCGGCGAGGAGTTCCTCGACGACCCGGAGGTTTTCGTCCCTCGAGCCGAGCAGGCTGAGCGCGGCGGCTTCGGGGATGGGGAATCGGGACTGGGCCGCTTCGGTGACGGTGGCCTCGTCGGCCTTCGCTGTGACGTCCAGGGGGACGTCGGGGCGGGCGGCTTCACCCGGTACGGTTCCGGCCACGTGGCCTCGGGCCTACTTCCTGCGCTTACGCTGCGATTTTCAACGACACTGACAAGGTCGATGCTACTGGTTGCGGGTGGCGGCACGCAGTTCGGTTTCTCCCGGCAGTGCGGTTCAGCGCCCGAAATGGCCCAGCTGCTCGCCACCGAGTACGTGCGCGTGCACGTGGAAGACGGTCTGCCCGGCGTCACCGTCGGTGTTGAACACCACCCGGTAGCCGGATTCGGCGATCCCTTCGAGCTCGGCGACCTTCTTGGCGGTGGCCGCGACGTCGGCGAGAAGCTGTGGTTCGGCGGCGGCCAGCTCGGCCAGGTTCCGGTACCGCTTCTTCGGCACCACGAGCACGTGGACCCGCGCCTGCGGCGCTATGTCACGGAACGCGTACGTGGTCGCGTCCTCGTACACCTTCTCGGACAGGATCTCGCCCGCGATGATCCGCTCGAACAACGTCTCCGCGTCACTCATTCCCCCACCCTAACGCCCACCCACGCCCCCGCCCCGCAGTAGTCGTGGGGGGGGGAGGCGGGGGGGGAACAGAACGACCACCCCCGACACCCCCACCCCCGGGCCCCCCCCCCCCCAAGCAAGGGAGGCCAAGACCAAAGACGCCCC
>NZ_JBVISU010000012.1:0-87260 GCF_055575355.1 Amycolatopsis sp. NPDC034160 | reverse complement strand
TCGAACAACTTCTCCTTGTCACCCCTCCCCCCACCCCAACGCCCACCCCCTCCCCCGCCCCGCAGTAGTCGTGAGTGGCGATTCGGCTTAGAACCCGAATCGCCACTCACGACCCCCACACCCGCTGGCCCCCCACTCACCAGGCAAGGGCCGCCAGGCCCGAAGCCGCCCCCCCAAACGCCAACCGCCGCCGGACGCCCCGTGGGGCCCGGTCCCCCGGGCAGGCACGCGGAACCGCGCCGCGGCGTCGAAATTCGGGGCGGCGCAACGAGCGAAGCGAGCATGCGAAGCCCCCAAATGAAGACGCCGCGGCGCGGTGGACCCTGGGGGTCGGTCCACCGCCGCCGCGGCTCCGCCGGACCGAGGGGGGAGGTGCCCGGCGGGGATTCACGCGCGCGACTGGGCTTCATCCCCAGTGGCGCGCCGAAACCGTGTGTTGCGCGTCAGTTAACGAGAGTAACGGCTGTTTGCGTGATCGCGCCATAACTCGCCGCAAAATAGTGGGGTGTTTTTTCACTTCCAGCGGCCGGTGAGAACTCCTAGCGCGCCGAGGGCGACGGCGGCGGCGGTGGAGGTGCGCAAAACGGTGGGGCCCAACCGGATGGCGGTGGCGCCGGCGTCGGTGAGGGTGATGAGTTCGTCGTCGGTGATGCCGCCTTCGGGGCCGACGACGAGGAGGATGTCGCCTTGTGGCGGGAGTTCGATCTCGGTGAGCCGGGTGGTGATGCCGGATTCGAGGACGAGGGCACGGGAAACGGTTGGGACGAGCTCGGCGAGTTCGCGGATGTTCGCGGGTTCGGCGACTTCGGGGACGTGGGCGCGGCGGGCTTGTTTGGCGGCGGCGCGGGCGGTGGTGCGCCAGCGGGTGAGGGCTTTGTCACCGCGGGTTCCCTCTTCCCAGCGGGCGACACTGCGGGCGGCGCGCCAGGGGACGATCGCGTCGGCGCCCGCTTCGGTGGCGAGTTCGACGGCGAGTTCGCCGCGATCGCCTTTGGCGAGGGCTTGGGCGACGATGACGCGGAGTGCGGGTGGTTCCTCGGTCCAGTGTTCTTCGATGGCGAGGGTGAGTGCCGCGTCGCGGCCGGCTTGGACGGTTTCGACGACGCAGCGCGCCATGCCGCCCGCGCCGTCGGAAAGCACGAGACGCTCGCCGACCCGGAGTCGCCGGACGGTGGCGGCGTGCCGGGCTTCCTCGCCGTCGAGGGTGGTGCGCCCGGAGCCGGGCAGCGCGGCGGTGAGGAAGACCGGCAGTGTCGTCTCGGGCACGGGTTACCGGTGGTTCTTGGTGCGCAGCTTGGAGAACAGCCCGCCGGGTTTGGAACCGTTCGAAGACAGTGACGGCACGTCTTCGCCACGCTGCCGGGCCAGTTCGACGAGGAGGTCGCGCTGGGCGTCGTCGAGTTTGGTCGGTACGACGACGTCGATGTGGACGTGGAGGTCGCCGCGGCCGTCGACGCGGCCGGAGGACCGCAGGCGCGGCATGCCCTTGCCGGTGAGCACGAGTTCGGTGGCGGGCTGGGTGCCCGGTTCGATGTCGAGTTCGTAGTCGCCGTCGATGAGTGTCTCGATGGGCACCGTGGCACCGAGGGCGGCAGTGGTCATCGGGATGCGGAAGTTGCAGTGCAGGTCGTTGCCCTGCCGGACGAACACCTCGTGCGGTGCCTCGTCGATCTCGACGTAGAGGTCTCCGGCGGCGCCGCCGCCGGGGCCGACCTCGCCTTGGCCGGACAGCCGGATGCGCATCCCGTCGCCGACGCCTGGCGGGATCTTCGCGGTGACGTTGCGGCGCGCGCGGACGCGGCCGTCGCCGCCGCACTGACGGCAGGGGTCGGGGATGACCTCGCCGAAGCCGCGGCAGACCGGGCAGGGGCGGGCGGTGACGACCTGGCCGAGGAACGACCGCTGCACGGACTGGACCTCACCGGCGCCGCCGCAGGTGTCGCAGGTCTTGGTGCCGGTGCCTTCGGCCGCGCCGGCGCCGCGGCACAGGTCGCAGACGATGGCGGTGTCGACGGTGATCTCCCGGTCGACGCCGGTGGCGCATTCCTCCAGCGTGAGGCCGAGGCGGATGAGCGCGTCGGAGCCGGGCTGGACGCGGCTGCGCGGTCCGCGGCCGCGTCCGCCGCCACCTCCCGCGGCGCCGAAGAAGGCGTCCATGATGTCGCCGAGACCACCGAAGCCGGAGAAGGGGTCGCCGCCGCCGTTCCCGCGTGCGCCGCTGTCCATCGGGTCGCCGCCGAGGTCGACGATCTTGCGCTTCTGCGGGTCCGACAGCACCTCGTAGGCGGTGGTCACCTCACCGAAGCGGTGCTGCGCGTCCTCCGACGGGTTGACGTCGGGGTGCAGTTCACGGGCCAGCTTGCGGTACGCGCGCTTGATCTCCTGATCCGTCGCGTTCTTCGCAACCCCGAGAATGCCGTAATAGTCCCTCGCCACCGTCTTCGCCTTCTCCTTCTGACTTCGATCTCGACGCCCGCGTTAGCGGCCGGCGAGGATCTGCCCCACGTAGTTCGCCACCGCGCGCACCGCGGCGATGGTGTTCGGGTAGTCCATCCTGGTCGGCCCGACGACGCCCATCCCGCCCAGCAGCATGTCGTCCATGCCGTAGCCGATGGAAACCACCGAGGTGCTGCGCATCTGCTCGTCCTCATTTTCCTCACCGATGCGCACGGTGACCGCACCGGGGTTGCGAGCGGCCGCGAGGAGCTTGAGCACGATGACCTGCTCCTCGAGCGCTTCCAGTACCTGCCGGAGCGATCCGGGGAAGTCCGAGACGTTGCGGGTGAGGTTCGCCGTACCCCCGAGCACCAGCCGTTCTTCGGGGTGCTCGACCAGCGATTCCACCAGCACGGTGCAGACACGGGTGAGGTTGTCGCGCAGTTCGCCCGGCGCCTTTTCGGGCAGTTCGGCGACCGAGGCGGCGGCTTCGGACAGCCTGCGGCCCGCGAGCGCGCCGTTCAGCACCGTGCGCAGCCTGCCGACGTTCTCCTCGGTGATGACGTCGCCGAGGTCGACCGTGCGCTGGTCGACGCGGCCGGAGTCGGTGATCAGCACCAGCATCAGCCGGGCCGGGGTGAGCGGCACCACTTCGAGGTGGCGGACGGCGGAGTTGGTCATCATCGGGTACTGGATGACCGCGACCTGCCTGGTCAGCTGCGCGAGCAGCCGGACGGACCGGCGCAGCACGTCGTCGACGTCGGTGCCGCTGTCGAGGAAGGCCGTGATGGCGCGGCGTTCGGCCGCGCTCAGCGGTTTGACCTCGGCGATCCGGTCGACGAAGAGCCGGTATCCCTTGTCGGTGGGGATGCGCCCCGCGCTGGTGTGGGGCTGGGTGATGTAACCCTCTTCTTCGAGCGCGGCCATGTCGTTGCGCACTGTGGCGCTGGACACACCGAGATTGTGCCGGTCGACGATCGCCTTGGATCCCACGGGCTCCTGGTTGGACACGTAATCAGCGACGATCGCGCGCAGCACTTCGAAGCGGCGTTCTTCCGCGTTGGCCACCTGCACCTCCCTCAGCTCGTCCTCACAACGAGTTTACGGAAGGCATAGTGCCCGAGGAGCCCTCAGGACATCTTTGGGGTCTCGTGAGTGGTAATGACGGTTCTAACCGTCATTACCACTCACGAGCCGGATCGCCGTCAGCTGTTGCGCGGGAAGCCGAGGTTCACGCCGCCCTGCGAGGGGTCGGGCCAGCGTGAGGTGACCACCTTCGTCCGCGTGAAGAAGTGGAATCCCTCCGGCCCGTAGGCGTGGGTGTCGCCGAACAGCGAGTCCTTCCAGCCGCCGAAGGAGTAGTAGCCGACCGGCACCGGGATCGGCACGTTCACCCCGACCATCCCGACCTCGACCTCGTTCTGGAACCGCCGCGCGGCCCGTCCGTCGTTGGTGAAGATCGCGGTGCCGTTGCCGTAGGCGTTGGCGTTCACCAGCTCCAGCGCCGCGTCGTAGCCCTCGGCGCGCGCGACCGAAAGCACCGGCCCGAAGATCTCGTCGGTGTAGACCGACATCTCCGGGGTCACGTGGTCGAACAACGTCGGGCCGAGCCAGAACCCGCCGTCCTCGCCGTCGACCTCGATCCCGCGTCCGTCGACGACGAGCCGGGCGCCCGCTTCGACACCCGCTTCCACATAGGACTCGACGCGTTCGTGGTGCGCCGCGGTGACGAGCGGCCCCATCTCCGACGTCGGCCGCCTGCCGTCACCGACGCGCAGCCGCGTGATCCGCTCGGCGATCTTCGCGACCAGTTCGTCGCCGACCGGGTCGACCGCGACCACGACCGACACCGCCATGCACCGCTCCCCCGCCGAGCCGAAGCCCGCGGAGACGGCCGCGTCGGCGGCGAGATCGAGGTCGGCGTCGGGGAGGACGACCATGTGGTTCTTCGCCCCGCCGAGCGCCTGCACGCGTTTCCCGTGCCTGGTCCCGGTTTCGTAGACGTACTTCGCGATCGGCGTCGACCCGACGAACGAGATCGCCTTGACGTCGCGGTGTTCCAGCAACCCGTCGACGGCGACCTTGTCGCCGTGCAGGACGTTGAGGACGCCGTCGGGCAGGCCCGCCTCGGCGAACAGCTCCGCGATGAACACGGCCGCCGACGGGTCCTTCTCACTCGGCTTGAGCACGACGGTGTTGCCGCAGGCCAGCGCGTTGGGCACGAACCACAGCGGGACCATGGCCGGGAAGTTGAACGGGGAGATCACGCCGACCACGCCCAGCGGCTGCGCGATCGAGTAGACGTCGACGCCGGTCGAGGCGTTCTCGCTGAAGCCGCCCTTGAGCAGTTGCGCCGCGCCACAGGCGAACTCGACGTTCTCGATGGCGCGCGCGATCTCGCCCGCCGCGTCGGATTCCACCTTGCCGTGCTCACTGGTGACGATCTTCGTCAGCTCGTCACGCCGCGCCGACAGCAGCTCGCGGAAGGCGAACAGCACCCGCGTCCGCCCGGCCAGCGACGTCCCGCGCCAGCCCGGGAGCGCCCGGGCCGCGGCCGCGACCGCGGCGTCGACGTCATCCTGCGCCGCGAAGGCGACCTTCGCCCGCACCTGACCGGTGGCCGGATCGAACACGTCACCGGATCGTCCGCTCACGCCTTCGAACGGCTTGCCGTCTATCCAGTGGTTGATGTGGTCGGTCACGGATTTCCGCCCTCCTGGTCGCCGGATGCCTGCTCCCGGTCGAGTCTGGGGGCGCGCGCCACACCGACGCCATCGGCAACGTGTACGGACTCCTCGGTCCGGCCGTACAGTCTGTCTCCAGCGTTCCGACCAGGTGGGAGGCCGATGTACCCGACCGTCGCCGAGGTGCTCGCGCTGCCGGTGCTGCGCCAGGGCAGGCCCCATGTGGTGGCGGGGGCGGCGGGGCTGGACGCGCCGGTCCGCTGGGCGCACGTCGCCGAGGTCGCGGACATCGCCCCGTTGCTGCGGGGCGGGGAACTCGTGCTCACCACCGGGGTCGCGCTGCCCGACGACGGCGCGGCGCTCGCCAGGTACGTCGCCGATCTGGCCGGGGTCGGGGTGGCCGGGGTGGTCGTCGAACTGGTCCGTCATTGGAGTGACAAGCTGCCGTCCGCGCTGGTCGAGGCCGCGGATCACCACGGTGTCCCGCTGATCACCCTTTCCAGGGAGACGCGCTTCGTGTCGGTCACCGAGGCGGTGAACGGGCTGATCGTGGACGCCCAGGTCGACGAACTCCGGGCGGCTGAACGGGTCCACGAGACCTTCACCGCGCTGACCGTGGCCGGTGCCGAGCCCGGGGACATCCTCCGCGAGGTCGCGAGACTCACCGAACATCCCGTCGTGCTGGAGACCCTGTCGCACGAGGTCCTCGCCTACGACACGGCGGGCACCGACTCGGGTGAGCTGCTGCCCGGCTGGCCGTCGCGGTCGCGCCCGGTGCAGGTCGGGGAGCGGACCGGTTTCCACGCCGGCGCGGGCTGGCTGGTCACCGTGGTCGGCGCGCGCGGGCACGACTGGGGACGGCTGATCGTGGTGTGCGGGGATCCGCCGCCGCGACGGCATGTCGTGGTCGCCGAACGCGCCGCGTCCGCGCTCGCCGTCCACCGGCTGGTCGCCAAGGACACCGACGGGCTGGAACGCCAGGCGCACCGCGCGATCCTGACCGAACTGCTGGCGAACCCGGTGCCGCCCGCCGAACTCACCGCGCGCGCCTCCGCGCTGGGGGTCCCGCTGACGGGACGCCTGCTGGTCGGGGTCGCCGTGCGGCCCCGGATCACCGCGACCACCAAGACCGCGCAGTCGACTCCCGTGCTGCTGAGGGAACTCGCCGAGGCGACCGCGCTCGCCGCGCGGCGGGCCAAGGTGTCCGCGCTGGTGGCCGCCGACGACACCTTGGTGCGCGCGCTCATCGCGCTTTCCCCGGAGGCGGGGGTCGACGCGGTCCTGCGGCGGCTGGCCACCGACATCCACGAGGCCCGCGCCAGCGCGCCAGCCGTGGTGGCGGTGGGCACGACCGGCACCGGACCCGCCGAAGCACGCCGGACGCTCATCGAGGCCGCTCAAGTCGCCGCCGCAGCACTCACGGAGAAAGCCGAGCGGCTGGTCCACCGGCTCGACGACGTCCGGTTGCGCGGACTACTGCACCTGCTGGCGGGCGACGAACGGATCACCGCGTTCGCCGCGCGGGAACTGGGCCCGCTGCTGAGCCGGGACGCGGCGCAGGGCAGCAGGCTCGTGCAGGCACTGCGGCATTACTGCGAACACGGGGGCAACAAATCGGCCGCCGCGGCCGCGGCGCACACCTCCCGCACCGCCTACTACCAGCAACTGGCCCGGATCGAGCAGGTGCTCGGCGTGCGGCTGGAGGAGCCGGAATCGATGCTCTCCCTCTACGTCGCCTTGCTCGCCCACGACATCCGAGAAGACGCCGACCACTCGACCGGGTGAGTAAATCTCACCCGGGCGAGGAACACAGTCACCGGGGCACGTCAGCCGATAGGGTTGATATGGCTTTCTTCGAACCGATCGGCACCTGCATGCTCGCGCTGGCCTGTCTGGCCCCGGTGCAGCCCGCCGACTCCACGTTCCAGCTGACCAGCCACCACTCCAACGGCCGGATCGGCACCGTTTCGCTCACCTGCCAGCCCACCGGCGGCTCACACCCGAGTCGCGGCAAAGCCTGCGCCAGCCTGTCCAAAGTGGACGGAAAGTTCGACAGGCTACGTGGGGAGCCGCGCGCCTGCACCTTGGAGTACTCCCCGGTGGACGTCTCCGCGGTCGGCAAATGGCGCGGTGAACCGGTCACCTTCCGCACGTCCTACCCGAACCCCTGTGTCGCCGACGCCGACTCTGACGGCGTCTTCACCTTCTGACCGGTAAAGGACAGGTGACCGCCGGGCCTCCCCCTCGGTGGCCCGGCGGTCGCCGCCGATCACCACCGCCTTGATCGCCCTCACCCCCAAGAGGGCGATCAAGGCCGTGGTGCCACGGCTCAGCGACGGGCCGGATAAGGGCACCCCTCCCCGTCCGCGGTGGCGACGGGGGTCTGACGCGCGCGGGCCCGGCTCAGGTTCCATCCGCGCCAATCATCTTCCGGGATTCCCCTCACCACCCGTCCGAGCACACAGGACCGGAGTGGCTCCGGGAGCCGGTCCGCCGCGGGGACGACGTCGGCGGAAAACCCCGACAGATAACGGGTGTCGAGGGTCTTGCCCGCCGCGATCCGGTCGATGTTGCGCTCGGCGATGAACCGTTCCGGATCCAGCACAGCCAGCCCCAGCAGGGCCGCGGCGGCGGCGCCGATGGCCGCGCGCGGCAGCCACGCCGAGCGCAACGGGATCAGGGAAACCAGGATCAGGGCGAAGACCAGCCCGATCCAGAGTTCGCAGACCTCGACCAGCAGCCGCAGCACGGTGAACCCGTATGCCTCCTGGTATGTCCACATGCGACTCAACGCCGACGCGACCAGCACCAGGCTGAGCACGCTCAGCGCCCCGAGCAGCCCGCGCTGCCACGCTCGATCGGCCTTCGAGGACTTCGGCGCCCACCGCAGGGCCGCCGCGACCAGCAGCAGGGTCAGCACGGTGATGGCGGAAAGCTGCCAGAACCCGCTCCTGGCGTATTCGGCCGCGGTCAGGCCGCTCGTGCGCGTGACGTACTCGGTACCGCCGAACAACACGACCAGGCGCACCGCGACGAAGCTCGCGAACAGCAGCACCAGTACCCCCAGCGGCAGGGCCCATTCGAGTCGGTGCGCCAGCCGTTTACGCGGCGCGTCGTCCTCGGCGGGCAGTGGTGGCGCCGCCAGGAGATAACACGCGCCGATGACGGCGAACGCCCCGAAGACGAACAGGAAACCCCAGCGCACGAAGGTTTCCGGGTTCAGTTCGGGGATCACCGCGTCGACGACGTTCGCGAACGCGGCGTCGGCACCGCGCAGCAGCGGGACGAACACCAGCAGCAGTCCCGCGCTCGCCAGCACCGGCACCAGGAATCGCGGCCTCGTGCGGCTTTCCGGCTTCTTGGTGATCTTCCGAAGCCCGCGCCCGATCCACGGGATCGCGAGCAGCGCTTCGATCGGCACCGCGAAGACGTCGTAGATGATGGTGTTCACCGTGCGCTTCCCGACCACGGCCAGAGATCCCGCCACACAGGCGGCCAGGACACACAACACGTTCAGCCACACCGACGCGCGGAACATTCCGACCGCGAGCAGTCCGAGCGCGGCCAGCGCCCAGACCGCGTTGACCAGGCCGAAATGCCGCTCGGCGGTGCCGCGGGCCCGCTTGTCCGCGAAGTAGACGGCGACGGCGAAGGCGAGCCCGGCCACGAACCAGCCGACGCCGGGATCGTCCGGCAGCGCGACGGCGGTGATCACCCCCGCCGCGACCGCCGCGGGCAGCACCGAGCCGGGAAGCGGGACGATCGCCGACTTCGGTGGCACTCGGGGCCGCATCAGCACCGGGACCTGTGCCGGTGGCGCGGGTGGCATCGTGGCGGTCGCCGACGGAGGCGACGCGTGCGCCTGTCGATCTTCTTGGTCTTCGCTCATCGAATCCTCCAGTTTGCGAAAGCACATACGACTGAGTGCGTAGGGCCGCCGAAAGAAAACGGCGAGTGGTTACGGAACCGGGATCACGACACGGATGACACAGCCCGGCCGCTCTTCGGGGCTGACGACGGCGATGCTGCCGTCGTGGAGATCGACCACCCACCGGGCGATCGCGAGGCCGAGGCCGGTGCCCCCGCCGCCGGCCCGCTCACCGCGGGTGAACCGCTCGAACACGCTGTCCCGTTCCCCCGGCGGGATCCCGGGGCCTTCGTCTTCGACCTCGATGACGACGTCGGCGTCGCGCGCCTCCGCCCGCACCCGGACCTCGCCCCCGGACGGTCCGTGCCGGACGGCGTTGTCGAGCAGGTTCACCACGACCTGGTAGAGCCGGCCGCGGTCGGCGACGGCCATCGCGCCGGGCGGCTGGACGTCGACGGCGAACCGCACGCCCCGGCCGGTCGCGGCGGCGGTCACCCCGGCCTCGGCGGCGACCTCCTCCAGGAGCAGTTCGAGGTCGAACTCCTCCAGCTGCAACGGAAACGCCCCGGCGTCGATCCGCGAAAGATCGAGTAGTTCGGAGACGAGCCTGCCGAGCCGTTCGGTCTGCTGCAGCGCGGTCTTCAGCGTCGCCGGATCGGGTTTGGCGACCCCGTCGACCAGGTTCTCCAGTACCCCGTTCAACGCGGTGATCGGGGTGCGGAGTTCGTGGGAGACGTTCGCGATGAGCTCGCGCCGCCGTTGGTCGGCGACTTCGAGATCGGCGGCCATCTGGTTGAAGGCGTGCGCCAGTTCGCCGACCTCGTCCCGCGCGGTCGCCCGGACCCGCCGGGTGTAGTCGCCCTTGGCCATCGCGCGGGCGGCGACGGTCATCTCCCGCAGCGGCCGGGTCATCCCGTGCGCCAGGATCTGCGAGGTGACCACGGCGAGCACCATCGCGGCGATCGTGGTCCGCGGCGGCAGCCAGCCGATCTGCCAGTTGAAGAAAGCGAACGCGATGCCGCCGGAGGACACCAGCAGGATCGCGAGCTTGAGTTTGATGGAGCGGACCGGGTCGAGCGGTCTCGGCAGCGCGTCGACGATCCGGCCCACGAGCGGGCGCGGGTTCACGATCCCACCTCCAGCGCGTAGCCGACGCCGTGCACGGTGCGGATGAGATCCGCGCCCAGTTTGCGGCGCAGTGCCTTGATGTGACTGTCGACCGCGCGGGTACCCGACCCGGTGCCGGCGACGTCCCAGTCCCAGACCTCGCTCAGCAGCCGTTCCCGCGGCTGCACCGCCCGCGGTCGCTTCGCGAAATGAACGAGCAGGTCGAACTCGATCGGCGTCAGCTGCGCCGGTGCCCCCGCCCGCGTGACCCGCCGCTGTTCGACGTCGATTTCGAGGTCGCCGAGCACGATCTTCGTGCCCGCTTCGCTCAGGTCAGCCCTGGCTGAGCGGTCGACGCGGCGCAGCAGCGCGTGCACCCTCGCCGAGAGCACCCGCATGGAGAACGGTTTGGTGAGGTAGTCGTCCGCGCCGACGCCGAGGCCGATCAGCATGTCCGTCTCATCCGAACGGGCGGTCAGCATCAGCACCGGGACCGGGCGGCGAGCCTGGATCCGGCGGCAGACCTCCAGCCCGTCGAACCCCGGCAGCATCACGTCCAGCACCACCAGGTCCGGCTCCCGGGTGGCGTCCACGTCGACGCCTGTCGGGCCGTCGTGCGCCAGATCCACCGAGAATCCCTCCGCGCGCAGCCGCGCGGCGATGCTTTCGGCGATGGTCACGTCGTCCTCGACGACCAGCACCCGGCGTCCTCCCAGTTCCATGGGGATGACTGTAGGGAGCGGCCGTGGAGACCGTTCGGGTGAGCTGTGGAGATCCTGTGGAGATGTTTCGGCCGGATTGCCGGATTGAGACGTCCACGTGTGTGACGCAGGTCATGCACCAGGGGGGCTCGAACGCAATCGACAGTCTGCGCTCCGACGCCGCCAACAGTGAACAGTCTGCCAGTCCCACCTCCGCCGCGTGGACGAGCACGATTCCGCAATGGAGCCGACGGCACGCGGAACGCAGCACGTGCATCCTGATGGCCGGGTCGAACTCGGCGAGGTCGAGTCCTTGAAGGACAGCCGCTTCTACAACGAAGAACTCGCCCCGGTCCCGGTCGAAAAGCGGACCTGGACCACCTACACCTACTTCGCGCTGTGGATGGGCATGGCGCACAACATCCCGTCCTACGCGCTCGCCGCGTCGCTGATCGCGCTCGGGATGAACTGGGTGCAGGCGCTGCTCACGATCACCATCGGCAACCTGATCGTGCTCGCCCCGATGCTGCTCAACAGCCACGCCGGGACGAAATACGGCATCCCGTTCCCGGTGTTCGCCCGCGCCTTCTTCGGCATGCGCGGCGCGAACCTGGCGGCGTTGCTGCGGGCGTTCATCGCGTGCGGCTGGTTCGGCATCCAGACCTGGGTCGGCGGCGAAGCGATCTACATCATCGTCGGGCGGCTCGCGGGCTCCGGCTGGAAGGACTCCACCGTCGTCCTCGGCCAGCATTGGACACTGTGGCTTTCGTTCGGGGTGTTCTGGCTGGTGCAGATGCTCATCATCTGGCGCGGCATGGAGGCGGTCCGCAAATTCGAGAACTGGACGGCGCCGCTGGTGTCGGTCGGCTTCCTGATCCTGCTGGGCTACGTGCTGGTCAAGGCGGGCGGCTTCGGCCCGATCCTGGCGGAGCCCGGGAGACTCGGCTGGGGACCGGACTTCTGGAAGGTGTTCGCCCCGGCGCTGATGGCGATGATCGCGTTCTGGTCGACGCTTTCGCTCAACATGCCGGACTTCACCCGGTTCGGCGGCAGCCAGGGCAAGCAGATCCGCGGTCAGATCCTCGGCCTGCCGACCACGATGACGTTCATCGCGATCGTGGCGATCCTGACCACCTCGGGCGGCAGCGTCCTCTACGGCGAACAGATCTGGGACCCGGCGAAACTGGCCGACCGGTTCGACTCGCCGGTCGTCGTGGTGGTCGCGCTGATCGCGCTGGTGCTGGCCACGGTGTCGGCGAACCTCGCGGCCAACGTGGTCAGCCCCTCCTACGACTTCTCCAACGCGTTCCCGAAGAAGATCACCTTCGCCGTCGGCGGGCTGATCACCGGGATCATCGGCATCCTCATCCAGCCGTGGCGGCTCTACTCCGATCCGAACATCTACATCTTCGCGTGGCTCGGTTTCTACGGCGGCCTGCTCGGCGCGGTCGCCGGGGTGCTCGTCGCCGGCTACTGGGTCGTCCACCGCACGCGCCTCAACCTGCGGGATCTCTACACCGAACGCGGCGTCTACTGGTTCAACGGCGGCTGGAACTGGCGTGCGCTGGCCGCGACGCTGGTCGGCGCCGTGCTCTCGGTCGGCGGCGCGTACGGCGGGCCGTTCCCCGCCGACGGGCTGATCCCGTTGCTCAAACCGCTCTACGACTACAACTGGGTCGTCGGCCTGGTGGGCGCTTTCGTCGTCTACCTGCTGCTGTCCCTGTCCGAACGCAACCGCACCACCTATCTCGAGGAGGATGCAAGTGAGCGACCTGGTCCGAGCCGGATTGATCCAGCAGCGGTGGACGGGTGACAAGGAGTCCATGATCGCCAACGCCGTCGAAGCGATCGGCAAGGCCGCTTCGCAGGGCGCGCAGGTCGTCTGCCTGCAGGAGTTGTTCTATGGCCCGTATTTCTGCCAGGTGCAGGACACCGACTACTACTCCTACACCGAGGGCATCCCCGACGGGCCGACGACGAAGCTCATGCAGGAGGTGGCCGAACGCCACGGCGTGGTCCTCGTCGTCCCGATGTACGAGGTCGAGCAGCCGGGCGTGTACTACAACACCGCCGCGGTGATCGACGCCGACGGCACTTACCTCGGCAAGCACCGCAAGAACCACATCCCGCAGGTCAAGGGCTTCTGGGAGAAGTTCTACTTCCGTCCCGGGAACATGGGCTACCCGGTGTTCGACACCGCCGTCGGCCGCATCGGCGTCTACATCTGTTACGAGCGGCATTTCCCCGAGGGCTGGCGCGCGCTGGGCCTGGCCGGGGCGAAGATCGTGTTCAACCCGTCGGCGACCAGCCGCGGGCTTTCGGAGTACCTGTGGCGGCTGGAGCAGCCCGCGGCCGCCGTCGCGAACGAGTACTTCGTCGGCACGATCAACCGCGTGGGCGTGGAACCCTTGGGCGACAACGACTTCTATGGTCAAACCTATTTCGCGGACCCACGCGGCCAGCTCGTCGGTGAAGCCGCGTCCGACACCGAGGAGGAGATCGTCGTCCGCGACCTCGACATGGGCCTGCTCGCCGAAGTACGGGATCTGTGGGCCTTCTACCGAGACCGCCGTCCCGACAGCTACGGCCCCCTCGCGGAGGCGTGATGACCACCCTCATCAAGGGCGGGCAGGTGCTGTCCACGGCGGGCGCGTCCGCCGCGGACGTCCTCGTCGACGGCGAGACGATCGCGGCCGTCGGCGCGCCGGGGGCTTTGGGCCCGGCCGACGACGTCATCGACGCCACCGGGAAGTACGTGCTGCCCGGCGGGATCGACGCGCACACCCATATGGAGATGCCGTTCGGCGGAACGCATTCCGTCGATTCCTTCGGCACCGGGACGACGGCGGCGGCGTGGGGCGGGACGACCACGATCATCGACTTCGCCGTACAGGCCAAGGGCACCTCCCTGCTGTCCACTATGGACAAATGGCATGAGAAGGCCGACGGCAACTGTGCCATCGACTACGGCTTCCACATGATCGTCTCCGATGTCGACGATTCGTCGTTGAAGGAGATGCAGGCCTGCGTCGACGGCGGGGTCGGCAGCTTCAAGATGTTCATGGCGTACCCGGGGGTGTTCTACTCCACCGACGGCGAGATCCTGCTGGCCATGCAGAAGGCGCGCGAGATCGGCGCCACGATCATGATGCACGCCGAAAACGGCATCGCGATCGACCAGCTGGCCGCGCAGGCGTTCGCCGCCGGGAAGATCGACCCGGTGCAGCACGGGCTCACCCGGCCGCCGGAGCTGGAGGGCGAGGCGACCTCGCGCGCGATCCAACTGGCCAAGGTCACCGGGGCGCCGCTGTACATCGTGCATCTCTCGGCGTCGCAGGCACTGGCGGCGGTCGCGGAAGCGCGTAACGACGGGCAAAACGTCTTCGCGGAGACGTGTCCGCAGTACCTTTATCTGTCCATCGAGGACCTGGCCAAACCGGACTTCGAGGGCGCGAAGTACGTCGCTTCTCCCCCGCTGCGCGAGAAGTCGCACCAGGCGGATCTGTGGCGCGGGCTGCGCACCAACGACCTTTCGGTGGTGTCGACGGATCACTGTCCGTTCTGTTTCAAGGACCAGAAGGAACTCGGCCGCGGTGACTTCCGCGCGATCCCCAACGGGATCCCCGGCGTCGAGCACCGGATGGACCTGCTGCACCAGGGGGTCGTGGCGGGCGAGCTCACCCTCGGCCGCTGGGTCGAGACGTGCTCGACCACCCCGGCGCGGATGTTCGGGCTGTACCCGCGCAAGGGGGTCATCGCGGCGGGTTCGGACGCCGACATCGTCGTCTACGACCCCGCGGCGAAACAGACCCTGTCGGTCGAAACGCACCACATGAACGTCGACTACTCGGCCTACGAAGGGCTGGAGATCACCGGCAAGGTCGAGACAGTGCTGTCACGCGGCCGCGTGGTGGTGTCGCCGTCCGGGTTCTCCGGGAGTACGACGCACGGGAAATTCCTCTCGCGCGACCTGAACCAGTATCTGAACTGAGGTGGGTGCCGTGGACTTCGGGATAGTGCTGCAGACCGACCCGCCCGCGCGCGAACTGGTGCGGCTGATGAAGGCCGCCGAGGACCAGGGTTTCCGCTACGGCTGGACGTTCGACTCGTGCGTGCTGTGGCAGGAACCGTTCGTCGTCTACTCGCAGATCCTCGCGGCGACGTCGTCGATGATCGTGGGCCCGATGGTGACCAGCCCGGCCACCCGGGACTGGTCGGTGATGGCGTCGACCTTCGCCACGCTCAACGACATGTACGGCAACCGGACGGTGTGCGGCATCGGCCGGGGCGACTCGGCGCACCGGGTCGTCGGGATGCCACCGTCCACTTTGGCCACCGTGCGGGAGTGCATGCACGTGGTCAAGGAACTGGCCGAGGGCCGCGAAGTCCTGTTGCGGGACAAGCCGGTCCAGATTCCCTGGATCCGCAACGGCAGGCTTGAAATGTGGATGGCAGGCTACGGGCCCAAGGCGCTCAAGACGGTCGGTGAACACGCGGACGGCTTCATCCTCCAGTGCGCCGATCCCGCTATCGCCCGGTGGACCATCGGCGCCGTGCGCGAGGCGGCCCGTGCGGCGGGACGGGATCCAGGCGGGATCACCATCTGTCTCGCGGCGCCGGCGTATGTCGGCGACGATCTGGCGCACCAGCGGGAACAGCTGCGGTGGTTCGGCGGGATGGTCGGCAACCACGTCGCGGATCTCGTGGCGCGCTACGGCGATTCCGGGCCGGTGCCGCACGAGCTGACCGACTACATCCGTGAGCGGCAGGACTACGACTACTCGCACCACGGACGGGCGGGGAATCCGTCGACCGACTTCGTCCCGGACGAGATCGTGGACCGGTTCTGCCTGCTCGGGCCGTCTTCGGCCCATGTGGACCGGTTGGAGGAGCTGGCTTCGCTCGGGGTCGACCAGTTCGCGCTGTACCTCATGCACGACCAGCGCGAAGAAACCCTGAAGCGGTACGGCTCGGAGGTCATCGGCCACTGACGACCCGGCATTTAGTCCTCTACTTGCGGTCCTTGCACACGCAACTACCGCAAGTAGAGGACTAAATGCGTGGGATCAGGCGCGGAACCAGGCGGCCAGTGCCTCGCGCAGGCCGTTGGCGTCACCGTCGCCCGCCCAGGCGACGTAGCCGTCCGGGCGGATCAGCAGGACGTCGGCAGGCCGGTTCTCGGCCTTGGCGGTGCGGACGTCGACACCGGCCTCCGCGGCGAGTTCGCGAAGCTCCGGCCGGTCGGCGAGGTCGAGCAGGACCGGCCGCGCGTCACGCAGCAGCTCGGCGACGCTCGTCGCGCCCCGATCGGTCTCCAGCGCGAGATCCGGGACGAACGTGCCGGCGAGCGCGTGCGCGGAACCCGGCATCGGGTAGCGCGTGTCGGTCCCGGCGACGTGGGAGGCCAGCCGTCGCGCGGCCTGCTCGTCGTTCAGAAGCTCCTGGAAGACCGCCCGTAGCGCCTCGGCGGCTTCGTCGTGCCCGCGGCGCAGCGCGACCTGGGCCTGGGACTGCAGCAACGCACGCGCCCCCGCGGCGTGCCGTTCGGCTTGATAGGTGTCCAGCAGTCCTTCCGGTGCCCGGCCCTGGATCTCGGCGGCCAGCTTCCAGGCGAGGTTGACCGAGTCGGACATGCCGACGTTGATCGCCGTGCCGGTGGAGGGCAGCAGATGGGCCGCGTCGCCCGCCACGAGGATCCGGCCCTCGCGGTAGCGCTCGGCCTGGCGGGCGGAGAACTGGTAGCGCGAGAGGCGGACCGGGTCGCCCAGCGGGACGTCCCCGCCGAGCACCCGGCGGATGCTGTCCCCGAGTTCGGTCAGCGTCATCGGCACGTCGTCGTCGATCTCGCCGGGATCGTCCTCGGTGGTCTGGATGAACAAGATCCCCGGCGTGAGTGAGCCGAGCGCGAACACGCCGGTGTCGGTGCGGGTGAAGCCCGCCTTGATCCGGCCCAGTTCCGGCGTCTCGATGTCGCCGTTGTCGTGCACGATCAGTCCGTCGGGGATGCTGACCTGCCCGATCCGGTTGACCTCGGGATAGGTGGTGCCGGGGAAGCCGATCCCGGCCATCGAGCGGATCGGGCTGCGGCCGCCGTCGCAGCCGACCAGATACGGAGCGGTCACCCGGTAGGTCCCGTCGGGACCACGCACCTCGGCGGTCACCGACTCGCCCTCCTGGCTCACCCCGATCACCTCGTGCCCGCGGCGAAGCTCCGCGCCGAGGCCGGTCGCGTGCTCCTCCAGCAGCCCCTCCAGCGACTGCTGCCGTACCGAAAGTGCTTTCAGCGGCGGCTCCTCGAACCGGGTGAGGTCGACATGCACCCCACCGAACGGGAACCGGTGCGGCGGGACGGGGTCGGTGACGAGACCCTGCACCCGGTCCAGCAGGCCGCGGTAGTGCAGCAGGTCCAGGATCTGCCCGCTGAGGCCGTGGGCCTTCGGTGTCTTCCCCTGTTCCGGCCGCCGTTCCAGCACCAGCGGGCGCACGCCTGCCAGCCGCAGTTCCGCGGCCAGCATCAGCCCGGTCGGGCCGGCGCCCACGATGATCACATCGACGTCCGTCAAGTCTTCACTCCTGTTCGGCCTGTTTTGGCTACGGCCGAGGATTCTGCGGCACCACCAGGGTCTTGCCGCAAGCCCCCCGGTGCGCTATATGTTGACCATGGAGGGGCGAGCCCCACCATCTTTCCGGGTACACGCACCAGGGACCGCCCGCCCGCGAGGCGAGACGCTGACCCGGTGACCAGAATCCGTATCCTCACTGCGCTCACCCTCACCGCACTCGCCGCCGTCACGATCACGCCCGCGGTTTCGGCCGCGCCGAAGGGTCTCGCCTGGGGCCCCTGTCCGTCCGGCTCGCCACCGGGTTACGACTGCGCCGAGATCGAGGTCCCGATGTCCTATCAGGACCCTGGCGGCCCGCGGATCACCCTCGCGCTCGGCCGCCTCCCGGCCACCGACCAGAAGCACAAACGCGGCACGATCTTCACCAACCCCGGCGGCCCCGGTAACTCCGGCCGCTTCACCAAGTTCCAGACCCCGTCACTGCACCGGCAGTTCGACATCGTCGGCTTCGACCCACGCGGTGTCGGCGCCAGCACACCCGTCCGCTGTTTCACCAGCGATGCGGAAACAGAGCCACTCAAGCGGGTCCTGGGGAATTTCCCGATCACCGCCGAGCAGGAGACCCGGCAGTTCGCCGACGCCCGCGAGGTCACCGCCTCGTGCGGGCGCAACGCCGGGCCGTTGCTGGGTCACCTGTCGACCACGAACGTCGCCCGCGACCTCGACAGGTTGCGCGAAGCCGTCGGCGAACCCCGTCTGCGGTACTACGGCCTCTCGTACGGCACGTACCTCGGCGAGGTGTACGCCAACCTGTTCCCGCATCGCGTCGGCGCCTTGGCCCTGGACGCCGTCAACGACCCGATCGCGTGGTCCACCGGGCACCGGCCGGAGGACGCGAACGTCCCGTTCAGCACCAGGCTCGGCGGGTTCCGGGACGCGGACCGCGCGCTGCAGGCGTTCCTCGACGCGTGCGCGGCCGACACCCGGTGCGCGTTCCGCGAACCCGGTACGGATCTGCGGGCCAAGTACGACGCGCTGCTCGACCGGCTCGAAACCACGCCGGGCGCGATCACCTACCAGGACGTCATCCGGCGCACCCACAACGCGTTGACCGACGAGGCCCGCTCCCCCGCGTTGGCGGAATTCCTGCGGTCCGCGACCGAACCCAGTGCGGCGAAAGCCATCGCGACACCCTTCGATTCCGCGTTGGGTGGCGGCGGGACGATCTGCGCGGACACCACGAACCCGCGTGACCCGGCCGCCTGGCCACGCGCGGCCCGAGCGGCCGACCGTGAAGGCCGTGGTTTCGGTTCCTATGACACGTATCTCTCACTGCCCTGCGCCTTCTGGCCCGCCGCCGATCCGGCGCGCTACACCGGGCCGTGGAACCGGCCGACCGCACCGATCCTGTTGCTGGCCAACGGTAAAGGCGACCCGGAAACACCGTACGCGGGAGCGAAGCGGACCGAGCGGATCCTCGGCAACGCCCGGCTCCTCACCTTGGACGCGTGGGGGCACGGCGCGGCGAACCGCAGCGCCTGCGTCGACGCGGCACTCGACGCCTACCTGACCTCCGGACGACTGCCGGCGCGTGGCACCGTCTGCCGCCCGGATCACGCGCCTTTCGACGCCAGGTGACTTGAGGGACAAGCCAACTGTGGCGGGGTTGGTCGTGAGTGGCGATTCGGGTTCTAACCCGAATCGCCACTCACGAGGTCGAAGGCCCTAGCCGACAAGTGCTTGATACACCAGGTTGCGCAGTTCGACGCGGATCGGATAGGACGACGACGGCAGCAGCTGGGTGAAGAACAGCACCGTGATGTCCTCGTCCGGATCGACCCAGAAGGCGGTGCTGGCCGCGCCACCCCAGGCGAATTCTCCCGCGCTGGCGAGGGTTTTGGCCTTCACCGCGTCGTCGAGCACGGAAAAGCCCAGTCCGAAGCCGAAGCCGTGGTACGGCGCCTCGGAGAACGAGGGCCGCCCGTAGGTCTCCAGATCGACGCCGCCCGGCAGGTGGTTGCTCGCCATGACCTGCACGGTCCGCGGGCTGAGCAGCCGGACGCCGTCGAGTTCGCCGCCGCGCGACAACATCTGCGTGAAGCGGTGGTAGTCGCCCGCCGTCGAGACCAGGCCGCCACCACCCGAGAAACACGTGGGTGCGACCCGGCCGACGGCGCCCATCTCGTCGTGCCGGAACGGCGCCTTGGTCTTCGGGTGGGGCACGTAGAGGGCGGCGAGCCTGTCGAGGACGCCGGAATCGGCTTGGAAGCCTGTCTCGTGCATACCGAGCGGTGTGAAGATCCGTTCGGCGAAGAAGGTGTCGAGAGACTGGCCGGAGACGACTTCGACGAGCCTGCCGAGGATGTCCGTCGCGACCGAATAGTTCCATTCCGAACCGGGCTGGAACAGCAGCGGCAGCCGCGCGATCGCTTCGGAGACGCCGGCGAGGTCGAGCCCCGGCGCCGTGCCCCAGTCGAATCCGGCCTCGCGGTAGGCCGCGTCGACCGGATGCGTGCGGTGGAAGCCGTAGGTCAGGCCCGCGGTGTGGGTGAGCAGGTGCCAGAGCCGGATCGGCTCGGTCGCGGGCTCGGTCGCCATCCGGACGGACGAGCCCTTCGTGAAGACCCGTGGCTCCGCGAATTCCGGCAGCCATCGCGAGATCGGGTCGGTGAGGTCGATGCGGCCCTCTTCGACGAGCATCATCGCGGCGACCGAAGTGACCGGCTTCGTCATCGAATAGATGCGCCAGATCGTGTCCGTCTCGACCGGCAGTCCCGCTTCGATGTCGCGCATCCCGTTCGACGCCAGATGTGCGACCTTCCCGTTCCTGGTCACCACCGCCAGGTAGCCGGGAAGCAGGTTTCGTTCCAGGTACCCGTCGAAGTGCTTGTCGATCCGCCGCAGTCGCTCGTCGTCGAAACCCACCTCGGCCGGGTCGACGTCCACCTTCAGCTCGATCATGCGACCGAGGCTACGCGTTCCGCTCGGCCTGTTTCTCCAGGCGCCACGCCTCGTCGGTCTTCCCGATCCGCCAGTATCCGGAGATCGAGAGCAGGTCGCGCCGCATCCCCCGGTCGTCGAGCAGGTGACGCCGCAGGTCGCGGACGAACCCGGCCTCGCCGTGGACGAACGCCTGCACGACACCGTCACGCCAGTCGAGCGCGCGAACCGCGGCGGCGAGATCGTCGCCCCGGCTCCGGTACAGCCAGGTGATGTGCGCGTCGGCCTTGGTGGTCAGCGACTGCTCTTCGGCGGCGTCCTCCACGAGGATGACCGCGTGCACGGGCACCCCTGCCGGCATCGCCTCGAGTGACGCGGCGATCGCCGGCAGGGCGCTCTCGTCCCCGGCGAGCAGATGCCAGTCGGCCTCGTCACCCGGTCGGTACGCCCCGCCGGGACCGGAGATCAGCAATTCGTCCCCGGGTTTCGCGGCGGCGGCCCACGGCCCGGCGACGCCTTCGTCACCGTGGTGGACGAAGTCGAGCACCAGTTCGCCGTGGTCCGGGTCGAAGGCGCGGACGGTGTAGGACCGCATCCGCGGCCACTGCTCGCGCGGCAACTCTTCGCGCACCCGCGCCAGGTCGAACGGCTCGGGATAGGTGACGCCGGGGACCCGGAAGTGCACCTTGACATAGGCGTCGGTGAAATCATTGGGCTGGAACGAGGCGATCCCTTCGCCCCCCGCCACGACGCGGACCATGTGCGGGGTGATCCGCTCGGTGCGCAGCACCCGCAACCGGGTCGCCGACACCGGCTTCCTCGCCTCGGCCATCCAGGATTCCTTTCCGCGGGTTAGGTGAACCTAACCGAGCGTACGCCCTTCTCCAGTTGTCCGGGCCAGGTCTCCCATCATCCGATCAAAGCTTTCCCGGACCTGCTCGGGAAACCCGACGAAGAACCGATTGGCCAGCGGAACCGCCCATCGCCCACGGGAAGCGACGTTGTACACCCGGTGGATCACCCGCGCACCGGCCGGATCATCCTCGACGGTGTATTCGCCGCGGTACCACCAACCGCCCTGCTGGGCGACGAAGCGCCGTCTCGCGTCGACTTCGAAGCGGGGGTTGTACGGCTGTGCCCGGAGACTGTCCACGAGCCGGGCGAAGACCTCGTCGGCAGGCCCGGGAACCACGCCCGCCACTTCGACCAGAGGTTTCACGCCGCCCCTGCGGCCGGATCGCTCACTCGCGTGTTCTGGAACGACGCGACGCGCCAGCCGTCGGGCTCCTCCACGAGGACATAGGTGAGCGTCGAGTCCCGGTCCGGTTCGGGATTGTCGCCGTCGAGTGCCGACCCGCCGCCCACCACGACGATCGCGACGTCCGGCCGGATGAACCGGATCTGGGGCTCACCACCGCCGCCCACCAGCTTCGACCCCTTCAGTGGTCCCTCGAACAGCGATCGATGCGCCCTTTCGATGACCGCGCGGCCCGGCATGTTCATCCCGAAGAACGTCACATAGTCGGCGTCTTCGGTGAACAACCGCGCGTACGCGGCCGCGTCGCCGTCGTTCCACGCTTGGGCGAGCTTGCTCAGTACGGCCAGGACTTCGGTACGGGATTCGGTCATGGTGCCCTCCAGTGGGACGAACAGTGTTCGTGTTACGAACGCCGTTCTACAGACGAACAGCGTTCGCGTCAACTAGAGTTCCCGGTGTACCCCGGATCAGGAGGCGAACGAAGTGAGCAGGCCCCGGCGTCGCGCCGAGAAACCAGTGCTGTCCCAGGAGCTCGTGGTGAAAACGGCACTGGACCTCCTCGCCGCCGATGGGCTGGAGGCGGTGAGCATGCGGCGCGTGGCACAGGCGCTGGAGACCGGCCCGGCGTCGCTCTACGCCCACGTCGCGAACAAGGAAGAGCTCCACGAGCTGATGGTCGACCACGTCCTCGACTTCGGCCCGATCCCCGAACCCGACCCGGACCGGTGGATCGAGCAGGCGAAGGAGCTGCTGCGCGGGAACGTGCGCGCGCTGACGTCGTACCCCGGGATCGCCAAGATCGCGTGGACCATCCAGGTACCTGTCGGCGCGAACGCCTTGCAGCAGGCCGAAGCTCTGCTCGCGGTGCTGCGCGCGGGCGGCCTCGACCTCAGGCGAGCACTGTTCGCCGCCGACGCGTTATGGCTCTATGCCAAGGCTTTCGCCTACGAAGGTGCCGGTTGGCAGCACGGCGACATCAACCTGGCCGAGCAGGAGGAACGCGGCAAGCGGATGGTCGAGCACATGACGTCGTTCCCACCCGGCACGTTCCCGAACCTGCTGAGGTCAGGCGAGTACTTCACCGCGGAGACCGCTCAGGAGCGCTTCGAGTTCGCCATCGACCTGTTCCTCCGCGGCCTCACGTGAGCCGACGCACCAGACCGTCAGCCAGCAACCGTCCCCGGTCGGTGAGCACCGCCCGCTTTCGACCGTCCAAAGCGGACTGATCCAGCAATCCCTCGGCGGCGGCGACCCGGGCCTCGGCCCGGCCGTCGTCGTCGAGGGCGTCGAGCGGAAGTCCCTCGGACAACCGGAGTTCCAACATCACGCGTTCCAGCTGCCGGTCCTCGTCGGTCAGCACTTCACGACCGGCGGCCGGCGACTCCCCGGCGGCCAGCGCGGCGGCGTACCGCGCCGGATGCTTGACGTTCCACCAGCGGACCCCGCCGACATGGCTGTGCGCGCCGGGTCCCGCGCCCCACCAGTCGCCTCCGCGCCAGTAGCCGACGTTGTGGCGGCAGCGGGCTTCTTCCGACGTCGCCCAGTTGGACACCTCGTACCAGCGCAGCCCCGCCGAATTGAGGACGCGGTCGACCATCTCGTAGTCGGCGGCGAGGACGTCGTCGTCCGGGGCGGGGAGTTCGCCGCGGCGGACGCGGCGGGCGAGCGCGGTGCCCTCCTCGACGATCAGCGCGTACGCCGAGACGTGGTCGACACCGGCGGCCAGCACCGCGTCCAGCGAGGCTTGGAGGTCTTCGGCCCGCTCCCCCGGCGTGCCGTAGATGACGTCGAGGTTGACGTGCTCGAACCCGGCGGCGCGCGCCTCCTCGGCGGCCGCGACGGGCCGTCCCACGGTGTGCACGCGGTCCAGGATCTTCAGCACGTGCCGCGCGGCCGACTGCATCCCGAGCGAGATCCGGTTGTATCCCGCGTCACGGATACCCGCGAAGAACTCGGGCGAGGTCGACTCGGGGTTGGACTCGGTCGTGACTTCGGCGCCGTCGGCGAGCCCGAAGGTGTCACGAACGGCGTCCAGGACACTGCGGAGACCCTCCGCGCCGAGCAAGGAAGGGGTACCGCCGCCGACGAAGACGGTGTCGACCGCGGGCGCCTTCCCGAGCACGCGCGCGGCCAGGTCGAACTCGCGCTTGAGGCCTTCGAGCCAGGACTGTGGCGACGAATCGCTGTCCAGCTCACCGGCGGTGTAGGTGTTGAAGTCGCAGTAGCCGCAGCGGGTCGCGCAGAACGGGACGTGCACGTAGACGCCGAACGGCCGGGTGCCGAGCCCTTCCAGCGCGCTCTCGGGGAGCGCGGACTCGACGGGCTTGGCGTTCTCGAGCGACAGTGCGGGCACACCCCAGTGTCCCCCACGCCATGAAGGCCTCCTTCCCTACCCTGAAGGTAAGGAAGGAGGCCTTCGCGGACCGCGCTACCGGTCGGCGATGTCACCTTGACCGAGGTGGAGCGGGTGCCGTCCTCGAACCGGTACGAGCCACCCTTGGGGAGCTCACTCACCCGAAGCGGCACTCAGGCCAACCCGTTCGCGGCCAACCACTCCGGGGACGGCGGGATCACCTCGATGATGTCGATCAGGAAGCCGTTGAGGTCCTCGATGTAGAAGTGCCGCTGGCCGAATTCCTCGTCCACGAGTTCCGTGACGATCTTGACCCCCTCTTCGCGCAACCTGTCGTACTCGGCCGCCGCGTCGGCGACCATGAACCCGACCATCGATCCGGCCGTCTCCTGTGCCCGCCACGGCTCCGGCGTGGCCTTGTGACCGCGCTTCACGAAGCTCATCTCGTAGCCCGGCACTCCGACATTGAGGCTGGAGAACCAATCCAGCTCGATCGTGACCGTCAACCGCAGGTGCCGCTTCCACCAGGCGGTGGTCTCGGCGATGTCATCGACGAGCACACAGGCACCGAAACCGCTGAGTTGCATCTGGTGTTTTCCTCCCGGTCAGAACCACTTGATGCGTAGTACTATAGACATAGTGGTTTGACTGAGGCAAGGAGAATGTTCCGATGCGACAGAACCCGGAGCGCCGGACCGCGCTCACCGACGCCGCCATCACCGTCCTCGCCCGCGAGGGCGCCCGCGGGCTCACCTACCGCGCCGTGGACGTCGAAGCGGATGTCCCGCCGGGAACGACGTCCAACTACTTCCGCAACCGGGACCAGTTGCTCGGCGAGGTCGGTGTCCGCGTGCAGGAGCGACTGTCGGCACCGGCCGACGTGATGGCGAACCCGCAGGCCGAGTCTCCGTCCCACGACCGGGTCGGCGTTTTGCTCGGCGAACTCATGGGGCGGCTGACCGCCCACCGCGAGCCGTATCTGGCCCTGCTCGAACTCCGCCTCGAAGCCACCCGGCGCCCGGATCTGTCGGCGGAGCTGACCAAGACCATCCGCGAGGGCATCGACATGAGCGTCGACTGGCACGTCGCGGCGGGAATGCCGGGCGGGCGCCCAGAAGTGCTGCTGATGTACCTCGCGCTGACCGGGCTCACCGTCGAACGGCTCACCCTGCCCGAGGTGCTCGCGGACGTCACCGACGAAGAGGTCATCCGGATCCTCGTGGACCGCGTCCTCCCCTCTTGAGCCGTGGGCGTTCTGCGTCACAATGCCCGGCCGCGAATCCGGACTTGACCCGTAAAGCAGCTCCTTGACCTGGGAAAACGAGCACCTCCGGACGCGGTTCCCAGTATTCGGACCGGCCTAGACCACATAGTGGGCGCGTGGCACGCTGAATGAATGACCCGCGCCGGAATCAGCCTCGTGGCACGCCGCCACGTGGATCTCCGTCGTGTGGCGAGCGCGCTCTGTGCGACGAACCGCTGACTCCCCGCCACCACCACGATCTGCCGGAGGACTCCCATGTCGTCGCCCACGCGCGAGACCCCTGCCCGCACGCCCCGGGTGAAACAGAAACGGGGCGAAGGACAGTGGGCACTGGGGTATCGCGAACCCTTGAACCCCAACGAACGGTCCAAGAAGGACGACAACCCGCTCAACGTCCGCGCGCGGATCGAGAACATCTACGCCCGCGGCGGCTTCGATTCGATCGACCCGGGTGACCTCCGCGGCCGGTTCCGCTGGTTCGGTCTCTACACCCAGCGCAAGCCGGGAATCGACGGCGGCCGCACCGCGACGCTGGAGCCCGAAGAGCTCGACGACCGCTACTTCATGCTGCGGGTGCGGCTCGACGGCGGCGCGCTGACCACCGATCAGCTGGCTGTGCTCGCCGAGATCTCGCAGACCCACGCGCGTGACACCGCCGACATCACCGACCGGCAGAACATCCAGTACCACTGGATCCAGATCGAGGACGTCCCGACGATCTGGGCCAAACTGGAGAAGGCCGGGATGACCACGATGGAGGCCTGCGGCGACAGCCCGCGCGTCATCCTCGGCTCCCCCGTCGCCGGCATCGCCGCGGACGAGGTCATCGACGGCACGCCCGCGATCGACGAGATCAAGCGCCGCTACATCGGCGACCCGCGTTACTCGAACCTGCCACGCAAGTTCAAGACCGCGATCTCCGGCCAGCAGGACGTCGCCCACGAAATCCACGACGTCGCCTTCGTCGGCGTGGATCACCCCGAGCACGGCCCCGGTTTCGATCTGTGGGTCGGCGGCGGCCTGTCCACCAACCCGATGATCGGGCAGCGACTCGGCGCCTGGGTCCCGCTCGACGAGGTCCCCGATGTCTGGGAAGGCGTGATCAGCGTCTTCCGCGATTACGGCTACCGGCGCCTGCGCGCCCGCGCCCGGATCAAGTTCCTGGTGAAGGACTGGGGCGCCGCGAAGTTCCGCCAGGTCCTGGAAGACGAGTACCTCAAGCGGAAGCTGGTCGACGGCCCCGCGCCCGAGGTGCCCGCCACCCAGATCGACCACGTCGGCGTGCATCCGCAGACCGACGGCAAGTTCTACGTCGGTGCCGCGCCGGTCGCGGGCCGGGTCTCCGGCGCCACCCTGCTGGCGGTCGCGAAGGCCGCCGAGCGTGCCGGATCGAACCGTGTCCGCCTCACCCCGCAGCAGAAGCTCGTGGTCCTCGACGTCCCCGAGGCCGAGGTCGGCGGGCTGAAGAGCGAACTGGCCGAGCTGGGCCTGCAGACCGAGCCGTCCCCGTGGCGACGCGGGATCATGGCCTGCACCGGGCTGGAATTCTGCAAACTCGCGATCGTCGAGACCAAGGCCCGCGCGATCGAACTGGTCACCGAACTGGAGAAGCGCCTCGCCGACATCCAGGCCGGAATCGAGCACCCGGTGACCGTGCATCTCAACGGCTGCCCCAACTCCTGCGCGCGGATCCAGACCGCCGACATCGGGCTCAAGGGCCAGATCGTCACCGACTCCGGCGGCAAGCAGGTCGAAGGCTTCCAGGTGCACCTCGGCGGCGGACTCGGCCTCGACGCCGGGTTCGGCCGGAAACTGCGCGGGCACAAGGTGACCGCGTCGGAACTGACCGCATATGTCGAAACGCTCGTGCGGGCGTACGTCGACGGCCGCGAACCCGGCGAGCGGTTCGCCCAATGGGTCCTGCGAGCCGACGAGAGCGTCCTGCAGTGACCGAACGAGCGACCCCGTACCACTGCCCTTTCTGTGGCGATGAGGACCTGCGGCCGGAAGAGGGCGGCTCGTGGCTGTGCTCGGGCTGCCGCCGGGTCTTCACCGTGAAATTCCTCGGACTGTCACTTCCGGAGGTGTCGCAATGACCGCCACTGCCGACTACAGGACACTCGCCGAACGGGCCTCGAAGGAGCTCGCCGAGGCGACCGCGGCCGAGGCCCTGCGCTGGACCGCGGAGACGTTCGGCGACGACTTCATCGTCGCGTCGAACATGCAGGACGCCGTCCTCATCGACCTGGCGACCCAGGTCAAACCGGACGTCGACGTGCTGTTCCTGCAGACCGGCTACCACTTCCCGGAGACCATCGGCACCCGGGACGCGGTGCAGGCGGTCTACCCCGGCGTGCGGATCGTCAACGCCGAGGCCGAGCAGAGCGTCGCCGAACAGGACGCGGAATACGGCCCGAAGCTGCACGAACGCGACCCGAACCAGTGCTGCCACCTCCGCAAGGTCGTGCCGCTGCGCGACACGCTGGCGAAGTATTCGGCGTGGGTGACCGGCGTCCGCCGCGTGGACGCGCCGACCCGCGCGAACACCCCCATCGTCACCTGGGACGACCGCAACGGGCTGGTGAAGATCAACCCGATCGCGCCGTGGTCCGACGACGAGTTCAGGGACTACATCGACGAGCACGGGATCCTCGAGAACCCGTTGGTGTCCATCGGTTATCTGTCGATCGGCTGCGCGCCGTGCACCGCGAAGGTCGCTCCGGGGCAAGACCCGCGCAGCGGCCGGTGGGCCGGTCAGGGCAAGACCGAGTGCGGCTTGCACGGGTGAGAAGGGACGACATGACCACGCTCGAACCAGTCGCCGCCGCGGCACAGGACAACCTGGCCGCCTTGGAATCCGAGGCGATCCACATCTTCCGTGAGGTGGCGGGCGAGTTCGACCGGCCGGTGATCCTGTTCTCCGGTGGCAAGGACTCGACGCTGCTGCTGCACCTGGCGATCAAGGCGTTCTGGCCGGCGCCGGTGCCGTTCCCGTTGCTGCACGTGGACACCGGGCACAACTTCGACGAGGTCATCGACTTCCGCGACCGCGTGGTCGAGCAGCACGGGCTGCGGCTGGTCGTGGCGAAGGTCCAGGACTGGATCGACGACGGCAGGCTCGAAGAGCGCGCCGACGGGATGCGCAACCCGCTGCAGACCACGCCGCTGCTCGACACGATCGCCGAGCACAAGTTCGACGCCGTCTTCGGCGGCGGCCGCCGCGACGAGGAACGCGCCCGCGCCAAGGAGCGGATCTTCAGTCTCCGCAACTCCTTCGGCCAGTGGGACCCGCGGCGCCAGCGCCCGGAACTGTGGAACCTCTACAACGGCCGTCACCGCCCCGGCGAGCAGGTCCGGGTCTTCCCGCTGTCCAACTGGACCGAGGCGGACGTCTGGAACTACATCGCGCGGGAAAAGGTCGAGCTGCCGTCGATCTACTACGCGCACCGGCGCGAGGTCTATCAGCGCGACGGTATGTGGCTGGCCGAAGGCCCGTGGGGCGGGCCGCGGCCGGGTGAGGAAATGAAGGAACTGACCGTGCGCTACCGGACCGTCGGTGACGGTTCGTGCACCGGTGCCATCGAATCGACCGCCGCCACGGTGGACGAGGTCATCGCCGAGGTCTCGGCCTCCCGGCTCACCGAACGCGGCGCCACCCGCGCCGACGACCGGATGTCGGAGGCGGCGATGGAAGACCGCAAGCGTGAGGGGTACTTCTGATGTCCAGCCTGTTGAGGCTCGCGACCGCGGGCAGTGTGGACGACGGGAAGTCGACCCTGGTCGGGCGGCTCCTGTACGACACCAAGTCCGTCCTCGCCGACCAGCTGGACGCGGTCACCCGCGCCAGTGTCGACAAAGGACTGTCCACCCCGGACCTCTCGCTGCTCGTGGACGGTTTGCGCTCGGAACGCGAGCAGGGCATCACGATCGACGTGGCGTACCGGTATTTCGCGACGCCGAAGCGCAGCTTCGTGCTCGCGGACACCCCCGGCCACGTGCAGTACACGCGCAACACGGTGACCGGGGCGTCCACCGCGCAACTGGCTGTGCTGCTGGTCGACGCGCGCAAGGGCGTCATCGAGCAGACCCGCCGTCACGCCGCGGTGCTCGCGCTGCTGGGCGTTCCGCATCTGGTGCTGGCGGTGAACAAGATCGACCTCGTCGACTACGACGAGGCGACCTTCACCGTGATCGCCGAGGAGTTCGCCGAGCACGCCGCGTCGCTGGGCTACGAACGCGGTTCCGTGCTCGCGGTGCCGGTTTCGGCGCTGCAGGGCGACAACGTGGCGGAGAAGTCGGACAAGACCCCGTGGTACTCCGGCCCGACCCTGCTGGAGCATCTGGAAACCGTGCCCGTGGCACCGGATCCGCACGATTCGGCGTTCCGTTTCCCGGTGCAGTACGTGATCCGGCCGCGCACGGCCGACCATCCCGACTACCGGGGCTACGCCGGGCAGATCGCGGCGGGCACCGTCCGGACGGGCGACGAGATCGTCGTGCTGCCGCAAGGACTCCGCAGCCGGGTGGAGGGCATCGACACCGCCGACGGTCCGCTCGCCGAGGCCGGCGCGGGCACCTCGGTGACGCTGCTGCTCGCGGACGACCTCGACATCTCGCGTGGGGACCTGATCGCCGCCACCGACCGGCAGCCGGAGGTGACCGACGAGATCGCCGCCACCCTGTGCTGGCTCTCGGCCAAGGCACTCAAACCGGGCGCGCGGGTGCTGGTGAAGCACGGCGCGCGAACGGTGCAGGCCATCGTCGGCGAACTCCACGCCCGCTTCGACGAGCAGACACTGTCCAGTGTGGACGAACCGGACACGCTGGAGCTCAACGACATCGGCCGGGTGACCCTGCGGCTCGCCGAGGCGATCGGCGTCGACGACTACGGCGTCAGCCCGCGGACGGGCGCGTTCCTGGTCATCGACCCGAAGGACGGCGATACACTGGCGGCCGGACTCGTCGGCGAAAGGTTCGCATGACCCCAAGCCGCACACCGCCACTGGTCGCCGTCGCCCACGGTAGCCGCGATCCGCGGTCCGCCGCGACCATCCGGGCCCTGCTCGACGTCACCCGTGGCCTGGCACCGGATCTCGACATCCGGGAGTCCTTTTTGGATCTCTCGGAGCCGTTGCTCACCGACGCCCTGCGCGCGTTGTACGCCGAGGGTCGTCGCGAGGTCGTCGTGGTGCCGCTGCTGCTCGGCGTGGCGTATCACGCCCGGGTCGACCTGCCCGCGCTCGTCGCCGAGGTGACCGCGGACTGCCCGGGCCTCGACGTGCGGGTTTCCGGCGTGCTGGGCATCGACCCGCTGATCGAGACGGTCGCGTTGGACCGCCTCGCCGAGGCGGGAGCCGACCTGGCCGACCCGGAACTGGGTATCCTCCTCGCCGGGGTCGGCTCGTCGAACGTCGCGGCGAACGACGCGGTCGCCGGCATCACCACCCGCTGGCAGCTGCGGCGCGGGCTGCTCGCGACACCCGCGTTCGCCAGCGCCGCCCAGCCGGACGTGCCCGCCGCCGTCACGCGGTTGCGGCTCAACGGCGCCCGGCGGCTCGCGGTCGCGGGCTGGTTCCTCGCGCCGGGATTGCTGCCGGACCGGATCGCGCGCTTAGCCCGTGAGACCGACCCGTCGGTGATCGTCGCCGGGCCGCTGGGGCCGGATCCGCGGATCGCGGGGCTCGTCCTGGAACGCTACGGCGTCGCGGCGGCCCGGCTCGCTGCCTGATTTATCGGCACAGTAGCGCGACTTCGTCCCGTTCGGACGCTTGAGTTACTTAACTTGCCGGTAACTCTCTAAAGGCTGCGCGGCTTCCCTTTCTCCCCATCGAACCTCCAGGTAGGTGGACCATGAAGGCTGCCATTCGTGCCCTCATCTGTACCTCGGCCGTCCTCGTCCCGCTCATCGGCGCGGCCGCCCCAGCCTCGGCGGCGACCACCGTCGTCTTCGACTGCGAAGCGAAACCGCCGCTCGTCGGCAACAAGTACCTCAAGCTGAACCAGGACGCCGACGTCACCGCGCCGGCCACGGTCGCTCCCGGCTCCGGCATCGGCTCGACCCCGCCGAAGATCACCGTCTCCGGCAGTGTCGCGACGCTGAGCTTCCCCGGTCCGATCGCGGGCGGCTCGACGTTCGAACTGCCGACCGTGACCGCACACCTCACCGCGGGCACGTCCGGCACCATCGAGACGAAGCCGGCAGGCAGCAGCTACGCCGACCCGGGGTTGACCTTCACCGCGGTGGTCAGCGCGGGCTTCGACGTCTCGGCGCCGACGTCCTGTTTCCCGAACCCTAGCCCGACCTTCACCACGACGACGATCGGCTGAGTGCCGCCCGCGCCCCCACTCCCCGTGGTGGCGCAGGCCACTGCCCGGCCCGACTTCGCTCGTGCGAAGGTGAGGCCATGGCTGACGAATTGGTGCACTACGACGTGGTGGGCGGCACCGCCACGATCACCTTGGACTCCCCGCACAACCGCAACGCGCTCTCTGCCCAGCTGCGGCGCGAACTGAGCGAGTCGCTGGACAAGGCGCGGGCGGACGACGCGGTACGGGTCATCGTGCTCACCCACACCGGCCCGGTGTTCTGCGCCGGGATGGACCTCAAGGAGGCCCGCGGGGCCGGTGCCGGCGACCAGGGCGTCAACGAGTTTCCGAAGATCCTCGAGCAGCTGTGGACCAGCCCCAAGCCGGTGGTGGCGAAGCTGGCGGGCCCGGCTCGGGCGGGCGGCATCGGCATGGTGGCCGCGACCGACATCGCCGTCGCCGTGCACGAGGCGACCTTCGCCTTCTCCGAGGTGCGGATCGGCGTCGTCCCCGCCGTCATCTCGCTCACCGTGCTGCCCCGGCTCACCGCCCGTGCCGCGCACGAGCTGTTCCTGACCGGCGACACCTTCGACGCGAAGCGGGCCGTCGAGATCGGTCTGCTGAACTCGGCGGTCCCGGCCGACGAACTCGACAGCGAGGTCGCCCGCTATGTCAAGGCGCTCGCCCTCGGCGGCCCGAAGGCGCTCGCCGCGACGAAGGAGCTTCTCAGCAAGCCTCGTCCGGCCACGCCGAGCGAAGGCTTCGAGGCCATGAATAAGCTGTCCGCCGGGTTCTTCGCGAGCGAAGAAGGCCAAGAGGGCATCACGGCCTTCGCCCAGAAGCGCAAGCCGAACTGGGTTCCCGAAAGCTAGTCCGGCAGGACGACGGTGAGGCGCCGGGAGTCCGTCCGGTCTCCGGACGGCCCCAGCGCCCGCTGCGCGTCGGAAAGCACGCTGCGGACGGCCAGGTACGCCTTGGGATCGCGTTCCCTGAGTACCGAGGAACCGGACCAGATCAGCACGTGCTCACCCGGCGGGAGCCAGGACAGGTCGGTGAGGCAGTCGTAGAGCGCGTCGAGGTTCTTCCCGAAGTAGTCGGGGAATAGCAGCGCCTCCGCGATCGCGTCGAGCGTGGACTCCTTGTCGAGCGTGCGCCCGCGATCGATCAGATGCGGCCGCGCACCGCGGGCGAAAGCCTTGTCCGCCGCTTCCTGCGCCGCGCTCATCGGCTGGGGTCCACGACGACGAAGGACTTGTAGTGGTCCTCGGTGTAGTAGAGCTCCTTGCCGGAGCCGGTCACCATCCGTCGCGCTCCTCGATCCGGGCTGCCCGGCGTCTTGACCGTGTACTCCCGGTAGTAGTCGGAGGCCTTGGCAGGAAGAACCTTTTCCCGGTTCTGGAAGGTCACGTCGTCGTTGCGCGGATACGGGTACGGCCCGCCCGCCTGAATGAGCTTCCAGGTGTCGGACGCCTGCGGGGGAAGTCCCGTGAGCGGTTTGACCGGAAGACCGGAATCCGCGCCCGCGACCTTTCCCTTCGCCTGGCTGTCGGCGTCTCCCGACGGCGCGGCCGAAGCGGACGAACTCGCCGGAGCGCTCTTCGTGTCGTCACCGCTGATGCCGTCCTTGACGAACCAGCCGGCGAGTACCAGCACGATCAGCCCGATCAGGGCGGCGGTGATCCGCCTACGGTTGAACATGGTGCGCCAGCTTAGGAGGACCGGTCGGAGTCGTTCGCATCGCGGGCCGTGCCGAAGAGCCGGGCGACCCTGCCGAAGACCGTGTCGAGCAGCCAGGCCGCGACCAGGCACAGCGGCACCACGACCGCCATGACCAGCACGAATTGCACGGGGAACGGGGCCTGCGCGAGCCACAGCTCGACGCCGTCCCACCAGTCAGCAAGCCCGTTGAACACGGTGTGAGCCTACGCTCGCGCCCGGTGCCACCGACGGTCAGGCCAGGTAGGTTGCTGACATGTTCGCCGTTTACGCTTCCGAACCCAACGCCGAAAAGCCGCTGGACTCGCTCGTGATCGGCGAGCGACCCGAGCCCGAAGTGCCCGAAGGCTGGGTGCGGGTCAACGTCAAGGCCGCCAGTCTCAACATGCACGACCTGTGGACCTTGCGCGGCGTCGGCATCAAACCCGAGCAGTTCCCGATGATCCTGGGCTGCGACGGCGCCGGCACCCTCGACGACGGCACCGAGGTCGTCCTCCACTCGGTGATCAACGCCCCGGGCTGGCAGGGCGACGACACCCTCGACCCGAAGCGCACCCTGCTGACCGAGAAGTACCAGGGCACCTTCGCCGAGCAGGTCGTCGTCCCGGCGCGCAACGTCGTGCCGAAGCCGACGGGCCTCAGCTTCGCGGAAGCCGCGACCATGGGCACGGCCTGGCTGACCGCCTACCGGATGCTGTTCGTGAAGTCCGGACTGCGACCGGGACAGACGATGCTCGTCCAGGGCGCCTCCGGCGGCGTCTCGACGGCTCTAATCCAGCTCGGACGGGCGGCCGGCTTCCGGGTGTGGGTGACAGGGCGTAGCGAAGAAAAGCGTGCGCTGGCGGAGAATCTGGGCGCACATCAGACCTTTGAGTCCGGTGCGCGGTTGCCGGAGCGGGTCGACGCCGTCTTCGAAACCGTCGGCAAGGCGACCTGGTCGCACTCGGTGAAGTCGCTCAAACCGGGCGGGATCATCGTCGTCTCCGGCTCGACCAGCGGCCCGGACGCTCACGCGGAGTTGCAGCGCGTGTTCTTTCTGCAACTGCGTATCGCCGGTTCGACGATGGGGACCAGGGGCGAACTGACCGATCTCCTCGCCTACCTGGAGCTCACGGGCGTCCGTCCGCAGATCGGCGCCGAATTGCCGTTCGCGGAAGCCGAAACCGGGTTTAAGAACATGCTCGACGGGGAAACTTCAGGCAAGGTGGTTTTCACATATTGATCGGAGGGGTGAGTTCTCCCCCTCGCTGCGATCCAGCGCGCACATGAGCGCACATCCCCGCGGTCCAAGCAGGTCAAAGCGTCATTTCGCAGTCTTGTCAAGTGTCAAGAACGTTATGACTCAGCGAGCTTTTCACGACCAAAGTTCGACCAAAATCCGACCTCTCGCGGTTAGCCTTGAAGTATGACCGCATCGCAGCGGCCCGAACCGGCGGACCCCGGGGGCCGGAACACCACCGACGCCGACCCGATCCGCGTCTCCTTCCGGCGCTACGCCGGTGTCCGCACCCGGGTGCTCGAAGTCGGGCCGCAGCCGGTGGAATCCGCCGACCGCGCCCCACGGCGAGTACTCGGCAAGCGGACGCCCGCGCGCGGGCACGCCAAGCCGACGGCACCGAGACTGGTGCTGCTGCACGGTTATTGCGACAGCGCCGACACCTGGCGCCCGGTTCTGGAGCTGCTCGCGGCCGCCGGTGTTCCGGCGGTCGCGGTCGATCTGCCCGGATTCGGTGACGCTCAGCCTCTGCGGCCGGGCCCGATGCTCCCGCAGCTTGACGCCTTCGCCGCGGCCGTCGTCAAGGAGCAGGCCGTACTCGGCACGGTCGTGCTCGCCGGGAACTCGCTCGGCGGCACGATGAGCCTGCGCGCCGCGGAGAACCACCGGCTGCCGGTCGCGGGCGTGGTGTCGATCGCCGCACCCGGTTTCGTCGACAGCTGGCTGATCCGGACCGTGGCCCGCTATCCACTGCCGCTGCGGATGTACTCGGCTCTGCCTCTGCCGATCCCCGGTTTCGTCGTCCGCGCCGTCGCCGAGCAGGTCGTGCCCCGGCTGCTCTACGCCAACGCCACCGCCGCGGACGCCGAACAGGTCCGCCGGTTCACGTCGCTGTTCCCGGACTACCGCTCCACCACCACCCGGCTCGAGCAGGCGAGACAGCTCGTCGAAGAGCTGACGGACGCCTACCGGCTCGAAGAAATCCGCATCCCGCTCCTGGTGGTCGTCTGCGGCAAGGACAAGCTGGTCAGCGCCGCGTCCGGACGGCAGCTGCACGCGTTGGTCCCGCACAGCAGGCTGATGGTGCGCGAGGACTGGGGCCACTGCCCGCAGCTCGACGACCCCATCGAGATCTCGGAGTTGCTGAACTACTTCGCGACCAGCGCCGCCAGGCCCGAGAAGGTCGCCGCTCGCGCGGCCATCGAAGTGAGCGAGGACACCGTCGCCGGATAGGTGTGATCTCCCGTCTCCCAGTACCGTGCCCTTCGGACTGTGACCCAGTCCGAAGGGCACAACCTGTTGGGAGACGACGATGTCCGCACCGCGCAGCCTAGGCTCGGGAACCGGGATATTCCGACGCAAACCGATCGATCAGATCCAAGAACTCAGTGACGACGGCGGCGGGCTGCAACGCACGCTGGGGCTCCGCCAGCTGACCGCGATCGGCATCGGCGGCATCATCGGCGCGGGGATCTTCTCCCTGGCCGGTGCGGTCGCGAACGAGAAGGCCGGCCCCGCCGTGCTCATCTCGTTCCTCATCGCGGGTATCGCCAGTGCGGCGGCAGCGTTCTCCTACGCGGAGTTCGCCGGGCTGATCCCGCGCGCCGGATCCGCCTACACCTATGGCTACACCGTGCTGGGCGAGATCGTCGGCTGGTTCATCGGCTGGGACCTTCTGCTGGAGTACACCGCGATCGTGGCGGTGGTCGCGATCGGCATCTCCGGCTACTTCAACGAGCTACTGGGCTATCTCGACATCAAGCTGCCGGTCTGGATGCTGGGCGCCCCGGGCACCGAGAAGGGCGACGTCGCGTCCGGCTCGTACAAGATCAACCTGTTCGCCGTGCTGCTGTGCCTGCTGATCGCCTTCATCCTCAACCAGGGTATGAAGAACGCGGCCCGGTTCGAGACGCTGCTGGTCTACCTGAAGGTCGCGCTGGTCCTGCTGGTGATCGTCGTCGGTGTCTTCCACATCAACACCGACAACTACTCGAACTTCTTCCCGTTCGGCCTCAGCGGCGCCTTCGCAGGCGCGGCGACGGTGTTCTTCGCGGTCTTCGGCTACGACGCCATGTCCACCGCGGCCGAGGAATCGACCGACTCCCAGAAGCACATGCCGAAGGCGATCATCTACTCGCTCGCCATCTCGATGGTGCTCTACGTGCTGGCCTGTCTGGTCCTGACCGGCATGGTCAACTACAAGGACATCGACAGCGAAGCCGCCTTCTCCAGCGCCTTCGCGGGGATCGGGATGAAGTGGCTCGGCCTGATCATCGCGGTCGGCGCCATCATCGGCATCACCACGGTGTTGTTCACCTTCCTCATGGGTGCGAGCCGCGTCGGCTACTCGATGAGCCGCGACGGCCTGCTGCCGAAGTGGTTCGGCAAGACCCATCCGGTGCGCAAGGTGCCGAGCCGGATGACCTGGGTGCTCGGCATCGCGTCGGCGATCATCGCCGGGCTACTGCCCATCGGTGAGGCCGCGGAACTGACGAACATCGGCATCCTGCTCGCGTTCGTGGTCGTCTGTGTCGCGGTGATCGTGCTGCGCTACAAGCAGCCCGACCTGCCGCGGTCCTTCAAGACCCCGGGCATGCCGGTCGTGCCGATCATCGGCATCGTCTTCTCGATCTGGCTGATCACGTTCTTGAACTACCACACCTGGCTGCGGTTCGCGGCCTGGTTCGGCCTCGGCCTGATCATCTATTTCGCCTACAGCCGCCGTCACTCCGCGATGAACGCGAACAACGGCGAAGCGAAACAGATCAGCGGAGACGACTCAAACGCGTAGCGGCTTCGCGGGCTTCGGCCTGGAGGCGTTCGACGATCGACGCCGCCGGGCCGGAGCCCGCGAGTTCGTACGTCTGTCCCGCGTAGAGCGACATCACTTCCGGATCCCCCGCCTTCCCCGCCGCCGCGCGGACCGGTTTGGTCAGGTTGTTGATCTCCGGATAGGCCGATGGCGCGGTGGCCGAAAAGTCCGTGACCGCGCGGTTGACCAGCGCACGGGCGGGGCGTCCACTGAACGCCCTGGTGAACGAGGTCGGCCTGCCGCCGTCCGCCAGTGCCTGCCGATGCGCGGGCTGTGTACCGGCTTCGTCCGCGCGCAAGAACGCGGTACCCAGCTGAGCCGCGACCGCGCCCGCCGCCAACACCGCCGCGATGTCGGCGCCGTGCACGAGCCCACCGGTCGCGAGGAGCGGCAGGTCCGTCCGCGCCGAAACCAGGCGAAGCAGGCTGAGTACCCCGTACTGCGCTCCCCCGCCTTCGGCACCGGGCTCGTCGGCGAAGAGCCCTCGATGTGCTCCGGCTTCGAATCCCTGGACGACGAGCGCGTCCGCGCCGACCGCCACGGCCCGATCGGCCTCGACCGGGCTGGTCACGGTGACGGCCACCTTGCTCCCGTTGCCATGCAGGCGTGCGACGTCGTCGGGTGAGGGCGTGCCGAAGGTGAAGGAAACCACCGGCACCTTCCGCTCCAAGACGACCTCCAGCTTCGCGCTGTACGCGTCGTCGTCCCACCGAGGCTCGCCGAGCTCGACGCCGTAGCGCTCCGCCTCCGCCCGCCAGCGCTGGACGTGGCCGCCGAGATCCACTGAAGCGGCGTCACCCGGGACGAAGAGATTCACGCCGAAGGGTTCACCGGTCAACTCGGCTGTCTTCGCGATTCTGTCCGCGAGGGCTTCGGCGCTCAGGTAACCGCCTGAAAGGAAGCCGAAGCCTCCCGCCGCGGTCACCGCGGCCACCAGCTCGGGAGTGGTCGGGCCACCGGCCATCGGCGCCGCTATCACGGGAAAACGCAGCTCTTCGAACACGATTCCGACGATAGTCCCACCCTGGCGATACGGAATGTGACGTTCGGCTATCCCCATCGTTTCTTCGTGGTGGTCTAGACCTTTAAGGCCGAACATGCGACGATCGAGGCGTTCGTGACGCAGGTCACCTTCCCCTGTCGCCTGGAGGCCCCGGTGAAGAGCTTGAGAGCGCGGCTGGGCCGCGCCGTCGTCGGGGTGGCGCTGCTCGCCGGCGCCGCCACCGCAGCCGCCCCTGTCGCCGACGCGGCCACTCCGCCGTTGCAGGCGATCCTCCCCGCGCCGGTCTCGGCCGCAGCCGTCGCCGGGTCCGACCACACCCTGACCACGAACACGAAGATCTACACCCAAGCCGGTTCAGCACCCGCCAGGGCGGTCGGCGACTACCTGGCCGGTGTCCTGCGCAAGTCCACCGGTTTCGCCCTACCCGTCTCGGACGCGCCTTCGGGCACACCCGCCGACGGCATCTCGTTGCTGCTGTCCGGCGCCGATCCCCGTGTCGGTGACCAGGGCTATCAGCTGAGCTCAAGGTCCGCTTCGGTCATCCTGCGCGCGACGACGGCGCAGGGCCTCTTCGGCGGCGTCCAAACACTGCGGCAACTGCTGCCCGGCAAGGTCGAGAGCTCTACCGTGCAGGACGGTCCCTGGACGGTCCCTGGCGCCGACATCCTGGACCACCCGCGCTTCGGCTACCGCGGCGCCATGCTCGACGTCGCCCGGCACTTCCACCCGGTCGCGACCGTCAAGCGGTACATCGACCAGCTGGCGCAATACAAGATCAACAACCTGCACCTGCACCTGGCCGACGACCAGGGCTGGCGGATCCAGATCGACAGCTGGCCACGCCTGGCCACCTACGGAGGCAGCACCCAAGTCGGAGGCGGCGCCGGTGGCTACTACACGAAGGCGCAGTACACCGAGATCGTGAACTACGCGGCTTCCCGGTTCATCACGGTCATCCCGGAGATCGACATGCCTGGTCACACCAACGCCGCCCAGGCGTCCTACGCCGAGCTGAACTGCAACAACACCGCTCCCCCGCTGCGTACCGACACCGCGGTCGGCTACAGCTCGCTCTGCATCTCGAAGGAGATCACCTACACCTTCGTCAACGACGTCATCCGGGAGATCGCCGCGTTGACACCGGGGCCGTACTTCCATCTCGGTGGTGACGAGGCCCAGGCCACCAGCGACGCGGACTACCGCACCTTCATGAACCGCGTGCTGCCGATGGTGGCCGCCGCCGGCAAACAGGTCGTCGGCTGGCACGAGATCGGCAAGGCCACCCTGCCCGCCACGGCGACCCCGCAGTTCTGGGGCACGACGACGTCGAACACCGAGGTCTCGAACGCCGTCGCCCGCGGGAGCAAGGTGATCCTGTCACCGGCGAACAAGGCCTATCTGGACATGAAGTACAACTCCAACACGCCGATCGGACTCTCGTGGGCGGGTTACATCGAGGTCCAGGACGCCTACAACTGGAACCCCGGCACGTATCTCTCCGGAGTGCCCGAATCGGCCGTCCGCGGTGTCGAATCCCCGCTGTGGACCGAAACCGTGGTGACACCGGCGAACATCGACTATCTCGCCTTCCCAAGGCTCCCGGCGCACGCCGAACTCGGCTGGTCTCCGTGGTCTACGCACGACTGGAACGCCTTCCGCGTACGCCTCGGCGCGCAGGCGCCTCGCTGGCAGGCGCAGGGCATCGGCTACTACGCGTCGAGTCAGGTGCCTTGGGAGACGGGTTCCACCGACCCCGGCACCTGCGCTCTCCCGGCTTGGGACCGCGCTTCGGCCTACACCGGCGGCACGAGCGTCTCCCACAACGGGCACAAGTGGTACGCGAAATGGTGGACGCAAGGCGAGGAACCCGGCACCACCGGGCAGTGGGGTGTCTGGCGCGACGACGGCACCTGCTGACCTTCTCCGTTCGCCCGCTCGGCCCCTTCACCGCGCCGGGCGGGCTACGGTGGAACCATGGCTGCCGAGCTCGAACTCGTCCGCGCACTTTCCTTGCGTGAAAACGGACTCGCGACCGTTTCGACCGTCCGCGCGGACGGCACCGTGCACTCGTCGGTGGTGAACGCCGGGGTGGTCGAAGACCCGGTCACGCAAGCACCGGGGGTCGGTTTCGTCGCGGTGGGCGGGGCGAAGAAGCTCGATCTGTTCCGCCGGGCGGGCCACGCCACGATCACCTTCCGCCGAGGCTGGGAATGGGCGGCGGTCCAGGGCGACGTCCATCTCATCGGCCCGGACGACCCGGATCCGGAGTTCGACCCGGCCGGGCTCCCCCAGCTGCTGCGTGACGTCTTCATCGCGGCGACGGGGACACACGACGACTGGGACGAGTACGACCGCGTGATGGCCGCCGAACGCCGCGTCGCCGTCTTCGTCACAGCGAACCGCGTCAGTGGCAATCGCTGACACGAAAAAGGCCGCCCGGATCGTGACCCGGGCGGCCTTTCAGTCAGCTGTCACTGCTTCTTCTTGCCGGAGTCCTCAGTGGACAGTGCGGCGACGAAGGCCTCCTGCGGGACCTCGACGCGGCCGACGGTCTTCATCCGCTTCTTGCCTTCCTTCTGCTTTTCCAGCAGCTTGCGCTTACGCGAGATGTCACCGCCGTAGCACTTCGCGAGCACATCCTTGCGGATGGCGCGAATGGTCTCGCGAGCGATGATGCGGGCCCCGATGGCGGCCTGGATCGGCACCTCGAAGTTCTGCCGCGGAATCAGTTCGCGAAGCCGGTTCACCATGCGGTTGCCATAGTTGTAGGCATCGTCCTTGTGCACGATCGCGGAGAACGCGTCGACACCCTCACCCTGGAGCAGGATGTCCACCTTGACCAGGTCCGCCGCCTGGGCGCCTGCCTCTTCGTAGTCCAACGACGCGTAACCGCGCGTCCGCGACTTCAGTGTGTCGAAGAAGTCGAAGATGATCTCGCCCAGCGGCAGGTTGTACCGCAGTTCGACCCGGTCTTCGGACAGATAGTCCATACCGAGCAGCACGCCGCGCTTGTTCTGGCACAGCTCCATGATCGTGCCGATGAACTCCGACGGCGCCAGGATGCTCACCTTGCTGACCGGTTCGAGCACCTTGTCGATCTTGTTCCCGGTCGGCCAGTCCGAAGGGTTGGTGACGTGGATTTCCTTGCCGTCGTCGAGCACGACGTCGTAGACCACGTTCGGCGCGGTGGAGATCAGGTCGAGGCCGAACTCGCGTTCCAGGCGGTCGCGGGTGATCTCCAGGTGCAGCAGGCCGAGAAAACCGCAGCGGAAGCCGAAGCCGAGCGCCACCGACGTCTCGGGCTCGTAGTCGAGCGCGGCGTCGTTGAGCTGGAGCTTGTCCAAGGCCTCGCGCAGGTCCGGGTAGTCCGAACCGTCCACCGGGTACAGGCCGGAGTAGACCATCGGCTTCGGCTCCCGGTAGCCGGCGAGCGGTTCCTTCGCGCCGTTGCGCTCGGAGGTGACGGTGTCACCGACCTTCGACTGCCGGACGTCCTTCACCCCGGTGATGAGGTAGCCCACCTCACCGACGCCGAGGCCCTTGCTGGCCTTGGGCTCCGGCGAGATGATTCCGACCTCGAGGAGTTCGTGAGTGGCGCCGGTCGACATCATCTTGATCCGCTCACGCGGTGTGATCTTGCCGTCGACGACCCTGATGTAGGTGACGACGCCCCGGTAGGTGTCGTACACCGAGTCGAAGATCATCGCCCGTGCCGGAGCGTCGGCGTCGCCCGTCGGTGCGGGCACCTGCTTCACCACCGCGTCGAGCAGTTCGCCGACTCCGACACCGGTCTTGGCCGACACACGCAGCACGTCCGAGGGCTCGCAGCCGATGATGTGCGCGAGCTCGGCGGCGTACTTGTCCGGATCCGCCGACGGCAGGTCGATCTTGTTGAGCACCGGGATGATCTGGAGGTTGTTCTCCAGCGCGAGGTACAGGTTGGCGAGCGTCTGCGCCTCGATCCCTTGCGCGGCGTCGACCAGCAGGACGGCCCCTTCGCACGCCTCGAGCGCGCGGGAGACTTCATAGGTGAAGTCGACGTGTCCCGGCGTGTCGATCATGTGCAGGACGTGGTCCTGCCCGTCGACCTGCCAGGGCAGCCGCACGTTCTGCGCCTTGATCGTGATCCCGCGTTCGCGCTCGATGTCCATCCGGTCGAGGTACTGCGCGCGCATCGCCCGCTCCTCGACCACGCCGGTGAGCTGCAGCATCCGGTCGGCCAGGGTCGACTTGCCGTGGTCGATGTGCGCGATGATGCAGAAGTTCCGGATGAGCTCCGGTGGCGTGAAGGTGGTGTCGGCGAACGTCGTCAACGGGTTTCCTCGCGAAGGTCGGGGTGTGCCACCTCTATGCTCCCATGCCGCTCCGGGTGCGAGTGGGGGTCATCCCCGATGCGAGCCGTGGTGAGCTGTGGTGCCCTCGAAGTATGAGTACTTCACTGGCCCAAATGCTCGACCGCACCTTCGGCCGTCCCAGGGGACTGCTCGGCCGGTTCGGCGGCCTGGCGATGGAGCGCGGCAACGCCGCCACCGAACTTCGTGTCGTCGACCTGGCGTCGATCCAGGCCGGCGAAACCGTCCTGGTCGTGGGCCCCGGCCCGGGCGTCGGCCTGCAGGCCGCGGCTGAACGCGCCGCCCGCGCCATCGGCGTCGACCCGTCGTCGGAGATGATCGCCCACTCCCGCCGCCGGTGCGGTGACAAGGTGGAACTGCGCAGCGGTACCGCGGACTGCACGGGTGAGCCGGACGAGAACGTCGACGTGGTCCTGAGCGTCAACAACGTGCAACTGTGGGAGGACAGGTCGGCCGGGTTCACCGAACTGTTCCGCGTGCTCCGGCCCGGCGGCAGGCTGCTGCTGTCGTCGCACGAGAAGTGGCTGCCGGTGTCACGGCACGAACTGGCCGACGAAGCGGCCGCTGCCGGCTTCACCGACCTGCAGACCTGGACCTGGGACCCGCCGGGGCTCGGCGCGTCCCTGGCCGCTCAACTCCGCGCGGTGAAACCCTCGACCTGACGCGGATCGGTGCGCAAGGGGTGCTCACGCGGCACCTCGACCAGCACGATCCTGGTGCCGTCCGGATCGGCGATCCACGCCTCGTCCAGGCCCCACGGTTCACGCCGTGCTTCGCGGACCGGCTCCAGCCCCTTCGAGGCGAGCTCCTCCAGCGCCGCCGTCAGGTCCCGGACCTGAAGCCACAAGGCGACGTCCGGGGTCGGACCGGTCTTCCCGGTCCCCACGATCTCGATCGACCCGTTCCCGGCGAAGAACACCGTTCCGCCGGGGAACTCCTTGTCGATGGCCAGGCCCAGGGTGTCCCGATAGAACGCCGTCGACACATCGAGGTCCTTCGGGTGGATCAGCACCCTGCTGCTCAGCACGTCCATGGCTCAATCCCTACCGGATGCGTTCAGGCCATCGCAATCGCGGTGATACCCGCCAGCACCACCACCGACCCGGCCAGCCTGCGTACGGCGTTCGCCTCCCGCAGCACCAGCCAGGCAGCCAAGCCGCCAAGGACGATGCTCAGTTCCCTCGCCGGTGCGACGAGGCTCACGGGAGCGATCTGAAGGGCGTAGAGGACCAGCAGATAGGCGACGGGCGAGAGCGCGCCGACGAGAAGGACCTCACGCTTGTGCTCGCGCCAGAGCCACGAGACCTCTTCACGGTCCTTCAGTGCGTACGGCGTCATCAGCAGGCTCTGCACGATCGCGCCGGTTCCGAAGTAGACGATCGGCGGGACACCGAGACCGGCGACCGAATGCGCGTCCCACAGCGTGTATGCGGCGATCGTGAGCCCGGTCAACAGCCCGTACACCACTCCCTTGCGGCGAGCGGCGCGATCCGTGGCATCGGCCTGCGCCGGGGACCGCCCGGTCCCGATGACCAGCACCCCGGCGACCACCAGGAACGCCCCCACCAGACCGAGTGGACCCGGCCGCTCGCCGAGCAGCACGACGGCCGCGAGTACGGAGATCAGCGGCCCGGTACCGCGGGCGAGTGGATACACGACGGACAGGTCGCCGACGGCGTAACCCCGTTGGAGGACGACTCCGTAGGTGACGTGCAACACGGCGGTGACCGCCGAGGCGAGCAACCACGTCCACTGTGGACGCTGCGGCTCCACGACCAGTGAGATCAGCATGACAGGGACGAGCAGAACCGCGGAAAGGCTGTAGTAGGCCCACACGAACCGGGCTCCACCACTGCGGATCCTCTTGGCGGCCAGGTTCCAGCCGGCGTGGATGACGGCGGCGGCGAGGACAAGGGACAGGGCGGTGGCGTTCACTGGGGACCTTCCACGTTTTCCGCGCATGCGGAAAACCCGGTCCTCCAGGCTTTTGTCCCGTCAGATGAACGGCGGCGCTTCCGGCCCCGCCGATGGTGCCGCTCGGACCAGCCCCACCCGCCCTGATTGTGTGCCTCACGGAACGGGCAGGCGGCGGAACCCTAGGCACTACGATCTTCACCGTACCGCAAGCACACGTCCGGAGGCGGCGGCGATCCGCCCCGGGACGGCTGTTAAACTTGCCCTTCATCGCCGTGTGGCATTCCGTCATGGAGGAAACCCGCGCCGCTTTCGCGAGCGCGCAGGGCCGGTCACAGCGCGGCGGTGAAACCACCGAGAGATCAAGAGGAGCGCCCCCGTGGCCAACATCAAGTCGCAGATCAAGCGCATCACCACCAACGAGAAGGCGCGTCAGCGCAACCAGGCGATCCGGTCCTCGGTGAAGACCGCGATCCGCAAGTTCCGCGAGGCCGCCGACTCCGGTGACAAGGCCAAGGCCCTGGAGCTGCAGAAGGACGCGGCCAAGAAGCTGGACAAGGCCGTCACCAAGGGCGTTCTCCACGCCAACCAGGCCGCCAACAAGAAGTCCGCGCTCGCGAAGCGCGCGAACTCTCTCTGATCGGCTTTTCGAAGGGCCCCGGCGACGCGAGTCACCGGGGCCCTTCTTCATGTTCAGCGGCTGGTGCCGTGAGCGTCGACGACCTCCAGCACAGCGCGTTCCAGCGCGTACTCCGGGTCGGCAGCGACCCCTTTGACCTCGGCGTTGAGCCGGGCGACGATCCGCATCGCGGTGGCGAGACCGTCCTGTCCCCAGCCGCGAGCCTGTCCTTGGGCCTTGCGCACCTTCCACGGCGGCATCCCCAGCTCGCCAGCCATCTGGTTCGGGTTCCCACGTCCCGCGCCGGACACCCGGGCGATCGTCCGGACCGCGTCGGCGAGGGCGTCCGCGACCAGTACGTGCGGGACGCCGAGCTGCATCGCCCAGCGCAGTGACTCCAGCGCCGCCGCCTTGTCGCCGGCGACGGCCTTCTCGGCGACGGCGAACCCGTTCACATCCGCGCGACCTCGGTGGTAGCGGCGGACCGCCTGCTCGTCGACCACTCCCCCGGAGTCCGCGACGAGCTGTGTCGCGGCCGACGACAACTCGCGCAGATCCGAGCCGACCGCGTCGATCAGCGCGAGCACGGCCGCGCCGTCGATCTTTCCGCCCACCCGCCGGACTTCGTTGCGGACAAAGGACTCTCGCTCAGCGGGCTTGGTCAGTTTCGAGCACTCGACGACCTCCGCGCCTGCCTTCTTCAAGGCCGTCGGAAGCGCCTTGGCGGCCTTGCTCCGGCCGCCTCCGCTGTGCACGACGACGAGCACGATGCCGTCGGCGGGCGCCTTGAGGTAGGCCATCACCCCGTCGGCGAGCTCTTGGGAAATGTCGTGCGCGGATTCGAGGACGATGACCCGGGCCTCGGCGAACAGTGAGGGGCTGACCATCTCCGCGAGTGCCGGGACTGTGAGGTCCGACACCCGGATCCGGCTGAGGTCCGCCGTCGGGTCGACCGCTTTGGCCGCGTCGGAAGCGCCACGGATCGCGCGTTCGATCAGCAGCTCTTCCTCACCGAGGACCAGGACCAGCGGCGATGGGGCGGAAGCTTGCGTCGTCACGGTGACGATCCTGCCACTGCTCCTCTCGTGTGCTTTGTCCGGTGATGTGTTCCGGGCACGGTGGCCCCACGCGAGCCCCATGTCGTACGGTGTTAGCGAGGCGACGCGATCATGCGCGTGCCGACAAGTGAATACCGCTCATCCAGAGGGGCAGAGGGAACGGCCCGATGAAGCCCCGGCAACCGGCGTCAGCCTGTCATCCCGCGATCGTGGGATAGCTGACGAACACGGTGCCAATTCCGGCCCGCCTCGGCGGGGCAGATGAGGAAAGGACCTCGCGATGACCGCAACCCTCGGCACGACCTCCACCACCAAGACCCCGGATCTCGGACCGGCCGTCGAACTGGTGTCGAAGGAAGAGGGACACCGGCAGCCGCTCGCCCCCGAATTCGTTTCCGCCGAGGACTTCTCGCCGCTCGAGGTCGCCTACGACTTCGGCCGCGTGCGCCGCGAGGACATCGAAGCCGGGCCGAAGAACATCTGGCGCTACAAGAAGCTCCTTCCCGTTCCCTCGAACGTCGAAGAAATCCCCAACACCGAACCCGGCGCCACCCGGCTCGTCCAGGCCGACAGGCTCGCGAAAGCGCTGGGTGTCAAGAAGATCTGGGTCAAGGACGACACCGGCAACCCCACCCACTCGTTCAAGGACCGCGTGGTCGCCGTCGCGCTCGCGGCCGCGCGCGAGTTCGGTTTCGAGGTGCTCGCCTGTCCGTCGACCGGCAACCTGGCCAACGCGGTCGCCGCGGCGGCGGCCCGCGCCGGTTGGCGGTCGGTCGTGCTGATCCCGAAGACCCTCGAACGCGCCAAGATCCTCACCACCGCCGTGTACGACGGCGACCTGATCGCGGTCGACGGCAACTACGACGACGTGAACCGGCTCGCCACCCAGCTCGCCGCGGAGCAGGAGAGCTGGGCGTTCGTGAACGTGAACGTCCGGCCCTACTACTCGGAGGGCTCCAAGACACTGGCCTTCGAGGTCGCCGAGCAGCTCGGCTGGCGCGTTCCCCCGCAAATCGTGGTGCCGATCGCCTCCGGTTCCCAGCTCACCAAGGTGGACAAGGGTTTCCGCGAGTTCGGACAGCTCGGCCTCGTCGAAGAAACGCCGTACAAGGTGTTCGGCGCGCAGGCCACCGGCTGCTCGCCCGTCTCGGCCGCGTTCCGCGCGGGCCACGACGTCGTCCAGCCGGTCAAGCCGGACACGATCGCCCGGTCGCTGGCGATCGGCAACCCGGCCGACGGCCCGTACGTCCTCGATGTGGTCAACCGCACCGGTGGAGCGATCGAAGACGTCACCGACGAAGAGGTCGTCGAAGGCATCCGGCTGCTCGCCCGTACCGAGGGCATCTTCACCGAGACCGCCGGCGGGGTCACCGTGGCGACGGCCAAGAAGCTCATCGAGACCGGCAAGCTCGACCCGGACACCGAAATCGTGCTGCTGATCACCGGTGACGGCCTCAAAACCCTCGACGCCATCGAGGACAAGGTCGGCCCGAAGGCCACCGTCAGCGCCTCGGCCGACGCGGTCCGCGAGGCACTCGGCATCTGAGTTTCCCGCGGCCCGCCTCAGGAACGAGGCGGGCCGCGGGGCTCACCCCGGCGTAGCAGGGCGAGGCCTCGCGCGTCGGTGACGACCGCGGTGTCGCCATCCGTGTCCGTCCTGGCGATCAAGGCGCCGACGGCGGCCAGATTGTCCAAAGTGGACTTGTTAGGATGACCGTAGGTGTTTCCGGCACCGACACTCACCAAGGCGACCCTCGGCGCGACGGCGTTGAGGAAATCCGGTGCCGTGTAACGGCTTCCGTGGTGGGGCACCTTCAAGATCTCGGCACGCAGATCGGTCCCCTCCGCCATCAGGTCGGTCTGTGCGGCGAGTTCGACGTCGCCGGTCAGCAGCAATCGGCCTGCCGGGGTCCCGGCGCGCAGGACGACCGAACCGTTGTTGATCACCGTTCCGTCCTGTTCGAGGACCGATCGCCGGGTGACATAACGTGGCCCCAATACCTCCAGTGACAGTCCCGGCCAGTCCATTCGTTGTCCGATTCCCAGTTCCAGCAGGGGAATCCCGCGGCGCGCGGTCTCGTCGGCGACCTGCTGCCACGCCCAAGCGGGCGCCCGTCCCGGACCCACGGCGACCGCGCCGACCGACCGGCCCTCGAAGAGGGATTCCAGACCGCCGATGTGGTCGGCGTGCAGATGGCTCAACACGATCAGCGGGAGACGGTCCACACCGAGCCTGCTCAGGCACTCGTCGACCGGTCCCGGTTCCGGGCCGGTGTCCACCAGGATCGCCCTCCCCGGCTCGGCCGTGGCGAGGACCACGGCGTCGCCCTGCCCGACGTCGCAGGCGACGGCACTCCATGACGCCGGTGGCCACGCCGGGGCGAGCACCCGCACCGGCACGAACACGAGGAGTCCGCCTGCCAAGGCGATCGCCACCAGGATCCGGGCATACCGCAGCCGGATGGCGACGAGCAGAACGACGAGCAGGCCTGCCGCCAAGAGCCCGCCCCACCAGCCACCCGGCCACTCCACGACCGCTCCCGGCGCACGGGCGCCGTGGCGGGCCACGGTGATGAGCCAACTCGCCTCGGGTTCGGTCAGGCGGACCAGCAGCCTTCCCGCCGAAGGCCACCAAGGCCCGATGACGGTGGCGAGCACACCGCACACGGTGGCCGGGGCCACCACCGGAGCGGCGAGCACGTTGGTCACCACCGAGACGAGACTGACCGATCCCGCCATCCCCGCGATGACCGGCGCCGTCATCACGAACGCGGCCAGCGGGACGGCCAGTCCCTCGGCGTACCCGGACGGCACGCCACGTCCGACCAGCCACTCGGCCCACCGCGGAGCCAGCAATACCAGCCCGGCCGTGGCCAGCACCGAAAGAGCAAACCCGAAATCGGCGGCCATGGCGGGATCGGCCACGACGAGCCCCGCCACGGCGAACCCCAGCGCGGGCAGCGCCGAACCCCGGCGGCCCAGGGCCAGCGCCAGCAATCCCACCGCGCCCATCACTCCGGCACGGAGCACGCTGGGCGCGGGTCCGGCGAGGACCACGAACCCGGCGAGCCCCGCGGCGGCCGCGGCGGCGGACGTCCGCGGCCCGACCCGGAGCACCCTCAGCAGGAGAAGGATCGAGCCACAGACGATCGCCACGTTCCCACCGCTCACGGCCATCAGGTGGGACATGCCGGAGTCCGTGAACTCACGCTCGACCCGCGGGGACAGCGCGCTCGTGTCCCCCACGACCAGCCCGGGCACCAGACCGGCCTGCTCCTCCGGGAGAACGGCGCACAGCTCCCGGAGCCCGGAGCGCAGCGATTCCGCGGCTCGCTGCCACCAGGGCGCCGGTCCGAGGGCCGACGGCGGACCTCGGACCGAGAGGACCGCGACCGTCAGTTCGGCCCCCTTGGCCGGGGCCAGCCGCCCGGATGCGGTGACCTGCTGCCCGGGCAGCAGGTCCACCCACCCCTCGGCGGGAGCGAGCAGGAGGACCCGGGCCGCGGAATCCACCCCTCGCTCGTCCACCACCACGGCGTCCACCTTCGCGGCGATGACCACCAGGCGGGTGCCCGCCCGGCGATCGGCGTATCCGGCACCGCGGACCGGACGTGGCCGCTCGGTGACCACCACCCTCATGGTGGCGTCGCTCCCCCGCGCGGCGGCGGCACGGAGGTCGTCCTGCTCGGCGGCCCGGATCCGGAGCGCCACCGGACCGGCCGTGAGGGCGCCGATGACCGCGAGCGCACCCAAGCCCGCCACCCACCGGGACGCCGTCCGGCGGGCACGGACGGCGGCGAAGATCCCGAGCACCGCGGCGACGGCACCGCAGAGCATCGTGATCCACCAGCCGCCGAGCAGCCCGGAAAGAGTGCCGAGCCAGGCCGTCGCCGCGGCCGGTATCAGCCGCAGGTCCTGCCCTCGCCACGACGCGGTGTCCACTTCGGACGGATCGGCGGACGGGTTCATCCGACGGACACCAGTTCCCGGACTTTTTTGAATTTACTTTCGCCGATCCCTTCTACTTCACGGAGTTGCTCGACCGTGGTGAACCCACCGTGCCCGGACCGCCAGTCGACGATGCGTTTCGCCATCACCTCGCCGACCCCGGGCAGGGTGTCGAGTTGCTCGGCCGTAGCCGTGTTCAGGTCGAGCTTCCCCGGTGGTGTCCCCGGTCCGGCCGCGGCCGGTCCGGGGACACCGACGGCCACCTGCTCGCCGTCGGTGAGCCGTCTGGCCAGATTCAGCCCGGTCAGATCCGTTCCGGGCCGTGGCCCACCGGCCGCCGTGAGGGCATCGGCGACCCGTGCGCCCGGAGGAATCGTGACCAGGCCGGGGCTGAGCACCCGGCCGACGACGCTGACCACCAAAGGCGCCTTGGCCGCCGCGGCGGGGGCGTCTCCGGCGGCTTTGGCCGACGGCAGGGGCGGTGGGATCTCCGCCCCTGGCCGGTGTCCGAACAGAGTGACCGCGCCGGTCACGATCACGGCAACCGCGATCAGCACGGCCGCCACGGCGAACCACCGCCGTTTCACCGGAACCCCGTCCGCCGTGAACCGGGCGGGTACCCAGCGGCGCACGAGCCTGCCCGCGGGCGGGCCCTGGGTGGGTGGCGACAGCTGCGCGGCCAGCCACGCCAGCCTGGCGTTGGCGGAGGAGCCCGGTGGACGGGCGGTTCGGTCGAACACGTGAACGACGCTACGGAGCGGGGGTGGCCGGCGGCAGTGGCGAATCCGGGAGCTGTGGATAAGTGGGGTGTTGTGGACAACCCGGACCCGGGCAAGACGGACCGCCGATTTCCGTCGGGGCGGTATGAGACGCTGGCGGGTTCCCTAACCCGCCCGTTGGATCACGACACCGAGCACACCGGGGCCGGTGTGGGCGCCGATGACGGCGCCGACCTCCGATACCACGCACCCTTCCGGGCAGTCGATGGACTCTTCCAGCCGGTTGGCCAGTTCGACGGCGCGCTCCGGTGAGGCCAGATGGTGGACGGCGATGTCGGCGAGCCCGCCGTCGGCCGCCTTCACGGCCAGCTCGACCAGCCGCGCCACGGCGCGATTCATCGTCCGCACCTTCTCCAGCGGCTCGATCCTGCCTTCGGACATGTGGAGCACGGGCTTCATCGCGAGCGCCGTGCCGAGCAGGGCGGCCGCCGGTCCGATTCGCCCGCCGCGGCGCAGATATTCGAGGGTCTCGACGGCGAACAGGGTCTCCGAGCGGCTCACCGCGTCGACCGCGGCCGCTTCCACCTCGGCCGGATCGCCCCCGTCCGCCGCGGCGCTCGCCGCACGAAGGGCCGCGAAGCCGAGCCCCATCGCGGTGCTGCGTGAATCGACCACACGCACCCTGTCCGGCCCGACCTCCTGAGCCGCGAGCACCGCAGCCTCCCAGGTCCCGGACAGTTCCCGGGACAGATGGACCGACACGACGGCGTCCGCGCCTTCGGCCAATGCCGCGCGGAATTCCTTGACGAATTCCGTCGGCGTCGGCCGGGACGTCGTCACGATGCTGCGTTTGCCGAGCGTTTCGGCCAGAGCCGCAGGGCCCATTTCGACACCGTCGAGAAAGACGACGCCGTCCACGAGGACGTGCAGCGGGACCACCCGGATCCCGTTCCGTTCGGCGAAGCCTTCCGGCAGGTGGGCGGTGGAATCCGTGACTACGGCGACCGACACGGCAGTCAGCCTACGTTGCCGCGGGGCGTAGCACCGGGGCCATCAGGCGGGCCATTTCCGCGCCGACGGCGGCATGCCCTTCCCAGCCCCAGTGCATTCCGTCCGGATTACCCCTGCCGCTCAGCACGTGGTCGCCGACGACGGCTTCGAGATCCAGCAGCGGGACCTCCGCGCGCCGCCCCCAAGCGGCGATGGCGGCGGCGGCACCGGCGCGGGCGGTGTGCACCCGGCCGTAGGCGTCGGATCGGTGGACGGAGGGCAGGATGCCGAATATCGGCAGTTCCGGTCGCAGCACCCGTAAGGCTCCGACAGCGGTGTCGAGGTACTGGACGGTCAGCTTCGACGGCAAGACCACCGGACGTCCTCGAAGGGCGACGGCGAGCCGGGGCTGAGCGGCCAGATATGTCTTGCGCACCACCCGTCGCAACGGATCGGGCCGCAGGTAGCGCAGACCGGTACGCAGGTAGGTGGGCAACGGCGAGGGCAGCGTGTCCATGCTGCCGACGGCGAGCACGACGGCGTCGACGTGGTGGAGATCGGCCCAGACCCGCGGATCCCCGATCAAGGACCACCAGGCGTCACGGGCCGTCCAGCCGAACCCGGCGACGAGGTCCGCGCCGCCACCGAGCGCTTCGGCGGCTATGTTGGGCCACAGGCGCGCGTCGTCGGCGGCGAGCGGGCCATCCGGACCGTGGAAGCTGAGGGAATCGCCGAACACCAGCAGGCGCGGAGCCATGGATCAGCCGGTGATTCCCGCGTTGTAAGCGGCCAGTCGCCAATTCCCGTCACGCCGGGTCAGCTCGACCCAGTGACAGTTCGCGATCCCGCCCAGCGCCGGCCAGGACGGCACCGGCAGGCCGAGCAGCTTCGCGGTCAGCGCGATGATCAGGCCGCCGTGCGTGGCCAGCAGCACGGTGTCGCCGGCGTCGGAGTTGGGCAGGTCCAGATCGGCGACGACCTCCTGCGCGCGTTCGGCGACGTCCACTCGCGACTCGCCGCCGGGCGGTGCCCAGGTCGCGTCGACCCGCCAATGGGCGCGTTCACCGGGGTAGGCCTCGTCGACCTGCTGGCCGGTGAAACCCTGCCATTCACCCAGATGAGTTTCCCGAAGCCGCTTGTCGATCCGCAGCGGGACTCCGATGGCCTCCGTGAGCACGGTGGCGGTATCCGTCGCGCGCCGCAGATCCGAGGCGATCACCAGATCCGGGGAGAACCTGGCGAGCGCGGGGACGGCGAACCGGGCCTGGTTCCAGCCGACCGGCGTCAACGCGGAGTCCAGATGCCCCTGCATCCGGCCCGCCGCGTTGTAATCGGTCTCGCCGTGGCGCCAGAGCACCAGCCGCCGCGGACTCACGAGGCCCCTTGCGCGCCGGCGGGGTCCTCCTCGGCTGGGTCTCCGTCGGCCGGCACAGCCAGACCGGCGACCTCGATCCGCGGGCAGTCCTTCCAGAGCCGCTCGAGACCGTAGAAGGAGCGTTCCTCCTGGTGCTGGACGTGGATGACGACGTCGACGTAGTCCAGCAGGACCCAGCGGCCTTCGCGGGCGCCTTCCCGGCGGACCGGCTTGTGCCCGTTGAGGCGCAGCTGCTCCTCGACGTTGTCGACGATCGCGCCGACCTGGCGCTCGTTGGGCGCGGACGCGATGACGAAGGCGTCGGTGATCACCAGCTGGTCGGACACGTCCAGCACGACCACGTCGCTCGCCTTCTTGTCCGCCGCCGCATGGGCGGCCGCTACGGCCAGCTCTCGTGCCTCGGACGTGGCTGTCACAGTTCTCCTCAAACAGATGGCTTTACTCGCGGGTGCGCCCGACGAGGGTACCCGGTCAGGCTCCCCGGTCTTTGCGATAGAGGTCCTTTTTGGCGATGTAGCGCACAACACCGTCGGGGACGAGGTACCAGACGGGCTCCCCGTCCTCGACCCGTTCGCGGCAGGCTGTGGACGAGATCGCCATCGCGGTCACCTCGACCAGGCTCACTTTCCCGCTCGGCAGATGTTGCGAATTGAGCCGGTAGCCGGGCCTGGTGACGCCGATGAAATGCGCGAGGTCGAACAGCTCGTCGGCGTTGCGCCAGGTGAGGATCTGCTCGAGCGCGTCCGCGCCGGTGATGAAGAACAGCTGGTCGTCGGGATATTCGGCGCGCAGGTCGCGCAGGGTGTCGACGGTGTAGGTCTGCCCGACGCGGTCGATGTCGACGCGGCTCACCGAGAAGACCGGATTGGACGCCGTTGCGATCACGGTCATCAGGTATCGGTCCTCGGCGCGGGTGACCACCCGGTCGGATTTCTGCCACGGCTGACCTGTGGGCACGAAGATGACCTCGTCGAGCGCGAACCGGGACTGGACTTCGCTGGCCGCGACGAGGTGCCCGTGGTGAATGGGGTCGAAGGTGCCGCCCATGACCCCGATCCGGCGTGGTGACATGGGTCGTGAGCCTATACACCGCATGACGCTGTCCGCTCGGGTCGCCGAACCCACCAACCAGTGGTGACCTAGGTCACATTACAGTCGGTTCCATGGATGAACGGTCCGTTCACGACATGCCGACCGCGACTTCGTCGGTGGCATGGGGTAGAGGTGGGGACGTGGACACATCGACTCTCCGGAACCGCGCCGAGACCCTTCTCCGGGCACTGGCCGGCGAAGGCGCCCGGCTGCGCGACGATCAGTGGACGGCCATCGAGGCCCTGGTCGCGCACCGCCGTCGCGCCCTCGTCGTGCAGCGCACCGGATGGGGAAAGTCGGCGGTGTACTTCCTGGCCACCGCCCTGCTGCGGGAGCGCGGCGCCGGACCGACGGTGATCATCTCGCCGCTGCTCGCGTTGATGCGCAACCAGATCTCCGCGGCGGCGCGGGCGGGCATCCACGCCGCGACCATGAACTCCGCGAACCAGCAGGAGTGGGACCAGGTGCAGGCCGCGATCGCGGCAGGCGAGGTCGATGTCCTCCTGGTCAGCCCGGAACGGCTCAACAACCCCGACTTCCGTGACACCGTCCTGCCGAAACTGACCGCGAGCGCCGGCCTGCTCGTGGTCGACGAGGCGCACTGCATCTCGGACTGGGGCCACGACTTCCGGCCGGACTACCGGCGGCTGCGGACGCTGTTGAAAGATCTGCCCGAAGGGGTACCGGTACTCGCCACCACCGCCACCGCCAACGACCGGGTGGCCACCGACGTCGCCGAACAACTGGGCATCGGGAACGGCGGCGGCACTCTCGTCCTGCGCGGGAGTCTGGACCGCGAAAGCCTCCATCTGTCGGTGGCCAAGTTGCCGACATCGCAGGCCCGGCTCGCGTGGCTGGCCGAGCGTCTGGAGGAACTGCCGGGGTCCGGGATCATCTACACACTCACCGTCGCGGCCGCGCACGACGTCGCGGGACTGCTGACCGAACGCGGCTACCCGGTCGCCGCCTACACCGGCAAGACCGACCCGGCGGATCGGCAGGCCGCCGAAGACGATCTGCTCAGCAACAAGGTCAAGGCCTTGGTGGCCACTTCGGCGCTGGGCATGGGATTCGACAAGCCGGACCTGGGCTTCGTCGTCCACCTCGGCGCTCCGTCCTCACCGATCGCGTACTACCAGCAGGTCGGCCGTGCCGGGCGTGGTGTCGACCGCGCCGAAGTGATCCTGCTGCCCGGCCGCGAGGACAAGGACATCTGGGCCTACTTCGGCTCGCTGGCGTTCCCGGACGAACTGCGGGTCACGCAGGTGCTCAACGCCCTGGCGTACGCGGACCGTCCACTCTCGACACCCGCGCTCGAACCGTTCGTCGAGCTGTCCCGATCCAGGCTGGAGATGGTCCTCAAGGTGCTGGACGTCGACGGCGCCGTCCGCCGGGTGAAGGGCGGATGGGAGGGCACCGGCGAAGAGTGGAGTTACGACAAGGAACGCTACGCCCGGGTGAGCGCGGCGCGCACCAACGAACAGAACGCGATGCTCGCCTATCTCGAAACCACCGGCTGCCGGATGGAGTATCTGCGCCGTCAGCTGGACGACCCCGAAGCGACACCCTGTGGGCGGTGCGACAACTGCACCGGAAAGCATTGGGACACCACGATTTCCGACGACGTCGTCGACGCCACCCGGCAACGCCTGCGTCGCCCTGGGGTCGAAGTCGCGCCCCGGAAGATGTGGCCGACCGGGATGGCGGGACTAGACGTCCCGCTTTCCGGGCGGCTACCGGCGAGTGAGCAGGCCGAGACCGGCCAGGTCGTCGGCCGGGTGACCGACGTCGGCTGGGGCACGCGGCTGCGCGAACTCGTCGGCCCTTCCGCGGCGGACGCCGAGCTCCCCGACGCGGTCTTCCAGGCCTGTATCGAGGTGCTCAAGGGCTGGCGATGGACGGAGCGCCCGGTCGCGGTGGTCGAGGTGCCGTCCGCCACCCGGCCCCAGCTGGTCCACAGTCTGGCGACGCAGCTGGCTTCGATCGGACGGCTGGAATATCTGGGCACCATCGCTTCGGCGGGGCCGCCCCCGCGCCAGGCGAACAGCGCGCAACGGCTGGCCGATTTGTGGAAGCGACTCAGCCTCCCCGGCGAGCTCGCCGCCGGGGTCGCCGCGGCCGAGGGCCCGATCCTGCTGGTCGACGACTTGATCGACACCGGCTGGACCATGACGCTGTCGGCGCGCCTGCTGCGCAAGGCAGGGGCCCGCGCCGTGTTGCCCTTCGCCCTCGCCAGCACTTCGTGACCCAGGAGCCACGTCCCGACCTTTGACAGGTTCTTTCCCCCACGGGAACTTTCTGGCATGGTTCCGTCCACGCGCGAGTACGGAGGTGCCGATGGCGGACTCAACGACGGAACGACTCGGACATCGGCTCCCGGTGCGGAAGCTGTTCGCCGCCAGCGTCGGGAACGCCTTGGAGTGGTTCGACTGGACGATCTACGCCACGTTCAGCATCTACTTCGCGAGCGAGTTCTTCCCGAAGGGCAACGAAGCCCTCGCGTTGATCAACACCTTCGCCACGTACGCGCTGGCGTTCTTCTTCAGGCCGCTCGGCGGGATGCTGCTCGGCCGCTTCGCCGACATCAAGGGCCGCAAGCCGGCGATGATCCTGACCATCGTGTTGATGGCGGGTGGTTCGGTGGCCATCGGCCTCCTGCCGACCTTCGCCCAGGTCGGCTGGCTGGCACCGATCCTGTTGCTGCTGGCGAGGGTGGCACAAGGATTGTCGCTCGGCGGCGAGGTCTCGAACGCTTCGGCGTACTTGGGTGAGATCGCGCCGCCGTCCCGTCGCGGGCGCTACTCCGCCTTCTTCTACATCTCGACCGGCTCCGCCGTCCTGATCGCCTCGATCCTCGGTTTCGTGCTCGCGCGGACGATGTCCAAGGCGGACTTGACCGCGTACGGCTGGCGGATCCCGTTCCTGCTCGGCGGCGTACTCGGCATCATCGGCCTGTGGTTGCGGCGCAGTCTCGTCGAGACCGAACTGTTCGAGGAAAAGAAGTCGACGGCGCGCCGGGTCGAGCAGCCGCTGCGCACCACACTGCGCGAACACCCGCGCGCGGTGGTGCAGCTCGTAGGCTTCTCGATGCTTTCGACCCTTTGCTACTACACGTTCTTCAGCGCACTGACGTCCTTCGCGGTCAAGACCCGCAAGGCCGATGACGTCGACGTCTTCCTCGCGTTGTCGATCGCGACCGCGTTGTTCGTCGCGCTGCAGTATCCACTGGGCGCGCTGTCCGACCGCTTCGGCCGCAAACCTCAGCTACTCGTCTGGTCGGCGGCGACCGCGATCCTCATCGTCCCACTGTCCACTTTGGTCCGTCCGGGACTACCGGGGCTGCTGGTCGTCTTCTGTGTGGGGCTCTGCCTGTATACGGCGATGACGTCGATCGCGCCCGCGATCATGAGCGAACTGTTCCCCACCGAGCTGCGCGGACTGGGTATCGGCGCCTGGTACAACCTCACCGTCGCGCTCTTCGGCGGGACCGCTCCCCTGGTGCTGACCGCCCTGTCCGACGCCGGATTGTCGACGTTGTTCTTCTGGTACGTGGCGGCCGGAGCGGCGATCGCGTTCTTCGTCATCCGGACCCTGCCGGAGACCAAGGGCAGCGACCTGCGCTGAAAACTCCGTCGCCGACGACGTGACGAGGTGGCCACTCTCGCGCTCCTACGACGAGCGCGAAGGAGGGACACCGTGTTGTTCGGCGATGTAAGCGAGGAATTGGCGCGACGCGTGGTGGAAGCCCTTCGCCACGTCAGCGACATGGAACCGTCGGCCGCCCTGGGGCGGGCCTCTTCGCGGACCGGGGTCGACTACCAGTGCGATCTCGCGATGAGCCTGGGCAAACAGCTGGCGTCGCGGCGACGGCGCGGCCGCGGCGGATCGCGATCGACTACAGCAGCCCGAACGTGGCGAAGGAAATGCACGTCGGGCATCTCCGGCCCACCATCATCGGTGAGGCGATCGCGCGGCTGGTGCGGTTCGCGGGACACGACGTCATCCCGCACAACCATCTCGGCGATTGGGCACCCCGGTTCGGGATGCTGATCGAGCACCTGCTCGACGAGCGTCCGTCGGGACCTTGGACGATCGGTGATATCAACGGTTTCCATCGCGCCGCCCGGTCGAAGTTCGAAACCGACGAGGACTTCGCCACCCGGCCGCGGGAGCGGGTGGTGCTCCTTCAGGGTGGTGACGACGAGACCTTGTCGTTGTGGCGGCATCGGGTCAACGAGTCGACAAGGCACTTCAGTCAGGTCTACGAAATTCTCAAGATCGACCTGTCGAGTGAGGACGTCTACGGCGAGAGCTTCTACAACCCGTTCCTCGGCGCGGTCGTGGACGACCTGACAGCCGCCGGGCTCACCGCGATCAGCGATGGCGCCGTCTGCGTCTCCCCGATGGTTCCGCAACTGGGAAGGCGAGCCGCTGCCGCTCATCGTGCGGAAGCGGGACGGCGGCTACGGCTACGCGGCCACCGATCTCGCGACCGTGCGCTACTGGACGGGGCAACGCCGCGTCACCGACCTGCTTCATGTCGTCGGAGCGCCACAAGCGCAGCACTTCGCGATGGTGTTCGCCGTCTGCCGGGCATCCGGTTGGCTCAGTGAGAAGCATCGGGTCGAGCACATCGGATTCGGCTCGGTACTCGGTGAAGACGGTCGCGCCATGAAGACCCGGGCCGGCGAGTCGGTCCGCCTTTCCGACCTGCTTACCGAGGCGGTTTCCCACGCCGCCGAAGTGATCGACGGCCGGGGCGACCTCTCCCCCGAGGTCAGGGAAGAGGTCGCCGGTGCGATCGGAATCGGTGCGATCAAGTACGCCGACCTTTCCGGCGATCGCGAGAGTGATTACGCCTTTTCCTGGGAACGGATGATCTCCAAGAACGGGAACACCTCGGGTTACCTGCAGTACGCCAATGCGCGGATCACGCTCGGTCATCCCGCCGAGCGGGCATTGGCTCTCGCCTTGGTCCGGAACCGCGGTCGTGTTCTCGCGGTTCTACGAACAGTGCCCGGTGCTGGACGCGGAAGGGCCCGGCATCCGCGACTCCCGGTTGTTGCTGGCCGAACTCACCTCGAAGACGCTGACGCTGGGCTTGTCCCTGCTCGGCATCTCCACCCCTGCCAGGCTATGAAACACCGTGGTCGCTGAAGACCTTGCGCTTCAACGGGGGGACGGCTTGGAAGAAGCGGAACATCCCCCGCGCCATCATGCGGCCCGACCGGTTCTCCGACACGAACCGGCGGGCACTGCGCTCCGAGTCGCGCACCGCCGCGAACCCGTGGTCCCGCATCTGTTGCTCGTAGTCGGCGACCGCGGCGGACACGGCACCGGTCTTCTGTGCCGCGACGAGGTTGCGGCACAACAGCCGCGCGTCCTGGAGCGCGGTGTTCGCACCGATCCCGCGGAACGGGGTCATGCTGTGTATCGCGTCCCCGAGCAGGGTGATGTTGCCCGTCGGCCATGGCTCGACGGGTTTCGACGTGAAGATCGGCAGCCGGGACACCGATCCGGGCGGCGAACCGGCGACCAGGTCCTTGAACGCGGGAGCCCAGCCGTCGACCAAATCCAGCACGAGAGCCCGCAGGCCTGCACCGTCCAATGAGGACACGTCGTCCGGGTAGCGCCGGTTGTCGGCCGCGAACGCCCACATGATGTAGCTGGAAGTGTTGTCGAACAGGACGGGGTCGTACTCGGCGGTCTCGTCGTTGACCGACGAAGCACCGTTCAGTTCGTGCGGCACGCTGAACAGTCCTGCACCGGTACGGGGCATCACCATGCTCGGCCCCTCGGTAAGCCGCGTGGGCAAGCGTTTGCGGGCCTCCTGGGTCAGCGGATACTTGCCCGCGATCGCGATGATCCCGGTGTCCACCCGATCGGCGTGCGGCAGGAACTGTTTTCGCACCCGGGAGTTCGCCCCGTCCGCGCCGATCACCAGATCGGCCTCGGCGGTGCTTCCGTCTGCGAACTCACAGACGACCGTGTCCCCGTTTCTCCGGTATCCCACGAACTCCTTGCCGTACTGAAGAACTCCGTCGAGCCCGTCGGACAGGACGTGGTGCAGGCTGATCCGGCTGACCGAATGGTGGTTCGACGCGGGATCCGGGCTCCAGGTCAGTTCGCTGTCGATCACCATCAGATCTTTCAGCTGCTCGGTCACGAACGTGAACGGTCCGCTCGAGGTGCCGGTCGTGGTCAAGAACCGTGTCCACAGTTGCGGCGGCAGGCATGCGTGCAGCGCCGCCGATCCTTGCGGGTTGATGTGGACGCGATAGCCCTGAAGCCGCTCGGTCCGGGTGCGACTGCGCTCGTGGACGGACACTTCGACACCGGCCTTACGCAGCCCCTGTGCCAGGCAGAGCCCGCCCGTGCCGCCGCCGATGATCGCGATTCTCGTGGTCATGTGAACTCCTCTCTCCGGTCTCACTATCAACCATATGGATGATAACGTCAACCAAACGTTTGAAAGAGTCAGCGACTAAGATGAGCCCATGTCCGAAGCCGCCGCTCGAAGCCCCCGTCGCGCTCCCGTCGAACGCCAACGAGATCCCGAGCGCACCAAGGCGCAGCTACTGGAGGCTGCGAAGGCCGAGTTCGGCGCGAAGGGGTATGCCGCGGCACGAGTCAGCGAGATCGCCGCGAAGGCGGGCGTGAACAAGCAGCTGATCTCGTACTACTTCGGCGGAAAGGAAGGGCTGTACACCACTCTGACCGCGACGATGGCCAACGACTACGTCGCGGTCTCCGAACACGACCAGCCGTTCGCCGACGTGGTGCGGTTCTTCGCCGAGTCAGGGGTGCGAGACCGCGACCTCGCCAAACTGTTCCTGTGGGAGAACCTGACCGACGGGGCGCCCGACGCCATCGGCGTCGAAGGGCAGCGGGAGTTTCTTCAGCGGCAGGTCGAGTACGTCCGGGCCCGCCAGGCCGCCGGCGACTTTCCTCCGGACCTCGACCCGGGCTTCCTGCTGGTGATGTTCATGGCCGCGGCCAGTGCGGCGCTGGCGCTACCCCGCGTCGCGCGGTTGGTCACGGGCCAGGACCCCAACTCGGCCGAATTCGCGAAGGCCTACGGCGAACAACTGGCGCGACTCGCAGGCCACCTCGCGACAGGTCGAGATCAGGAGGCGTGACTGGTCACCTTTGGCGTCAACCTAGGTTGATTTTGGCCCCATATATAGCCCACTGTCAGCTCGCTATGTCCCACATGCTGGGTTCGGCGATAGCAAAGGTCCCCCGCTCCCCCGGTGGAAAAGGTTGACTTTCAGGGGCGCAGGGGGACGAGATCGTCGGCATGGACGACCTCGCGCCGCTGTTCGGCGGGAAGGTCGTGGCTGGAGCGGCCGATGAGGTCGGGGAGTTCGTGGGCGTCGAAGGCGACGACACCCCGCGCTACGGTGCGCTGCCGGAGGTCCACCAGGTCGACGACGTCGCCCGCTTGGAAGTCGCCGTCGATGCCGGTGATCCCGGCGGCGAGTAAGGAGCGGCGGCGCCGGACGACGGCCGCGACGGCGCCGTCGTCGAGGTGCAGTTTCCCGGACGCGCCCGCGGCGTAGCCCAGCCAGAACCGGCGCGCCGACAGGCGGGAGTCCGCGGCGACGAAGGCCGTGCCCACCTCGGCGGTGGTGAGGGCGCGGGCGGCTTCGGAAGCGGCGGCGAGCAGGACCGGGATGCCGGCACCGGCGGCCGTACGGGCCGCGGCGAGCTTCGAAACCATGCCGCCGGTGCCGAGCCCGGAGCTCGACATGCCGACGGTGATTCCATCCACATCGGACTCGTCGGCGACCTCGGCGATCTTGCGAGTGGCGCCGTCACGGGGATCCCCGTCGTAAAGACCGTCTACATCGGACAGCAGGACGAGCCCGTCGGCGCCGATCAGGTGAGCCACGAGGGCGGCGAGCCGGTCGTTGTCGCCGAAACGGATCTCTTCGGTGGCCACGGTGTCGTTCTCGTTGACCACGGGAACCGCGCCGAGGGCCAGCAGTCGGGTGAATGTGTTCTGCGCGTTGCGGTAGTGCGAACGACGTACGACGTCGTCCGAAGTCAGCAAGACCTGGCCCACGGTCAGGGAAAACCGGCCGAAAGACTCGGCGTAGGCGTGGGCCAGCGCGAGTTGCCCGACACTGGCGGCGGCCTGCTGGGTGGCGAGGTCGCGTGGCCGCTTGCCGAGCGCGAGCGGTGCGAGTCCCGCACCGATCGCCCCCGAGGAGACCAGCACGATCTGTGTGCCGCGGGAGACCCGCTCGGCGATCGCGTCGACCAGCGCGTCCAGCCTGGCCACGTCGAGACCGTCACCGGCGGTGGTCAACGCGGAGGAGCCGACCTTGACGACCACCCGTTTCGCGGCGGCGAGCGCCTGACGGGTCGAGCTCACTCGTCGTCCATTTCCTCTTCGACACCGTCCGGGCCGTCACGCCGGATGCGGCGGGCTTCCTTGCGCTCGGAGGCGCCGATCCGGCTGTTGTTCTCCAGCCGCACGTCCGTGCCGCGGCCCGACATGTGCACCGCGACCCCGGCCGGGGTCGACGGCTCCCATTCGAACTGGACGTCGCCGATGGTGACCGGGCTACCGGGTACGGCGCCCTTCTTGGCCAGCGCCTCTTCGACACCGAGGCGCTGCAGGCGGTCCGCGAGGTAGCCGACGGCCTCGTCGTTGCCGAAGCTCGTCTGACGGATCCACCGCTCCGGACGGACACCGCGCACGATGAAGGCGCCTTCCTCGTCCGGGTCGTGCTCGACGGTGAAGCCCGCGTCGTTGACGGCCATCGGCCGCAGCACTACCTTCTCCGGCTCCGGTTCCGGCTGCTCGGCGCGGTACTTCTCGACCACGGCGGCGAGCGCGTAGGTCAGTTCCTTCAGCCCCTGCCGCGTCGCCGTGGAGATCTCGAACACGCTGAGGCCGCGGGCCTCCAGCTCGGGGCGCACGAACTCGGCGAGTTCGGCGGCGTCCGGGACGTCGATCTTGTTGAGCACCACCACCCGCGGCCGGTCGGCGAGGTCACCGCCGAGACCCGGGGTGTAGCGGGCGAGTTCCTCTTCGAGGGCGTCCATATCGGACACCGGGTCACGGCCGGGTTCGAAGGTGGCGCAGTCGATGACGTGCACCAGCACCGCGCACCGCTCGATGTGACGGAGGAAGTCGAGGCCGAGGCCCTTGCCCTCGCTCGCGCCGGGGATCAGGCCGGGGACGTCGGCCATGGTGAACACGGTCGATCCGGCGGTGATCACGCCCAGGTTCGGCACCAGGGTGGTGAACGGGTAGTCGGCGATCTTCGGCTTGGCCGCGGACAGCACCGAGATCAGCGACGACTTACCCGCGGACGGGAAGCCGAGCAGGCCGACGTCGGCGACGGACCGGAGTTCCAGGACGAGGTCGCGGCTCTCCCCAGGCTCGCCCAGCAGCGCGAATCCGGGCGCCTTGCGGGCGTTGGAAGCCAGCGACGCGTTGCCGAGACCCCCACGGCCGCCCTGAGCGGCGACGAAGGTGGTGCCGGGGCCGACCAGGTCGGCCAGGATCTCGCCGTCCTCGGTCATCACGACGGTGCCGGACGGAACGCGCAGCTCCAGCGTTTCACCCGCCGCGCCGGCGCGGTTGCCGCCCTGGCCCATCTTGCCGTTGCCGGCGCGGACGTTGGGGCGGAAGTGGAAGTCGAGCAGGGTGTGGACGCCTGCGTCGACGATCAGCAGGACGTCGCCGCCGTTGCCGCCGTTGCCGCCGTCCGGGCCGCCGAGGGGCTTGAACTTCTCGCGGTGCACCGAGGCGCAGCCGTTCCCACCGTCACCGGCGGTCAGATGGATCACCGCGCGGTCCACGAAACGGGACGCCATGACTTGCCTCTATTCACTCGCAAAGGGTTTATACAAAACAAACGAGGGGTGGGTCCGGATATTCCGGCCCCACCCCTCGTCAGAGGTTCTTGCTCGAAGCCGAAACTCAGGCTTCGGACGGCACGATGTTGACCGTCTTGCGGCCACGCTTCTCGCCGAACTGGACCGCACCGGCGGCCAGCGCGAACAGCGTGTCGTCGCCGCCACGGCCGACGTTCACGCCGGGGTGGAACTTGGTGCCACGCTGGCGGATGAGGATCTCGCCGGCGTTGACTTCCTGGCCGCCGTACCGCTTGACGCCCAGCCGCTGCGCGTTCGAATCGCGACCGTTGCGGGAGCTGGACGCACCCTTCTTGTGAGCCATCGCTCAGCCTCTCCCTGAAGATCCGAATTACTTGCTGATGCCGGTGACCTCGACGCGGGTCAGCTTCTGCCGGTGACCCTGACGCTTGTGGTAGCCGGTCTTGTTCTTGAACTTGTGGATCCGGATCTTCGGACCCTTGGTCTGCTCGACGACCTTGCCGGTGACCGAGACCTTCGCCAGTGCGTCGGCGTCCGTGGTGACGTCGCCACCGTCCACAAAGAGGACTGCGGGGAAGGTGTGCTCGGTACCGGGCTCGCCTTCGAGCTTCTCGACCTCGACGACGTCGCCGACGGCCACCTTGTACTGCTTGCCGCCAGTCTTGACGATCGCGTACGCCGACACGGAAGTCTCCTGCTTACTCGACAACGGGTGGGGGCTTGCGTGACCGGCCCGCCGGATTTCTCTCGGCGGTCCAAGGTCTGCGCAAGGTGCCCGCTCTAGGTGCGGGCCGTTCTACAGGTTACGGGGGGCTCCCCGGTGCGATCACACCGGGGTGCCCCTAGGTGTTCACTGGCTGTTTTCGGACGCCTTGACCGGGGGACCCGCGGGCCGTGAGGCGGCCCGTCGCGGACGACGGCGGGTGGTGGAGCGGCCGGCCGGGGCCGGGACGTCCACCTCGGGTTCGGTCTCCTCCTGCGTCACCGGGACCTCGGGAGCCTCGGGCTCCGGGCCCGATTCCCCGACGACGGCGATCTCTTCTTCGCGCACGGCCGGAGCCTCGTCGTCCGAAGTCGTCACCGGGTTACCGGCGAGTTCGGTCGCGGGCGCGGAGGCGACCGGCTCGGAAACCGGCTCAGCCGCGGCCTCGGCCGCCTGTTCGACGGTCGCCTCGGCAACGACGTCCGCGCTCTCCTGCACCGGCTCAGCGGCCTTCTCAGCCGCCTGCGGCGCGTGCCCGTTGAGTGCGGCACCCTCGACGTTCTCGGTGACCTCGTGCGGGTGCTCGCCCTTGGCCGCCTTGGCGGCGTTGGCGACGGCCTGGACCGCCGAAACGACCGACTCGCGCTGGGCAGGGGCCTGCGGCGCCTCGGCCTTGGCGGCCGCGGGCTCGTTCTGTCCCTGCTCTTCGCTCTTGCCGCGGCCACGGGACCGGCGGGAGCCCTGCTCCTTGCCGCCCCCGCCACCGGCGTTGCCGCCGCCGTGGCTGTGGCCGTTGCCACTACCGGCGGTGCGCTGCGGCTCGGTCGAGACGACCACGCCGCGGCCCTTGCAGTGCTCACACGGCGTCGAGAACGCCTCGAGCAGCCCGGTGCCGATCTTCTTGCGGGTCATCTGCACCAGGCCGAGCGAGGTGACCTCGGCGACCTGGTGGCGGGTGCGGTCACGGCCGAGGCATTCGGTCAGGCGGCGCAGGACCAGCTCACGGTTGGATTCGAGCACCATGTCGATGAAGTCGATGACGATGATGCCGCCGATGTCCCGGAGCCGGAGCTGGCGGACGATCTCTTCCGCCGACTCCAGGTTGTTCCTGGTCACCGTCTCCTCGAGGTTTCCACCCGATCCGGTGAACTTGCCGGTGTTGACGTCGATGACCGTCATCGCTTCGGTGCGGTCGATGACCAGGTAACCACCCGAGGGCAACCAGACCTTGCGGTCCAGCGCCTTCGTGATCTGCTCGTCGATCCTGTGATCGGCGAAGGCCGACCCGGTGCCCGTGTACCGCTTGACGCGGTCGGCGAGATCCGGCGCCACGTGCTGGACGTAGTCGTGGATGGTGTTCCAGGCCTTGTCTCCTTGGATCTCCAGTTTGGCGAAGTCCTCGGTGAACAGGTCACGCACGACCTTGACCAGCAGGTCCGGCTCTTCGTAGAGCATGACGGGGGCGCTGTTCTTCTTGCCGCCGTTGCCCGCTTCGGCCTTCTCCTTGATGACGTCCCACTGCGCCTTGAGGCGGCGGACGTCACGGTCCAGCTCCTCCTCGGCGATGCCCTCGGAGGCGGTGCGGATGATCACACCGGCGTCCTCGGGGACGATGCGCTTGAGGATGTCCTTCAGCCGGCGGCGCTCGTTCTCCGGGAGCTTCCGGGAGATACCGGTGGCGCCGCCTGCGGGCACGTACACCAGGAAGCGGCCCGGCAGCGAGATCTGGGTGGTCAGCCGGGCACCCTTGTGCCCGACCGGGTCCTTGGTGACCTGGACCAGCACGGAGTCGCCGGTGGAGAGCGCCTGCTCGATCTTGCGGGCCTTGCCTTCGAGACCGGCGGAGTCCCAGTCGACCTCACCGGCGTAAAGCACGGCGTTGCGGCCACGGCCGATGTCGATGAAGGCGGCTTCCATCGAGGGCAGCACGTTCTGCACGCGGCCGAGGTAGACGTTGCCGACGATCGAGCCGGTGCCCGACGACGTCACGAAGTGCTCGCACAGGACACCGTCCTCGAGCACGCCGATCTGCGTTGAGTCGCCCTTCTCGGCGACGACCATGGTGCGCTCGACCGACTCGCGGCGAGCGAGGAACTCGGCCTCGGACAGGATCGGCGCGCGACGGCGGCCCGCCTCACGGCCGTCCCGGCGGCGCTGGCGCTTGGCCTCGAGCCGGGTCGAGCCGCGCACGCTGCGGACCTCGTCCCTGGCGGGACGCTCGGTCTCGGCGGCCTTGGCCTGGCGAACGTGGACGACCGTGTTGGGCGGGTCGTCGGGGGTGGTCTCGGCGGTGTCGTCGCCGTCCCCGCCCTTGCGACGGCGGCGGCGACGGCGGCGCTTGCTGCCGTTGTCGGAATCGCCGTCGTTGTCCGAATCGGACTCGGTCGCATCAGACGTGGCGGACGCCTCTTCGGCGGTCTCGGACTCGGCCTCTTCGGCCTCGGTGTCCTTGTCCGTCTTGTCCGTCTTGTCGGCGCGGTCCTTGCCACGCGGCTGACGGCCACGCGGGGTCTCGGGCTGCTCTTCGTCGTTCTCGGAGTCGGCCGAGTTCTCGTCGCCGCCCTTGCCGCGGCCACGCCCGCGACGCCCGCGACGGCGGCGGCGACGGCTGTTGGCGTCGTCGCCGTCCTCGTCGGCACCGTCCTGGCGATCGGACTGCTCGGTCTGCGTCTCGTCCTCGTCGGAGGAGATCTCTTCGGTCTCGGTGAAGGACGGCTCCGGCCGTCGGACGGGCTTCGTCGCGACCGGCTCCGGCGGCAGGAAGATCGGCGACGGCGCCGCGAAGACCGGGACGTGCACGGCGGCCCTCGACGGCCGGGTCGTCCGCTGCGGCGGCTCCGGCGTCACCGGGGCGGCCAGCGCGGGCGGAACCCGGCGGGAGGACGCCTCGACCTGCGGAGCGGGCTCAGCATGGATCTCGGCCTTGACCTCGGGCTTCGTCTCCACCTCGGGCTCGGGTGCGGCCGGGGTTTCGGCGAGGGGGCTCTCGACAACGGGAGCCTCGGCGACCGGGGCCGCTTCGGCGGTCTCGGGCTCGTCTCCGCCGGTGAGGGCTTCGGCGAGCTTGATGGCCACATCGCGGGTGACGCTGGACTGCGCGCTACGAACGGTCTCGCCGAGCTCACCGAGCTTGGCCATCAGTTCACGGCTGTTCGATCCCAGGAGCTTCGCCAGGGCGTGCACCCGGATCCGGGGAGGCAGTTCGGCCAGCTGGCCTGCGATGGGTGTGGCGGTATTCCCGCCGGTGACGGCGGGTGTGTCCGCGTTCGACATATATCTCCTCCGCCCCCGGGCGCGTCGGCTGGCTCACACCGGCTCGACGCGGCCGCGCAGGGGCCCCTTTCTGTTCGTTCCGCCGTGGTGGTCACCAGCAGCGGGAATCCTTGCCCGGACCGCGACGGCGCCGGGTTGTCCAGGCGCCGCATACGGCTGAAGGTCTACTCGGCGGAGCGCTGGCCACGTTCGCGACATCGGGCCGCCCGCCACGTCGTCGAGCCGCCTCGGAAGGCGGCGACGCGTGTGGAGGATGTGCAGCACACCACCGGGCCACGAGACCGCGCGCGCCACCTCTCACGTGTGCCCGTCGGCCAGCGGCCACCGCGAGTATCCCACACACCGGCCCCACTCCGGTGTACTCGGTGCCACAGGGCTGACTCCCGGGCGCGCCGCGACCACCGGCCGGGCGAACTTCGCGAGAGAGCTTGTCGACCCGGCCGAGGGTGGCTAGCGTGCCGCTCGGGAGTGCCGAAGCCCAGGCCGAGGCGATCCCCGTAGTCCCTATGTTCTCCGGTGGGAGGTCCCGTGTCCCTGCTGGGGCGGTCCCTGCGAGCGGCCGTATGCGCCTCGGTGGTGCTCTGCGGTTCGGTCGCCGCCGTCGCGACGGCGGAAGCGGGGTCATCGTGTCATCCCGTCGGCCGGGCGCTGCGCTACGTCGTCGCCTTCGACCCGGGCACCTCCGAAGCCGAGGCCAAGGCGGCCGTCACCGGTGCCTGCGGCAGCCAGACCACCTACTACCCGCAGATCGCGGTCGCCGTCGCGACCTCGGCCGACCAGGACTTCGCGGAGCTGGTCCGGCCGGCCGCGGCGTTCAGCGCGCAGGCTGAACGGCTGGCGGTCCAGCGGGCGAACGGGACACCGTCGGCCAGGTCGACGCCAGCGCGCGCCGAACTCGAACCGACCGATCCGGCGAAGGTGCCCAAGGCCGACCGCACCGGCGAGCAGTGGGACATGCGCGCCATCGGCGCCGACAAGGCCCACGCGATCGAGCGGGGCAGCGGGGACGTCGTCGTCGGCGTGCTCGACTCCGGCATCGACCCCGCCCACCCCGAACTGACGGCCTCGCTCGACCCCGGCAAGTCCGCGGGCTGCCTGACCGGCGCCCCCGACCGGAACTGGGCCGCGACGACCTCGGCGCACGGTACCCACGTCGCGGGCATCATCGCGGCGGCCGACGACGGCAAGGGCGTCACCGGGGTGGCGCCCGGGGTGCGGATCGCCTCGGTGAAGGTGATCGACGACCGCGGGTACGCCGACCCCGAGGCCGCCGTCTGCGGCCTGATGTGGGCCGCGTCACAAGGCATGACGGTGACGAACAGCAGTTACTTCGTCGATCCGTGGTCGCTCTCGTGCGCCCACGACGACGAACGGGGCGTGGTGAACGAGGTCATGGCGCGTGCGGTCGAGTACGCGACCTCGGCGGGCACCCTCAACGTCGCCGCGGCGACCAACGAGGCCGCCGAACTGGTGCCGTCACCCCGTTCGGGTGTCCAGGCGCGGACCGACGGCTGCCAGGCGCTGCCCGCCGGCCTGCGGGACGTCGTGGCGGTGTCGTCCGTGAGCGCGGAGCGGGTCAAGGCGGGCTACAGCTCGTACGGGCTGGGCGTGATCGACCTGGCCGCTCCCGGCGGCGAGGCCGGACAGTGCGTGCTTTCGACCGTTCCCGGCGGGTACGCGCCGTTGTGCGGGACGTCGATGGCGGCGCCGCATGTCGCCGGGGTCGCGGCGCTGCTCGCTTCGGAGCACCCGGGTTACAGCGCCCGCCAGCTGAAGCGGACGCTGGACGCACAGGCGACGCCGATCGCTTGCCCGGCCGACTACGACCTGACCGGTGACGGCTCGCAGGACGCGTACTGCACCGGGTACGCGGGGTTCAACGGCTTCTACGGGCACGGGATGGTCGACGCGCTGGCCGCGGTGGCGCCGAAGACGAGCGGTCCGTCCTCGGCGCGGTGAGTACCGCGTTCAGTCCTCTAAACGCGGAGTGGGGTCAGCGCAGCAACAGCTTCCCGAAGCGTCGCGACGCCCCGTAGATCCCGACCGCCGCCAGGGCCATCAGGTAGAGCACGTTACCGACCATGCTCCACGACAGCACGCCGATCGAGAGCCCGCGCATCAGCTCGATCCCGTGGTACAGCGGGAAGATCCGCACGATCCACTGGATCGCCTCCGGGTAGACCGAAAGCGGGTAAAACGTCGTGGAGAACAGGAACAACGGCATCAGCACGAGGTTGATGTAGTCGAACTGCGAAACCGACCGCAGGAAGGTCACCAGCACGATGCCGATGGCCGAGAACGCCATCGCGATCAGCAGTGCCGCCGGGATCATCAACACGGCCCACCAGGACCCGGGCAATCCCATCGCGGTCATCACGCCGAGGAAGGTGACCGAGTAGATCCCGCCGCGCAGCACCGACCAGCCGACCTCGCCGAGTGCGATGTCCAGCGGCCCGATCGGGGTGGCGAGCATGGCGTCGTACAGCTTCGCGTACTTCAGTTTGAAGAAGAGGTTGTACGTCGAGTCGAGGATCGCGCCGTTCATCGCCGACGCCGCGAGCAGACCGGGCGCGACGAAGGCGACGTAACTCATCACCTGGCCGCCTGGCCCGACGACTTCGCCGACCAGCTTGCCGAAGCCGAGCTGGAAGGCCATCAGATAGAACAGCGGCTCGAAGGCGCCGGACACGAACAGCATCCAGACGTGCGAGTAGGTCAGGAACGTGCGTTCCATCACCGCTTTCGACCGGCCGCTGTACATCGACGGCGGCAGGACGCGCAGCAGCACTCCACGCGGCGGGGCGTCGGTGAGAACAGTCATTTCAGACCACCAGCCGTCGGTAGAAGTACTTGTGCGCCAGCGCCCAGCCCACCGCGGCCAGCACGACCAGGAAGGCGAGATGGCCGACCGTGGCGAGCGGGCCGACGGTGCCGAGGCTGACCGCCCTGGCGGCCTCGTTGCCGTGCCACAGCGGGGAAAGCCAGGCGATCCACATCAGCGGGGTTGGCAGCTCGGTGATCGGGAAGAACGTGCCGGAGAACAACGTCATCGGGATCAGGACGAACCGGAACACCAGGCCGAACCGGGCGCCCTCGTCGAAGGTGGTCGCGGCCAGCGCCATCACCGGGGTGCCGCAGGCGAGACCGGTGAGCGTCCCGATCAGGATGACCGCGAGCACGCCGAAGCTCGTCCACGAACCGAACAGCGCGGCGATGACGGCGTAGATCGCCCCGGCCAGCGTCAGCCGGATCCCGACCCAGATGATCTGGCTGCCGAGGACCTGCCCCGGCGTGATCGGTGACGCGGTGACGGCCACGTAACTCTGCTGCCATTTGAACCCGGACAGCACCGGGTAGCTGGACTCCCCCACCGCCAGTTGCGCCGCGCCGGCGACGAGCAGCGCGGGCGCGACGTACTCGAGGTAGGAGAACCTGCCTGTCGCCGCACCTGCCTGCACCTGCGAACCGAAGCCGAGCCCCATCGCGGCCAAGAACATCACCGGCTGCAGGCCCGTCGAGTACAACGTGGACAGCCAGTACCGGCGGTACCACATCCAGTGCCCCTCGACCCGTAGCCAGGCGCCGAGCCAGGTCGACACCACGCGGCCCGTCGAGGCCTTCGTTCCCGCTGTGGTCATCAGTCCACCAGCGTCCGGCCGGTGAGGCGGAGAAAGACGTCCTCCAGTGAACTACGGCGGACCAGGCTCGACAGTGGCCGCAGCCCCCGCGCGTGTGCCTGTTCGAGGGTGGCCTCGCCGGTCATCGTGTACAGCAGGACGCGATCCGGGAGCACCTCGACGCGTTCGGCGAGGCCTTCGATCCGCTTCGCGGCCGCCTCCTGTTCGCCGTTCGGGAAGCGCAGTTCGACGACCTCGCGGGTGGAGTACCGGCTGATCAGGTCCGCGGGCGAGCCTTCGGCGGCGATCCGGCCATTGTCCATCACGACCAGCCTGTCGCAGAGCTGCTCCGCCTCGTCCATGTAGTGCGTGGTGATGATCAGCGTCGTCCCGCCCGCCTTGAGCCGGAACAGCCGGTCCCACAGCAGATGCCTCGCCTGCGGGTCCAGCCCCGTCGTCGGCTCGTCGAGCAGGAGCAGCTCCGGGTCGTTGACCAGGGAGCGCGCGATGGTCAGCCGCCGCTTCATCCCGCCGGAGAGCGAATCGACCTCCGCGTTCGCCCGGTCGGTGAGCTGGGCGAACTCCATCAGCTCCTCGGCCTTGCTCCGCACGTGCGCGCGGGAGAGACCGAAGTAGCGGCCGTAGATCTGCAGGTTCTGCCGGACGGTGAGCTCGGTGTCCAGGTTGTCCTGCTGCGGCACCACGCCGAGCCGGGCCCGGATCTTCGGCCCCTCGATGTCCGGATCCATCCCGAGAACGCGCAGGTCACCGTCGCTGCGGGGGGACACGCTCGCGATCATCCGCATGGTGGAGGACTTACCGGCGCCGTTGGGCCCGAGGAAGCCGAACGCCTCCCCCGGGCGGACGTCCACGTCGATCCCGCGCACGGCCTCGAAATCGCCGAAGCGCTTGACCAACGCCTTCGCCTGCACCATCGCCGGTTCGTGCTCTGAGTCACCCACGATGGGCACCCTAGAACCTGGCACCGACAAAATTCGACCGGTTTAACCGCACCCTTGTTGGACGGTCCCGGCTCGTCGATACTCACCGACCATGAGTCTGAAGCCCAGAATCGCCCTGTTGTCCGTTTTCGTCAGCGCCGGGCTCCTGCTGGCGCCGGCGGCCCAAGCGGTCGAGAACACAGCGGCCGAGACCACTGTGGACGGTCGCACCGTCGACCCCCGTCCCTCCACCGCCAAACTGGCCTTCGAACTGCACAAACTGGCCGTGCTCAGTCACGGCAAGATCCGGGTGAGCGAGATCGGCCGCAGCAACGAGGGCCGTCCGGTGTGGGCGGCCAGGGTCGGGCACGGCAAGACGCGGATCCAGTACGTCACCCAGCAGCACGGCGACGAGCCGCTCGGCACCCCCGCCGCGCTCGAGTTCCTGCGCAAGGTCGGCGTCGGGCACAGCCCGTGGGCCCAGAAGTTGCTCGCGAAGGTGACCGTCGACATCGTGGTCCGCGCCAACCCTGACGGGCACGAGCGCGACTGGCGCTACAACTACGACCCGAAGGCCACTCCCGAGTACGGGGAAAAGGGCAAGGGCTACGACATCAACCGCTACCACGACCCCGCCGTCGCGCCCCAGGACAACCCGGCCACCGAGGCGGGGCTGATCCAGCGGCGGAACGCGTCGTTCAAACCGGACATCATGGTCGACTACCACATGCAGGGCCGGTACCGGGACACGGGAGGCAAGGAGATCACCGCCTCGACGATGTGGCCGACACATCCGGGCGTGAAACCGTCCGATGTGGACTTCGCGAAGCAGATCGCGGTCGTGGTGCAGCGGTCGATCGACGGCAACGGCGGCTACGTCTCGCAGTACCCGGGCGGTGACTACCAGGGCATCGCGCGCAACGGATACGGCTTGCTCGGCAGCGGCAGCGTGCTGATCGAACTGAGCCTCATCCCGGAGCGTGAGCAGGCGCAGATCCAGGACGCGCTGGCGTCGATGCTCGCGATCGCGCAGGCCGCGGCCGACGGTTCGGTGCGGAAGGTGGACCCGGCCGACGCCGAGGCGATCCCGCCTCGGGGACCGGCGTTGCCGGGTACGGTCGAAGAAGGGGACGAAGCCGCTTGACGCGTGAGATGAAGGGGACTTTCATTGCAAATTCTGCAATGAGCCTTTTCCATCCTGAGGTTCAGAGGGTGTGGGGGCGTGAGTGGCGCCATTCACGAGCAGGTCTTACCTCGCAGGTAGTCGACTGCGAGGTAAGGCTTGGCCGGGGTGTCCTTTGCCCTTCCGTAAGGCGGCTGGAGGGTTTGACCCGGTCGGGTCGGGGTGGCGATGTGGGGATCGGGACAGGGAGTGTCCCGATTCCCACATCGTCGTGAGGTTGCCCCGGTCCCGATGTTGATCAACGGAAGATCGGGGACGTTGAGTGTCCCCGATCTTCCGTTGATCGACGTCGTGCCGCTCGGCCCCGCGGCTGACACAGCCGAGTGGGGACGTAGCGGCACCAAGGCGAGGTCAGGTTCCAGCAGGTCAGCAAGTATCGGTCCGCCAGAACCGTCATCACCACTCACGACCCCCACACCCTCGGAACCTCAGGATGGAAAGGCTCAATGAAGGGGCCTTTCATCGCACTAGCGGACGGTGACCGGCAAGCTCCGCGTCACCCCGTTGACGGTGACCGAAAGATGCGCCACCCCCGGCCGCAGCGCGGTCAGGACCCCGGTCGCCGGGTCGAAGGACGCGACGTCCCACGGCATCGCGGGCCGGAACCCGTCGGTGACGTGGGTGCCCCAGCCGCCCTTCCAGTCCGCGCTGACCGGGTACGACACCGGAACCTGACGCGTTCCCTGTGTCACCACCGCCCGGATATCGGCCGTGGCACCACGAGCCAGCGACGACGGCCCGGAAAGCGTGAGCGTGTCGACGTTCGGCCGCGTCTCGAACCGCACCGGCTGCGCCTGGTCCCCCGGTTCGAACCGGACCAGCGTCCAGCCGACGAACCCGCCGTCACCGGGCGCGGCCGCGGGCGACTTCCCGGAGTTGCCGTTCACCAGATACGGCACGCCGTCCACCCTCGACAGGCTGAACACGCCCGCGTGCGAAGCGATCGCGGCCGCCTGCTTGCCCGACTCGCGCTCGAACGCGGTCAGCCAGCCAGTCAGCATCGCGGCCTCCTTGCGGTCGGCCAGTTGCGAATTCCCGCTCGCGCTCGGGTCCTTGACCGGATGGTGCATCGCGACGGCCACACCGCGAATCCTCCTGTCGGTCTTCGCGCCGTCCAGCGCCTCGCGCAGCATGCGGATCTGATCGAACCCTCCCGCGCGCAGGGAACCACGTGAAGAGTCCAGCAGTACCAGGCGGATCCCGGCGACGTCGACGACGCGGTGGGTCGGCCCGAACGCCGCCTGGAACTCGGCGAGCCCGTGTCCGCCGTCGGCCTCGTGGTTGCCGGGGACGTAGTACCACGGCGCCTTGCCGACCAGTTCTTCGTCGATGATCGAGCGCGCCAGCGCGAAATCGGCGGCGGTGCCACGGTCGACGAAGTCGCCATTGATGAGCACGAGATCCGGTTTCGCCGCCACCGCCTCGCGCAGGGCGCGCCGCGCCTGGGCGACCAGCGGGCCGTCCGGGGCGTCGGCGGTGAACTGGGCGTCGCTGACCACGGCGATCCGCAGGCCGCCGGTCGCGGTGCCGTCGGTGATCAGCGCCGGGTCACGCGGCGCTGGATCGGCCGGGACGCTCGCCGCGGGCGCGACCTCGAAGGTGAGGTCGTCGAAGACCAGCCGTCCTTCGTACTGCTGGTCCGGAACGTTCTCGACGGCATAGAACTTCGTCAGCCGCTGCCCGTCGGGAAGACCCGCCGGGATCGCCGCCTTGACGTAACGCCAGCCCGCCCAGTCGACGCTCAGCGACAGGTCCACAATGGACGGAACGTGGGCGGCGTCGCGGAGTTCCGCCCGCAGCCAGGCGCCCTTCGCGTCGCCGTTGACCCACAGCCCGACCCGCTGGGTGCCGGGCGGCAGCGTGATCGGCGCCGCCGCATTGACGTAGGCCGCGCGCGTGGCGTTGGTTCCGTTCAGCCGGTAGTCCAGCGCCAGTCCGCGCCCGCCCTCACGGCCGGGAGAGTCGGACAGTGCGGCACCGACGACGGCGGGGAAGACGCTGGCCGTCCAGCCCGCCGGACCGTCCAAAGCCGCCACCACGCGGGATTCCGTGCCGACGGACGCCGCCAGATGCGTCGACTTCCCACCGGCGGTGGCCGTGATCGCCGAAGCGCCGGAAGTTTTCAGCGCGGTGACCGCGAATCCGTCACCCGACGGTTCGATCCGCACCACCGCGGGGTCGTAGTCGAGTTTGACGTCGTCGGGCTCGATCCAGGTGCCGTAGCCGTCGGCGTCGTAGCCGAAGACCTTGAACGTGCTCTTCGCGCCTTCACCGGACAACGCGACCTGCTCGGTGCTGGTGCCCAGCCGGACGGGTGAGCCGAGCACGTTCAGCGTCGTCTTGCCCAGGACGCCGCCGCGCTTGGCGTAGACCTCGACGTTCGCGGGGGCGTCCGGCCGGAGCCGGTCGGCGTGCGCGGTGAAGACGCCGTCGGTCACGGTGCCGCGGAAGGGATTCGTGCTGACCCACCGGGCTTCGCCGTCGACGGCGGCACCGGTCTCGTCATGGCCTCCGGCGACGAGTTTCCGCGTCAGCCCGGAAAGCACGCGCGTCGCGTCGGCGGTGTCCTGCGCGGGACGGGGCGAAAACCCGGTCAGCCGTCCGCTGCCGGGCACCGTGGTGACGCCGATGCCGTTGGGCACCAGGCGTTCCCCGCCGTCCGACGGCGAGTTGCGCACCAACGGCGCCTTCTCGCCTTCCTCTCGGGCGAGCAAGGTCGAAGAGCCGCCGCCGTCGAGGTTGAGGGCGTCGTCCGCGCCGAGCGACTTCAGATGGCGGGCGAGTTCCAGTTCCGTCATGCCCCGGCTGTCGGCCTGGCGGCCGTCAACCGTCGCCAGCCACATCTTCGTGCCGTCGGCGGAGAATCCGACCGCGGTCCGGGGGTGCATGGCGACGTTGTCGACCGGCTGGACCGCGCCATCGCGCAGCAGAACCTTGTTGCCGCCGATCGAGACGGACAGCTTGCCCGCGTCGCTCTTCGGCGCGTAGGCGACGCCCACCCGGTCGCCGGTCTTCAAGCCGGACAACATGTCCACGCCGCCGTCACGGGCGAGCAGGACGGTGGTACCCGCGGCGATCGGACCGTCAGCGGGCTGCGGACGCACCTGGGTCACGACGCCGTCGGAGACTTCGACCTCGATGGCGCGCTGAGCCCCGGCGACCGAGGTCCGCCGCGAAGACGCGCCCCACAGCGGCGTGTAGACGGCGATCGCGTCTCCGCTCAGCACCGGGCTGTTGAAGTTCGACGCGGGGACGACGTGGCCATCGGGCAAGGTGACGGACGCGTCGAGGAAGACCTCCGCGAGCCGCGCCTTGCCTTCCTCGGTGATCGACGCGGTCAGGTTGTGCCCGCGCGCGGGTGCCGTCTGGAGTTTCCCGGCGTCGATGCCGACACCGATCGGCGCGCCACTGGCGTTGATGTCGAAGAAGTCGCCGTTCACCCCGGCGACCGCGCCGCTCCTGGCGACCTGCTGCGAAAGCGGTGTCCGCGCGGAAACCGTGCCAGGGCTGAGATAAGTCGGCTTGAGTGTCTTGCTGGTGAGGTCGACGGCGAGGGTGTCGCCGCGGATCCAGCCCGCCGGGTCGTACCGGTCGAATTCGGTGAGGCTCAGCCCCGGTGCCACGCGCGAAGTCGCGCTGGTGGTGACGAGACCGTCGTCGGGGGCGGCCACGGCGTAGGCGGACGGGCCCTCCTTCGCCGAGGATGCCGCCGGGGCGGCTTCGACGGGTGCCGGACCGAGCGGAGCGGCCAGCGGATCGGCGGACACCGGCGCGGCGATCAGCGATCCGGGTAGCAGCAGGGCAGCGAGCAACAACAGGCGTGATCTTCTCACGAATTACCCCAAGATCGAGTGAAAGTCGGCTCAGTTCAGCACAGCGGACGCGAGCCGCCAGGAGAAGACCCGGGGGTGAACGTGAACCGAACGGCGTAGGGCGCCGAAGGTCAGGGCGTGAACGGGCCGGCGAGGAAAGTCTCGGCCGCCGCGACGTCGCCGGTGATCTTCAACCCGGATTCGGCGAGGCCGATCCGTTGCCACAGCAGCAGGTCCAGTCCTTCGGCGGAGCCTTCGACGACGGCTTCGGCGGTCTCGGCGGGATCGGCCGCGCGAGAACCGGGGACGTCACTTTCACCCGGCGGTGTGATCAACCAGGCGTGTCCGGTGTCGGCGGTCTTCAGCAGCACCGGAACGGTGACCGCGGGCGGGGTGTGCCAGCGCTTCACCTTCGGCAGCATGCCGAGGAGGACCTCGTCCGCGCCGTCGGCGGCGAGGGACGGGTCGAGGGGGTACTCGGTTCCGGCCGCACGGTGCGCGTCGAGCAGGTGCACCGCGGTCTCGTGGACCTGGCGGCGGAACCAGAAGGCCTTGTTCTTGGCGGCGGCGGTGAAGTTCCAGGCACCGTCCTGCGGGGTAGCCCCGCGCAGCGCCTCGATGAGGTGCTCCGCGCTTTCGGCGTACCAGGCGGCGAGATCCGCGCCGGGTTCGGTTTCGAAGATCTGTGGCGTGGGGTCACCGGTGCGCACGATTCCGGCCGCCCAGCGGTGCACGTTGCCGAGGTGGACGACGAGGTCACGCAGGTTCCAGTCACCGCAGCACGGCACAGGCGCCGCGTGATCCCCGGTGCGCGCGATTTCCGCGAAACCGGCGGTGAGGTCCCGAAGCCGCGCCAGGTACTCGTCCGGTGTCATCGGCCACCCCCAGTTCCGTGGGTGGCGCGGTCTTCCCGCGCCACCCACGAGTGTGTCAGACCTCGGGGAACCAGAGCTTGAGCTCGCGCTCGGCCGACTCCGGGGAGTCCGAGCCGTGCACCAGGTTGTACTGGGTCTCCAGCGCGAAGTCGCCGCGCAGGGTGCCCGGAGTGGCCTTCTCGACCGGGTCGGTGCCGCCGGCGAGCTGACGGAAGGCGGCGATGGCGCGCGGCCCCTCGACGGCGATCGCGACCAGCGGGCCGGAGGTGATGAACTCGAGGAGATCGCCGAAGAACGGGCGCTCCTTGTGCTCGGCGTAGTGCTCCTCGGCGACCGAGCGCTCCACGGTGCGCAGTTCGAGGGCGGCGAGCTTCAGGCCCTTGCGCTCGATGCGCGAGATGACCTCGCCGACGAGGCCGCGCGCGACGCCATCGGGCTTGACGAGGACCAGCGTGCGTTCAGTCACGACGGTATTTCTCCTTGGGTGGGTTCCGTGCTATTCGCCCGGAGCCTACTGGGTGCTTCGCCGCTCACTTCAGGTCGGACCAGGGAATGCCTTCGATGCGCTCGAGGTGCTCCTCGCCCCACTCGCCGAGCGCGGCCATCGCGGTGTCGAGCGAGTGGCCGAACGCGGTCAGCGAGTACTCCACCTTCGGCGGAACCTGGTGATAGACCTCGCGATGCAGCAGACCAGTGGTCTCCATCTCGCGCAATTGCAGGATCAGCACCCGTTCGCTGATGCCGGGCACCGCACGCCGCAGCTCCCCGAAACGCAGCGGTCCGTCCTGGAGCGCGAACAGGATGAGGCCTTTCCATTTGCCGCCCATGACGGCGATCGCGGCGTCGAGCCCGCAGGTGAAGGTGCGATTCTTGGTCATCGTTTCACTTACCTTTTTGTCAGTACCCGGCAAAATAGTAGGTACTTGATCGAATGTACGCGACCGTCCAGCATGGCGTCATCCCGAAGATTTCCTTTGACTGGAGCGAAAAATGCCGAAGACGCCGGTGACCGTCCTGGGCCTCGGTTCGATGGGCTCGGCCCTCGCGGGCGCGTTCCTCGCCGCCGGGCATCCGACCACGGTGTGGAACAGGACGGCCGCGAAGGCCGATCCCCTTGTCGCGTCGGGAGCCCGGCGGGCCGCGACGGCCGAAGAGGCGGTGCGGGCGAGCCCGTTGACCATCGCCTGCCTGACCACCTACGAGGCCACCCTCGCGACCTTGGTACCGGTTTCCTTGACCGGACGCGCTTTAATCACCTTGAACAGCGGTTCACCGGCGGGAGCACGCCGGATGGCCGAGTGGGCGACGAGCCGGGGCGCGCGGTTCCTCGACGGCGCGATCAAGAATGTGCCGTCGGCCGTGGGCGCGCCGGACACGCTGCTGTACTACAGCGGCGACAAGACCGTCTTCGACGAGTACCTCGAAACGTTGCGGGTGCTGGGCGGCGACACCGTCCATCTCGGCGAGGACACCGACCTCGCCGCGCTGTACGAAACGGCCGTCGGCGGCACCCTGTTGCCCGCGCTGATCGGGTTCTTCCAGGGTGCCGCCGCTCTGCGGTCACGCGGACTCGAAGCCGAGACTCTCCTGCCGTACGCCACCAAATGGTTCGAGATGATCATCTCGGTGCTTCCGATGTACGCCAAGGAAATCGACAGCGGCGACTACTCGGATCCCGCCGCCTCGGTGGACATCTTCCACGCCGGCGCCGCCGCCGACCTCGGACTGGCCGAGGAAGGCGTCGACGTCGGCTGGCAGCTCCCGATGCACGACCTCGTGCGGCGCGCCACCGAGGCCGGGCACGGGGACCACAGCATCGCCATCCTGACGGAACTGCTCAGCGTTGGGGCTGCAGGGTCTTCGACCACAGCGAAGCGCCCGTAGCGTCCCTCAGGTCGACAGTGAGCGCACCGCTCCGTCCGTCGATGTTCACCTCGCCGAAGTGCTGGAACCCGTCGGCGGGCGACGTGTTCGCGGCGGGCGGGGCGTGCACGAACACCGCTTCCGGACCGAAGGTCGGGTCGAGCGTGTTGGGGCCGAACGCGCCGGCGTTCAACGGGCCGGAGACGAACTCCCAGAACGGGTCGAAATCGCTGAACGACGCGCGATCCGGTGAGTAGTGGTGCGCCGCGGTGTAGTGCACGTCGGCGGTCAGCCAGACGACGTTGCGCACCTTGCGTCGCGAGATCTCCCGCAGCACCCAGGCGAGTTCGGTCTCGCGGCCGCCGGGCGCGCCGGGCAGGCCGTTCGCGACGCCCTCGATGGCCTTGCCGTCCGGCACGGTGAGGCCGATCGGAAGGTCGGCCTGGACGATCTTCCACGTGGCGGTGCTGCGGTCGAGCGCGTCGACGAGCCAGCGCGCCTGGCGGTCGCCGAGGATCCGGCCCGGTTTGGTCTGGTCGGCGGTGTTGGCGTCCTTGTAGGTCCGCATGTCCAGCACGAAGACCTCAGCGCGCGAACCGTGCCGGAAGTTGCGGTAGACGCGGCCGTCGACGGCCTGGCGCCGGTCGATCGGATGCCATTCGTGGAACGCCTGGAACGCGCGGGCGGCGAGCACGTCGACGCGTTTTTCGGTGTATTCGGGACGGTCGTCGAGGATCTCACCCGGATACCAGTTGTTGACGACTTCGTGGTCGTCCCACTGCACATAGGCGGGCACGTTCGCGGTGAACCGCTTGAGGTTGTCGTCGAGGAGGTTGTAGGCGAACTGGCCGCGGTACTCGTCGAGCGTCTCGGCGACCTTCGCCTTCTCCGGCGTGACGATGTTGCGCCATACGCGGCCACCGGGCAGCGCGACGGTCTCGGTGAGCGGCGCGTCGGCGTACACCGTGTCTCCACAGTGGAGGAACAGATCGGGACGGCGGTCGGCCATCGCGCGGTAGATCGTCATCCCGCCGCGTTCGGGGTTGATCCCCCAGTTCTGCCCGGCGACGTCACCGGACCACACCAGGCGGACGTCCGAGCGGCCGACCGGCGCGGTGGCGAACCGGCCGGTGACGGCTTCGCTGCGCGTCCGTCCGTCGAGGGCCTCGGCGGTCACGCGGTAGTGGACCTCGGTCCCCGGCGCGAGACCGGCGACGCGGACCTTGCCGGTGCCGCCGGTCTCCGGACTCATCACCGGCCCGCGCACGCGGCGCGCGTGGCGGAACGAGGGATCCCTGGAAACCTCGACGATCAGCCGCGAAGGCCGGTCGGCGCGAGACCAGACGATGCCGGAACCGGTGGTGATGTCGCCGGACTGGACGCCGTGGGTGAGCACCGGGCGATCCCCGCGAATCAGCGGGACGGCGTTCGCGGACGCGGTCGCGGGGAGAAGCAGTCCGCCCGCGACGGCCCCGGCGCCGGTGAGACCGGCTTTGAGCAGCGCGCGACGGTTGTGGTGGGTTGCGGTCATGGCGCGGTTCTATCCCGCGGCGACGGCCGACGGGCCAACGGCGGTTTGCGCGGCGATGAACGAGTGGGCGATCAGAGGCCGTCCCGCAGCGGCACGGTGATCTGCTTGAGCCAGGTTCCCGTGGTGAAGTCGCGTGCCTTGATCACCACGGCGCGGTGGTACACCTCGATCTGGAGCCCCTGGTTGAAGCTGCCGCCCAGTGATTTCTCGCCGCCCTTGCCGTCGTCCACCCAGCCGGTCTGCACGGCGCCGGTGTTGACCACGGTGAAGCCTTCGAGGTTGCCGCTGCCCGGAACGACCCGGCGGGTCACCCAGTCGGACAGGGTGAGATCCCAATGGGTATGCCCGGAGAACAGGAACACGTCGCGGTATCTGCCGAGTACCGCCAGCAGTCTGTCGGCCTGGAGGTAGTCGTTGAGGTAAAGCTTGTTGCGGGTGCCGGACACCGTGTTCGGCAGCGGATGGTGGGTCAGCACCATCACCGGCTTGCGCCACCGGTCCCAGTAGGCCAGCCGCTGTTCCAGCCACGCGAATTGCCGATCGCTGAGCCAGACTTCGTCCCACAGCTTCGGGTCGTGGTACTTGGCGTAGCGCTCGGTGCCCAGGCACAACACCGGCACCCCGCCGAACGAGGTCTCCGAATAGACCGTGTTGCGCCCGGCGAAGTTGTAGAAACCGCGGAACAGCGAGTCCTCGGTGGTGCCGTTGGGCCAGGTCTCCTGCGCGAGGGTGTCCGGGTCCCGCCACTTCGGCACGTAGAACTCGTGATTGCCGATGGCCCACGCCACGTTCCTCGGATGCGGATGCTTGTCCAGCACCGACCGCACCTGCGCGTACTCGAAGTCGTAGCCGCGCGGCGTGATGTCCCCCGCCACGCCGAGACCGGCGCCGTGCGGGTTGGTGGTCTCGATGTCGTCCAAGGCCTTGCCGAAATCGGTCAGATCGCCCTGGATGTCGCTGATGATGTTGAACCGCACGGCCGGGCCGAGTGGGCCACGGCCGGGAGTGGCCTCCGCCGGGAGGCTCAGCGCGGCTGTCGCGGCCGTGGCGGTCACCGCGCCACCCGTGGCCAGCATGAACGACCTGCGATCCATCGAACACCCACATTCAGTTACGCCGATATCTACGGGTCAAAGGTAGGATGTTTGGGGTGATCGTCGGTGACGCCGTGCGGGCCGGGGCGTGTACGCGTGAGGAATTTCGGGTTCCGGCCTTGGTGAGGTGTTCGGGGCTTTTTGAGTCCACTGTGGGCGATTGAGCCGGTGCCTGCGGCGCGAAGGCCCCTTCACAGTTCCTCAGTACATGATGGCCTCCTTCCTTGCGCTAGGCGCAAGGAAGGAGGCCATCATGTACTTTACGCTTGTGAAGGTAGGGAAGGAGGCCTTCACGGCACGGCCGCTTCAACGAGCCGAAACCCTCACGGCCGCTAGCTGCTCGTCCTGACGAAGGTGTCCGCCGCTACCCGGCTTGCTGTTGCTGGCTGGGCAGCGTCCCGGCCGCCATCCGCCGCGCCACGTCTCGCCGCAGCCACAGCAGCCACAGCCAGATACCGAGGAAGATCACCCCGAGGATCGCCACGGCGGGCAGCGCGACGAAGAACGCGATCAGCGCGACCTGCAGCACCAGCACCGCGGGTACCGCCCAGGGCTTCTTCAGGAAACCGCACAGCACGATCAGCGCGACCGCGATCGCGATCACCGACCAACCGGTGAGCGAACCGACGCCACTGCCGAGCTTCGCCACCACGGGCAGCGCGAGCGCGACGGTGATTCCCTCCATGATCAGGGATCCGGCCATCACGCCGCGGAAGGACTTCATGGGGTCTTTGGCCGGCGGCTTGGGGGTTTCGTCGGTCACGCCGGCTCCTTACCGAACATGGTCCTGGCTTCGCCCGCGGTGACGACCGAGCCGGTGACCAGCACGCCTCCGCCTGCGAGCGGTTCCTCGGGGTCGTCGCTCTGCTCGACGAGGCCGATGGCGGTTTCGATCGCGGAGTCGAGGCTCGCTTCGGCGACGACACGGTCTTCGCCGAAGATCGAGATCGCGATGTCGTTGAGTTCGTCGAGCGGCATCGCGCGTGGGGACGAGTTCTTGGTGACGACGATCTCGGAGACGACCGGTTCGAGGGCGTCGAGGATGCCGCGGGCATCCTTCTCGGCCATCACGCCGACCACGGCGACGAGCCGGCGGAAGGCGAACTCCTCGGCGACGGTGGTGGCGAGCGCCTTGGCGCCGTGCGGGTTGTGGGCGGCGTCGAGCAGGACGGTCGGTGCGGCGCGGACCCGCTCCAGCCTGCCGGGGGTCTCGACTTCCGCGAAGGCCTCGCGGACGGCTTCGACGACCAGTTGCCTGTCCTTGCCCGCGCCGAAGAACGCTTCGACGGCGGCCAGCGCGAGTGCGGCGTTGGCGGCCTGGTGGGCGCCGTGCAGCGGCAGGAAGATCTCGTCGTACACCCCGCCGAGGCCCTGCAGCTTCAGCATCTGCCCGCCGACGGCGATCTCGCGCTCCAGCACGCCGAATTCGCTGCCCGCGCGGGCGACGCTCGCGTCGACCTCGACGGCGCGTTCCAGCAGGATCTTCTGGACTTCGGGGTCCTGCTCGGCGATGACCGCGACGCTGCCGGGTTTGATGATCCCGGACTTCTCCACCGCCGCCTTGGCCGGATCGCCGCCGAAGTACTCGACGTGGTCGACGCCGATCGGGGTGATGACGGCGACGTCGCCGTCCACGACGTTGGTGGCGTCCCAGGAGCCGCCGAGGCCGGTTTCGATGACGGCTGCCTCGACGGGCGCGTCGGCGAAGGCCGCGAACGCCATCCCGGTGAGCACCTCGAACTTGCTCATCGGTACCGCGTCGGGTCCGCCCGCGTTGTCCACCATGGTCACGTACGGCGCGACGTCGCGGTACAGATCGACGTACGCGGCGGCGGAGATGGGGGCACCGTCGAGCGCGATCCGCTCCGTGACCAGCTGCAGATGCGGGCTCGTGTACCGGCCGACGCGCAGGCCCATGCGGGTCAGGAGCGCGTCGATCATCCTGGTCGTCGAGCCCTTGCCGTTGGTCCCGGCGACGTGCAGCACCGGGTAACCGCGGTGCGGCTCACCCATCAGGTTGACCAGCGCCGCGATCCGGGCGAGGGATGGCTCGATCTTGGTCTCTGGCCAGCGCAGGTTCAGTTCGGCCTCGACCGCGAGCAGTTCGCGTCGCGCCTGCTCGCCGTTCGGATCGGACGGGGCGGGTTCGTCACCCGGATCGTCCAGTTCGTGCAGTTCCATCTCCTCGGGCGCGACCAGGTCGGGCACCGGGCCGAGCGCGAGGTTGTCCCCCAGCTGCCCGACGCCGCCGATACCGCCGCCGGCACCGCCGCCCGCCTGGTACGCGGCGTCGGGGGCGTCCAGATCCGGGTCGGTGTCGTCGGACGGATCGTGGGCACGTGCCCCCAATTCGTCGACGCCGGCGAAACTGTCCAGATCTGCCAGGTCCGGGGATTCTGTGAATTCTTCGGAATCCCGGCCGTCACCTCGCGGCACGAACTCTCCTTTTGGCCTTACTCTCTGTCGAGCCGAGTCTACGTGCGGCTTTACTGGCACTCTCGACGCATGGGGTTCAACCACAACGATCACTACCATCCGCTGCTGCTCGACCAATTGCCTCCGGGCCCGGGGATGGCGCTGGACGTCGGCTGCGGCGGCGGCCGGTTCGCCCGGCGGCTCGCCGCGACCGGGATGCACGTCGAGGCGATCGACCGGTCCGGCCCGATGATCGACCTCGCCCGCGCGGCCGGTTCGCCGGGCCCCGGCACGATCTCCTACCGGCAGGCCGACGTCGTCACCGAGAAGCTGCCGGAGGGGGCGTACGACTTCATCTCCTGCCTCGCCTCGCTGCACCATGTCCCGTTCGACACGGTCACGAAGCTGCGGGACGCCCTGGTCCCCGGCGGGGTGCTGGCCGTGCTCGGTCTCGGCAGACCCAGCACCCCGGCCGACTACGCCCGCGCCGTCGTCGCGTCGCCGCTCAACGCGCTGGCCACGGTGCTCGTGTACGCGGGTGAGCGGCTGAACGGCGGGATCGATCCGTTGCCGACGGCGCCGATCGTGGAGACGTACCCGCCGATGCACCGGATCCGGCGCGACGCGGCCCGGCTGCTGCCGGGGAGCAAGATCCGGAACCTGCTCTTCTATCGCTACCTTCTCGTGTACCGCAGGCGAGAAGATGATCACGCGATGTGACACCCCAAGCGGGTGAAGCCGAGCACCGACCACCCGATCGGCGGCGCCGGACCGACCGGATCCGGTTCATTTTTGAGAGGCCATCCAGTACGGAGATCGGGGTCCTCATGCGCTTAAGACGCGTCCTGTTCGCGGCTGTTTCGACCGTCGCCCTGCTGATCGCCTCCGCCACGGCGGCCACCGCCGCCGAGCGGTCCTACCGGAATTACGTCGCGCTGGGTGATTCCTACACCTCCGGACCGCTCATCCCGCTCCCCCGGCTCGACCCGCTCTTCTGCGGCAAATCGACGCAGAACTACCCGTCGCTCCTCGCCGCGGCGCTGCGGGTCCGCTACTTCACCGACATCAGCTGCGGCGGCGCCGACACCACGAACATGACGCAGCGGCAGAGCGTCACCCTCGGCGGCAACCCGCCCCAGTTCACCGCCCTGCGCGCGAACACCGACCTGGTCACCGTCGGCATCGGCGGCAACGACTACGGCGTTTTCGGCACGCTGGTCGGCACCTGCCCGTCACTGCGCGCGAGCGACCCCACCGGGAACCCTTGCCAGGACAGGTTCACCGTCGACGGCGTCGACACCGTCAAGGCCAAGATCGCTGACACCGGCAAGAACGTCGAGAAGGTGCTGGCCGGGATCCACGCCCGCTCACCGCGCGCCGACGTGCTCGTCATCGGCTACCCGCGGATCGCGCCCGAATCCGGCTACTGCCCGGACATCCTGCCCTTCGCCGAGGGCGACTACGCCTGGCTCAACGACGTCGAGAAGGCGTTGAACTCGGCGATCGAGAAGGCCGTCGCCGCCGATGGCAAGGCGGTCTTTGTGGACACCTTCGGTCCGTCCGCCGGCCATGACGCCTGCGCGCCCCGCGGTGCCGCGTGGATCAACGGGCAGCACACGAAACTGCTCGCCGCGGCGGCGTACCACCCCTACCGGACCGGGATGGTGGGGGTGACCGGAGTGATCCTGCGTCACCTCCGCTGAATGCAATGAGCCTTTTCCAACCTGTTTTGGGTTGGTAGGGGTGTGTTGGTGAGCTGGGTATGGCGAAGCTCCTGGTAGATGCGTGGAACGACCAAGAACCA
>NZ_JBVISU010000011.1:0-273068 GCF_055575355.1 Amycolatopsis sp. NPDC034160 | reverse complement strand
TAGAGGACTAAACGCGGTAAGCCAAACGTGGGTGGGTTGCGTTGGTCGTGAGTGGGGAGTCGGGTTCTAACCCGAATCGCCACTCACGACCACCTGTACCGAAGCCTTAAGCACCGTAAACGGGTTCAGGGACCGGAGCCTCCGCCAGCAGCTCCGCCACGACGGGCCCGAGTTCGGCCGGTGACCACCGGGATCCCTTGTCCCGCACCGCGCCGTGCCGCCATCCCTGCGCGATCGAGACGCGTCCGCCGTCGACCTCGAACACTCGTCCGGTCACCCCGGACGACTCCTCACTGCCGAGCCACACCACCAGCGGTGCCACGTTTTCCGGTGCCATGGCGTCGAATCCGTCCTCCGGCGCCGCCATGTCCTCGGCGAACGCCTCTTCGGTCATCCTGGTCCGGGCGGCCGGGGCGATCGCGTTCACGGTGACGCCGTAGCGCGCGAATTCCGTGGCCGAGACCAGCGTGAGGCCCAGGATCCCGGACTTCGCGGCCGAGTAGTTGCCCTGCCCGACACTGCCGAGCAATCCCGCGCCGGAACTGGTGTTGATCACCCGTGCCACCCGTGTGCGCCCCGCTTTCGCCTCCGCGCGCCAGTACTCGGCGGCGTGCCGCGTCGGCGCGAAATGGCCCTTCAGATGGACGCGGATGACCGCGTCCCATTCGTCCTCGCCCAGGTTCACCAGCATCCGGTCACGCAGGAAGCCCGCGTTGTTGACCAAGACGTCCAACCCGCCGAAGGTCTCGACGGCGGTCCGCACCAGGGCGGCGGCCCCGTCCCAGGACGCGACGTCGTCGGTGTTCGCGACCGCCTTGCCGCCGAGCGCCTCGATCTCGTCGACGACGTCCTGAGCGGGCCCTGCCGAGCCGCCGCTGCCGTCGATCCCGGCACCGAGGTCGTTCACCACCACCCGAGCGCCCTCGGCGGCGAACGCGAGCGCGTGCGCCCGGCCGATGCCACGACCGGCCCCGGTCACCACCACGATCCGGCCGTCGGCGATCCCGCTCACACCGGCTCCTTTCGTGCGGTTCGAGAATTGGAAGCGGCCAAGAAGGCAGGCACCTCTCCTCCGCCGTGCACGGCCAGACAGGCGCCGCTGACATAAGAGGCCAGCGGGGAAGCCAAGAACACCGCGCAGGCACCGATTTCGTCCGGTTCGGCTAACCGTCCTAACGGGACGGTCCGGCCCACCGCGGCGATCCCGGCCTCGTCGCCGTAGTGCAGATGCGTGTGCTCGGTGCGGACCATGCCGACGTCGAGCGCGTTGACCCGCACCTTCGGCGCCCACTCCACGGCCAGCGTCGCGGTCAGATTGTCCAGACCCGCTTTCGCCGCACCATAGGAAGCCGTCCCCGGCGACGGTCTCGTCCCGCTGACACTGCTGATGTTCACGATGACGCCGCCGCGTTCCTGCCCCTGCATGATCACGTTCGCCGCGCGGGCGACGGTCAGCGGTGCCAGCAGGTTCAACCCGATCACCTTCTCGTGGAACCGCGGCGACGCGTCCGCCACCTCGGCGTACGGCGCGCCACCCGCGTTGTTGACCACGACGTCGAGCCTGCCGTGACGCCGGAGGATCTCCTCGAAGAGCGCGTCGACCTCCTTGGGATCGCGGACGTCACAGGAAATGAACGACGACGCCTTGTCCTCGGCACGGACCGGTCGCTCGGGTTCGGTGCGGGCACAGGTGACGACTTCGGCGCCCGCCCGCAGAAATGTCCTGGTGACCCCGGCGCCGACGCCGCGTACCCCACCGGTCACCAGCACCACGGCGCCGTCGAGCCGGATCTCGAGTGCCATGCCGGGCCTCCTTCACGTCGCTGTACCCGGGCCTGACGTCCTGCTAACGTACCAAGCAAGTGCTAGGTTTGGTAGCGGAAAGGGTGCACGATGAGCGTTTCCACCCACTCACCGGAGCCCGGCATCGCCGTGGTCACGGTCGACGCGCCCCCGGTGAACGCGCTGAGCGTGAAGGGGTGGTTCGCCCTCGCTTCCGCCCTCACCGACGCCGGGCGCGATCCCGCGACGCATGTCGTGGTGCTGCGCGCGGAAGGCCGCGGATTCAACGCCGGCGTTGACATCAAGGAGATCCAGCGCGATCCGGGGTACGGCGCGCTGATCGGCGCGAACGAGGGCTGCGCGGCGGCGTTCTCGGCCGTCTACGACTGCGCGGTCCCCGTGATCGCCGCCGTACAAGGCTTCTGTCTCGGCGGAGGGGTCGGCCTGGTCGGCAACGCGGACATCGTGGTCGCCGGCGAAGACGCGACCTTCGGGCTCCCCGAGGTCGATCGCGGCGCGCTGGGCGCGGCGACCCATCTCGCGCGACTGGTCCCCCAGCACCTGATGCGGGCCTTGTACTACACGGCGTCGACGATCACCGCCAACCAGTTGCACCACCACGGTTCGGTCTACGCGGTGGTGCCACGGGAGGAACTCGACGAGACCGCGCTCGGTGTCGCGCGGCAGATCGCGGCGAAGGACACCCGCGTGATCCGCGCGGCGAAACAGGCCATCAACGGCATCGACGTCCAGCCCGTCCACCGCAGTTATCGGTTCGAACAGGGATTCACCTTCGAACTGAACCTGGCGGGCGTCTCCGACGGCGCACGCCAGGAGTTCTTGGACGGCAGGGGGAAGTGATGGCCGACAAGCGGATGACGCCGGACGAGATGGTCGCCGGGCTCACCGACGGGATGACGATCGGCATCGGCGGCTGGGGTTCCCGGCGCAAGCCCATGGCGTTGGTGCGCGCGATCCTGCGTTCGCCGGTCAAGGATCTCACCGTGGTCTCCTACGGCGGTCCGGACGTCGGGTTGCTGGCCTCGGCGGGCAAGATCAAGCATCTGGTCTTCGGGTTCGTCACCCTGGACTCGATTCCCTACGACCCCTGGTTCTCCCGGGTACGGGAAGCCGGGACGATCACCGTCACCGAATACGACGAAGGCGTCTTCTGCACCGGCCTTTCCGCTGCCGCACAAAGACTTCCGTTCCTGCCGACGCGTGCCGGTCTCGGCTCCGGCGTCATGGATCTGAACTCGTCCTTGCGTACCGTCCGATCCCCTTACGACGACGCCGAAGAGTTGCTGGCGGTGCCCGCGCTCAAGCTCGACGCGGCCTTCGTCCATCTCAACCGCGCAGACGCCCGCGGCAACGCGCAGTACCTCGGACCGGATCCCTACTTCGACGAACTGTTCGCCCTCGCCGCCGACAAGTGTTACGTGTCAACGGAAAAGATCGTCGACACCGACGAGCTGTCGGCAGGTGGGCCCGTGCAGAGCCTGTTGCTGAGCCGGATGCTCGTCACCGGGGTCGCCGAGACGCCGAACGGCGCACACTTCACCACCGCCGTCCCGGACTACGGACGGGACGAACGTTTCCAGCGCCACTACGCCGAGGCGGCCAAGGATCCCGGCGCCTGGCCGAAATTCGTCGACAGGTTCTTGTCCGGCGACGAAGCGCAGTACCAAAAGGCCGTCACCGAGTTCGGGGAGTCCGCATGAGTGACATCACCCGCGCCGAGGTCGCCGTCGTGGCCTGCGCCGAATTGTTCCGCGGTGACGGTGAGATCGTGGTGAGCCCCATGGGTTTCATCCCGTCGCTGGGCGCCCGGCTCGCCAGGCTGACCTTCGAACCGGACATCCTGCTGTCCGACGGCGAGGCGTACCTGATGACCTCCGATGCCGTCGTCGAAGGCTGGCAACCGTTCCGCAAGGTCCTCGACACCGTGGTACCGCGCGGAAAGCGCCATGTGGTGATGGGCGCCAACCAGATCGATCGCGAGGGCAACCAGAACATCTCGGCGATCGGCGACCATTCCCAGCCGAAGAAGCAACTCCTCGGTGTACGCGGTGGACCGGGCAACACCGCCAATCACCGCACGAGCTACTGGGTTCCACGCCACAGCAAGCGCGTCTTCGTCGGCCAGGTCGACGTCGTGTCCGGCGTCGGGTACGCCAGAGCGCGCGCGGCCGGGCTGCTGCATCACGACGTCCACCGTGTCGTCACCAACCTCGGAGTCCTGGACTTCGGCGGTGAAGACCACGCCCCGCGGCTGCTCTCGGTGCATCCGGGGGTCTCCGTGGACGAGGTTGTCGAAGCGACGTCGTTCCCACTGATCACTGACGGCGTCACGGAATCCCGGCTCCCGACCGAGTCCGAGCTGCTGCTGATCCGGCACAGTCTGGATCCGAAGTCGGTGCGGGACAAGGAAGTGCCGTCGTGAAGACCGCGCTGACCGAGCTGGCCGGAATCCGGCATCCGATCGTGCAGACCGGCATGGGCTGGGTCGCCGGGCCACGGCTCGTCTCCGCGACGGCGGAAGCGGGCGGCCTGGGCATCCTCGCGTCCGCGACGATGACTTACGACGAACTGGCGGCGGCGATCAAGGAGGTCAAGAGCCGCACGTCGCGGCCGTTCGGCGTCAATCTCCGCGCGGACGCCGAAGACGCCGCACGCCGGGTCGAGCTGCTCATCACCGAGGAAGTCCGTGTCGCCTCCTTCGCGCTGGCACCGAAAAAGGACATGATCGCGCGGCTGAAGGGCAACGGCCTGCTCGTCGTCCCGTCGGTCGGCGCGGCGCGGCACGCGGAGAAGGTCGCGGGCTGGGGCGCGGACGCCGTCATCGTGCAGGGCGGCGAAGGCGGCGGGCACACCGGCGGCGTGGCGACGACCCTGCTGCTGCCGTCCGTACTGGACGCCGTCGACATCCCCGTGGTCGCGGCGGGCGGATTCTTCGACGGCCGCGGGCTGGCCGCCGCGCTCGCTTACGGGGCGGCCGGGGTCGCCATGGGCACCCGGTTCCTCCTCACGAAGGAAAGCACCGTCCCCGAGGAGATCAAACAGGCCTATCTCGCGCGCGATCTCAACGGCACCGTCGTCACCCGCAAGGTGGACGGGATGCCGCATCGCGTCCTCCGGACGGAGCTGGTCGACGCGCTCGAGTCCGCCGGTCCGGTGAGCGGGCTGGCCAGGGCCGTCCGCAACGCCGCGAAGTTCCGGAAGCTGAGCGGGCTGTCGTGGCGCTCGCTGGCCACCGAAGGGCTGCGGATGAAACGCGGCGGCGACCGGACCTGGTCGCAGGTGCTGATGGCCGCCAACACGCCGATGCTGCTGCGCGCCGGACTGGTCGAGGGCGACCGGAGCGCCGGGGTGCTGGCGTCCGGGCAGGTCGTCGGCCTGCTCGACGACCTGCCCGCCGTCGGCGAGCTGATCGAGACGATCGTGGCCGACGCGACGGGCATCCTGCGCCGGCTGGCCTCCGGATAGCGGGTCGAGCGCGCTGTGCTTGACTTCGGCCATGATCTCGGAGAGTCGTTGTCCGGTCGAGGACGGTGAGCTGTACGTCCGCAGCACCGGCGAAGGGCCGCTTCTGCTCCTGATCGCCGGCGGGCTGGGTTCGGCGGACACGTTCCGGGCGATGACGAAGCTGCTCGCCGAGGACTACACGGTCGTCACCTACGACCGGCGCGGTCACTTCCGCAGCTCCGACACCAGCATCGGCCCGGTCAGCGTCCCGAAGCAGGCCGATGACGCGTACGCCGTCCTCCAACATGTCGGCGGCGGGCCCGCGCTGGTGTTCGGGACCAGCGCGGGCGCGCTCATCGGCCTCGACCTCGTCGCCCGCCACCCGGAGGCGGTGAGCGTTCTGGTCGCCCACGAGCCCCCCGCCGTCCAGCTGCTGCCGGACGCGCTCGGCTGGCTCGACGAGGCCAACGCGCAGGTCCGGCTCGCGCAGGCGGGCGACCTGATGGGCGCGTTCAAACGGTTCACCGACGGTATCGCCGGCGCCGCGCTGCCCGAACTGCGGGCGATCCGGCTGCCGAACGAGGAGGACTGGAAGCGGCTGTTCGGCCGCGAGCTGTCCGAGATCCTCGACTACCTCCCGGATCTGCGGGCACTGCGCAAGGTCGATACCGAGATCTTCCCGGTCGCGGGCGTCGGCAGCCGAGGGCACTACCACTACCAGCCCGCGAAGATCCTCGCGCTGGAACTGGGGCTGCCGTTCACCGAGATGCCCGGGGCCCATCTCGCGCCGCAACGGAACCCAGCCCAGTTCACCGAAGCGTTGCGCGACCTCCTCGAAGGCTGAACAGCCTCGTGAGTGGTAATGACGGCTAGAACCGTCATTACCACTCACGAGGTGAGGTGAGGCGGCACTGGGCTCGGTCACGGCATCAGCGGCAGCTTCCCGACCAGTTTGTCGATCCGGTTCCGCGGGCCGACGATCCCGATCGCGCAGAAATCCATCTCCTCGGTCGGGATCTCCTTCATCGTCGCGAGGAAATCGGCGTAGACGCGGATCTGCTGCGCGATCCCCGGCATGTCGGAGACGTGGCACCCCGGTGAGGCCGCGGCCTTCGCCTGGATGGCCCGCAGGTGCGCGGCGTCGGCCACCAGGACCGAGCAGCCGGTCCACGGCAGCCCCGAATAACGCGTTCCGTCCGCGTCGAACGCGTCCTCGCCGAGGAGTCCCGTCACGGTCGTCGCGGTGGCGACGGCCGTGCAGACGGCCGCGTTCACCGCGCGTCCTGGCGGAAGTTCACTGTTGACCACGACGACCCACTTCAACCGGGCCGACCGGGTGGACGCGGTGGGGTCGATCTCCTCGGGAGCGAACCCGACGGCCGTATCGTACTCGGACATTCAGCTGATCTCCTGTTCACATCAACGGATGAACAGCGCAAAGCTAAGTGGGTATACGACTAGACTCCATCGAGTTCGTACTTAATACGGCAGGAGACTCGATATGGCACGGTTGGACGAACTTGATCAGGCGATCCTGGGGGAATTGCAGTCGGACGCACGGAAGACCAACCGCGAAGTGGCCGCGGCGGTCGGGGTCTCGCCGACCACCGCGCTGGACCGGACCCGTGGCCTGCGGGAACGCGGCGTGATCCGCGGCGCGCTGCTGGACGTCGACCTGCCGTCGATCGGCCGCGGGGTGCAGGCGCTCATCGCGATCCGGGTCCGCCCACCTTCGCGGAGGAACATCGAAAACTTCCGGAACTTCGTCAACGCGCTGCCCGACATCGTCGGCCTCTACGTGACCACCGGCACCGAGGATTTCATCCTGCACGTGGCCGTCCCCGACAACGAGAGCCTCTACGCCTTCGTGATCGACAAGCTGACCGAACGCCCAGAGGTGGCCGATGTGCGGACCTCCATGGTCTTCGAGCACATCCGGCGCACCAAGATCACGCCGGTGGACAGGTGAGCCTCAGAGCTCCCGGATGACCCGCGCCGGGTTGCCCGCGGCGAACACCTTCGACGGCAGATCCCGCGTGACGACACTGCCCGCGCCCACCACGGTGTCGTCCCCGATGGTGACCCCGGCGCACACGATGACGCCACCGCCGAACCAGACGTTGTTCCCGATGGTGATCGGCGCGGCCGACTCCCAGCGAGCCCGTCGCAGTTCGTGGTCTTCCATGGGATGCAGCGCGGTCAGCAGCTGACAACGCGGGCCGATCGAACAGTCCGAGCCGATCTTGATCGGGGCGCAGTCGAGCAGGATGGCGTCGTAGTTGAGGAAACTGTTGGCGCCGATCTCGATCAGATAGCCGTAGTCGCACTGGAACCGCGGCATGAGCCAAGATCCCTCGCCGAGTTTTCCCAGCAACTCGCGCAAAATCGTCTCCCGCTCACCGGTCTCTTCGGCACCCGTGCCGTTGAACCGGTCGACGAGCGCCTGCGCGCGCCTGCGGTCCGCGACCAGTTCGGGGTCGTCGTCCCGGTACAACTCGCCGCGCAGCATGCGATCCTTCTGCTCACCCATGGTCGCCAACCTATCGAAAAAGCCCTGACGGCGAGCCTCCCTCGGGAAGCCCGTCGCCAGGGCGGGTAAACGCTTGCGGAGCGTTCTTCAGTTGTGTCGATCGGTTTCCGAGTAGGGCCGGCCCGGCGGGTGGGTGAGGTGTAAGGGGGGACCCGCCGGGCCGGAGTATCTTCCTCCTGTTCGCCGGTTCTCGCTTCCGTTGAACCGCCCCGGCCGTCGGAGTGAGCCGAGGACGTCTGAGACCCGATCAATTCGGGAAATCTCTGCTGAAGTTGCGAACTTCGTGCGTTGTTCTGAATTTACGATAAACCGATCAGCTTCTATTGTCACCCGTTTCAGCGAAACAAAGAACGTGACACCGATCACTGTTGAAGTGTAGGCATGATTGTTTACCTTGACAGGCAAGGACATACGCGCATCAATAGGTACACTATGGACAGTCGGTCAGCGATTCATTCGCGACACTTACGGCCTTCGTTGACGCAGTCGACAAGGCGATCCATGATCTGATCCGACATCACGTTCGCGAAATCGTCGTGATCGGAGAAGGGATTGTGGTCCTCCTCGGGGAAGGAGTCCACTTTGTACTGCCCGGCGACCTGGATCGCCCGGGGGATCTTGTAGGTCAGCGAGATGGTGAGCTCGGGAACAGCGGTCAGGCCGTTCGCGCATTCGCCGTTCTCGTTCGGGTACTTGATGTGATCCCGGTGGTTCTCGCTGTCGATGTTGTTTCCGTCGAGGCAACTCGGGAAGGTGTGCACCCGCTTCACGTCACTGCCCTCGGGACAGATCGGGTACTGCTTGATGACCCTGTCCTCGAAGCCGGTGCAGGTCCAGCTCTCCCGCGCGTTCGCGGGGCCGTTCGCGGTGACTTTCGCGTCACCGTAGAGGATCCGAAGGAACTTCGGCATCTCCTTCACCTTCTCCTGGGCGTTGCCCTTGAAGGTGATGTCGACGATCGCGGGGCGCTGGATCTCACCGTCGTTGCCGGCGAGTTCGTTGTCCGCGTTCGGCTCTTCCAGCTCGGCCTGGTTCTGCTGCCGGTTCCGGTCACCGTCACGGCCCTGCTCGCGGTCAGCCTGCCGCTGCTGGTCGCGACCACCCTGCCGCTGATCCTGGTTCTGCTCGCCCTGCTGCTCTTCGCCCCCCTCTTCGGTGTCGATCCTCACCACCGGCCAGAAGTACGCCGACTCGTCACCGTTTTCACAGGTGGTACCGGCGCCCAGCAAGCTGTCGTTGTTCGAATCCGCGTTCGTGGAAAGGTTTCCGACGTAGTCGTGCAGATGCTGGGCACCGTTGCGGATACCCGGCTGCGCGATGAAGTTGTCGGGATTGAAGTGCCCATTCTCGTTCTTGCCGCAGTCGACGGTGAACGAGCCCGTGGACGCGTTCCGCCCCGGCTCCGGTTTGTCGACGTTCGGCCGCACCTTGGTGATGTCCACGAAGAGCGACTTGTCCACCTCGTCCGCGGACGCGCTGTCGGAGTCGCCGGTCGTGGTGGACACCACCAGTCCACCGACCGCGATCGACAGGCCCAGCAACGCGGTCGCGATCTTGGTCCTGCGGGCGATACGATGGCGCCCTTGATTTCGTGCCATTGACTTGCTCACCTCATTCGTTTCCGGGCACACCGAAAAACCACTGGTACCCAGTCATGAGCCACGCATTTGTCGAATACGCCGATTACCGAATTCGCGGCGGACCTTCTGTTCGCCCGCCGGTCCAGATCCGGCTACCGAGAGATACGGTTCCAGAAGGGGGCCGGTTCAAAACGCGACCCCGCCGTTATCTTTCCGTTATAAAGCTACCGGCGCACGATGGCCAGGACGGTGCCGTCCTGCTTGTGGACCTCGAAACGCTCGATGTCGGCCTTCTGCAACGCCGTCGAACCGGTGACGACGAGTGGGTTCGGGGAGCCGGGAACGCCGTATCCCTTGGAGGGCACACTCCAGTTGTTGACGACGTAGGCCTCTCCGCCGTGGGAGTAGGCGAAAAGCTGGCACGTCATCGGCCCGGTGAGGCCGCGCAGTTCGAGTTCGACCGCGCTGCCCCACTCCTTCTCCTGGACCGTGACCTCGGCGGCGACCGCGTTGCCCGCCTCGGACCAGCCGAAGGGAGCGGCGCCGCCATCCGGACCGGTCTCCCGCGACGGCGTCGAGGCCGGCAGCGAAGTGACGACGCTGGGCGCGGCCTGCGTGATGACCGGTTCACGGTCGGTGAGCGAAAGGACGGTGAGCGGTCCGCCGACGATCAGCACGAGAACGGCGGCGGCCGTGGCGAGCCGGATGAGCTTGCGACGGCGGCCCGCCTTGGCGGCGTCCGCGAGCAGCATCCGCAGCACCCGCGGCCCCGGGCCCTTCACGGGCGGGTCCGGCCAGCTCTTCTTCACCATGTCCAGGATGTCGGGCAGGTGGTACATCTCCACCAGCTCGACCTGACACTCGGGGCACTCCAGCAGATGCGCCTCGAACCTGGCGTGATCCTCTTCGCCGAGGACGCCCAGCACGTAGGCGGCGATATCCGTATGCGGCGCTCCGGACACCTCGCTCACCCCCGCTCCTGCAGCGCCCTGCGCAACGCGCGCACGGCATGGTGGATCCGCGATTTCACCGTACCCGGCGGAACCCCCAGCGTTGCCGCGACCTCGTTCACGGTGCGGTCACGCAGGTAGGTCTGCTGGACGGCTTCTCGTTGTTCCGGGGAAAGATTGCGCAGGGCCTCGTAAACGATCATGGCCGCGAGCGTCTTCTCCGAGTCGTCCGGTACGCCGATCGAATCCGACTCCAGTTCCTCCACCTCTTGAGGGCGGGCACTCCGGCTCCGCCAGCCGTCGATGACGATGCGCCTGGCCACGGTGAAGAGCCAGGCACGCAGCATTTCCGGCTGCCGGTCGAGTTTGCCGGCGTTGCGCCACGCCTTGATGAGCGTCTCCTGGACCACGTCCTCGGCCCACTGGCGATCGTGACCGGTCAGCTTCAGCACGAACGCCATCAGGCTCGATCCGAACTCCTGGTACAACGCCCGGATGAGGTCGTCATGCCCGTTCGAAGCGGGTTCATGATCGACTATTGGCTGCAGTATCCGAGAGTGGCGTCCCACGCGGCACATCTTTGTGTGCCCGAGGCCGATAAGTCCAGTACCAAAATCGATCCTCCCCGGTTCTGGCACAGGAAAAAGTTTTTTGAACCGTTCTCCACTCGTGACCGTATCCACTACCGAAGGCCCCCGACCCGGCGCTGTCCCCCGCACCGCCGAATCCACCGTGGATCCCCACTGTCCACAGTGGAGTTAAACGCGCCTCCACGCCATCGCCCCGCGGCGATGGCGTTCTCCTCTGGCCCCGACAGGAGGATTTCCGTGAACCCCGTGTCACGCTCGGTCATACCTTTGACCCTCACGTTGGCCGTGATCGCGTCGATCGCGGCCTGCACCACCGGTACCGCGGGACCGAACGGCTCTCCGGGCGCGGCCCCCGCCGCCGGCGCGGCGGAAATCCCGGGAATGCCCGACCCCTCGGCCGAACCGGCCCCCGGTCTCACGGCGGCGAAGCTGTTCGACCTCGGCCCGATGGTCACCGACACCAATGGTTTCACGCTTTACCGCTACGACAAGGACACGGTGAACCCGCCCCGATCGAATTGCACCGGCACCTGCGCGCGGACCTGGATTCCCGCCAAGGCGGGCGGCGATCTCGTGGTGACCGGGATCGATCGTGCCCTGGTCGGCACCGTGACCAGGGACGACGGCACCGATCAGGTCACGCTCGCGGGATGGCCGCTCTATCGCTACGCCGAGGACGCGATGCCCGGCAACACCGGCGGGCAAGGTGCTGACGACGCGTGGTTCCCGGTCAAGCCCGACGGTACGAAAGTGCTGCTCACCGCGGACACCTGGCAGGCCGATGACCTCGGCATCTGACCTCTCCGGGGAAACCCCCGGCCCGGTCGTCTTTCGTTTTTCCCGCCTGCTGCTGGTCCTGCTGACGATCACCTCGGTGACACTGCTCGGCCCCGTCGACGACGCGCACGCCCAGGAACTCACCGCCGCGGACAAGAACCTGATCGTGAACGTCAAATTGGCCGGGCTGTGGGAAATGCCTGCCGGGATGTGGGCGCAGGAACGCGGAAAGAGCCAGCGGACCCGCGAAGTCGGCCGGGCGCTGATGATCGACCACGGCAGGCTCGACACCGCGACGCACGCGATCGCCGACCGCTTCGGCATCGCCCTGCCGCGCGAACCTTCGGATCAGCAGTCGGCGTGGCTCGGCGAGATGAAGGCCGCCCGCGACGACAGCGAGTTCGACCGGATCTTCGCCAACCGGCTCCGCTACGCGCACGGTGTGCTCTTCCCCATCATCGCGCAGATCAGGGCCGGTACCCGCAACGACGTCGTCCGCGACTACGCCACCACGGCCAACCAGGCGGTGCTGCGTCACATGACCCTGCTGGAGAGCACCGGCGTGGTCGACCAGTCGCTGATGCCGGAAGCGCCGGTGCCGCAGTCGAACACGGCCAACGCCGCCATGGACGTCGGTTTCGGCGAGTTCGCCCTCGGCCTGGTGCTCGCGGTGGCGCTCGGCGGCGGGCTCTTCTTCGCCGTCCGGACCCTGCGCGCCAAGAACACCCGGACCCGCAAACGCGCGGCCGCAGCCGAACCAGAACTGGTTCCCAGTGCCCCAGGAGAAATCGATGGTTGACCAGTGGTCCGAGGTGGTGATCGTCCTGACCCAGAAAACGGACACCGACCCCGGCATCAAGGGCATGGCGCAGACCTCCGCCCGGATCTCGTACGGCTTCATGTGCCTCACCCTGTGCTGGGGCGTGTTCACCGCGACCGGCTGGATCAAGTCGCTGACCGGGCGGAAGGCGCTGCGCAACTCGCATATGGTGCTCGGCATCCTGACGCTGTCGTTCGGTGTCGTGCACGCGATGTCGTTCCTGTTCCTGCCCGACGGTTTCACCTTGGCGCAGATCTCGATCCCGCTCCTGCCGGGCACGCTGGCGCGGCACGAGCTCGGCGTCGTCGGGCTCGAGGTCATGATCGCCGTCGCGCTGACCGGCGGGATCAGCCGCTTCAGTTCCTACCGGCGTTTTCTGTGGATCCACCGGCTCGCCTACCCAGCGGTCGCGCTCACGGCTCTGCACGCGTTCTTCGGCGCCATGGCCAACGGACATCTCGGCCTGCTGTGGTTCGGCGGAATCACGCTGCTGGTCCCCGCGGTAGTGCTGACCGCGCTGCGGTTCACGCCCACCCGGTATCTCGAACGGCTGGGTCTGGTCGAGGAACTGGTCTAGCGGCCGCGAAAAGACTTGGAGAAACGAAAAATGATCTTCGGAAGCGTACGGCGCGGCACCCGCGTCAGCGTCGACAACGAGCGGTGCGAGATCTTCGGCTTCTGCGAGATGGAAGCGCCCGCCACGTTCAAGATCGGACCGGACGGCAAGCTCCGCATCCGCCGGATGGTCGACCGGGATGGTCTGGATCAGGCCATCTCCGCTGCCCGGCTCTGCCCCAAACAAGCCATCAGAGTCAAGGGAGAAGGGGCGCACGACGATGAGTGACGGAGATCGGATCGTCATCGTCGGCGCGGGCGTCGCCGGCTTCCGCTCCGCGGAACGTCTGCGGGAGCTCGGTTTCGACGGCGAGATCGTGCTGGTCGGTGATGAACCGCGAAAGCCGTATCACCGGCCGATGGTGTCGAAGGAACTCATCACCGGCGGGGTGAAACCGGTGGCGGCAAGTCTGGAGCCCTACCTCGACTTGGACGTCCACTGGCGACTCGGCACGCGCGCGACCTGGCTCGACACCAAGGAACGCACGGTGCACCTGCCTGGCGGGGAATCCCTTTGGTACGACGGCCTGATCCTGGCGACCGGGGTCCATCCCCGGCATCTCCCCGGCTCACCGCGCCACGACCCCCGGGTCCGGGTGCTGCGCACCGTGGAGGACTCCCTCGCCGTCCGGCGGGCTTTGGGGAACAGCAACAAATCCGTCGTGGTGATCGGCAGCGGCCTCATCGGGAACGAGTTCGCCGCGTCGATGCGGTACATGGGCCGCGACGTCACCCTCATCGGCCACGCGAAGGCGCCGTTGCACCGCTTCGGGGAGCGGATCGCGGACGCGCTGACGAAGGAGCACCAGCATCACCGCGCCAAGCTGGCGATGAACACCGAGGTGCGGAACTGGATCAGTACCAAGGAGACGGTCGGCCTGCACCTGACCAACAACCAGTTCCTGGTCGCCAGTTGCGTGGTGCTGTCGATCGGCAGCGTGCCCGCCGTCGATTGGATGCGCGGCTCGGGACTGGCCATCGACGACGGTGTCCTGTGCGAATCCACCCTGTTCGCCGTCGGGGCGGAAGACGTCGTGGTCGCCGGTGACATCGCGAAGTGGCCGAACCTGCGGATCGACGAGACCCCGCGCCGGGTCGAGCACTGGATGAACGGCGTCGAATCCGGGCGTGCGGCGGCGGAAAGCCTGATGCTGGGCCGGGGCAACGCGCGGCCGTACACCCCGCTCCCCCGCGCCTGGTCGTCGCTGTACGACGCTCGGCTGCAGACCGTGGGGATGCCGTCGCTCGGCAAGGACACCATCGAACTTTCCGACGGGGTCACCGGTTTCGTCCGCGACGGCAGGCTCATCGGGGCGGCGGGCTGGGACCGGCCGAAGGCGATGATCCACTGGACCGCGGAACTCGACCGGCGGCTGCCGGTGCCCGAGCCGGTGTTCCCCACGCCCGCTCCAGCGGAGCCGTCGTTCGCCGGGTCCGCACCGATCGGGGAGGACATCTTGGCCCCGTTCGAGCGGGACTTCCTGTCCGAGACGCCGACCGCGGCCGTTCCCGCGCAGAAGGAGATGCCCTGGGCTCGCGTTCCCGCCGGGTGACCCGGGTACGCGAGGAGGACCGGGGCCGCGCGCGGCGGCCGCGGTCCCACCAGGTGGCGGTGGGTCGCTGGGCCTCCGCGCCCACCGCCACCCCTTGGGGACGCCGGGAAACCGGGACCGATGGTGATTCGGGCACCGTCGGACCTCGCTTTCCCGGCTCTCCGCCAGCAGGCGGGGCCCTTCCAGGCTTGACTCACCTGGGAGGGCCCCTTCTGTTCTCGTGAGTGGTGATGGCGGTTCTAACCGTCATTACCACTCACGAAGGCACTTTCAAGACCACCGTGTCGTCCGGACCGACGACGCGTCCGTCCGAGGCGTGCACTTCGAGTGCCCGCAGTGGACGTCGGCCGTCGCGGTCCACCAGCTCCGACCGCGGTTCGTCCGGGGCGAAGAAATGCGCCTCGCCCCACTGTCGCAACGCGACGATCACCGGAAACAGCTCGCGTCCCTTCGCCGTCAGGACGTATTCGCTGTAGCTACTCCCGTCCGAGGCCGGGACCACGTCGAGCACGCCGTGCGCGACGAGCGCGCGCAACCTGGCGGACAGGATGTTCTTCGCGACGCCCAAGCCGCGCTGGAACTCGCCGAAGCGGCGGACGCCGTCGAAGGCGTCGCGCACGATCAGCAGTGACCACCAGTCGCCGATCGTGTCGACCGAACGCGCCACCGGGCACGAAGCTTCGTCGAACGTCGTCCTCTTCACCATGGTTGCATCTTACAACCACAGTGCTCTACCGTCGCCAAGTGGTAGCAAATTGAAACCAATTGGAGGGTCTGTGCACCGCGGTGTCGTCCTGCTGTTCGCCGTGGCCGCCGGGACGGCCGTCGCCACGGTCTACTTCGCCCAGCCACTCCTGGTCACCATGGGCGCCGAGCTCGGTATCGCCGCGTCGACGGTGGGCGCCATCGTCACGCTCACCCAGCTCGGCTACGGCCTCGGCCTGTTCCTCCTGGTCCCGCTCGGGGACCTGCTCGACCGACGCCGGCTCGTCGTCGGGCAGCTGACGCTGCTGGCCGTCGCCGAACTGGTCGCCGCGACCGCCTCGAACGGCACGGTCCTGCTCGCCGCGATGGCGGCGATCGGGGTGCTCGCGGTCGTCACGCAGATCCTTGTCGCGTTCGCCGCGTCGCTGGCCGCTCACGCCGAACGCGGGCGCGTGGTCGGGCTCGTGACGACCGGTGTCGTCCTCGGGATCCTGCTCGCGCGCACGGTGGCGGGTGCGCTGGCCGACGTCGCGGGGTGGCGCTCGGTGTACCTCTCCTCCGCCGGTGTGACGGTGTTGATCGCGATCGTGTTGTACCGCGTACTTCCTTTCACGGCTCCGGGAAAGACCATGGATTACGGGCGGCTGCTGCGTTCCACGGTGTCCCTCTTCGCCCGGGAACCGGTTTTCCGGCAGCGCGGGGTGCTCGCGCTGCTGATCTTCGCCGCGTTCGGCACCCTGTGGAGTTCCGTCGCCTTACCGCTCAGCGAAGACGGCCACTCGCATACCGTCATCGGCGCTTTCGGGCTGGCAGGCGCGGCGGGCGCGCTGGCGGCGGCACCGGCCGGACGGCTCGCGGATCGCGGCCGGGCACAGTGGACGACCGGGATGGCGCTGGGCCTGCTCCTGGTGTCGTGGGTGCCGCTGGGTTTCACGCGCGGATCGCTCTGGGCACTGGCGGCGGGCGCCATCCTGCTCGATTTCGCCGTCCAAGCCGTGCACGTCACAAGCCAGACGGTGATCTACCCGCTCCGGCCGGACGCCGGCAGCAGGCTGATCGGCGGCTACATGATCTTCTACTCGGTCGGCAGCGGCCTGGGCGCCCTCGCCTCCACGACCGTCTACGCCTTCGCGGGCTGGACCGGCGTTTGCCTGCTGGGCGCGGGTTTCAGCGCAGTGGCACTCGGCGTGTGGAGCATCAAAGCCGCTCGATGATCGTGACGTTCGCCGTCCCGCCGCCTTCACACATCGTCTGCAGTCCGTATCGCCCGCCCCGCCGTTCGAGTTCGTGCAGCAGGGTCGCGAACAGTTTCGTCCCGGTCGCCCCGATGGGATGGCCGAGCGCGATACCACCGCCGTTGACGTTGACGCGTGCGGGATCGGCGCCCATCTCCTCGATCCACGCCAGTACGACGCTCGCGAACGCCTCGTTGACCTCGAACAGGTCGATGTCGTCGATGCTCAGCCCGGTCTTCCGCAGCGCGTGCGCGGTCGCCGGGATCGGCCCGGTCAGCATCCACACCGGATCGGCCGCCCGCACCGAAAGATGGTGGATCCGCGCCCGGGGCGTGAGACCGTGCTCCTCGACGAACTTCTCCGACGCGATGAGTGTGGCGCTGGCTCCGTCGGAGATCTGGCTGGCCACGGCCGCCGTGATGCGCGAACCCTCGCTCAGCGGTTTCAGCCCGGCCATCCGCTCCTGGCTGGTGTCGCGCCTGGGCCCCTCGTCCAGGCCGGCACCGGCGAACGGCGTGATCTCGGCGGCGAACCGGCCTTCGTCGATGGCCGAGATCGCCCGTTGGTGACTGCGGAAGGCGTACTCCTCCATCGCCTCGCGGGTCAGATCCCAGTGCTCGGCGATCATGTCGGCACTGCGGAACTGCGAGACCTCGACGCTGCCGTACCGCTCCTGCCAGCCCTTCGAACCGGAGAACGGATCGTCGAAGCCGTACTCCCGTCCGGCCAGCATCGCCGCGCTGATCGGGATCGCGCTCATGTTCTGCACACCCCCCGCGAGGACGAGGTCCATCGTGCCGGACAGCACCGCCTGCGCGGCGAAGTGCACGGCCTGCTGGCTCGAACCGCATTGCCGGTCGATCGTCACGCCCGGCACGTGATGGCCGAAGCCCGCCGCGAGCCACGCCGTCCGCGCGATGTTCCCGGACTGCGGCCCGAGCGTGTCACAGCAGCCGAGGATGACGTCGTCGACCAGATCGGCCTCGACCCCCGCTCGCTCGACGACGGCTTGGATGACGTGGGCGCCGAGGTCGGCGGGATGGACTCCGCTCAGCGCTCCCCCGCGTTTGCCGACCGGGGTCCGGACCGCGTCGAGTACATAGGCCTCACCCACGGCGCCTCCTTTTGGTTGCGATGCCGTCCAGCAGAATTCCGAGGTATTGCCGCGCGACGTCGTCCGCGCTCAGCGTGCCGCCGGGGTTGTACCAGCGCACCGCCACCCAGACGGTGTCGCGGATGAACCGGTAGGTGAGTTCGACGTCGAGGTCCTCGCGGAAGACGCCGGCCGCGATGCCGTCGGTGAGGATACCGTTCCACAGCTTGCGGAATTCGGTGTTGCGGTCGGTGAGGTAGTCGAAGCGGGGAAGCTGCATCAGGTGCTTCGCTTCGGCTTGGTAGATCGCCACCTCGGCGGGCCGCCGGTGAATGGAGTCGAACGACGCCACGACAACGGCTTCGAGGGTTTCCCTCGGTCCTTTGCCTTCCGCGACGATCTCGGCGTAGGCGCCGAAGAGTTCGTCGAGGAAGCCGGTGAGGATCTCGTCGGCCATCGACTCCTTCGAGTCGAAATGGTGGTAAAGGCTGCCCGAAAGGATTCCGGCCGCGTCCGCGATGTCCCGCACGGTGGTGGAGACATAACCGCGCTCCGCGAACAGCTTCGCCGCGAGGGCGAGCAGTTCGGCGCGGCGGGACCCTGGACTGGACTTCATCGAAACCTCATTGTCTGGTGGTGAACTCGCGGCCGCGATCGACGTCGGCAGGGCGCCGGCCGGTAAGTCACGTCACGTCCGGCGGGAAAGGCGCCCTGCCACCGCGATCGCGGGACCTTCGGCCGGGCGAGTTCACGCGTATGGTTGCTTTCACCAGGTTAACCCTCTGCTCCACCAACAGGTCTCACGCATGCTGAGAGCTGACAGAGACGACCTCGCCGGTGAGGTACGACGAGTACTCACTGGCGAGGAACACCATCACATTCGCCACTTCCCAGGGTTCCGCCGCCCTCCCCGAGACCTCGCGCGCGGTGAGTTCGGTGAGCAGTTCCTCGCTGGTCACCTTGGCCAAGAACGGATGCATCGCCAGGCTCGGTGCGACGGCGTTGACCCGGATGCCGTGTCCGGCGACGTCGACGGCCGCGCATCGGGTGAGCGCCATGACGCCCGCCTTCGCCGCCGCGTAATGCGCCTGCCCGGCCTGCGCGCGCCAGCCGATCACCGAAGCGTTGTTGACGATCACCCCGCCGCCGCCTTGGGCGATGAACCGGTTCACGGCGGCCCTCGTCGCGCGGAACGTGCCGTTGAGGGTCACGTCGATGACCCTGGCCCATTCGTCGTCGGCCATGTCCACTATGGACTTGGCGCCGCCGAGACCGGCGTTGTTGATCAGCACGTCGATCCGGCCGTAACGCTCGGCGGCGCCGTCGAGGAGCGCCTGGATCTGCTCTTCCTGTGTCACATCACAAGCGATCGCGTGGACGTCACCGAGTTCGGCCGCCTTTTCCGCGAGCCGTCGTTCGTGCCAGTCGCTGAGCACGACGCGGGCGCCTTCCTCCAGTGCACGTTTCGCCACGGCGGATCCGATCCCGGTCCCGGCCGCCGCCGTCACCACGACCACCTTGTCGCGTAGGAGGTTCGCTCCTTCGGGGTACTTCGGCAGCGGAATCAAGGTCGTACCTCCCGGGGAAGCCCGAGCACGCGCTCGGCGATGACGTTGCGCTGGATTTCGTTGGAGCCGCCATAGATGGTGTCGGCGCGGGTGAAGAGGAAGAGCTGCTGCCAGGCGTCAAGGCCGTCTTCGGCGAGCATTCCCCGCGCGCCGCGGACAAGCATCGCCAGTTCACCGAGGTCCCGATGCCAGTTCGCCCAGACCAGTTTGGACACTTCGGCCACTCCCGGCGACGAGTCGCCCAGGGTGCGGATCGCGTGCGCCCGCATGACCTCCAGGCCGACCCAGGCGCGGTCGAGCCGTTCGGCGATGACCGGGTCGTCCGGCGCGATCCTGGTGAGTTCTTCGAGTTCCCGGCGGAAGCCGACCTGCTGCCCGAGCGTCGCGACCCCGCGTTCGAAGGCGAGCGTGCCCATCGCCACCCGCCAGCCGTCGCCCGGTTCCCCGACGACAAGATCCTTGGTGGTGCGGGCGCCGTCGAAGAAGACCTCGTTGAACTCCGCTGTTCCGGTGAGCTGCTTGATCGGGCGTACCTCGACACCGGGCTGCCGCATCGGAACGAGCAAATAGGACAGTCCTTTGTGGCGTTCCGAGCCCGGTTCGGTGCGAGCGAGGACGAAACACCAGTCGGCCACATGGGCGAGCGACGTCCATACTTTTTGGCCGCGCAGCACCCATTCGTCGCCATCGAGGGTCGCGGTGGTCGACACCGCGGCGAGGTCGGAACCGGCGCCGGGCTCGGAATAACCCTGGCACCACAGTTCCTCCACGGCCACGATCGGTGGTAAGAAACGGCTTCGCTGCTCCGGCGTGCCGAACGCGATCAGGGTGGGGCCCAGCAGTTCCTGGGCCAGATGACTCACCCGCGCCGGCGCCCCCGCTCGCGCGTACTCCTCGTGGAAGACGACCTGCTGTTCGAGCGTCGCGCTCTGCCCGCCGTACTCGACCGGCCAGCCGACGCAGGTCCAGCCCGCCTCGGCGAGCCGACGTTCCCACTCCACACGTTCGTCGAAGGCCTCGTGTTCGCGCCCCGGACCGCCCAAGCCGCGCAAGTCCGGCGGCAGATTGTCCGCCAGCCAGGTGCGCACACGGTCGCGAAAGCCGTCCTGGGTCACGCACGCCTCCTCTAGCCAAACCAGAGCCTGCTGCGTAGGCTACCCTACCAAGCACTTGCTAGGGAGGTACGATCCAGACTCCGCGGCACCCAGGTGACCGCAGAGCGAGCGCTGGCCGTCAGTCCCCGCTATCGGGGCGGCAGGGCGCCCTTACCGAAAAGGTGGGATTTCCGCTTGGCTCGCCCTGGCGACACGATGGCGGTCGCGCGCAGGCTGGCGGACAACAGGGAGGCTCGATGTCCCCAGGGACCATCCCGGCGGCGCTCGACAGGGCCGCGGAACGCTTCTCCGGACGGGAAGCCCTCGTCGACGGCGAAGTCCGGTTCACCTATGCCGAACTCGCGCGCCGGGTGCGGCAGGCCGCCCGGTTCTTCGAGGGCCACGAACGGGTCGCGCTGTGCTCCCCCAACACCTGGCACTGGATCGTCGCCGGGCTCGGCGCGCTGTACGCCGGCGCGACGCTCGTCCCGGTCAACACCCGCTTCACTGCGCGCGAGACGCTCGACATCCTCGACCGCGCACGGGTTTCCGCGCTCGCGATCACCGGCACCTTCCTCGGCACGGACAGGCTGGCGGACCTCGGCTCCGCCCGCCCCGGCACCGTTCTGCGCCTCCCTGTCGAAGGCCCCGAGAACCCGGTCGACGGCGTCACGGAATGGGACGCGCTTGCCGCTCTCGACAGCGATTTCGTCAGTCCGGCGCGACCAGGCGACGTCAGCGACATCCTGTTCACCTCGGGGACCACCGGCCGCAGCAAGGGCGCGATGAGCAGCCACCGGCAGGCGCTGAGCGTCGCCGAGGCCTGGGCCGACTGCGGTGGCCTGACCGAGGAAGACCGCTACCTCGTGCTCAACCCGTTCTTCCACAGCTTCGGCTACAAGGCGGGCATCCTGGCCGCGATACTGCGCGGCGCGGCCATCCTGCCGCAGCGCACCTTCGACGTCCGGGAAACCCTGCGGCTCATTGAAACCGAGCGCGTCAGCGTCCTCCCCGGCGCGCCGACGATCTACCAGGTGTTGCTGGACGCGCCCGAACGCGCGGAGCACGACCTGTCCAGCCTGCGGCTCGCCGTCACCGGCGCCGCCCCGGTGCCGGTCCCGCTCGTCGAGCGGATGCGGGCGGAACTGGGTTTCGACGCCGTGCTCACCGCCTACGGGCTGACGGAAGCCGTCGTCGCGACCATGTCCCGCCCCGAGGACGACGCGGAACTGGTGTCGAACTTCTCCGGCCGGGCGACGGCCGGATTCGAGGTGGAACTCGGCGAGAACGACGAAGTCCTGCTGCGCGGGCCGAACGTGATGCTCGGCTACCTCGACGATCCCGAGGCCACCGCGAAAGCCGTCGACGCCGAGGGGTGGTTGCACACCGGTGACGTCGGGGTGCTGAACGAACGCGGCTACCTGAAGATCGTCGACCGGATCAAGGACATGTACGTCTGCGGCGGGTTCAACGTCTACCCGGCCGAGGTCGAGCAGGTGCTCAGCCGGTTGGACGGGGTCGCGGAAGCGGCCGTCGTCGGTGTGCCCGACGAGCGACTCGGCGAGGTCGGCAAGGCGTTCGTCCGGCCGCGGCCCGGCGCTGATCTGTCCACAGAGGACATCTTGGCTCATTGCGAGCGCGAACTCGCCAACTACAAGCTTCCTCGCTTTGTCGACTTCGTGGCCGAGCTACCGCGCACTCTGTCGGGGAAGGTACTGAAACGCGTGTTGCGGGAGGAGAACGGATGACCGTCGAGTACGAGCGGCGTGGGCCGGTGGCCGTCGTCACGATGAACCGGCCGGAGTATCGGAACGCGCAGAACTCGGCGATGACCTACGCGCTCGACGCGGCGTTCACCCGCGCCGTGGAGGATCCCGAGGTCAAGGTGATCGTGCTGGCCGGGGCGGGTAAGCATTTCTCCGCCGGGCACGACATCGGGACCCCGGAACGCGACGTGGACGTCTCCTTCGAGCGCAAAGCGGTCCTGTGGTGGGACCACGTCGGCGCCGAGGGCGGTGACCAGCGGTTCGCCCGTGAGTCCGAGGTCTACCTCGGCATGTGCCGCCGGTGGCGCGAGATCCCGAAACCGACCATCGCGAGTGTGCAGGGCGCGTGCATCGCGGGCGCGCTCATGCTGGCGTGGGTGTGCGACATGATCGTCGCCTCCGACGACGCGTTCTTCGCCGACCCCGTGGTGCGCATGGGGATTCCCGGAGTGGAGTACTTCGCGCATCCTTGGGTCCTCGGCCCACGCGCGGCCAAGGAGGTGTTGTTCACCGGCGAACGCTTCACGGCACAGCAGGCCAAGGAATGGGGCATGCTGAACCGGGTCGTCCCGCGCGCCGACCTCGAAACCGAGACGATGGCGCTCGCGGAGAAGATCGCCGTGATGCCGCGGATGGGACTCGCTCTCGCCAAGAAGGCCGTCAACCAGGCCGAAGACCTGATGGGACTGCGGTCCGGAATGGACTCCGTTTTCGGGCTGCATCACTTCGCGCACGCGCACAACGCCGAAGTCTCCGGCGGCGACTCCTTGGGCGGGCAGGACGCGCGCTCGATGCGGGACGCGAACAGGACCTCGTGATGGACCTCGATCTCGACGAACGCACACTCGCCTTCCGGGACGAAGCCCGCACCTGGCTCGCCTCGAACGTTCCCGCCGAACCACTGAAGTCGTTCGACACCGCAGAAGGTTTCGCGCAGCACCGGGAGTGGGAGGCGAAACTGGCCGACGCCCGGTGGTCGGTGGTCTCGTGGCCGCGCGAGTTCGGCGGGCGGGACGCGAGTCTCCTGGAGTGGGTGCTGTTCGAGGAGGAGTACTACGCGGCAGGCGCGCCCTTGCGGGTCAATCAGAACGGCATCTTCATGCTCGCGCCCACACTGTTCTCCCATGGCACGAAGGAACAGCAGCGCCGCATCCTGCCGAAGATGGCCCGCTCGGAACAGGTCTGGGCGCAGGCCTGGTCGGAGCCCGAGGCGGGCAGCGACATCGCCGCGCTGCGGAGCACCGCGACCCGCCGCGACGGCGGCTGGCGGGTCAGCGGGCAGAAGACCTGGAGTTCCCGGGCGACGTTCGCCGACCGGGCCTTCGGTCTCTTCCGGAGTGATCCGGATTCGGTGCGGCACAAGGGCCTCACCTATCTGATGGTGGATCTGCGGTCCGAAGGGGTCACTGTGCGGCCGATTCCCCAGCTGGACGGCGAACCGGGGTTCGCGGAGATCTTCTTCGACGACGTCTTCGTCCCCGACGAGGACGTGATCGGCACGCCGGGCGAGGGCTGGCGGGTCGCGATGACGACGGCGAACAACGAACGCGGCCTGTCCCTGCGCAGTCCCGGCCGGTTTCTCGCCGCGGCCGATCGCCTGGTTTTGCTGTGGCGCGGCGCCGGACGTCCGGCGCACACCGCCGACCGGGTCGCCGACGCGTGGATCGGCGCGCGGGCCTACCAGCTGTACACCCTCGGCACGGTCACCCGGCTTTCGGACGGCGCCGAACTCGGCCCCGAATCGAGTGTCAACAAGCTGTTCTGGTCGCAGCTCGACGTCGCCCTGCACGAAACCGCGCTCGACATCCTGGGCCCGGAGGCCGAACTCCGCGGCCAGTGGAGCGACGGCTGGCTGTTCTCGCTGGCGGGGCCGATCTACGGCGGGACCGACCAGATTCAGCGGTCCATCGTCGCCGAGCGGCTGCTCGGCCTGCCGAAGGGGGCTCGATGAGGTTCGCGCTCTCCGGAGAGCAAGAGCAATTCTCCCACAGTCTGCACGATCTCCTGTCCGGTTTGGACACCGACACGGCCAACCGCTCCTGGGCGAAGGGCGATCCGGGGCCGGGCCTCAAGATTTGGCGTCGGCTGGCGGAACTCGGCGTGACCGCGCTGGCGGTCCCCGAAAAATACGACGGGCTCGGTGCCACCCCGGTCGATCTGGCCGTCGCCTTCGAACGACTGGAATACCACTGTGTTCCCGGCCCGTGGACCGACACCGTGGCCGTGCTGCCGTCCTTGCTGGACGACGAACTGCTCACTTCGGTCGCGTCCGGCGAGACACTGGCGTCGGTCGCGTTCGCACCACAAGTGCCGTACGCCTTGGATTCCGACGTCGCCGACGCGCGTCTCGCGGTCGAGGACGGCAGGCTGCGCGCCTTCACCCCCGGCAACCTTCTGTCCTCTGTAGACGGTTCGCGACGGTTGTTCGCGCCGAAGGCCGGTGACGATCTCGGCACGGCGCTCGACACGGACCGCGCCTTCGCGCTGGGCTGCCTGGCCACGGCCGCGCACCTCCTCGGCGCGGGGCGGTGGCTGCTCGACACGTCCGTGGCGTATGCCGCGCAACGCAGACAGTACGGGCGGGAGATCGGCGGATACCAGGCGGTCAAACATCTGCTCGCCGACGTCGCGACCGCGCTCACGCTGGCCGGACCGCTGCTGTTCGGTGCCGCCGTCACCCTGGACCGGCGTGACGTCTCCGCGGCCAAGGTGGCCTGCGGCGACGCGGCGCACCTCGCCGCCCGGACCGGGCTGCAGGTGCACGGCGCGATCGGCTACACCGCCGAACACGCGCTCGGGCTGCGGCTGACCCGGGTCCGCGCGCTGGTCGGCGCCTGGGGCACGCCGCGATTCCATCGGGAGCGGGTGCTGTCATGACCTTCACCGCCGAGCAGGACGCGCTGCGGGACAGCGTCCGGAAACTGCTGGACCGGGAAGCGGATCCCTGGCCGGAACTGTGCGAACAGATCGGGGTGGCGGCACTGGCCGTCCCCGAACGGTTCGGCGGCCTCGGCGCCGGGACGACGGAACTGCAAGTGGTCGCCGAGGAACTGGGCCGCGTTCTCGCCGACGTCCCGTTCCTCGGCTCGGCCGTCCTCGCCGTACACGCGGTCTTGGCCACCGGCAACTCCGAGGCTTGCGAACGGCTGCTCCCCCGCCTCGCCGAAGGTGTCGTCGGCGCGGTCGCCTGGACCGACGCCGACGGCCGGTGGTCCGTACCGGCCTGCCGCGTCACGGAGTCCACTGTGGATGGTGAAGCGCACTACGTTCTCAACGGCGACGAGGCCGGAATCCTGCTGGTCGTGGCCGGCGGTTCGCTGTACGAGGTCTCCGATTTTCGTGCCGTGCGGACCCCGGCGATGGACGAGACCCGGCGGCTGGCTCGCGTGACCTTCGATCAGTCCCCCGCCCGGCTGATCGGCCCGGTCGATCTCACCGCCCTGCGGGATGTCGCGTGCGCGGTGCTCGCCGCCGAGCAGGCCGGGGCGGCGGGGCGGGCGTTCGAGCTGACGGTGGAGTACAGCAAGCAGCGGCACCAGTTCGGCAGGCCGATCGGCGGCTTCCAGGCGCTGAAGCATCGGATGGCGGACCTGCACGTTCTGGTGGAGACCGCGCGTTCAGCGGCCTACGCGGCTCCGGAGTCGAGCAGGCTGGCCGCGGTGGCGAAGGTGCATTGCTCGGAGGCGCTCGCGACGGTGGCGGGCGAGATGATCCAGCTGCACGGCGGGATCGCGATCACCTGGGAGCATCCGGCGCACCGCTATTTCAAGCGGGCGCACGGGGCGGCGCGGCTTTTCGGCTCGCCTGGTGGGCATCTCGGGCGGGTACGGCCAAAGATGTCGTGAGTGATTTGGGTCGTTCTAGCGAACCGGCTCTCAGGCACCTACTTGTGGCCTGCGGTCTTGTCGAGCGAAGTACATGATGGTCCCCTTCCTTGCGCCAGGCGCAAGGAAGGGGACCATCATGTACTGGGGAGGGCGTGAAGGCCCCGTAGGTACCTAAAACACGTTTGGCTCTAGCGACCCAAATCACTCACGACATCTTGTTCGAGAAACCGCGTAATAGCCCGGATCCGTTCCCCGTCCACCGTAAGAACCATCAGCCCCGCCGAGGCCCCGCCGTGACGGCACTGGAACGCGGGCTGGTTGTTCGCCCGCGTCGGCGTCATGGTGAAGTCCTCCGCGACCGGCACGGCCATGGTCACACGCAGGAAACCGGCGATCGCGTCGCGGCCGTGATACTCATGCGGCGCGGGCGGCATCGCGAGCCACGCGTCGTCGGTCAGCAGACGGAGGACTCCGTCGAGGTCGCCCTCGGTGAAGGCGTCGGCGAACCGCCTGGTCAGGGCGCGCTCCTGCGCCGACGGACGATGTGCCGCGCGGGCTCGGTGCTTGTCGAGTGAGGCGCGGGCGCGCTGAAGCATGCCTTTGATCGCGGTCTCGGTGGTGCCGAGCATGCTCGCGACCTCGTCGGCGGGGAAGCAGAGGACGTCCCGCAGCACGAGCGTGGCGGCCTGCCTCGGCGGGAGGAGCTGGAGACCGGTGATGAAGGCGAGTTCGACCGCCTCCCTGGTGCTGTAGCGCGCTTCGGGACCGGGCTCGCTGTCCTCGATGAGCTCGTCCGGGTACGCCTCCAGCCAGGTGACCTCGCCGCGACGGCTCGGCTCCGGCGGGTCGAACGGCGGCACCGGCCCGGGTGGACGACGGCGGCCCGTGTCGCGCAGGACGTTCAAGCAACGGTTGGTGGCGATGCGGTACAGCCAGGTACGGAGCGAGGAGCGCCCTTCGAAGGCGTCGAGGCCGCGCCACGCGGCGAGCAGCGTCTCCTGAACGGCGTCCTCCGCGTCGGTGAGCGAACCGAGGATGCGGTAACAGTGCAGGTGCAGCTCGTGACGGTAAGTGCTGGTGAGCTCGCGAAACGCGTGCTCGTCCGTTGCCGTGGTGCCCACGGGCCGATCCTGTCACGACCTTTTTCGCGGCGCACCGTTCCGTTTCGGGCGGCGGTGGTGTCCAACCTGGTGAAAGTCGACGAAAGGAACCATCATGACCAGCCCAGCTTTGGACGTCGCGCTCTCCTATCACCAGGCCTGGACCGGTAAGGACTTCGAGAAGGCGATGACCTACGTCGCCGACGACATCGTCTGCCACGCGCCGTCCGGACGCCTCGAAGGCGCGGAGGCGTTTCGCGGGTTCATGGGGCCGTTCACCGAAATCCTGACGGGGTCGAGCCTGCTCGCGGCGTTCGGGGACGAGACGACCGCGTTGCTGATGTACGACACGGCGACCCTCCCGGTGGCCAGCGCGCCCGGCGCCGAGAAGCTGACCGTGCGGGAGGGGAAGATCGTGGAGATGCGGATTGTTTTCGATCAGGCTCCGTTCGAGGCGGCTCGGGCGGCCGCCGCCGGATCCTGAGTCGCGGCTCCTTCGGATCTCTCCTGCCACTCGCTCCGGTGCGGTTCGTGGGCATGCCGAGGGACCGGCCTACGTGGCCGGTTTCCGGACGATCGAGTGCCCGGTTGATGTCGCTATGTACGGTTCTGCGGGCGGTCGTGAGTGATAATGAGGGTTAGAACGACCCAAATCACTCACGACCCCTCGCGCAGACCAGGGCCGAGCCGCTTGACGCTATGGCAGTGACGCCGACCAGCAGTGATGCGACTTCGCCGGGCTGCTGGCGCGGCCCGAATCCCACTGAAAAGTGCTTGGCGAGACTCACCGCAATCAGCCGGCTGATTGCGGCACGCCTGCACGCCTGGACACCCCCGGCGACCCGGAGGTAGGGCCAACCCCCGAGCCCACCCACCTGCTCACCGCATGCACCCCACCCCCGACCCGAATTAGACTCACCAGGGTGACCGCAAACCTCCGCACGGGCAGCGACTTCGCCCGCCTCTCCCGTCGCATCAGCGAAGTGGGCCTTCTCGATCGTCGTCCCGGCTACTATGTCTTCCGCATGAGTCTGGTCGCCACCCTCTTCGTGTCCGGCTGGGTCGCGTTCTTCGCGATCGGCGACTCCTGGTGGCAGCCGGCGATCGCGGTGTTCATGGCGGTGATGTTCGGCCAGATCGCGCTGCTGTCGCACGATCTCGCGCATCGCCAGGTGTTCCGGACCCGCCGCCCGAGTGAGATCGCCGGCCGGATCGCGGGCAATCTCGGGATCGGCATGAGTTACGGCTGGTGGATGGACAAGCACACCCGCCACCACGCCAATCCGAACCACGAGGATCTCGATCCCGACGTCGATCCGGACGTTCTCGTGTGGTCGAAGGATCAGGCGAGGGCCAGCAAGGGCATCCCGCGGTTCATCGGCCGCTATCAGGCTTTTCTGTTCTTCCCGCTGCTCACCCTCGAAGGCCTGAACCTGCACGTCTCGGGTCTGCGCGCGGTCGCGAAGCCAGGCCTGCGGGCACGTTGGCTCGAAGCGGCGTTGCTGCTGGCGCATTTCGCGCTCTACTTCAGCGCACTGCTCGTCGTACTCTCCCCCGCCAAGGCGTTGGTCTTCTTCATCGTCCACAAGGCACTGTGGGGCGTCTACATGGGATCGATTTTCGCGCCGAACCACAAGGGGATGCCGATCCTGTCCGGTGACACCGAACTCGACTTCCTCCGCAAGCAGGTCCTCACGTCACGCAACGTCCGCGGCGGCCGGGTCGTCGACGTCGCCCTCGGCGGGCTCAACTACCAGATCGAGCACCATCTTTTCCCGAGTATGCCGTCACCGGCCCTGCGCCGCGCCCGGCCCATCGTCCAGCGCTACTGCGAGGAGATCGGGGTTCCGTACCACGAGACGGGACTCGCCGAGTCCTACAAGCTCGCGTTGCGCAGCCTGCACGAAGCGGGCGAGCCGATCAGAGCCAATCGTCGGGACGCGGCCAGGGCATGAGCGCCGCGAGGTCGTCGGTCACCGGCTCGGTCACCGTGTACCGGCCGCGATGGAACAGCAGCGGTCGCGCATCGGAGGGTTCCCCGAGCGCGGTGACCCGGCCGACGGCGACGTAATGGTCCCCCGCCTCGTGTACGGCTTCGAGCGCGCAGTCGATCCAGGTCAGCGCCCCGGTCAGCAGCGGGGATCCGGACGGGGCGGGGGTCCAGTCGATCGAGGCGAACTTGTCCGCGCCCCGCGCGCCGAACACCGCGCTGACGTCCTGCTGATCTTCGGAAAGCACGTTGACCGCGAACCGGCCGGACTCGGCGAGCACCGCCCAGGTCCGGGAAGTCTTGGCGGGGCAGAACAGTACCAGCGGCGGATCGAGTGACAACGCCGCGAACGACTGGCACGCGAACCCCACCGGCGCCTTGCCGTCGTGTCCGGTCACCACGGCGACGCCGGTGCAGAAATGCCCCAGCACCATCCGGAACCGGGTGGCATCGATCTCCGCCTCGACGTCCGTCACCGGGGTCACGACCGCCCCGGTGGCCGGGCGCCGACTGAAAAGTCGTGTCCCCACAGGGAAACCGCCGTACTCTCTCGGGCGATCCAGCTCTCGTCGTCCACTTGCCTTCCCTCGCAGCCGTATTCGACGTCGAATCCGCCGGGGGTCTTCATGTAGAACGAGAGCATCAGATCGTTGACGTGCCGTCCGAGGGTGGCCGACATCGGCACCTTCCGGCGGATGGCCCGGTCGAGGCAGAGCCCGACGTCGTCGGTGTTCTCCACTTCGACCATCAGGTGCACGATGCCGCTCGGCGTCGGCATCGGGAGGAACGCGAGACTGTGGTGACGCGGGTTGCAGCCGAAGAACCGCAGCCACGCCGGCGCGCCGTCGGCGGGCCTGCCGACCATCTGCGGCGGCAGCTTCATCGAGTCCCGCAGGCGGAAACCGAGAACATCGCGATAGAAGCGCAAAGACGCCTCATCGTCGTTCGTGGACAGGACGACGTGCCCGAGCCCTTGCTCACCGGTGACGAACTTGTGCCCATACGGGCTCACCACGCGCCGGTGTTGCAGCGCGACCCCGTGGAAGACTTCGAGCGTGTTGCCCGACGGGTCCGCAAAGGACACCAGGCCGTCGACCCGGCGATCGGCGAGCTGATCCGGCGTGCCTTCCTTGTACGGCACCGAGTGCGCGTCGAGCGAGGCCCGGATCTCGTCGAGTTCGCCGGCGTTGGCGACCTCCCAGCCCGCCTGTGCGAGCCTGTCGCGTTCACCGGGGAAGATCACCAGCCTCGCCGGGAAGTCGTCCATGCGCAGGTAGAGCGCGTCCGGATTCGTGCCGGAACCCTCCACCATGCCGAGGACCTTGAGCCCGTATTCGCGCCACGCGGCCATGTCGGTGGCTTCGATGCGAAGGTAGGCGAGCGAACGGATACCCATCAGGAGGCTCCCAGGAAGTCGAGTGCCAGCCGGTTGAATTCTTCGAACTTCTCCAGCTGCGCCCAGTGCCCGCAGCCGCCGAACACGTGCAGCTGGGCGCGCGGGATCGTCTTCAGCGCGAGCAGGGCGCCGTCGAGCGGGTTGACCCGGTCCTCCCGGCCCCAGATGAGCAGCACCCGCTGACGGAGGCGATGCGCCTCACGCCACAGCATGCCCTCCTCATAGGTGTCGGGCTGGGCGAACGACTTCCCCATCGCCTTCATCGCGGACAGCGACTCGGGCACACTCGCGGCGGCGAACCGCTCGTCGATCAGTTCGTCGGTGATCAGAGACTGGTCGTGCACCATGATCCGCAGGAAGGCTTCGAGCTTCTCGCGGCTCGGGCCCGGCGGGGCGCTGAACCGTCCCAGGTTCATGATGCCCTCGGTGGGATCGGGCGCGAACAGGTTCACACTCAGCCCGCCAGGGCCCATCAACACGAGACGCCCGGCACGCTTCGGATGATTCAACGCCAGCCGTACAGCGGAGCCGCCACCGAGCGAGTTGCCGACGAAATGCGCGCGCGCGATGCCGAGTTCGTCCATCAGTCCGACGACGGCGTCCGCGCTGTGCCGGAAGTACTGCGGATGTTCGGTCGGCTTGTCCGACCGGCCGAACCCCGGCTGGTCGATGGCCAAGGTGCGGTAGTTCTTGGCGAACACCGGCAGGTTCCGTCCGAAGTTGCTCCACGCCGACGCGCCGGGGCCACCACCGTGCAGGAGGATCACCGTCTCCGGATGTTCCCCGCCCGCCTCGTGATAGTGCAGCTTCAATCCACCTTGGACAGTGACATACTTTCCTTCGGTCATCAGACCATCGCATTCTCGACGGGCAACCCGAAGGCGCCGGTTCCGAACATGACGTAAGCGCGCTCGGCGTCGTTCGCCGCGTGCACGCGGCCGGCGTGGGCGTCGCGCCAGAACCGCTGGATCGGGGTTCCGACCCGCAAGGCACGGCCACCGGAGTTCTCGAAGAGCCGGTCGATCGCGAAGATCGCGCGTTCGGTACCGCGGACCTGGTCACGACGGACCCGCAACCGCGTGGAGAACGGGAGCTTCTCGCCCTTGCACGCCAGCTGGTACAGCTCGTCGATGTTGTGCGTCAGCTGGAGCCAGGCCGCGTCGATCTCACTCGCCGCCTCGGCGATGCGCACCTTCGCGAACGGGTCCTCTTTGGACTGTTCGCCCGCGTACGCCGCTCGGACCCGCTTGCCCTGGTACTCGACGTGCGCGTCGTAGGCGCCTTGCGCCATCCCGATGATGGGCGCGGTGATCGTGCTCGGATGCACCGAACCGTAAGGAAGTTTGTACAGCGGACCGGGGTTGATCTCCTGCCCTGGCGTCTTGCACTTCGACGTCGCGATGAAGCTGAGCGCGCGGTGTTTCGGGACGAAGACGTCGTTCACGATGATGTCGTTGGACCCGGTGCCGCGCAGGCCCACGGTGTCCCAGACGTCTTCGATCGTGTAGTCGGAGATCGGCACCAGATAGGTGCAGAAGTCCACCGGCTTGCCGCCGGAGAAGACCGGTCCGCCCAGCAGTACCCAGGTCGCGTGGTCGCAACCGGAGGAGAAGCTCCAGCGCCCGCTGAGCCGGTAGCCGCCGTCGACGACGTCCGCCCTGCCCATCGGCGCGTACGACGAGGAGATCCGCACGTCGGGGTCGTCACCCCAGACGTCCTGTTGCGCCTGCGCCTCGAACAGGCCGAGGTGCCAAGGGTGGACGCCGAGGATGGAGGCGACCCAGCCGGTGGATCCGCACGCGCTCGCGACGAGTTTCACCGCGGTGTAGAAGCTCACCGGGTCGGCTTCGAGGCCACCGAAGGTCTTCGGCTGCAAGAGTTTGAAGAACCCGGTCTCCTGCAGGGATTTGACGGACTCCTCGGGAACGCGCCGGGCGTCCTCCGCCTCCTGCGCCCGTTCCCGCAGGACCGGCAGGAGCTCCCGGATCCCCGCGATCACGTCCTGCGCGGCGTGCTCGCTCATATGCGTTCCCTCTCTCGCCATGGACCGTGAACCGGATCCAAGACTAGAACACGTTCTCGTTTTTGTCGACCGATCCCCGGTCGAGCGCACTGTGTGCTCCGGCACGGCGGCCGGAAAACACGCAATCCGCCAGTGACAGACCACTCACGTAGGACCTAGAACAGATTCCCACCGCCGTCCGCCCTGCCGCGTACAGCCCGCGAATGGGGACGCCGGAGGCGGCCCGGACGGCGCCGGTCTCCTCGTCGACCACCAGGCCGCCCAGCGTCAGCATCGGACACGGATAACCGATGTTGGGCCGGATCGAGACGTCGATCAGCGAGTACGGCGGCCGGTTCAGCGGCCGCGCGAACTCCGCGGGTTTGCCCGTCGGATCAGCGCCGGAGCGGGCGGCCTCGACACTGGCGGCCAGCCCGCCCGGATCGATACCGGCCTTACGCGCGACGCCTTCGAGCGCATCGGCGACGACCCGCTGCCGGAGCAGATAGCGCACCTGGAGTCCTTGGAACCACTGGCTTTGACCGCGCGCGTCGCGCCGGACCTCGCGCACGATGGCGTCGTCGACCAGCAGCCAGCCGCGCCCCTCGTGCTCGGTGATCATGCGTTCGCCGACGGCCGCGCCGTACCGGGATTCGTCGATGATCCGCCCGCCCGTCTTGTCGACGAGCAAACCGCCGAGGAACGCCGACGGCGGGGTGATGAACCGCCAGGCGGAGATCCGCCCGAGCTCCGCGGTGGCCCCGCCCGCCTCGACACCGAGCCGGATGCCGGATCCGTCGTCCGCCGACGTCCCGAGCGCCAGCCCGCCGCGATACGCGGGCGCGTGCTCCCGCACCATCTCGCGGTTCGCGATGAACCCGCCCGCCGCGAGCACCACCCCGCGCGTGGCCGAGATCCGCAGCTCACGGCCGTACCGGCGCTCGATCCGCTCCACCCGCCGATGCAGTGACTTCCGCATCGAGGGCACGTAGATCCCGGGTTTCGCCGCATACGCGGCCAGTCTCCGGTGCGCGGCCCGCACCCGGGCGGGAGCATCCCTCAAGGTGGACACGACGACGCCCGTGACGGTCCCATCGGCGTCCACGACGAGGTTCCGGGCGGCGGTCTGCGTCAGCACCTCGATTCCGCGACTCCGGACGGCCTCCATGAGTCGTTTCATCAGCAGTTTTCCGGAAGTGCCGGGACCTTTGACGCGATGTCCGCGCGGCGCCGGCTTGGCGGCGTCGCGGAAGCCGCCCGCCGCCTCACTGCCCGAGTAGTAGAGATAGTGCGCGTCGCTCGGATACGACGTCTTATACGGGCACAGACTGCCCTCGAAAGGGACGCCGTTGCCCTCCAGCCAGGTGATCATCTCCGTGCTGCCCGCGCAGAATCGCCGCAGGGTCTCCTCGGAGACGACGTCGCCGACCTCGAGCCGCAGGTAGTCGTACATCGCGTCGACACTGTCGTCGACACCCGCGTCCCGCTGCTGCGCGGTCCCGCCTCCGGCGTAGACGACACCGCCACTCACCGCACTCGAGCCACCGCCGGAAAACCGGTCCAAGACGAGCACCTTGGCCCCGGCGTCGGCGGCTTCGATCGCCGCACAGGCGCCCGCCGCACCGAAGCCTACGATCACCACGTCCGCCACGAGGGAGTCCATGACCCTACCCTAGAACTAGAACACGTTCTCGTCTATGGTGGCTGGAGCAGCGCGGATGCTGCTACATGCTTCCTACAACGTGTTTCAGGTGAGGGGCGTATGGACTACGACGTGATCGTGGCGGGCAGTGGTGCCGCCGGGATGACCGCCGCACTGTCCGCAGCCCACCGGGGACTCAAGGTCCTGGTCGTGGAGAAGGCCGCTCACTTCGGCGGCTCGACGGCGCGCTCCGGTGGCGGCGTCTGGATCCCCGGCAACCACGCCCTGCGCGCGGCCGGGATCGACGAACCCCCGGAGCGGGCGCACGAGTACCTCCAGTCGATCGTCGGTGACGTCGTCCCGGCCGAACTCCGGTCGGCGTTCCTCGACCGCGGCCCCGAAGTCCTCTCGTTCGTCTGCGACAAGACGCCGTTGCGCTTCCGCTGGGTCCGCGGCTACTCCGACTACCACCCGGAGGCCCCCGGCGGGCGCGCCGGTGGACGCTCGGTCGAACCGGCCGCCCTCGACGGCACCCTGCTCGGGCCGGAGCTGGCGAATCTGGAGCCGCCGTACAGCGCTCCCCCGCTGGGCGTCCCGATCACCCAGGCGGACTACCGGTGGCTGAGCCTGCTCGCCCGGCATCCGCGCGGGATCGTCCGCGTCCTCGGTCTCGGCGGCCGCTGGCTGGTCGGCCGGATCCGCCGTCAGCGACTGCTTTCCATGGGGCAAGCGCTTGCGGCCGGGTTACGTGAGGGGCTGCGGCGGGCGGATGTCCCCGTCTGGCTGAACACGCCGCTGGTGGATCTCCAGGTCGAGGACGATCGTGTGATCGGCGTCGTAATCCGCCACCAGGGTGAAGAGACCTTCATCCGCTCCCGGCTCGGCGTCGTTCTCGGGGCAGGCGGATTCGAGCGCAACGAGGAGATGCGGGTCAAGTACCAGCGCGCGCCCATCGGCACCGAGTGGACCGTCGGCGCCGAAGCCAACACCGGCGACGCCATCGGCGCCGGGCTCAAACTCGGCGCGGCCACCGATCTGATGGACGACGCCTGGTGGGGACCCTCCATCCCGCTGACCGGCGGCCCGTGGTTCGCGCTCGCCGAGCGGTCGCGACCGGGCTGTCTGATGGTCAACGCGCGCGGCAAGCGGTTCGTCAACGAATCGGCGCCGTACGTCGAAGCCGTGCACGCGATGTACGGCGAAGGCGACGGACCCGGCGAGAACATCCCGACCTGGCTGGTGTTCGACCAGCGCAACCGCAACCGGTACATGTTCACCGGCCTCGGCCCGCGCCAGCCGCTGCCCGGCCGCTGGTTCAAAGCGGGCATCGCGGTCAAAGCGAGCACGATCGCGAAACTCGCCGAGCGGATGGCGGTCCCGGCCGACGCGCTGGAGGCCACCGTCCAGCGGTTCAACGGTTTCGCCCGCAAAGGCGAGGACGAGGACTTCCACCGCGGGCGGAGCGCGTACGACCACTACTACGGCGACCCGCGGAACAAGCCCAATCCGAGCCTCGGCCCGGTGGACGTCGCGCCGTACTACGCGGTGAAGATCGTCCCCGGCGACTTGGGCACCAAGGGCGGCTTGAGGATCGACCGGCACGCGCGTGTCCTGCGCGAAGACGGTTCGGTGATCGACGGACTTTACGCGGCGGGCAACACGAGCGCGGCGGTGATGGGCCGCACCTACGCCGGCCCCGGCGCGACGATCGGCCCGGCGATGGTGTTCGGCTACCTTGCGGCCGAGCACCTGGCGCAGCAAGATCAGACCAAAGTGGGAGGCAGCCGATGACGACGGAATCCGTACGGCAGATCGACGCGGGCGCACCCCCTTCGCGGTTCGCGCGCGGCTGGCACTGTCTCGGGCTGGCCGAACCGTTCCGGGACGGGAAACCGCACGCCATCACGGCTTTCGGGACGAAACTGGTGGTCTTCGCCGATTCGTCCGGCAAGCTGAACGTGCTCGACGGGTACTGCCGTCACATGGGCGGCGACCTCACCCAGGGCGAGGTCAAGGGGGACGAGATCGCCTGCCCGTTCCACGACTGGCGCTGGAACGGCAACGGAAAGTGCGCCTCGATCCCTTACGCCAAAAGGGTTCCGCTGCGGGCACGGACGAAGTCGTGGCTGGTGCTGGAGGAGAACAAACAGCTCTTCGTGTGGCACGACCCGGAGGGCAACCCGCCGCCCGAGGACGTCGTCATCCCGCGGATCGAAGGCGTGTTCAACGGCGAGTGGAGCAACTGGACCTGGGACTCGGTCCTGATCGAGGGCTCCAACTGTCGCGAGATCATCGACAACATGGTCGACATGGCGCATTTCTTCTACATCCACTACGCCTTCCCGACCTACTTCAAGAACGTGTTCGAGGGTCATGTCGCCACGCAGTACCTGAACACGAAAGGCCGCCCGGACAAGGGAATGGCGTCGAACTACGGCGGGGAGGAGAACCTGCTGCGGTCGGAGGCGTCGTACTTCGGGCCGTCTTACATGATCAACACGCTGCTCAACACCTACCAGGGTTTCGAGATCGAGAACGTGCTGATCAACTGCCACTATCCGGTCACGGAGAACTCGTTCGTGCTGCAGTGGGGTGTGATCGTGAAGAAGCTGCCCGGCGTCTCGGACGAGCACGCGGACAAGATCGCCGGGAAGTTCGCCAAGGGCATCGGCGTCGGTTTCCTGCAGGACGTGGAGATCTGGCGCACCAAGACCCGGATCGACAACCCGTTGCTGTGCGAGGAGGACGGGCCGGTCTACCAGCTGCGCCGCTGGTACGACCAGTTCTATGTGGACGCCGCCGACGTCACCGAGGACATGACGCGCCGGTTCGAGTTCGAAGTGGACACCAGCCGCGCCAACGAGGTCTGGGCGGCGGAGGTGGCCGAGAACCTGGCGCGGCAGCAGGCGGAAGAGGCCGGGGTGTGAAGCCGGAGACCGTCGAGTTCCTCACCGCCGGACTGCGGCCGCTGGCCTGCCGGACGTGCGGGACCACCGTGCTGGTCAAGAAGAACAGCGTGCAGCACACCAGCATCCAGTGGACGACAGACGCGGCGAAGAGCTGTCCGGTGTTCGCCGAGCAGGCGGCCGCCGGGGCTCAGACGGCCTTGCTCGACACCTGTGCCAACCTCAGTGACAGCATCGACGCCGCGTTGAAGGACGGCTTACTGGAGGTGCCGGAATGAGCGGCCCCGTGACGGTGACCGTGGCCGAAGTGATCACCGAGACGGCCGACGCGCGCTCGATCGTCTTCGACATCCCGGCCGAGCACGCCCCGGCTTTCGCCTACACGCCAGGACAGTTCCTCACCGTCCGGGTCCCGAGCGAACGGACCGGGTCGGTGGCCCGCTGCTATTCGCTCTCCAGCGCGCCGCACGAGAACCGCGTCCAGGTCACCGTGAAGCGCACCGCCGACGGCTACGGGTCGAACTGGCTCTGCGACAACCTCCGCGCGGGGCAGGAGGTCCGAGTCCTGCCGCCCGCCGGGGTGTTCAGTCCCGCGTCACTCGACGAGGATTTCCTGTTGCTCGCGGGCGGCAGCGGGATCACACCGGTGATGTCCATCCTGAAGTCGGCGCTGGCGCACGGGACCGGCAAGGTGGTCCTGCTCTACGCGAACCGCGACGAGCGATCGGTGATCTTCGCACGGGAACTGGCCGACCTCGCGGCGAGGCACGAAGACCGGTTGATCGTGCTGCACTGGCTGGAAAGCCTGCAGGGCCTGCCGACCGAGGCCCACCTGCGCGCCTTGGTGAGGCCGTACACCGCGTACGAGGCGTTCATCTGCGGTCCGGCCCCGTTCATGGACGCCGCGCGCACGGTACTCAAGGAGCTCGGCCTGCCGCGCGGACGCGTTCACCTGGAACGGTTCCTTTCCCTCGGCGGGAACCCGTTCGAGGTGACCGAACCCGTCGCCGTCGAAGAAGCCGAGACCCCGGCGGGACTCGAAGTCTCCTTGGACGGTGAGACCAGGAAGCTGGCGTGGCCGCGCCGGACGAAGCTGCTGGACCTGTTGCTGGAAAAGGGTTTCGACGCGCCCTATTCCTGCCGCGAAGGCCAGTGCAGCGCCTGCGCCTGCCGGATCACCTCCGGCGAGGTGAAGATGCTGAACAACGAGGTCCTCGACGGCGACGACATCGCCGAAGGCATCGTGCTGGCCTGCCAGTCCCTGCCGCTGACCGACGAGGTCACCGTCACCTACGAATAGGAGTCTCCGTGCCTGGAGCCGGATCTCACGTGCCTCCAGCCGGATGACGCTCTTCGATCACGAACACCCACAGCATCCGAGGAGTTTCCGTGCCCATCGACCCCACAGTCGCGATCGGCGCCGATCTCGGCGAGGTGAGTTTCGCCTGGACCGCGTCGGACGTGCAGCTCTACCACCTGGCACTGGGCGCGGGCTCGGATCCGCTGAGCCCGCGGGAACTGCGCTACACCTACGAGGACGGCCTCCAGGTCCTGCCGACGTTCGCCACCGTGGCGGCGAACCTGCGCGTGTTCGAGCCGCCCGCGGTCTCCTTCCCCGGTGTCGAGGTCGACCTCGGGAAAGTCCTGCACGGCAAGCAGGAAGTGATCGCGCACCGGCCGATCCCCGCCTCGGGCAAGGCCGTGGCCCGGACCAGGATCGTCGACGTCTTCGACAAGGGCAAGGCCGCGGTGATCGTGAACGAGACGGTCGCCACCGATTCCGCCGGTACTCCACTCTGGACACTGCGGTCGAGCATCTTCGCCCGTGGTGAAGGGGGCTTCGGCGGTGCACGCGGACCGTCCGACCGCGTCGAACGCCCCTCGCGGGAGCCGGACGCGGTGATCGACACCCCGACGTTGCCACAGCAGGCACTGCTCTACCGGCTGTGCGGGGACCGCAACCCCCTGCACGCCGATCCCGGATTCGCCGCGGCGGCCGGATTCGACAAGCCGATCCTGCACGGCCTGTGCACCTACGGCGTCATCGCGAAGGCCGTCACCGACGAATTCCTCGACGGCGACACCTCCCGCCTCGCGTCGTTCTCGGCCAAGTTCGCCGGCGTCGTCTTCCCCGGCGAACCGCTGCGGACCCGCGTCTGGCGCGAGGCCGCCGGGCTGATGATCACGACCACCGCCCCCGATCGGGGCGGCGCGCCCGTTCTTTCGGACACTTTGTTGACCACGACAGACTGAATCCTTCTCCCCGCTGGTAGTAACCCTGGCTAAACTCGGCCGGGTGCGCCCCTTGATCTCGGACCCGTATGCCGCACTCGGCCGGGACTACGCGCGCTCGAGACGTCCGGATCCCCGGATCGCGGCCGCCGTGACCGCCGCTCTCGGCGACGCGCGCTCGGTGGTCAACATCGGCGCCGGAGCCGGTTCCTACGAACCGGAAGACCGCCGCGTGGTGGCCGTCGAGCCGTCTTGGCGGATGATCGGGCAGCGTCCGGCCACCGCGGCGCCCGCCGTCCAGGCGTGCGCGGAGGACCTTCCCTTCCCGGACGGCGCCTTCGACGTCGCTCTCGCGGTGCTCACCGTGCACCACTGGACGGACGTGACCGCCGGGCTCGCCGAGTTGCGGCGGGTGTCCCGTCGCCAGGTGATCCTGACCTGGGACCAGGCGGTGTTCGCCCGCTTCTGGCTGGTGCGTGACTATCTGCCGGAGATCGCCGAGCACGAGAGCCGGCTGGCTTGCCTCGACAGGATCGTCGAGGAGCTGACCGCGGCGGGCGGGACGCCGTCGGTGACCCCGCTGCCGGTGCCCTCGAACTGCGTCGACGGCTTCCTCGGGGCGTATTGGCGCAGGCCGGAGGCCTACCTGTCGGAACGCGTGCGCGCGGGGATGTCCGGTGTCGCGCTGCTGGACCAGAACGTCGTCGCCGAAGCGGTCGGCCGGTTGCGCGCCGACCTCGCGGACGGGCATTGGCACCGGCATCACGTCGGCCTGCTGGGGCGGACCGAGCTGGACCTCGGGTACCGGCTCGTCACGGCGTGACCGAGTACACAGTGGACATCTCCGCCGCGTGGACGGCGGTCGACCTCCCGTTCGGCTCGTGGTATTCATGGCTTTCGTGACGGCGGGGACGGGAGCGGCATGACGGCGGAATACTTCGTGGTCCGTGGCCAGGTGGAGAAGGGCGACCAGCGGGGGCGCGAACTGGGCTTCCCCACCGCCAACATCGCGCTGCGCGACCAAGACGGCCAGGTCGGCGACGGAGTGTGGGCGGGCTGGGCCGAACGCGCCGACGGCACCCGGATCGCGGCCGCGGTCTCGGTCGGCAGGCGCCCGACGTACTACGGCGCCGACGGCTACCGGCTCGTCGAGGCACACCTGCTGGACTTCACCGGGGATCTCTACGGCGAGGTGCTGACCGTCTGGCTGGGGAGCCATCTGCGGGAGCAGGAGGCGTACCCGTCGTCGGAGGCGCTGATCGTCGCGCTCGAGAAGGACATCGCCAACGCCGCGAAGTGGGCCGCGGCCAACCCGGCCGACGGGCTGCCGGATCCCGGTGACGCTGGGGACGGTGTCGTGCGTCGCGTCAGCACCTGACGTAACCGCCTCGTGAGTGGTAATGACGGTTCTAACCGTCATTACCACTCACGAGGATTACAGGGCCGCTCCCATCAGCATGTAGCCCATCCCCAGCCCCATGATCACCCGGCACACCCGCCGCGACACCTGCCCGGAGCCCGCGGCACCCCGCGCCGCCAGTATCCCGGCCCGCACCGCGTCCACCGCGAAATACGCCGCCACGCCCCCGAAAACCAGGGACAACCACAGCGCCGGAGTGGCGTCAGAACCGGACATCACCAGCCACGGCCCATGGGAGACCTCGCTATGGGGCATGAACGTCACCATGATCAGCATGGCCACGGCGGAGACGGCGTGGTGCCCGCAAGCGGCGTGCCCGGACCGCCGCCCCTTCCACCACGAGACCGCGAACCAGCCGGCGGTCAGCGCCAGCACCGCCTGCCAGCCCGCCGCCGGGATCGGGCCGCCCACCGGGGACAGCATCGCGACCATGGCGACGACGAGCAGCAGTTCGGCCAGATCCCCGTTACGGGCCGCCGCGCCCAGCCGCTGATAGTCCAAGCGGACGAGTCTCAGCACGCACGGCAGCACCAGCGCGGCGAACACCGCGGTCAGGGTCCAAGCGACGACTCCGGACATGGCACCTCCCGGCCGGTGGTCCCTTCACCGTCGCAGGTACCGCTCTAGTACACCATCGGACATTGAGGTGATCTCACCCCGCGGTCAGGACCAGTCCGCTCGTAGGTACGCCGGTGCCGGCGGTCACGAGCACGCGCTCGGCGCCCTCGACCTGATTGACGGCGCTGCCCCGCAGCTGCCGCACCCCTTCGGCGATTCCGTTCATCCCGTGGATGTAGGCCTCCCCGAGTTGCCCGCCGTGCGGGTTGAGCGGCAGCTTCCCGTCGAGTTCCAAGGTGCCGCCGCCGATGAAGTCCTTGGCCTCCCCCTTGCCGCAGAAGCCGAGTTCCTCCAGCTGCATCAGCACGTAAGGGGTGAAGTGGTCGTACAGCACGGCGAGATCCATGTCGCCGGGCCCCAGCCCGGACTGTGCCCACAGTTGCCGCCCGACGACGCCCATCTCGGGCAGCGCGGGGAGGTCGTCGCGGTAGTAGCTGGTCATCACGTACTGGTCCGGACCACTCCCTTGCGCGGCCGCGGCGATCACGGCGGGCCGATGCGGCAGGTCGCGCGCCCGCTCGGCGCTGGTGACCACCAGGGCGACGCCGCCGTCGCTCTCCTGGCAGCAGTCGAGCAGGTGCAGCGGCTCCGCGACCCAGCGGGACGCCTGGTGGTCTTCGAGGGTGATCGGCTTGCCGTAGAACCAGGCTTTCGGATTCGTCGCCGCGCGGGCGCGGTCGACGACGGCCACCCGGCCGAAGTCCTCGCTGGTCGCCCCGTACTCGTGCAGGTAGCGGCGGGCGAGCATGGCGACGGTCGCGGCAGGCGTCGCGATCCCCATCGGGTAATGGAACGCGTTGTCGACGCCGGAGGAGTTGACCTGGCCCGCCGCGGCCGAGGACACCTGACCGAACCGCATCCCCGACCGTTCGTTGAAGGCCCGGTACGCGACGACGACGTCCGCGACTCCGGTGGCCACGGCCATCGCGGCCTGCTGCACGGTCGCGGCCGCCGCTCCGCCGCCGTAGTGGATCCGGCTGAAGAACTTCAGTTCGGGGATGCCGAGTTCCCGTGCCACGGCGATCTCGCTGTTGCCGTCCATGGTGAACGAGACCAGACCGTCCACATCGGACGATGTGAGGCCCGCGTCCTGAAGCGCGGCCGAAACCGCTTCGGCCGCCAGGCGCAGTTCGCTGCGACCGGAATCCTTGGAGAACTCCGTCGCGCCGATGCCGGCGATCGCGGCCCGTCCGGACAGGGTCATCACTCGCCTCCCAGGGTGAGTTCCACGGTCCCCGCCACGTGCTCGCCGAGACTGTCCACACCGGACACGGCGATCACCACGTCGTCGCCTTCCCGGTCCGTGACCCGGGCGGTGAAGGTCAAGGTGTCGTAGGCGTAGCAGGGAACACCGAGCCTGATCTTGATCGACCGCACGACCGCCTCCGGCCCCGCCCAGTCGGTCACGAACCGCTGCACCAGGCCGGTGTCGGTGAGGATGTTGAGGAAGATGTCCTTCGATCCGCGCTGGACGGCGGCGTCCCGATCGTGGTGGACGTCCTGGAAGTCCCGCGTCGCCAGCGCGGTGCTCACCACGAAGGTCGGGGTGGCCTCGATCGTCAACGGCGGCAACTCGGTGCCGACCGAACAGTCCTTCATCGCGTGACCCTCCAAGCGGGCAAGGTCAGTTCCTCGTCGACCTTCACGAACGCGGATTCCACCGGAAGTCCGATGTGGACGGTTTCGGGATCGACGTCGAGCAGTTCGCCCATCACCCGGACCCCCTCCTCGAGTGCGACGAGCGCGACCACGAACGGCAACTCCTTGCCGGGCACCGGCGGATGGTGGTGCACGACGTAGCTGTAGACCGTCCCCCGGCCGCACGCGACGACGTAGTCCGGCTTGGCGTCGAGGTCGCCGTCCGGCGGCATCGGGCCGGGCGGATGCCGCAAGGTCTCGCCCCACCGCTGGATCCGCAGCTCCCCCTTGCGCAGCCCGGCCCAGAAGAACTCGGTGTCCTTGCTGATCACCGGCCGCAGCACCGGCGCGGCCGCCTTGGCGGGCCCGGCGCCCGGCGGGCGGAACTTCAGTACCCGGAACATCATGTCGGCGACGGCCTCGTCGCCGACGTACCAGGTGGTTTTCGTCGTCACGAACCAGCCTTCGCCCAGGGCGGTGCTTTTGGGCCCGACGACGCTTTCCAGCTTCGAGGTCGCCGAGACGAGCTCGCCGTGCCGCAGGTAGCGGTGGTAGGTCTGCTCGGAGTTGGTCGCGACGACCGAGGTGTACCCGGCTTCGTCGAGCACCTCCATCATCGCGCCGAGCGGATCGTCCGACGCCCTCGTGCCGTGGAGCCCGCCCATCGTCCACACCTGCGCCATCGCCGGCGGCGCGACCAGTCCCTTGTGGACACTTCTGACCGCGAACTCCTCGTCGGCGTAGACGGGATTGCGGTCACCGATGGCCTCGACCCAGTTGTTCACCATCGCCTGGTTGACCGCGTCGCGGGCGGCACTCGGCGCCGATTCCCCTTGCGCGGCGATCCGTTCGGCCGCTTCCCGGACGCTCATCGCGGCACCCTCGGCAGCCCGAGCCCGGCGGTGGCGATCAGCTCGCGCTGGATCTCGTTGACCCCGCCGCCGAAGGTCAGCACCAGATTGCGTTTGGCCACCACGTCCAGCCACAGCGCCAGTTCCGCGGTTTCGGCGTCGGCCTGATCGCCGTGTCGCGCCACGATCTCCTCCAGTCTCCTCGCCAGCCGCTGGATGCGTTCGGAACCGACGATCTTGGTGGCCGAGGCGTCGGCGACGGCCACCGGTCCGCTCGCCGACGACGCCGCGACCTGCCAGTTCAGCAGTTCGTTGACGCGCGCGGTCGCCAGGGTTTCCGCGAGCACGCGGCGGACGTCGGCCAATCGCAGCAATGGCGTGCCGTCCGGCGCCTTCCTGGCCGCCGCCCAGTCACGGACGCGGTCGTGGAGGCCGCCGATGCGCCCGGCCGGGCCGAGCATGACGCGTTCGTGGTTCAGCTGGGTGGTGATCAGCCGCCAGCCTTCGTTCTCCTTGCCCGCCAGCATGTTCGCGGATACCCGGACGTCGGAGTAGTAGGTGGCGTTCACGTGGTGCGCGCCGTCGCAGGTGATGATCGGCGTCCACGAATAGCCGGGATCGCGAGTGCTCGCGATGAGGATCGAGATCCCCTTGTGCTTCGGCGCGTCCGGCGCCGTCCTTACGGCGAGCCAGATGTAGTCGGCGTCGTGCCCGCCGGTGGTGAAGATCTTCTGGCCGTTGACGACGTACTCGTCGCCCTCGCGCACGGCCGTCGTCCTCAGTGACGCGAGGTCCGTTCCCGCGTCCGGTTCGGTGTACCCGATCGCGAAATGCACCTCACCGGCCAGGATCTTGGGCAGGAACAACGATTTCTGCTCCTCGGTGCCGAACGCCTGCAGCGTGGGACCGACGGTCTGCAACGTCACCGACGGCAGCTGGACGTCGGCGCGCGCGGCCTCGTCGACGAAGATGTGCTGCTCGATCTCGCCGAAACCCCGGCCGCCGTACTGTTCCGGCCAGCCGACGCCGAGCCAGCCGTCGCGCCCCATCCGCCGCACGATCTCGCGGTACACCGGGCCGTGCCGCTCGCGCAGCATCGCGCGCCGTTCGTCGGCACTCACCAAACCGGCGAAGTACTTCCGCAGCTCGGTGCGCAACCGGTGTTGCGCCGCGGTCAATTCGATCAGCATCGTGTCACCCCGCCACCAGTTCGCCCAGCTCGGCCAGCCGATGCGAGGCACCGCCGAGTGTTCGTCCGAGATCCTTGACCGCCGACGAGAACCGGTGCAGTGGATAGGTTTCGTCCACGCCGATCCCGCCGTGCAGGTGGTGGCAGACGGCCAGCGCCTCGGGCGCCTCTTCCGCCAGCCAGTACGCGGCGATGTCGAGTTCCGCTTCGGCGTCGAGGCCCGCCGCGAGCCGCCAGACCGCCGATCGCGCGGCGAGCTGAACGGTTCTCGAAGCCACGTAGACATCCGCGATCTGCTGCGCCACCGCCTGGAACGCCGCCAGCGGGCGGCCGAACTGCTCACGTTCGCCGACGTGCTTGGTGGTCAGCGCGAGCGCGCCGGAGAGCAACCCGTCGCCGAAGGCCACCGCGCCCGCCAGGGCGAAGCGGTGCAGCGTCGCGATCGATTCGCCGGGGCCGTGCCCGTTGAGGAGGTCGGCGTCCGTGACGGTCACGGAATCCAGCCGCACCGTGTAGTCCGGGGTGCCCGAAGAAGTTCTGGTCGGCGTCAGCGTCACGCCGTCCGCGTGCGGGTCGACCAGGAAGACGCCGGTGCCGCCGGGCAGGGAGGCGGGGGTCAGGATCCGGGTGGCCTCCGCCGCGAACGGCACGCCGATCTTGATCCCGCTCAGCCGCCAGTCCCCGGCCGACTCCGCCACGGTCGCGGGCCGGGTGGTGAACGGCGCGGAAGGTTCGTGCAGCGCGGCCGTGAGCACGGAGTCGCCCGCGGCGACCGGCGGGAGCAGGGCCGCGCGCTGATCCGGTCCACCCAGCGCCCCGACCGGCAGGACACCGAAAGCCAGCGCCGCCAGCGCGGGCACCGGGGAGGCGACGCGGCCGAGCTCGGTCAGCACCAAGGCGACCTCGGCGACGCCGAGGCCGTCACCGCCGAGTTCGGGGGGCAGCGCCAGTGCGAGCAGGCCGGCGTCGGCGAGCGCGCGCCAGGTCTCGGCGGGTGCGCGCTCCTTGCCGAGCACACGCGCGGTCAGCGCGGTGACCTCGGTCTGCGTCTCGTCGAACTGGAAGTCCACACTGGCTCCTCACCGGGCCGGACGGGCACAATACTGAAACCTGTTCTAGTCTTATCCGGAAGGCGGCCGGACGGCAACCCCCTCGAGAAACGGCGGCGGCGCATGGCAAGGACCCGACTGAGCGGTGCGGGCCGGCATGCCACCCGCCGGCTGGTCACCGTGCCCCCGACCGCGGACGTGCCGTGGCCGGAACCGGTGTCACAGCCCGGCCGCGGGCAGACCGTGGTGGTCGACGCCGGGCCAGCGGATCCCCGGCGCGGCGACCTACGAGATCCCGGCCGGGCACGCGGCCTGTGCCCTGTGGGCGAACGAGTTCGTCCCCGCGCTGCTGGCGGCGGTCACGTCTGCGCACGCGCGGCTTTGAGCAGTTCCCCGAGGGCGTCGTGGAAGTGGTCGGCGAGCGGCCACAGGTCGCCGGTGAGCTCACGGGCGCCGAGCAGGCCGACGTCGACCCGGCCCGCGTTGGACAGCACGGTCACGTTGAGCCCGGCGCCGTGGAACACCGGACCGAGCGGGTAGAGCCCAGTGACCCGGCAGCCCAGCAGGTACAGCGGCATCGGCGGACCGGGCACATTGGACACCACCAGGTTGTGCACCACCGGATGCCGTTCGGCCAGGCGCAGAACCGAATACGCGCGCACCGCGAGCCCGAACATCGTCGCCGCCGAGAACTGCGCCCAATCTCCGAGCATGTCGGCGTCGATGTCGTAGTGATGGTCCTTCGACAACCGGTTCGATTCCGCGAGCATGAACACCCGCGCGGCGGGATCCTCCAGATGGGTGGGCAGCGACGCGAAGAACGCCGACACCTTGTTGCTGCCGTGGTCGCGTTCGGTCCGTCCGTGCACCGACACCGGCACGGTCGCCACCAGCGGGTCTTCCGGCAGTTCACCCCGTTCCTTCAGGAACTGCCGCAGGGCACCGGAAACGACGGCGAGGGCGACGTCGTTCACGGTCACCCCGAAGGCGTTCTTCACCTGCTTGACCTCGTCGAGGTCGAGTGAGGCGTAGGCGACACTGCGATGGGCGGTGATCGTCCCGTTCAGCGACGTGCGCGGCGCCGTGAACGGCACCGGCATTCCCTTGCCCTGCAACGCTTTCCCGATCCACTTCGGCGCGAGTCCGAGCAGGTCCGGCAGCAGTTTCGCCAGCTCCACGGGCCCCTTCACGAACGACGTCAGCCCCGCGCCGAGCAACGCCCGCCTGCCCGGTACGCCCGCGTTGCGGCGTTCGTCCCGCGCGACCTCCGGCGGTGGGGCGTCCGGTTCGAGACCGGCGAGAGCGGTGATCAGGCTCGCGCCCCCGACGCCGTCCACACTGGCGTGATGCATTTTGAGCAGGACGGCGATCTCGCCGCCTGCCAGGCCTTCGATGACGTACAACTGCCACAGTGGCTGTGCGCGGTCCAGCCGTTGTCCCGCGATGTGGGCGCAGAGTTCGGCCAGTTCCCGCCGGTCTCCCGGCGCGGGTACGCCGATCCGGTGAACGTGGGCTTCGAGGTCGAAATCCTCGTCCTCGACCCAGACGGGATGGGTCAGATTCCAGAGTGGATTGTGCAGCTTGCGCCGGAATGCCGGGATCAACGCCACCCGTTCGGCCAGTTTCTCCTTGAAGCGCTCGAAAGCGTAGCCGCCGGGCATGGTCGAACCGTCCAGGACGAGCAGTCCGCAGACATGCAGGACCTGGGTCGGTGTCTCCAGGTAGAGGAAACTGGCGTCCAGACCACTCAATCTCTGCATAAGAATCACCCTAGGCGAACTCTGCAACCGGTTCTACCGCGTCACCCGGCGGTAGCATCGGTGCTCATGCAGCCGAGTTTCGTCCTCCGCCAGGCACTCCAGCTCGCGCTCACCGCGAACGCGCTCAAGCCGCCGCGCGCCGCCAGGACCGCGATTCCGGCGTTCTTCGCGGGCTGGCTCACCGGGGAGCTCGCCCCGCATCTGCTCGCGCTCACCGCGGCCGACGCGGCGGCCCACGTCGCACGCCGCCGGAGCGGCTCCAGCAAGACGGGCCTCGCGCTCGCGGCGGCGTCGGCGGCCGGCCTGGGCACGCTGATCGCCCAGTCCCAGCGGGCTCGCGGCGAGATCGAGACCGCGCTCACCGAGGGCATCGGCACCGCGTATGTCGACGAACTAACGCACCCGCCGGACCCGAAGGACCTCGCGACGCCGTGGGGCCAGCTGGCCATGCCGTTCCGCATGCGCGACCGGCAGGTGCGCCGTCAACGGAACATCGCCTACGCGCCAGGCGGGAAGCGGTTCCTGCTCGACGTCTACTCCCCGCGCGAACCGGTCTCCGGCGCGCCGATCCTGCTGCAGGTGCACGGCGGCGCGTGGGTGATCGGAAACAAGGACCAGCAGGGCCTGCCGCTGATGCTGCACATGGCCAAACGCGGCTGGATCTGCGTCGCGATCAACTACCCGCTGTCGCCCGCCGCTCGCTGGCCGGCGCACATCGTCGCGGCCAAACGCGCGCTGGCCTGGATCCGCGACAACGCCGAGTCCTACGGCGGCGACCCGTCGTTCGTCGCCGTGACCGGCGGCTCGGCGGGCGGGCATCTCGCCGCGCTGCTGGCACTGACCGCGAACGACCCGGCGCTGCAGCCCGGCTTCACCGAGGCCGACACGAGCATCCAAGCGTGCACCCCGCACTACGGCGTGTACGACTTCGCCGCGACCAGCGGTCGGCGTTCCAGCCAGACGCGGCTGAAGACGCTGATCGCCAAGCACGTCTTCGAGGCGGACAGGGATCCGGTGAACTTCCTCGACGACTACATCGCGGCCTCGCCGCTGGACCGGATCACCGAAGACGCGCCGCCGTTCTTCGTCATCCACGGCGTCCATGACTCACTCGTGCCGGTGGGCGAAGCCCGCGAATTCGTGCGGCGCCTGCGCGAGAAGTCACACCGCGAAGTCGCCTACGCGGAGATCTCCGGGGCGCAGCACGCCTTCGACGTCTTCCCCTCGATCCGCAGCGCGCACGTGGTCCGCGGCGTGGAGCGGTTCCTGGAATGGAGTTACCGCACCTGGCGACGCCGGTCCAGCGCCTCGTGAGTGGTGATGACGGTTAGAACCGTCATCACCACTCACGAGGCTCGACATCAGGGCGGGTAGATGAGGTCCATCGGCCGGGTGGACGCCGGACCGTCGACCCGCCAGCCCTCACCGTCGCGGATGAAGCGGTACCAGCGCTCGTCACGGCCGTAGCGCAGTTGCAGGTCGCCTTGGGTGATCCGGTTCCGCCAGGTCTTCGGCTCCCCTGGCAGCCCCGATTCGGCGAGATCCGCCCTCGCCTGTGAGAGCGGCGCCTGCCCCGGCCGCCAGACCTCCCGGATCACCGCCATTCCACCCCGGCCCGCCTCACGCCAAGCCTGCGTCCAGGCGGCCAGGTCCCGCACCGGGACCCGCGCGGCCTCCGCGAGTTCGGCGATCGTGTCCGGGCGCCTGGCGGCACGACGGGCAAGGTCCTCCTCGAACGACAGCTCCGCGCCGCTTTCGGGGCCCATGACCAGTAGTTCCCAGGCCCTCTCGGCGGCGTCGGCCGCGAGTTCCGCGAACGTGTCGCTGCTCCAGCCCGTGCGATGTGGCGGGTCGACGTCGAGGACCGCGGGCGGCCCGACCGTGCCGGGGACGGCCAGCCGGGGCGGTAATGCGGCGATCCGCCGGGTGTAAGCGCGTTTCGGGTCGACACCGGGTGCGGCGGGGGCGCGCACCCGCTTGCCCGGCGCGCTCGCGGGTGTCCGGCGGGCACGCAGTTCCGCGAGCACGGCCTCACGCGGACGGCCGCGCAGCAGGAACAGCACGAAGGGATCGGTGTCGACCTCGTCCGCGACCAGGTAGTACACCGCCGCGACGTGCTTGCACGGGTTCGCGCTGTCAGGACAGGAGCACTTCGGGCGCAGATCACCCGGTCCCGGCAGGAGGTCCGCGCCCGCCGCCCGGGCGTCTTCGGCCAGCTCACCGGGCAATTCGCCGTCGAGGAGGGCGGCGACGTGCCCGAGCCGTGCCCCCACCATCCCGAGCAGGTTCTCCCACTGTTCCTCGGTGAACGCCCGCATGTGGATGGTCACCCGGTACGGCGAGGCACGGCTGCCCTGAACCGAGGCCGTCACCTCACCCGTGCCGACGGCCAGTTTGCTGACCGTGCCTTTGCGCGCGTACGTGCGCCCGCGCGGCAGGCGGTTCGGATCGAGTTTGGCGCGCTCCTCCAGCGCCTCGACCCACGCCTCGCCCCACCACGTGTTGCCGAAGGTGCGCCGCTTCCGGCCGGTCGCGCTGGGCATCAGGTCTCCCCGAGCCGGACGAGGTCGGCGAGTTCGTCGTCGGACAGTTCGGTGATCCAGTTCTCGCCCGCCCCGATGACCGCGTCGGCCAGGCCGCGTTTGGTCTCCAGGACGGTGGCGATGCGCTCCTCGAGGGTGCCTTCGGCGATCAGCCGGTGCACCTGGACCGGCCTGTCCTGCCCGATCCGGTACGCGCGGTCGGTCGCCTGGTCCTCGACCGCCGGGTTCCACCAGCGGTCGTAGTGGATCACGTGGGTGGCCTTGGTCAGGTTGAGCCCGACACCGCCCGCCTTGAGCGACAACAGGAACACCGGCACCTCACCCGCCTGGAACCGGGCCACCATCTCTTCGCGGACCTTGGGCGTACTCGATCCGGACAGCAGCATCGTCGGCAGCCCGCGTTCGGCGAGGCGCTTCTCCAGCAGGCGGCACAGCTGGACGTACTGGCTGAACACGAGCACGCTGTCGCCCTCGTCGAGGATGACGTCGAGCAGCTCCTCGAAGGCGGCGAGCTTCCCGGATCGGCCGTGCAGCACGCCGGGTTCCTTGAGGTACTGCGCCGGATGGTTGCAGATCTGCTTGAGCTCGGTGAGCAGTTTGAGCACCTGACCGCGCCGGGCCACCCCGTCCAGCTCGCGGATCATCGCGAGGTTCTCCCGGACCACCGCCTCGTACAGCGTCGTCTGCTCGGCGGTGAGCGGGACGAACCGGTCGGTCTCGGTCTTGCGGGGCAGTTCGGGAGCGATGTCCGGGTCGGTCTTCTTGCGGCGCAACAGGAACGGCCGCACGGTCGCGGCGAGCCGTTCGGTCGCCGCGGTGTCGCGGTCACGCTCGATCGGCCGGGCCACCTTGCGGCGGAACCCGTCGAGCGAGCCGAGCAGGCCCGGCGTCGTCCAGTCCACAATGGACCAGAGTTCGGTCAGTCGGTTCTCCATCGGCGTCCCGGTCAGCGCGACCTTCGCGGCGGCCGGGATCTTCCGCAGTTCCTTGGCCGTGACCGAAAGCGGGTTCTTGACGTGCTGGGCCTCGTCGGCGGCGATCATCCCCCAGTCCACTTCGGACAGTGTCTCACGATCCCGGCGGAGGACGCCGTACGTGGCGAGCACGACCTCGTCCGGCGCGACCTCGTCGAGATGCCGTCCACCGCCGTGGAACCGGCGTACCGGGATGTCCGGGGCGAACCGGGCGAATTCGCGTTCCCAGTTGCCCAGCAACGACGTGGGGCACAGGACCAGCGTGGGGCCCTCCCCGAGCGGGCGGCGGTGCAGATGCAGGGAGATGAGCTGGATCGTCTTGCCCAGCCCCATGTCGTCGGCGAGACAGGCGCCGAGGCCGAGCCCGGTCATCGTCGCGAGCCACGACAGGCCGGCCTTCTGGTAGGGCCGCAGGGTGGCCCGCAGGTCCGCGGGCTGCTCGATCGGTTCCGCGGCCGAGTCACGGATCCGCTGGAGCAGTCCCGTCAGCGCCGAGGGCGCGGTGAACTCGACCTTTTCGCCGTCCAGTTCCAGTTCGCCGGTGAGCGCCGCGGCCAGCGCCTCGGCTCCGGACAGCTTCTTCGCGCGATGGGCCCGCACCTTCGCCAGCAAGCGCGCGTCGACCTTGACCCACTTGCCCCGCAACCGCACCAGCGGCCGTTTCGCCTCGGCGAGTGCGGTGACCTCGGCGTCGGTGAGTTCCTCGTCCCCCAGGCTCAGCCGCCAGCGGAACTGCAACAGGCTCTTCAGCGTGAACTCGGGCCCGGTGACACTGCCGGGTGCCTGGGTCGCGCTCGCCTTGGCCTTGAGTTCGCCCGCGAACAGATCCTTCGGCCACTGCACCTCGATACCGGCTCCGCCCAGCGCCACGTCGCCGTGGGTCAGGAGGTCGACGACCTCCTCGTACTCCAGCGCCAGCTCGGTCGGCGCGGCCGATTGCAGCATGCGGCCCAGCGGTGCCCACGCCCTGGCGCCGCGGCGCAGTCCGAGCAGCAACTGCGTTTCGACTTGCTCGCCCATCCGCTCCAGGACCGCTTCGGGCGCGTCCCACAGCGTCGCCGCCTCGACGATCAGACTCGGATCGGCGGCGCTCCGGACGGCGAGGACGGCGGCGAACGTGGGTTCCTCTTCGGGGCTCTCGGCTTCCTGCACCTCCATGCGCAGGACGAGATGCGCGCCCTGCGCCTGCCGGGCGCTCAGTTCCGCGAGCCAGGCGGCACCGTCCGGCCCCACCAGCGTCGGCTCGGGCGCCGCGAACGCCGGGCCGCCCGCCGCGACACTCGCCGCCGGCGTGCGCACCAGCACGTCCGCCGTCGCGTCCCAGAACGCGCGGATCAACGACTCCGGCGAGTGCAGCCGGATCCGTTTCAGCCCGGACAACGGCAACGCGTGGGCCTCGGGCGGCAACGCGGCGGCGAGCCCGCGCAGCATCTCCTCGTCGGCCACGTCGAGCGGGCCGACCCGCCACGAATCCACGCCGCCGGGCGAGGCGGCGGGCAGCAGCCTGCCGCGGGCGATGAGGTTCACCCCCGCCTCGGCGACCGCCGCCCACGCGGCGATGGCCGGACTCGAATCGCCGTCCGCGGTCAGCAGCCGGGGAATCGCGCGCGACAACGGGACGAGTGCCGCGTCGACCTTCGTGCGCCGGAACACCTTCCCTACCGGCAGCACGAGTTCGATCGCGGTGTCACCCGCTACGCCGTCTCCCCAGAGCGCCAGCACGCCGTCCCGCGGGGGATCCGAGGGGACGAAGGTGGCCTGGGTTCCTGTGCCGAACTCCACGACCCGCACGTTAGAGCACGGGACCGACAGGCGGCGGACGGCGGTGTTGTGAACGGGACTTTCATGGCGAATTTCGCCATGAAAGTCCCGTTCACAACACCCCGCGGGGCTGTGACAGGAACTTTCACGCCCGGGCTTTCAAGACCGCGGAAGCCCCAGCAGCCGCTCGGCCGTCAGCGACAACAGCACCTGCGTCGTCCCACCCGCGATGCTGAGACACCGGGTCAGCAGGAACTCGTGCTGTGCGGGATCTCCGGCGACGAGCGCGTCCTCGCCCAGGTTCTCCAGGGCGAACTCCGCCACCGCCTGCCGATGCCGGACGCCCAGCAGTTTCCGCACACTCGACTCGGCACCCGGGTCCTGGCCGTCGAGCCGCCGTAACGTCGCCCGGAGGTCGAGGACCGAACACGCGCTGCCTTCGGCGATCAGGCCGCCGAGCCGGTCGAGATCGGCGTCGCCGTCGAGGGTGGCAAGCAGCTTCTCGACGCCCTCCCCCACCGCGGACCCGCTCCCGAGGGCGACCCGTTCGTTCGCCAGCGTCGTGCGCGCGAGCCGCCAGCCGCCGCCGACCTCGCCGACCACCTGCTCGTCCGGGACGAAGACGTCGTCGAGGAACACCTCGTTGAAGACGGCGTCGCCGGTGATCTCGCGCAGCGGTCGCGTGCTGATTCCGTCAGCGGTCATGTCGACGAGGAAGTACGTGATGCCCTGGTGTTTCGGCGCGGCCGGGTCGGTGCGCGCCAGGCAGATCGCCCAGTCCGCCTCGCGCGCGAGCGACGTCCAGACTTTTTGGCCGGTCAGCCGCCAGCCGCCGTCGACACGCCTGGCCGTCGTGCGGAGCGACGCGAGATCGGAGCCCGCCTCGGGCTCGCTGAACAGCTGGCACCAGGTGATCTCGCCACGCAAGGTGGGCGCCGCGAAGCGTTCCCGTTGTTCCGGCGAACCGTGTTCGAGCAGCGTCGGCACGGCCCACGCGCCGATGACCAGATCCGGACGGCGGACGCCCGCGTCGGCGAGGGCGGCGTCGACCCGCAGCTGCTCGGCGGCCGTGGCGCCCCGCCCGTACGGCGAAGGCCAATGCGGGGCCAACAGCCCGCTATCGGCCAGCGCGACGCGCCGGTCGGGTTCCGGCAGGGCGGCGATTTCGCCGACCAGGTCACGGAGTTCGGCGTCTTCCCCGACGTCCACCCCCAGCGTCCTGCGGTCTCCGCGCAGTGTGAGTTCGGCGGCGCGACGGCGCCAGCGGGCGGATCCGCCGAGCCAGTGACGCAGGGCCACAGCGCGACGCAGATAGAAGTGGGCGTCATGCTCCCAGGTGAATCCGATGCCGCCGAGGACCTGAATACAGTCCTTCGCGTTGGCCACGGCCGCGTCGAGGGCGTCGGCCGCCGCCGTCGCGGCCGCGAGAGGATGCTGCGCCGGGTTATCGGCAGCCCTCGCGGCGTCCCACGCGAGCGCGTCGGCGGCTTCGGCCCGGCAGAGCATTTCCGCGCAAAGATGCTTGATCGCCTGGAACGACCCGATCGGACGGCCGAACTGCTCTCGCACCTTCGCGTACTCGACGGCGGTCCGGAGACACCATCGGGCGGTTCCGGCGGCTTCGGCGGCACCGAGTGTGGCGGCGTAGTCGTCCACGGGCAGCGACTCGAAGATCGCTTCGGGGCGCACCCCGGCGCACCGGACGCGGCCGACCGGACGGGAGACGTCGAACGGGTCGTACTGCTCGATGTCCACACCGGACGTCCCAGGTGGAATGAGCACGGAGAGGTCGCCCGCGAGAACCAGCAGCCACGCCGACGGGTGAACGTCGAGCGCCGGTCCCGACTCACCGTCGACGACCGAGTCGGACACGACGAAACCCGGACCGAGCACCACCGCCAGCTGCTCGGTGCCCTCCGCGAGTCCGGGGAGGATCTCCTTGGCTGCCTCGGGAACCGTCGCGAGCACCGCGGCGCCCAACGCCGTTCCGAGCACAGGACCGGGCACAAGCGCTTCGGCCGCTTCGGCGAGCCCGGCGGCCAGATCGGCGAGCATGCCACCCGCCCCACCGACGTCTTCGGGAATCGCGACGCCGAACAGGCCGAGTTCCGCGAACCCTGGCGGCGGCTCGGTGATCCGTCCGCTTCGGACGGCGTCGACCGGCCGGGCGGAGGCCGCCCATGCCCTGATCGACGCGGCCAGCGCCGTCTGTTCCTCGGTGAGCGCGATCGACACGGGTGGGACCTCCTCGCGGTGACCTACCCGCGAGTGTAGAACGTGTTACAGTTTCTTGCCCAGTGGGTCGCGACTTGAACCGTTCTCCGCTTAGGTACGCTACGCGGAGAAAGTGGAACAAGTTCCGAAGCTCGGTTGGATAGAGCGGTTCGATGAAGGGGGACGTGGCGATGCCAGGGAAGGCCAAGGCACCCACGAGCGCGAAGGCGCGAAGCGGCAACGGTCTCTCCGCGCTGGGCGGCGAAGAACTCGGCTCCGCGGCACAACGCGACCGGCGTCGCCGCATCATCGACGCGACCCTGACCCTCGCCGCGAAAGGCGGGTACGACGCGGTCCAGATGCGGGCGGTCGCCGAGAAGGCGGACGTCGCGCTCGGCACGCTGTACCGCTACTTCCCCTCGAAGATCCACCTGCTCGTCTCCGGGCTGGCCCGGGAATTCGAACGCGCGCAGGAAAAACTCGAACGCGCCGCCATCCCCGGTGACACCCCGAGCGAACGGCTGATGTTCGTCCTCGGCCGCAACACCCGGCTGATGCAGCGCGACCCGCACCTGACCGAGGCCATGGTCCGCGCCTTCATGTTCGCCGACACCACCGCGGCCGCCGAGGTGGAGCAGGTCGGGCGGCTGATGGAGAACATGTTCGCCAAGGCCATGGGCATCGAGGACCCGACCGAGGCCGACCGCGACATCTTCCACGTCATCGCCGACGTCTGGATGGCGAACCTGGTCGCCTGGGTGACCCGGCGCGCTTCGGCGGCGGACGTGGCGAACCGGCTGGAGCTGTCGGTGCACCTGCTGCTGGACAAGAACGACTGACGGACCGGCACCCGCGTGCCATGAAGGACGCCCCTCTTGTTCGGCGCGACCGAGGCCGGAGGGACCCGGAGTCCCTCAAAGTTCCCTTCACCCGGCTCAGCCGAGGAAACACGACCTTCACACCTTCCCCCAGTACATGAAGGCCCCCTTCCTTGCGCCTAGCGCAAGGAAGGGGGCCTTCATGTACTTCACGCCGACAAGGCCACAGGCCCCGAGTAGGCACCTAAGAGACGGTTCGCCAGAACACGAATCGCCACCCACGACCAGCCTCAGGCGGTCAACTTCGGAAGCACGTCCCGCCCGAACGTCTCGATGAACTCGTCCTGGTTCCGGCCCACGTTGTGGAGGTAGATCCGGTTGAAGCCGGCGTCGACGTACTTTTGCAGCGCCGCGCGGTGCACGTCCGGATCGGACGAGACGACCATCCGGCCTTCGAAGTCCTCTCGCCGCACCAGTTTCGCCATCTGCGCGAAGTCGAACGGCGAGCGGATGTCGGCCTTGGGGAACTTCATGCCGCCGTTGGGCCACTGGTCCATCGCGTTGGCCCACGCCGTTTCGTCGTCCTCGGCCCACGACAGGTGCACCTGCAGCAGTTTCGGCATCGAGTCCGGGTCCTTGCCCGCCTTGCGCGCGCCGGTGCCGAAGTTGTCGAGGATCCCGGCGAGTTTCTCGATCGACGCGCCCGGCGTGATCAGTCCGTCGGCGAGTTCACCGGTCTTGCGCGAGGTGTACGGGCCCGCCGACGCGATGTAGATCGGCGGCGGCTCGTCCGGCAGGGTCCACAGCCGGGTGGTGTGCAGTTTGAAGAACTCGCCGCTGTGCTTGACGTCCTTGCCGGTGAACAGTTTCCGGATGACTTCGAGCGCCTCGAACATCCGCCGCACCCGCTCGGGCGCCTCCGGCCAGTAGCCGCCGATGATGTGCTCGTTGAGCGCTTCACCGGAGCCGATGCCGAGCCAAGTCCGGCCGGGGTAGGTGGCCTCGAGCGTCGCCGCGGCCTGGGCGACCATCGACGGGTGCAGCCGGAACGACGGACAGGTCACGCCGGGGCCGAGGTCGCCGGTGGTGTTCTCCGCCAGTGAGGCGAGCACACTCCACACGAACGAGGCCTCGCCCTGCTGCGGGACCCAGGGCTGGAAGTGGTCGGCGGCCATCTGGCCGGAGAATCCGTGTTGTTCGGCCAGCGCCGCCAGCCGGATCGACTCGCGCGGCGAGAACTGCTCCAGTGCCGCGGCCAAGCCGATTTGAACCTCAGTCACGCTTGCTGCCCCTTTCGAAAGCTCTCGGCGACCTTCGCGTACCGGTCGAGTCGTTCCAGTGTCTCTGCTTCGGGCTCGGTCGGCAGGAAGAGCGTCGCCTCGTCGACGCCTCCGCTCACCAGCGCGCGCAGCGCGTCCTCCTCCGGCGAAGCACCGAAAGCGGAGAACTTGACGTCGCTCCGGCCCTGGTCGGCCAGCCACTGACGGGCCTTGCGCAGTTCCTCCGGCGGGGTGTGGGCATGCGGCAGCCAGCCGTCACCGAACTTCGCGATCCGCTGCATCGCCTTCTCCCCCGCGCCGCCGATGTAGATCGGCGGATGCGGCTTCTGCACCGGCTTGGGCCACGCGAAGATCGGGTCGAAGTCGACGAACTCGCCGTGGAATTCGGCCTCGTCCTTGGTCCAGATCTCCTTCAGCGCGGCCAGTTGCTCGTCGACGAGCGCGCCTCGCGTCTTCGGATCGGTGCCGTGATTGCGCATTTCCTCCCGGTTCCACCCGACGCCGACGCCGAAAAGGAACCGGCCGCGCGAAACCAGGTCCAGCGAGGCGACCTCTTTCGCGGTGTGGATGACGTCGCGCTGCTGCAGCAGCGCGACGCCCGTGCCCAGTTTCAGGTTCGACGTGGCCCCGGCCGCCGCGGTCAGCGCGACGAACGGGTCCAAGGTCCGGTAGTAGATCCTCGGCAGCTCGCCGCCGCCCGGGTACGGCGTTTCCCGGCTCGTCGGGATGTGCGAGTGCTCCGCGATCTGCAGTGAGCTGAACCCGCGCTCTTCCACCGCGGCGGCGAGGACGTCCGGCCTGATGCCTTCATCGGTGAGGAAGGTGGCGATTCCGATCTCCATGTCCAGCAACTACCCGAACACGCCCCGCGATATTCCCGCGGCCCTAGACGTTGCGGCGGTACTGCCCGCCCACCTCGAAGAACGCCTCGGTGATCTGGCCGAGCGAGCACACCCGTGCCGCGTCCATCAGCACGCCGAACAGGTTTCCGCCCCGCGTCGCGGCCTCGCGCAGCGTCTTCAGCGCGACCTGCGCCTCGTCATGGTGGCGGCGCTGGAAGTCTTCGAGCCGCTCCAGCTGCGACCGCTTCTCGTCCTCGGTCGCCCGCGCGAGTTCGACCTCGACGTCGTCCTCGCCGGCATTCGGGTTGCGGAAGGTGTTGACGCCGATGATCGGCAGCGTGCCGTCGTGCTTCTGGCGCTCGTAGAGGATCGACTCGTCCTGGATCTTGCCGCGCTGGTAGCCGGTCTCCATCGCGCCCAGCACGCCACCGCGTTCGGAGATCCGGTCGAACTCCAGCAGGACGGCCTCTTCGACCAGGTCGGTCAGCTCGTCGATGATGAACGAGCCCTGCAACGGGTTCTCGTTCTTCGACAGGCCCCATTCCTTGTTGATGATCATCTGGATGGCCATCGCGCGCCGCACCGAGCTTTCCGACGGCGTCGTGATCGCCTCGTCGAAGGCGTTGGTGTGCAAGGAGTTCGCGTTGTCGTACAGCGCGCACAGCGCCTGCAGCGTGGTGCGGATGTCGTTGAAGCTCATCTCCTGCGCGTGCAGCGACCGGCCGGAGGTCTGCACGTGGTACTTGAGCTTCTGCGAACGCTCGTTGGCACCGTAGCGCTCGCGCATCGCGACCGCCCAGATCCGGCGCGCGACCCGGCCCAGCACCGAGTACTCGGCGTCCATGCCGTTGGAGAAGAAGAACGACAGGTTCGGCGCGAAGTCGTCGATGTCCATCCCGCGCGCGAGGTAGCTCTCGACGTAGGTGAAACCGTTCGACAGGGTGAACGCCAGCTGCGAGATCGGGTTCGCCCCGGCCTCGGCGATGTGATAGCCGGAGATCGACACCGAGTAGAAGTTCCGGACGCCGTGCTCGATGAACCATTCCTGGATGTCGGCCATCATGCGCAGGCTGAATTCGGTGGAGAAGATGCAGGTGTTCTGCCCCTGGTCCTCCTTGAGGATGTCCGCCTGCACGGTGCCGCGGACGTTGCGCAGCGCCCATTCACGCAGCTCGGCGGCCTCGGCTTCGGACGGCTCGCGGCCGTGTTCGGCCTTGAACGCCGCGACGCGCTGGTCGATCGCGGTGTTGAGGAAGAAGGCGAGGATCGTCGGCGCCGGGCCGTTGATGGTCATCGACACCGAGGTGCTCGGCGAAGTGAGGTCGAAGCCGTCGTAGAGCACCTTCATGTCTTCGAGCGTCGCGATGGAGACGCCGGAGGTGCCGACCTTGCCGTAGATGTCGGGGCGCGTGTGCGGGTCGTGCCCGTACAGCGTCACCGAGTCGAACGCGGTCGAAAGGCGCTTGGCCTCGGAATCGGCCGACAGCAGCTTGAACCGTTTGTTGGTACGGAAGGGATCGCCCTCACCGGCGAACATCCGCGCCGGGTCCTCACCCTCGCGTTTGAACGGGAAGACACCCGCGGTGTAGGGGAAGTACCCGGGCAGGTGTTCGCGGCGCAGGAACGACAGAAGCTCACCGGATTCGGTGTAGCGCGGGAGCGCCACGCGCGGGATCCGGTTGCCGGACAGCGTGTCGCGCCAGAGCTGGGTGTGCAGTTCCTTGTCGCGGATCTTCACGACCAGCTCGTCGGCGCGGTAGGACTCGGCGAGTTCACGGAAGCGCAAAAGCAGGTTCGTCGACTCACCGTCCACATCGGACCCGGCCGCGGCGAGCAGGCCGTCGAGCGCGTCGGTGCTCGCGTCGACGGCGGCCAGCGCCTCCTGGGCGGCGGCGAGGTGCTCGTACTTGCGCAGCGCGGCGACCTGCTGCTCGGTCTTGGTGTGGTAACCGCGCAGGGTTTCGGCGATCTCCGCGAGATAACGCGACCGGTTGGCCGGGATGATCGTGCTGGCGTCGGTGGAGACCTTGCCTTCGACCTTCGGCAGCACGCCGGGCGAGACGGTCAGGCCGCGTTCGGCGAGCGTGTCGCGCAGGTGCTGGTACAGCGCGGTGACGCCGTCGTCGTTGAACTTCGCGGCACTGGTGCCGTAGACCGGCATGTCCTCGGGCGAGGAGCTGAACGCCTCACGGTTGCGAACGAGCTGACGCGCGACATCACGGCGGGCGTCCTCGGCGCCGCGGCGCTCGAACTTGTTGATCGCCACCGCGTCGGCGAAGTCGAGCATGTCGATCTTCTCCAGCTGCGACGCCGCGCCGAACTCCGGCGTCATGACGTACAACGACTGGTCCACGTAGTCGACGATGCCGGCGTCACCCTGGCCGATACCCGGCGTCTCGACGATCACCAGGTCGAAACCCGCGGCCTTGCAGGCGAGGATCGACTCCGAAAGCCCGGTCGGGATCTCACCGCTGGTGGTCCGGGTGGCCAGCGACCGGAAGTAGACCGGGCTGCCGTCAAGGCAGTTCATCCGGATCCGGTCGCCGAGCAGCGCTCCCCCGCCCTTGCGGCGCGACGGGTCGACGGCCAGCACGGCGATGCGGAGCTTGTCCTCCTGGTCCAGCCGGAACCGGCGGATCAGTTCGTCGGTGAGCGACGACTTGCCGGAGCCACCCGTACCGGTGATCCCCAGGACCGGCACCGTCCGCGCCTTGGCGGCCTCGGTGATCTTGTCGAGCACGTCCTGCGGCAATGCCTCGCGCTGAAGCTGCGTGATGACCCGGGACAACGCGGGGATGTCCCCCGAAAGCAGTTTGTCCAGCGAGCCCGGCGATGGGGCGGACAGGTCCGTGTCGCAGGCCTTGATCATCAGGTTGATCATGCCCGGAAGGCCCATCTCGTAGCCGTCTTCCGGCGAGAAGATCCGCGCGACGCCGCGTGAGTGCAGCAGGTCGATCTCCTCGCGGACGATGACGCCGCCCCCGCCGCCGAACACCTTGATATGCCCCGCACCGCGTTCGTTCAGCAGCTCGACCAGGTAACTGAAGTATTCGACATGCCCGCCCTGATAGGCGCTGATGGCCACGCCCTGCACGTCCTCGGCGATGGCCGCGGTGGCGACCTCGTCGACCGACCGGTTGTGCCCGAGGTGAACGACCTCCGCGCCCTGCGACTGCAAGATGCGCCGCATGATGTTGATGGACGCGTCATGCCCGTCGAAGAGGCTCGACGCCGTTACGAAGCGAACGGGATTCACGGGCCGGTGCAGATCGCTGGTCATTCCTCCAAAATACTTGGACTTCCTACTATTTTAAACCCATCCACGCGCGTGACGGCGCTCTCACTCGTCCTTGACAGATCGACACACACCAGTATATTCAACCGAAGAGTTAAACAACCGATCGATTGAGCAGCGATGACCACTGATCAGCTCAGCGCCACGTTCGCCGCACTGGCGGACCCCACGCGGCGCGCCATCCTCGCCCGGCTCGCCACCGGCGAGGCCAGCGTCAACGAGCTGGCCGAGCCCTTTCCGGTCAGCCTCCAGGCCGTCTCCAAGCATCTGAAGGTCCTCGAGCGGGCAGGACTGATCAGCCGGAGCAAGACGGCGCAGTGGCGGCCCTGCCGCCTGGAGGCCGCGCCGCTCGGCGATGTCGCCGACTGGGTCGAGCGGTACCGGAGCTTCTGGGAAGGCGGCTTCGACCGCATGGAACTCCATCTGGCGGAACTTCAGAAAGGTGATCGAGATGAGTGAGACCATCGCACTACCGGAAATCGTGTCGCAGGAGCAGTGGCAGGTCGCGCGGGACGCGTTACTGATCAAGGAAAAGGAACTCACCAAGGCCGCGGACGCGGTCGCCGCCGAACGGCGACGGCTGCCGATGGTCCGCTTCGACGGCGAGTACGAATTCGAAGGACCGCAGGGTCGGGTCACGCTGCTGGACCTGTTCGAGGGGCGCCGTCAGCTGATCGTCTACCACTTCATGCTCAACCCCGGGCAGAAGGCCGGCTGCCCCGGCTGCTCGCTGCTCGTGGACAACATCGGCCACCTCGCGCATCTGCACGCCCGCGACACCACGCTGTACGTGGTCGCGCCAGCGACGCTGCCCGAGATCGAGCGGTACAAGGAACGGATGGGCTGGACCGTTCCGTGGGTCTCGACCGGCGGCAACGACTTCAATCCGGCCTGCGGTATCGACGGTGGATTCGGCGTGAGCGTGTTCCTGCGCGAGGGCGACGACGTGTTCCGGACCTACTTCACCACCGGCCGCGGCGGGGACCAGCTCGTGTCGACGCTGCGGTACCTGGACCTGACGCCGCTCGGGCGGCAGGAGGCGTGGGAGGAGTCCGGCCGCGGGAACGACGGGCCGGGTCACTGGTGGAAACGCCACGACGAGTACTGAGTCTCGGCATTTAGTCCTCTGAATGCGGGTTGGGTTGGGGTGTCGAGAACCCCGCGCCCGCTCCGACCCTTCGGTGTCCGGCGCCCGGAAGGCGGGCGCCACACCGGAGGGATCCAAGCCATGCGCAAGCTCGTCTACGCCGTCCACACCTCGCTCGACGGCCGCATCGAAGGCCCGGGGGGCGAGTTCGACTGGGCCGCGATGGGCCCGGAGCTGTCCGCCCACTCCCAGGAACTGGTCGACCGCGCCGACACCTTCGCCTACGGACGACGGGTCTGGGACATGATGTCGTCGTACTGGCCGCAGGCCGAATCGATCTCCGACGACCCGCACGACCTGTGGTTCGCCCCGATCTGGCGGAAGACGCCGAAGATCGTCTTCTCCAGGACGCTGGAAACCGCGGACTGGAACACCGAAGTCGTGGCGGGCGACCTCACCGCACGCGTGACCGAACTCAAGGGCAGGCCCGGCCAGGATCTCCTGCTGATGGGCGGGGCCGAACTGGCCACGGCGCTCGCCGACCGCGGCCTGATCGACGAGTTCCACGTCGTCGTGCACCCGGTGGTGCTCGGCGGCGGCAAGCAGGTGCTCGGGGGCGGCGTCCGGACGGACCTGCGATTGACCGGCACCCGCACTTTCGACGGGCGCGCGGTACTGCTGACCTACGAAAAGTAAGTGAGGTGGCCCCTGGGCGGCAGCTCCTACGCTGCCGCCGTCAGGTTCACCTCGCGTTGCTCGCCCGCAAGGCGATCCACTGCCGCATGGCGTATTCGACCAGCGTGATCAACGTCTGCTTCGTCGACTCCCGTTCCCGGGCGTCACAGCGGACGATCGGGATGTTGGGGTCGATCGACAGCGCTTCACGCACGTCGTTGATGTCGTGTTCGAGGATGCCGTCGAAGGTGTTGACCCCGACGATGTAGGGCAGGCCCCGGTCTTCGAAGAAGTCGATCGGGGCGAACGAGTCGGCCAGCCGTCGCGTGTCGGCCAGCACCACGGCGCCGATCGCGCCGCGGACGAGGTCGTCCCACATGAACCAGAACCGCTGCTGCCCGGGCGTGCCGAACAGGTAGAGGATCAGGTCCGCGTCGAGGGACACGCGGCCGAAGTCCATCGCGACCGTGGTGGTCGACTTGTTGGGCGTCTGGTCGAGGTTGTCGATCCCCCGACTGGCGTCCGTCATCATCGCCTCGGTGGTGAGCGGGACGATCTCCGACACCGAACCGACGAAGGTCGTCTTACCCGCACCGAAACCACCCGCCACGACGATCTTCGCGGATGTCATGGTCGGGGGCGCGGTTTCCCGCGGTGCCTTAAAGCCGACGGAGTCCACTCAAAACCCTTTCCATCAACACCAGATGTGCCTCGGCGCCGTCATTGCCCGAAATCGTCTTGTGCACACTGACCAGTCCCGCGTCCGCCGCGTCGCTGATCAGCACGCGTGCCACACCCAGCGGTACCCGCAGGATCGCCGCGATCTCGGCGACCGAGCGCGGGGTCCGGCACTCCTCGATGATCGAAACGCACTCGATCTGCTCCGTGGCCCCCGCGGGGAGGCTACCCGCGGCGACGTGGTCCTTGGTGGAGATGAGCGTCTCCAGCTCAAGAGCGTAGTTCGCCTTGGTCCGGCCGCCCGTGAGGGCGTACGGACGGACGATCGCCGTCTCTTCGAGCGGCGACGGCCCCTGCTCGAAGACGGCGGGCATGATGAACTCGCCGCTGGGCGGGCCCGGGTCGAAAAGACCACCTGGTCTCGGCCCGACGGCACCTGCGCCGCTGTCGGGCGGAGAAGCAAGTGAGGTCACGCGGTCTCCTTGATCGGTCGGCTGCGGGACTGCTGATTCCCCGGCGGCGCGTGCTCCGCCCACCGGGAAATCCTCGGACTGCTTGTTCTTCTTGCGCTTCCGACGACCACGGCCCGAATCCAGGGTGAAGCCGTTCAAGACGTCGGCGAACGTGCCGTCGTCCCGTGAACCGGCAGCATGGGCAGCCCCCGCGCGCGGAGGCTGGTGCTCACCCGTCCCCGGCTGTTCGCCGAAGGATCCGGACCCGGTGCTCATCGGGACATCATCCCACCGGTTCGCCGATCAGCGACCCACCGGCGCCCTGCAATTGCGCGCGGAGTTCCGGGGTGAGGATCTGACCGACGCGGTCGACGAGCATCGTCATCTCGTAGGCGACCTGTCCGATGTCGCAGTTCGGGGCGGCGAGGATGGCCAGACAGGAGCCGTCGCTGATGGACATCAGCACCATGATGCCGAGTTCCATTTCGACGACGGTCTCGTTGACCGCGCCGGCCTCGAAACACCGTGCGGCGCCCTGGGTCAAGCTCACCAGCCCGGAAGCGACCGCGGCCAGCTGGTCGGCCCGGTCGAGTGGGAGCCTGCTGGACGCGGTGAGCAGGAGGCCGTCCGCCGACACGACCACGGCGTGCGCCACTCCGGGCACCCGCTCGGCGAAGTCATTGACCAGCCACCCGAACTGGTTCTGCTGGGGCTGGGCCGGGTTCGGCGAGGTCATTCACCCTCCAGGGTTTCGTGGTTGGCTTCGGTCGCCTGGGCGGTGCGGTGCCGTCCGCGCTGGATGCCCTGCTGGAAGCTGCTCAGGCGACCACGCACGTCGTGCGCGTCTCGCTGTGGTCGGGGGGTGACCGCCCCGGCGGGGGGTCCCGCGCTGCCCGGAAGCAGTTGCTCCCCGCGACGGCGCCTGGGTAATCCTGCCGAAGTCGTCTTCGAGGGCACTGACTGGGACACCGCTTGGGCGGCCTTCCAGCCTTCGTCGGAGCCGAAGTTCCACGCGTCGGTCCGCTCCACGGCGGTGGCAGGCTCCGCTTCCGGCGTCGCTGCCTGCGGGTTCTTCTCCGGACGCCGGGTGGGCGGCGAGGCCGGGCGAGCGACCGTCTCCGGCGCCTTGACGGGTTCGGGAGCCTTGGCGGGTTCCGGGGTCGTGGTCGTCTCGGGAGCGGGCAGCTGCGTGGTGGCGGGCGCGGTCTTGCCCGCGGTCTCCTTGCGGCCCCGTTTGACGCCCTGCTGGAAACTGCTCAGCCTGCCGCGCACGTTCGCGGGGTCGCGGACCGGCAGCTCCGACTTGGCGGTCGGTTCGGCGGCCGGGACCGACGACAGCGCGCTGCCCGGCAGAAGCTGCTCGCCCTTGCGGCGGCGCGGCAACCCGGCCTCGGTGAACGTCGACGGGGCGGTCTGGGAGACCTCCTGGACCGTGCGGAAGGCCTTGTCGCTGGCGAAGTCCCAGTTGCGGGTTTCCTGCTCGGTGGCGGAACCAGCCTCGACGGCCGGCTCGGCGGCCTTCTTCTCGGCAGGCTCCTTCTTCCCCTGCTTCTCCTTCTTGTCCCCGGGTTTGGCCGCGGACTTCTCCGGAGTGGGGGCGGGCGAACGGAACCACGCCGAAAGCATCTCGTCGAAGATCGGCGTCGTCTCCGACGCGGTGGGCGGCGGGACGACGGGAGCCGCGGGCGGGGCCGCCTGGCTCCACCACTCGCTCAGCGTGGTGCTGTTCTTGGCCTCGAACAGTTCCTTGCCGCTGGGCAGCTCGCCTTCCGACGTGGCGGGCGCGGCCTTCTTGGGCTCGGCGGGCTTTTCCGCTTCCTCCGCGACCGGCTCGGGTTCGGCGGCGGGCTCCGGCAGGCGGGGCTGCGGCGCCGACGGCGACTGGGCGGGCGGAGGGGTCGTCTGCTCCTTGGGGATCGGGCTGAACAGCGCCGTTCCCGAGATCTCCGCGTCCGACGGCGGCCGCGGTTCCTGGGTGTGGGTGTGCCCGTTCAGCCCGGCTGTGGTGTGCCCGGCCAGATCGTTCGCCGACGGCCACCGGTCGCCGCCCTGCGACGGCACGTTCGGCATCGCCGCCCGTGAGCCGTTGACGGGACGCTGGCGGCGGGGCAGGCCACCCGGCTGCTGCGGCGGCAGCGGCGCGAGGCGCTGGGTGATCGGGCCGGTGGCGGGGCCGGGATCCCCCGCCGGGACCATCACCAGATCCGCCGGGACCGAGACGGTGGCGCGCACGCCGACGATGTCCTTGCCACCGTGCAGCGAGACACCGATGCGGTGCCTGCTGGCCAGCCGTCCGACCACGAACAGGCCCATCCGGCGCGAGGTGGTGAGGTCGACGTTGGGGGCCTCGGTGAGCCGGGCGTTGGCCTCGGCGACCTCGGCCTCGTTCATCCCGATGCCCTTGTCGAGGATGTCGATGCCGAACGAGCCGTCTTCGAGGAGCCGGGTCGCGACGGTCACCTGGGTCTCCGGGGCGGAGAAGGCGGTGGCGTTGTCCAGCAGTTCGGCGATCAGGCGCATCAGATCGTTGGCCGCGTACCCGACCAGCCGGACCGGCGGCGGGTTCTGCACGGTGACCCGTTGGTACTGCTCGATCTCGGACACCGCCGCGCGCACCACGTCGCTGGCGGAGACCGGCTGACCGGACCGCCTGCCCGGTTCGGCGCCGGAGAGGACCATCAGGTTCTCGTTGTTGCGCCGCATGCGGGTGGCGAGGTGGTCCAGCTGGAACAGCGTGGCGAGCTGGTCGGCGTCCTCCTCGTCGCGCTCCAGCCGTTCGATCAGCTGCAGCTGTCGCTGCACGAGACTCTGGCTGCGGCGGGAGAGGTTGACGAACACGTTGCTGTAGCCGGTCCGCATCGAGGCCTGTTCGGTGGCCAGGCGCAGCGCCTGGTGGTGCACCTTGTCGAAGGCCCTGGCGACCTCGCCGATCTCGTCGTCGGTGCCGACGGGGACCGGCTGGACGTCGGTGCCCTGCGAGCGGCCCTCCTGGATGTTGCGGACCGCGTCGGGCAGCTGCCGCTCGGCGACGTCGAGTGCGCTGGCGCGCAGCACCTTCAGCGACCGCAGCAGCTGGCGGGTGATGAGGAAGACGACGGCGACGGCGAGCACCATCGCGCCGAACAGCAGGACCGCGAGCAGGCCCGCGCCGCTGCTGGCGTCGTCGACCAGTTCGGCCGACACCGCGTTCGCCCGCGCGCCGAATTGGTTCGCGACCTCGCCCACCTTGGTGATCATCGTGGTCGACGCGTCGGTCCAGCCCTGCGCGGACAGCGTGCGGAACGCTTGTTGGGTGGGCGTGCCCTGGTCACCGAGTGCGGTCTTCGCGAGCCTGTCGCGCGTCTCCATCGCGTCGTCGCTGACGACGGCGGCGAACTCCTGGCGCTGCTGTTCCGAAGCGGCGGCGCGGAAGTCGGTGAACCGGTCGGCCAGCCGCAGTTCGGCGGTGCGTACCTGGTTGAGCTCGCTCGGCGCGAGGCCGGAGCGGGCGATGCCGAAGGAGACCAGCGCCTGGCTCAGCGACAGCTGTTCCTTCATCACGGCGAGGTCGTGCAACGCGGCGGGGGTGCCGCCGAGGACGTCTTCACTGGCGCCCGCGGCCAGCGCGGTGTCGACGGCGAGCAGCGCGGTGGTGACGTCGGTGTACTCGCCGATGGCCTGGACCGGGTCGAGCTGCCCGGCTGAGGCCCGCTGCCGGATGTCGGCCAGCTTGTCCAGCTGGGCGGCCGCGGCGTCCTTCGCCTTGGCGAGCGACGGCTCGGCCTCCACGGCCCTGATCGCGGCGGCGCGGTACAACGGGATGGCCGTGTCGACGTCGCCGCGGGCGGAGGCGAGGTCGAGGGTGCCGCCGACGGTCCCGGCGGTCAGCCCGGCGGCGGACTGGGTGCGTTCGCGCCCGAGCCCGTCGGCGAGCGTACGGATCTGGCCGCTCAGCGCGACGAGGCGGTCGAGCCGCTGATAGCCGTCGGAACGGCCGACCTGGCCCGCGATGGTGGCGATGCCCAGCGCGAGCGCGATGAGGATCGGCACCAGTGTCACGGCCGACAGCTTCACCGGCAGGCTCCAGTCCCGCCAGCGCACGAGCGCGCGCCAGCCGGTAGCCCACCGCGATGGCCGGGGAGTGCGTCCCAGCAGCTCCCCGACAGGCACTTGGCCTTCTCCTGCAACGGTCACGTAGGTGACTCCCTGTCCGGCGTCCTGGCACGGTCTGAGGCGTCCGTTCCCGCGAGGAACCTACCTGCGGAGAACTCGGCCCCGGCCTGACCACGTGATCGACCGCGGCACGAGAGACCCGGTCCGGCGATCCGGGTGTCCCCAGGGGCACCGGTCCGCGTCGGACGGTCTTGCACCTGCACGTGCAGGTCGCAACCTGCGAAGTGCATGGTCGTCGAGATCAACTTTTCTTTGCCAATCGATCACTGCGGGTCAGCCGGGCCAAAGAATCGTACACCAATCCAGGTACCGTCAATTCCGTTCAGCACACGGGCGCTGACCTGGGAAAAGTGTATGCCCGAACGACGTACAAGGCCCGAAAACCGTCCCCGCGTCACAAACGAGGGAATTCCGGTTACAGGTTGCGCCGACGCACGGTGTGCCAGAGTCACCCGAACAGCCTACGCTCGGTAGCCGCGTCGCCCGGTCGAACTACTGTCCGTACCCCCAATGGGTGGGTCAAGCCCAAATCTGTGCCCGATGTTGTGGCCTTGCCGTTCCGGTCTGCTCGACCTCCCCGCCGTAGGTGATTTCTTTCCGGATATCGGGTGAGCCAGGGGATCTTCCGCGCCTGGCGATGGCGGGCAGAGTATCGAAGCCGAGTGTGACCGGGAAGCGAAACTACGATCTGTCACCAAGACGAGGGACACAGCGTGGCCAGCCTCAACCATTTGCCGCAGTGCTCCGTTCGGGCGACGACCGGGCGTGACAAACTTGCTCACTATTAAGAGTGATAAAAGCTCGATCATTCCGCCGAAACGAATTCCCGGAATCTAATTGCGATCGGAAAACGAATACCCTCGCTTGCGGTTACGGAAGCGGGGTCGCCTTTTCAGCGCACTCGAAGGCGTAGTTAGTATGTGCGCTCCGTACCGCGCCCGGATGCCAGCAAGCCTCGGAGGAACCCCATGCCCGACGTCGCGCGTCCCTTCGCGGCGAGCAACGCCCTCGAGGACACCGGGCAGATGCCCGCGTTGTTCGTCCGCGGGCGACGGCCCGCGCCCGCGCCGCCCCGCAGCACCGGCCCGGACTACGACCGGATCCAGCACGGCAAGGAGTTCGTCGCGCTGCGCAAGTCCTTCCGGCGGTTCGTGTTCCCGATGAGCCTGCTGTTCTTCACCTGGTACATGACGTACGTGCTGCTGGCGGCCTACGCGCACGAGTTCATGAGCCGGAAGGTGTTCGGCGAGGTCAACGTCGGCATCCTGCTCGGGCTCGGTCAGTTCGCCAGCACGGTGCTGATCACGATCGCCTACCTGAGGTTCGCCAACAAGCGGCTCGACCCCAAGGTCGAGCGGCTGCGGGCGTCGGTCGAGGCGGGTGAGCGATGAGCATCCCCGACAACGACCCGATCCTGAACGTCGTGGTCTTCGCGCTGTTCGTCGCGATCACCCTGTACGTGGTGTACCGCGCCAGCACGCGCAATTCCTCCACTTCGGACTACTACGCGGCGGGCAGCGCCTTCACCGGGCGGCAGAACGGCATCGCGCTCTCGGGCGACTTCCTCTCGGCGGCGTCGTTTCTCGGCATCGCCGGGGCGATCGCGATCCACGGCTACGACGGCTTCCTGTACTCGATCGGGTTCCTCGTCGCCTGGCTGGTCGATCTCCTCCTGATCGCGGAACTGCTCCGCAACACGGGCCGCTTCACCATGGGCGACGTGCTGAGCTTCCGGATGAAGCAGCGCCCGGTCCGCGCCGCGGCCGCGACGTCGACGCTGGTGATCTCCTTCTTCTACATGCTCGCGCAGATGGCCGGCGCCGGCGGGCTGGTGGCGCTGCTGCTCGACATCCACGGCGGGATCGGCCAGGCGCTGGTGATCGGTGTCGTCGGTATCGTCATGGTGCTGTACGTGCTGGTCGGCGGGATGAAGGGCACCACGTGGGTGCAGATCATCAAGGCGACCATCCTGTTGCTGACCGGTGCGCTGATCACCGTGTTCCTGTTCGGCAAGTTCGGCTTCAGCTTCTCGAACCTGCTCTCGGCCGCCGCCGACAAGAGCCCCCTGGGTGAAGAGCTGCTGCAGCCCGGCGGCTCGTACGGCAAGAGCGAGATCACGAAACTCGACTTCGTCTCGCTGGCACTGGCGCTGGTCCTCGGCGCCGCCGCGCTGCCGCACGTGCTGATGCGCTTCTACACCGTGCCGAACTCGCGCGAGGCGCGTCGCTCGGTGGTGTGGGCGACCGCGTGCATGACCGTCTTCTATCTCTGCACACTGGTCATCGGCTTCGGCGCGGCAGCGCTGGTCGGCCCGGAGGCGATCAAGAACGCGCCGGGCGGGGAAAACTCCGCGGCGCCGCTGCTGGCGCTGAACATCGGCGGCACCGTCCTGCTCGGCGTCGTCTCGGCGGTGGCCTTCGCGACCATCCTCGCCGTCGTCGCCGGGCTGACGATCACCGCGTCGGCCTCCTTCGCGCACGACGTCTACGCCAACATCTTCAAACGCGGCAAGGCGGAACCGGTCGCGGAGGTCCGGGTCGCCCGGCTGACCGCGGTCGCCGTCGGGGCGTTCGCGATCGTGGGCGGCATCCTGGCGAACGGGCAGAACATCGCGTTCCTGGTGGCACTGGCGTTCGCGGTCGCGGCGTCGGCGAACCTCTCGACGTTGCTGTACTCGCTGTTCTGGAAGCGGTTCAACACCACCGGCACCCTGTGGGGCATCTACGGCGGACTGATCGCGAGCCTGGTGCTCGTGTTCTTCTCGCCGGTGATGTCCGGAGCCGCCGACTCGATCATCACCAGCGTCGACTTCCACTGGTTCCCGCTGAAGAACCCGGGCCTGGTGTCGATCCCGTTCTCGTTCCTGTGCGGCTTCGTCGGCACGTTCGTCGGGCGCTCGAAGGCCGATCCGGTCAAGCACGCCGAGATGGAGGTGCGGTCCCTCACCGGGATCGGCTCCTGATCGGCGTCACGCGCGCCATGAAAGGTCCTTTCCTTGCAAAATTTGCAAGGAAAGGACCTTTCATGGCGTCCGGAGGCCGTCCAGCACGATCGCGAGCAGCCGTTTCGCGTCCTCCGGGGACGCCTTGCTCGCCGCCGAACCCACCCCGTGGCCCAGCCGCAGGATGTCGATCCCGGTGACGTCCTCCCGGAGGACGCCCGCGTCCTGAGCCGCCTTCACGATCGCGTCGGACGCCGACCGCAGCCGTGACTGGCACCAGGCGAAGACCTCGGATCCGGCATCGACGGACGCCTTCAAAGTCATCGCGAGACCGTGCTTCTCGACCACGTAGGCGACGTGCGTGGCCAACCACGCTTCGAGCGCTTCGCCCGGTGTCAGCCGGTCGAGCAGGTCGAACGCCTGCTGGGCCATCCCGTCGATCTCGTCGCGGTAGACGGCCTCGATCAGTTTGTCGCGGGTCGGGAAGTGCCGGTACAGCGTGCCCGCGCCGACCCCGGCGCGTTTGGCGATGTCGTCGGCGGGCACGTCCACTCCCTCGTCGGTGAACGCCTTCTTCGCCACGGCCACGATGCGCTCGTAGTTGCGCCGCGCGTCCGCGCGCATGGGCCGGGCCGGATCGGCCGTGACCATCTGCACCTCCTCGGGCGACGAAAACGGAGACATTCCCCGAATCCAGTTGCGACGGTGCCGCCAGAGGACGCGGGTGCGGCCGGTGGCGCTTTTGCAGACGTTGCAGCAGGCCGGGGCGACGCTGGGGCTCGCGATCCTGATCACCGTGTTCGGCGCGGTGACGCGGACGCCGTCCGGAAGCCCGGCGGAGACCACGGTCGGCGGGATGACCGCCGCCTTCACCGCCGCGGCCGTGGTGACGGCGGTGTCGTTGCTGGTGGCGGTGACCTTCCGGCGCCGGGCTTAGAGCTTCTGACCCGCGTCGACCTTGTGCGTGACCTTGCGCTCCATCACGAACGAGAAGAACGGGATGCAGCCGGCGATCAGCACCAGGAGGGTGCCCTTCATCGACCAGCGGGCCTTGATCGCGAGGTCGACCGCGAGCAGCAGGTAGATCAGGTAAAGCCCGCCATGGACCATGGGGATCAGCTTCACGAACTGGGGAAGTTCCACGCGGAAGGCGTACTGCAGCAGCATCTCGACGACCAGCCCGAGCAGGGCGACACCGGTGGCGTACGCGGCGACGCGGAATCGGATCAGCGGCCCGCCCAGCGAGACCGAGCGGGCCGGGACGGCGTCGTCAGTTCGGGTGGTCATAGGGTCTCGAACCTCTCTGGGGAACTACTCGTCGCGGGCGTTGAGTTCGCGCAAGTACCTGTTGTAAGCGGCGAGCTCGTCATCTTCGGGGGCGGACGGGCGGGGCGCCGGGGCGCGCCTCCGCCGGGGCGCGGGCACTTCGGGAACGGCGGTCTCGGCCACCTGCTCCGAGGTGTCGGCCTCCGCGGCCTGGCGGCGGAGCTTGCGGATCCGCCAGAACATGAACGCGGGGAACAGCCCGAACAGCGGCCATTGCAGGACGTAACCCAAATTCTGGAAGGTCCCGCTCGCCGAGGAGAACCGCTCCCACTGCCACCAGGCGAGCCCGCAGCACAGCGCCAGGCTCACCAGGCAGACGCCGGCGATGCCGAGACGGCGCAGGGTGACAGACGGTGCGGGCACGCATCGACGCTAGCACTGGCGGCGGTGCGAAACTGCGCCGACCGGGGCACGGGACCTTGGTCCCGGCTCCGGCACTCTTGCCGCTCGGAGTCCGTCAAGTCCTCTATCCCTACGCTCTCCCTGCGCCTGACTTGCGTCAGGGTGACGGTGCAGCGGATGCCGGGATCGACGACGGAGGTCGGTCACGACCTCTGGCAGGCTCCGAGCGGTGAGTCGCGTCTCGTGAGTGGTAATGACGGTTCTAACCGTCATTACCACTCACGAGCGGGACTGCACGGCCTTCGCGTAATCGTCCGCCAGTCCGAAGACCTTCTGCGCGTACTCCGTCGAGTTGTTGTACGACAGAATGCCTTGCCACCACCCCGAGGCGGCCGACATGTCGCGGTTGTTCACGCACAGATAGCGGGCCGCCGCGAGCGACGCGTCGTCGATCTGCTGCGGGTCGCCGACGCCGTCGCGGTTGCCGTCGGCGGCGTAGCGGCGCCAGGTGCTGGGGATGAACTGCATCGGGCCGACGGCGCGGTCGACAGCCGTGTCGCCGTCGAACTGCCCGCCGTCGGTGTCCCCGATCGCCTTGACACCGGGTGAGCCGTCGAGCGGGACCCCGATGATCGGTTTCGACGGGCGGCCGTCCTGGCCGAGGATCGCGCCGCCGTACTGGCCGTGGTTCGACTCGATCCGGCCGATGCCGGCGAGTGTCGCCCACGAGATCTTGCAGTTCGGCTGCAGCTGGCGCATCGCCAGCTCGGCGGAGCCGTAGGCGAGCAGTGCCCTGGCCGGGATGCCGGTGGCCTGCGCCGCCCGTTCGGTCCAGGCGGCCAGCGGGTCCTTGCCCGTTTTCGGCTGTACCTGCTGCGGCGAGGTCTGCTGGGCCGCGCCACCGGCGGGCGCGGCGTTGACCGGGACGACCGTTCCCGGTTTCACGTCCGCCGCCTTGACCTGCAAGGCGGGGATCTCCATCGTCGTCGGGCTCGCGACCGGGGCGGACGCCTTGGTCACCAGCCAGACACCGCCCCCGGCGAGGCCGAGTACGGCCAGCACGACCACCAGCCTGACGAGAACGGCGGCGCCTGCCCCGCGACGTGACGAAACGGGCTTGGCCGGGTCGGCGACGAACTCGTCGTTTTCCGGGGTGGTGCGCACGAAGCGAGTCCTCCAGCGTGGGCGGCGATCACGACCGATGCTCGAACAACGAGCCCGCGCAGGTTAGCGTTACGCGGTTGCCGTGATCGCCTCTGCCACGCCGGTTCACCCGCGTGTGCGAGAAGTTCTCATCAGGCGGACTTCTGTTGCCTCGCCAGCCGCGCCACGCACCAGGCCGGGGCGCTGCCGCGGCGAAGGTGCTGCAAAACGGTCATCGGGCCGAGACGACGGCTCAGGTCGGACGGGGCGAGCCCGGCCGCGCGGTAGTCGAGCGCGCGCTGGTCGAGTGGGCTGATGCCGGCGTCCCACCAGGCTTCGGCCTCGGCGACCCCGCCGACCATCTGCCACCAGCCCGCGGCGGCGACGAGCAGATCCTGCGGGACATCGGGAAGACGGCTGCGCATGGCGTCGAGATAGCCGGGGTCGGCGGCCTCGACCGGCGCCCAGCGCGCCTGACCGGACTGCTGACGCTGGCCGGGGATCCCGGGCGCCTGACGGGGCGCGTCGGCGAGCCACGCGGACGCGATGCGGTCGACCTCCTGCTCCTCGGGGGTCTGCTCGCGCTCGGCGGCCCACTGCCGGATCAACGCGTCGACTCCGGGATCTCCGGTCATCCCTGCCTCCTCATGATTCCCCGACTGACAAGTCCTGACTTACTTGCCCGGCTGAATGTCCGCTTTCGCCCTGAGGCTCGCACCTGCGGAAACTCTCGCCCAGGAGGCCGGCTCCGGCGCCTGGAAGACCAACCGATCACGCAATGTGAGCACCGTAGGGGCGCGGAGGTCTCTTCCGCCAGAGCTTCCTGGGCACGAATTCGTCGACCTGCGGGTTTTCGGGGTCAATCCACCCGGATGGTCGAGTCGCCCGACCGAAATCCGAGGTCGGTGACAGTGCGTGATATCCGCAGGTGGCCGCGCACGGTGATCACCGGCGTCACCAGGGACACCGGTGCTCGGCACGACGGGTCAGGAGAAGAGGCTCCGCACGAAGGTCACGATGGCTTCGGCACCGGACCGGAGCCAGCCGAGCGCGGTGTGGACGGCGTCGGCGGATTGGGTCGGCCTGCTGATCAGAAAGAAGAGCACGAGCGCGACGACGGCGATCACAACGAATTTCTTCAAGCCGGGCGACATGGCTCCATCCCATCACACCGTAGTGTCGGAGACGCTGACTCCGCGCGCACTGCGGACTTTGTCACCACCTTAAGGAGATCGGGGCCCCGTTGCCCACCCTGACCCGCCCGAGGGAGCGAAGATGAGCGAAAACGTTCTCGTCCACCGGGAGGGTCCGGTGACGACGATCACCCTGCACCGGCCGGAGACCCGCAACGCGGTGGACGGCCCGACCGCCGCCGCGCTGGCGGACGCGTTCCGGGCCTTCGACCGCGACGAGGCGGCCGCGGTCGCCGTCCTCACCGGTTCGGGTGACGCCTTCTGCGCCGGAGCCGATCTGAAGGCCGTCGGCACCGACCGCACCAACTCGCTCACCCCGGCGGGTGACGGGCCGATGGGGCCGACGCGGCTGGCCCTGTCGAAGCCGGTGATCGCCGCGGTCCGCGGGCACGCCGTCGCGGGCGGCCTGGAACTGGCGTTGTGGTGCGATCTGCGGGTCGCGGACAGCACGGCCGTCTTCGGCGTGTTCTGCCGCCGCTGGGGTGTCCCGCTGATCGACGGCGGCACGGTGCGCCTCCCCCGGCTGATCGGGCATTCGCGGGCGATGGACCTGATCCTCACCGGCCGTCCGGTCGACGCCGACGAAGCACTCGCGATCGGGCTGGCGAACCGCGTCGTACCCGACGGCGAGGCGGTGAGCGCCGCACAGGCCCTCGCGCGCGAACTGGCGGCGTTCCCGCAGGCTTGTCTGCGCGCGGACCGCAAGTCCGCGTATGGCCAGTACGGACTCACCGAAGAAGAGGCGCTGCGGACCGAGTTCTCGAACGCGCTGATCGGCGGCGGGCTCGCCGAAGAAGCCGTCGAAGGCGCGAGTCGATTCAGCGGGGGCGCGGGGCGTCACGGCAGTTTCGACGGCCCGAGGTCCTAATGTCTGTCGGATGACAGAAACCGGAGTCGCGCTCAGACCGGTGTCCGAAGAAGACCTGCCGATGCTCGAAGCACTGACGAACGATCCGCGGGCCGCGGGCGAGTTCGAATGGCACGGCTGGCACGACCCGCATTTCCTGCGCCGCCGCTGGACCGAGACCGGCATGCTCGCCGCGGACAACGGGATGCTGATGATCGACCTCGACGGCCAGCGGCTCGGTTTCGTCTCCTGGCACAAGACCAGGTCCGGGTCGACGTCGTACTGCTGGAACGCCGGCCTCGTGCTGATCCCCGAGGCACGCGGCCACGGCTACGGGACCAAGGCGCAGCGGTTGCTGGTCCGCTACCTCTTCGCGCATACGCAGATGAACCGCGTCGAGGCGTCGACGGAAGCGGGCAACGTCGCCGAGCAGCGCTCCCTGACGAAGGCGGGCTTCACCCGCGAAGGCGTGCTGCGCGGCTACGCGTTCCGGGACGGGGCCTGGCGCGACCACGTCCTCTATTCGATGCTGCGGTCCGACCTGGACCCCGCCCCGGAAACTCGCTAGACGATCGTGCCCGCGGCCTTGAGCCGTTCGACACCCTCGGCGTCGACCCCGAGTTCGGCGAGGACGTCGGCGGTGTCCGCGCCCTTGGGCCGCGGCGGTTCCGGCGTTTCCGCCGGCGTGCGGTCGAACCTCGGCGCGGGCGCGGGCTGCACCACTCCGCCGATGTCGACGAACGTCCCACGCGCGACGTTGTGCGGATGCGACGGCGCCTCCCCCGGCGCGAGCACCGGCGTCAGGCACGCGTCGGTGCCTTCGGCCTTCGCGACCAGTTCGTCACGGGTGTGCTTCGCGACGGCTTCGGCGACGATCTTGCGCAGCTTCGGCCACTCGTTCTTGTCGACGTGGACCGGGGTCTCCTCGGGATCGAGTCCGAGGACCTTCACGAGGTCGCCCCAGAACCGCATCTCGATCGCGCCGATGGCGACGTACTTGCCGTCGGCGGTCTCGTAGGTGTCGTAGAACGGCGCGCCGCCGTCGAGCATGTTCTCGCCGCGTCCGCCCGGCCAGAGCCCGGAGTTCAGCAGCCCGTGCAGGCTGGTGGTCAGCAGCGCGGCACCGTCCACCATGGACGCGTCGACCACCTGACCCTTGCCGGACGACTGGCGTTCGAACAGCGCCGCCAGCACGCCCATCGCCAGCAGGAGGCCACCGCCGCCGAAGTCACCGACGAGGTTGAGCGGCACCACCGGCCGCTGTCCCGCGTGCCCGATGGGTTCGAGCGCGCCGGAGATGCCGATGTAGTTGATGTCGTGCCCGGCGACGGTCGCCAGCGGACCGTCCTGGCCGTAGCCGGTCATCCGGCCGTAGACCAGCCGTGGATTGCGGGCGTGGACCTGCTCCGGCCCGATGCCCATCCGCTCGGCCACCCCGGGGCGGAAGCCCTCGATGAGCACGTCCGCCTCGTCGGCGAGTTTCAACACCAGTTCGACCCCTTCGGGGGTCTTGGTGTTGATCCCGATCGACCGCCTGCCCCTGGCGAGCGGATCGTTCGGGAAGCCGATCACGTCGTTGCCCGGTGTCGCCCGGTCGACCCGGATGACGTCCGCGCCGAGATCGGCGAGGATCGTGCAGGCGAACGGCGCCGGGGCGAGCCCGGCCAGTTCGACGACCTTGAGCCCGCTCAGCGGGCCGGCCTTCTTCGCCACGTCTTTCCTTCCTACGCCAGCGGATCGCTCAGAGCGTGCGGGAGATGATTTCCTTCATGATCTCGCTGGTGCCACCGAAGATCCGGGAAATCCGGATGTCGGCCCACGCGCGCGCGATCGGGTACTCGGTCATGTAGCCGTAGCCGCCGAAGAGCTGCAGGCAGTCGTCGACGACCTTGTTGACCCGTTCGGTGGTCCACAGCTTCGCCATCGCCGCGCCCTGCACGTCGAGTTCCTTGCGCAGGTGCCGTTCGATGCACTGGTCGAGGAACGCGCGGGAGACCGCGGCCTCGGTCGCGGCCTCGGCGAGTTTGAACTTCGTGTTCTGGAAGTTGTAGATCGGACGGCCGAAGGCCTGCCGGTCCTTGGTGTAGGCGATGGTCTGGTCGATCGCGGCCTCCATCCCGGCGACCGCGGTGACGGCGATGATCAGCCGTTCCTGTGGCAGCTGCTGCATCAGCTGGATGAAGCCGAGGCCTTCCTGCTCACCGAGGAGGTTGGCGGCGGGCACCCGGACGTCGTCGAAGTTCAGCTCGGCGGTGTCCTGGCCCTTGAGGCCGATCTTGTCGAGGACGCGACCGCGACTGAAGCCGGGGGTGTCGGTCTCGACGGCGATCAGCGAGACCCCCTGCGCGCCCGCGTCCGGGTCGGTCTTCACCGCGACGACGACGAGGTCGGCGTGGAAACCGTTGGTGATGAACGTCTTCGCGCCGTTGATCACGTAGTGGTCGCCGTCGCGTACCGCGCGGGTCTTGATGTTCTGCAGATCCGAACCCGTGCCGGGTTCGGTCATCGCGACCGCGCCGACCATCTCGCCGGAGGCGAACTTCGGCAGCCACGCCTTCTTCTGCTCTTCGCCGGCGTACTCCAGGATGTAGTGCGCGACGATTCCATTGTGGACGGTGACGCCCCAGGCGCTGTCGCCGGATCGGGCCTGCTCTTCGTAGAGCACGGCCTCGTGGGCGAACGTGCCGCCGCCACCGCCGTACTCCTCCGGGATGGACAGGGCCAGCAGGCCGACCTCGCCCGCCTTCGTCCAGAGCTCTCGGTCGACCTTCTTCTCGGCCGCCCAGCGCTCCTGGTTCGGCACGAGTTCCTTCTGGCAGAAGGTCCGGGCGAGGTCCCGGAGGTCTTCGAGCTCCGTCGTGCTCCACGAACTCTTCTGGATCTGCAAGGGCACGGCCAACGCCTCCTGATCGGACCTGGAAAACATGACGCTTAGGATGTAAGTTCCAAGCGGAATGTACATCCGTACCGAGCTGCACGTAAAGAGGGGGCGCAGGCCGATGGCCGTACTGGGCAGAACCCACCGGACACAGGCCGAGCGGCGCGAGCAGACCCGCACCGCCTTGCTCGACGCGACCATCGACTGCCTGGTCGACCTCGGATACGCGCGCACTTCGGTGCAGGAGATCTGCGCCCGCGCCGGGGTCTCGAAGGGTGCCGTGCAGCACCACTTCTCCGCGAAGGCCGAGCTGATGGCGGCCGCCGTCGAGCATCTGACCGGAAAGCTGCGCGGCCGCCTCGCCGAGTCGATTTCCACGCTTCCCGGTGGCGCCTCGGGGGTCGCGGCGGCGATCGACCTGCTGTGGGAGGGCTACTCGGGCACGCTGTCCACGGCCGCCACGGAACTGTGGGTCGCGGCGCGGACCGATCCCGAACTCCGGGAGGCGATCCGCCCGGTCGACCGGGCCCTGGGCCGCTCAACCCTGGAGCACGTCACCTCGATCGCCGGGGAGCTGCCGAAGGAACGCGCCGAGATCCTGTTCTGGCTGACCGTGAACCTCACGCGGGGGCTGGCGCTGGACGCCGAACTCGGCGGTGATCCGAAGCGGCGGCGGCAATTGCTCGACGAATGGAAGCGCGTCGCGGTGATGTTGTACGAGGACGCCTCGACCTGAGGCCGCTAGCACGCGCGGATGCTCTTGACCAGAGCACAGGTGACACTTATCTCGTCGGCCGATTCGTGGTGGAATTCCTTGCTGGACAACAGAACCGGCGGAGGAGCCGATCATGAGCGCGCCGCAGCAGCAGCCGTACCACCCGACTGGCCCGTTCGGCGCAATGCAGCCCGTCCAACCTCCCGTGGCCGCACCAAGTCCGCCGTCCGATGCGCGGCTCCCCCGGTTGTTCGCGGCGATGATGGGCGTCTTCGCCGGACTGCTGGTCCTGGTCGCCACCTTTCTGCCGCAGTCGACCTATGAGCAGATTTCCGAAGGCAAGACGGTGTCGAAATTCGCCGAGACGGGGTGGGCGCGGTCCTTCGACATCGAACCCTCGGCGGAGGAGAAGGAGTTCTACGACAAGACCCATGTCGCCCGGTACGGCATCCCGCTGTCCGCCGCGGCGCTGACGCTGTTCGCCGGGGCCGCGGTGGGCTTCGCCTCGTACCGGCGGAATTCGGGTTCGCCCGCGGCGACGACGTCGAGGACACTGCTGATCGTCGGCGGCGCCGGAACCGCGGTCGGGGTCTGGATGCTCGGCATGGACATCTCGGCGAGCCTGAGTTTCGGCCAGGACACCGGCCGGTTCGTCTCGCGCTACGGCACCGGGGGCGGATTCTGGATCCTGCTCGCGGGCGGCCTCGTGGCGTTGCTCACCCTCGTCCTGGCGATCGTGGCCAATCGCCGTGAGCCCGCGCCGCCCTCTCAGAACCCCTACCCGGTCGCCTACGCCCCTTACCCGCCCAGCGTCCCTCAGCAGCAGTATCCGCAGCAACCGCCGCTTCAGGCCTATGAGCCGCCGTCACCCCCGACACCGCCTGCGGGGTCGGCGTTGCAGCAGCAGGACATCCTGCGCCCGTCCCCCGACAATCCGCCCCAATCCGGCAATATGTGAAACTTATTCATATCAGCGCTGGACAGTCTCCATACCGGCGGTATGCTGTACTCGTCGGTAACACCTGGGCTCTGCGTGGCGCCTCCCGGCTCCACGCCGCATGGAACGGAGACGGCATGACGAGCACGACACCGGCGAGCGCGAGCCACCACACCGAGGGGCCGGCCACCATCGGCGGCGTCCCCGGGGCCCCGGCCTCGGCGAGGGCGGACCGGCTCGTGCGGCGGGTCGTGGGCGGCAAGGACTCCGCACCGGTCCAGATGTGCGCGCCGTTCACCGGACAACCGATCACCACGCTCCCCCAGGCCACCGACGCCGACGTCCGCGCCGTCTTCGACCAGGCGCGGGAGGCGCAGCGCTCGTGGGCCGAGCGTGCGGTCGAGGACCGCCAGCACATCCTGATCCGCCTGCACGATCTCGTGTTGCAGCGCCAGGAAGAGGCGCTCGACCTCGTGCAGATCGAGGCGGGCAAGGCACGGATGGACGCCTTCGACGAAGTCAGCGCCACCGCGCTCGTGGCCGCCTACTACGGCAAGCACAGTGCGAAGATCCTTTCCCCGCGCCGCCCCGCCGGGCTGATCCCGGTACTGACGAAGGTCGGCGAGATCCGGCACCCAAAGGGCGTCGTCGGGATCATCTCGCCGTGGAACTACCCGCTCGCGCTCACCGCGATGGACGTCCTGCCCGCGCTCGCGGCGGGCAACGCCGTCGTGCAGAAGCCGGACAACCAGACCGCGCTTTCGGCGCTGTGGCTGCAGGAGCTCGCCGAGGAGGCGGGGCTGCCCGCCGGCGTCTGGCAGATCGTGCTCGGCCGCGGTTCGCGCATCGGTGACGCGCTGGTCGAGGAATCGGACTATCTGTGCTTCACCGGCTCCACGCCGACGGGCAAGGGGCTCGCCGCGAAGGTGGCGGAGCGGTTGACGAGCTACTCGCTGGAACTCGGCGGCAAGAACCCGATGATCGTGCTGCCCGACGCGGACATCGCCAAAACCGCCGCGGGCGCGGTGACCGCGTGCTTCTCCTCCGCGGGCCAGCTGTGCGTTTCCGTCGAACGGATCTACGTCCACGAATCCATCCGCGAGGAGTTCACGCGGGCCTTCGTCGCCAAGACCGCCGCGCTACGGCTCGGGGGTGCCCTCGACTACCAGGCGCAGATGGGCTCGCTGACCTCGGAAGACCAGCTGGCGACCGTGTCGGCGCATGTCGAAGACGCCCGGTCCAAGGGCGCGAGGGTGCTCACCGGCGGTAAGGCCCGGCCCGAACTCGGCCCGCTGTTCTACGAGCCGACCGTCCTCACCGACGTCACCGAGGACGTCAAGCTGTTCGCCGAGGAGACCTTCGGGCCGGTCGTGTCGATCTACGGCTACACCGACGTCACCGAGGCGATCGAGCGCGCCAACGACACGCGGTTCGGGCTGAACGCGAGTGTGTGGTCGCGCAACGGCCGCGCGGGCTGGGAGGTCGCGGCGCGGCTGAAGGCCGGGACCGTCAACGTCAACGAAGGCTTCGCGGCGACCTTCGGGACCGTGGGGCTGCCGATGGGCGGGATGAAGGACTCCGGGGTCGGACGGCGTAATGGTGCCGAAGGGCTGCTGAAGTACACCGAGGCCCAGGCGATCGCGCTGCAGCGCGGGATGCCGCTGCGGCCCGGTCGCGGCATCCCGCCGAAGCTGTGGGCGCGGGCCCTGAGCACGAGCCTGAAGGTCCTCCGCCGCCTTCCGCGCCGCTGACCGCCCTGCCTCCTCCCCCTCCCCCTACGCGTTTAGTCCTCTGGATGCGGTACTTGCACACGCAAGGATCGCATTCAGAGGACTAAACGCGTTTCAGCAGGCGTCGGTCGTAGGCGATCGCGACGGCCTCCGCCCGGCGGCTCGCGCCGAGCTTCGCCATCACGCGGGAAAGGTGGACGCTCACCGTCTTCTCGCTGATGTACAGCTCCTCGCCGACCTGGCGGTTGGTCCGGCCGAGCGCGACGCGTTCCAGCACGTCCCGTTCGCGGTCGGTGAGCGGGTCGACGACGTCACGGCGCGGAGCCGCGGGCTCCCCGGGTAGCCCGACACGTGCCCGGTGACTCAGCTCCCGGACGGCTTCGCGCAGCGGGCAGGCACTCAACTTGTCGGCCACCGCGTGCACGGCCAACAGCTCCGCCGCGGCCAGCGAGGTGTCGCCGTCGGAAGCCAGCAGCGCCTTCGCGTGCTGAAGACGGCACATGGCCTGCTCGTACACCGCGCCGTACCCGAACGCGTCGACCGCCTTCGCCCACGACGCCGGATCACCCACGCCGTGCAGACAGCTGCCGAGCGCGTCCAGCCGGGCGAGCCACGCCAGCGCCTCCGGGCCCAGCGACACCGAACGCGGGACGCCGTGCTCGGCGCAGTGGCGGCCGTAAGCGAGCATCTCCTCGCCCGATCTCACGGCGGCCTCGACCGTCGCCAGATCCCCGCGGACCCGGGCCTCGGCGGCCTGCGCGACGGCGGCCGCGAGGCCGTGCACGCTGATCCGGATCCCGCCGAGCAGCGCGGGCTCGACCTCTTCGATCCAGTCGATCAGCTCGCGCGCCTGCCGCACCGCGCCCGCGTGGTCCTGCCGCCACGACGCGAGCTGGATGCCCGCGTCACCCGCGGCCAGCGCGATCGAAACGTCCGTGTTCCAGTGCTGCCGCAAACCGGCGAGGACCTTGTCGGCGTCTTCGAACCGGCCACGCGCGACGACGAACTGCGCCCAGATGCTCAGGAACCGCGCCGCGACGGCGCTCGAAACCCCGCGGCCCGCCCGGCCGGCGTCGTCGTCGTTCGGCCAGTCCCCGCTGACGTACCGCAGCGTGAGGTGTTTGGTCCGCAGCTCGATCCCGAACGAGCTCCAGGTCAGCCCGGTCTCCTCGGCCCGCTTGATCCCCTTGGCGTAGTACTTCAGCGCGGGCTGGATCTCGGCCCGGTCGTCGTAGCTCAGCCCGAGGAAGTGCAGCGCCCGGAGTTCACCGTTGAGCGCGCCCGATTCCTTGGCCTTTCGCTCGGCCTGGCGCAGCCGCTCCCGCGCCTCCTCGACGTCGCCCGCGGAGTCGGCCAGCGTGCCGAGCGAGACCAGCGCGGCCGCCTCCGCCCCGTCCGCGCCGACGGCCCTCGCGTCGGCGACCGCGGCCAACGCGCATTTCAGCGCCTCGTCGTACCTGTCGATCAGGCGCAGAATGCCCGCCCTGGTGGCGAGTACCCAGGCCCGGGCGGAACTCGCCTCGGTGTGTTCGACCAGCTCCCAGGCCTTGTCGATCGCCTCGACGACCTCGTCCAGTGTGCCGTCGACCGAAAGCAGCGCCTCCGCGTGCCGACGCCAGACCTTGGCGGCCCGCTCGCCGCCGGTGTCCGGGCCGAGGGCCTCGGTCGCGGACCGTGAATAGGCGACCGCCCGTTCCGGTTCGCCCGACGTGCTCGCGAAATACGAAGCTTCGTGCAGGAGGCGGAGTTCGTCGACGTCCGGCGGCCGGTCGGCCGCGGGTACGGCGTCCCAGATGGACAGTGCCTGCTCGACGTGCCGCAGCGCGGAACCGGGCGCACCCAGCTTCTCCGCCTCGTCCATCGCGCGCAGCAACGCGGCCAGCGCGGTGACGAAGTCCTTGCTCTCCAGGCTGTGGTGCGCGAGCCGCGCGTCCTGGCCCCGGCCCTGGGCCCGGTCGCGGATACGCGCCGCGTAGGCCGCGTGCATGCGCACCCGCTCCCCCGGCAACAAGTCGCCGTAGACCGCTTCCTGCAACAGCGCGTGGCGAAAGGTGTAGAAGCCGTTCTCGATCACCAGCACGTGATGCTGCACCGCCTCGCGCAGTGCCTCGTCGAGTTCGAGTTCGTCCAGGCCGGAGATCTCGGCGAGCGCCGCGTGCGCCACCGCGTCCTTGGCGACCGAGACCACCCGCAGCACCCGGCGCGTGACCGGGGAAAGCTGCTCCACCCTGGCGAGGAGCACTTCGGCCAGTCCGGCGGGTAGCTCTCGGCAGTCCTTCGCGGACGCGAGCAGCTCCTCGACGAAGAACGGATTGCCCTCGGACCGGGCGACGATGTCGGCGATCAGGTCCTGGCTGATCGGCTCGTCGGCGAGCGCCTCGACGAAGGCGCGCGCGTCCTCGGCGCCGAACGGCTTGACCTCGACACGTTCGACCGCGCCCAGCCTGACCACCTCGGACAGCAGAGCACGCAACGGATGCCGCCGGTGGACGTCCTCCTCGCGATAGCTCGCCACCAGCAGCAACCGCTGGGTGCGCAGCCTCGTCAGCAAGAAGGAGAGCAGGTTGCGGGTGGAGCCGTCGGCCCAGTGCAGATCCTCCAGCAGGATCACCACCGGCCGGCGCTGCGCGATGGCGGTCAGCACCCCCAGTACCGCGTCGAACAGCTGGAGCTGGCCGAGGTCCTGTTCGGGCCGGAGGCGTTGCGTCGACACCCGTTCGCTCGCGGTGAGCTGACCGTCTTCGATGGCGGGGAAGTCTTCCGCCTGCTGCAGTTGCGGGAGCAGCCTGCCCAGCGCCGGCCGGGCCCGGACCGCGGCGGTGACCGCGGGATCGGAAGTCGTCGCCAGCGGCGCCAGCGCCTCGGCGAACGGAAGATAAGGAAGGCCACCCTCGTGGACGTCGATACAGCGCCCGGTGAGGACCAGGGCGCCCGTGGACGCGGCGAATTCACCGAGCGCGGTCAGCAGCCGGGTCTTGCCGACACCGGCGTCACCGGAGAGCAGCACCGCGCCGGCCTCGGCCCGTTCTGCCCGGGCGAAGGCGGCGCGGAGCTGCCGCATCTCCTGAGTGCGGGCGACGATCGGGATTCCGGAGCCAAGACGGGGCACGAGGTGCATTCTTGCCTACCGGACCGACAACTTCGCCTGGGTTTTCGCCGAGAGCTTCATCGCACTCGGCCTTTACCGGGTGATCTCGCCGCTGCGAGCGGGCATCTGCCCGGCTTCGCGGCGCTGCTGGGCGGGCACCCGGACTTCAGCGCGGTGCGCCCGGACCCGCTTGGTCGCCCGGCGAGCCCGGTCGACCCAGACACTGCGGCCCGCCTTCTGCAGCTCTTCCCGCCGGTAGGCCACCTCGGCCAGTACCCCGACGAGCATCGCGTCATTGCTGTGCATCACGTTTCCCCTTAGGAACTCACTACCTGGTTTGGTAGTGACCAGATTCGTCCTGAGGGGTGCCTCGCGGCATCGGGTGATCACCTACACCCGGCCGTGATTCGACCCCTTACTCCCGCCCATCCCCTGCTCGGGGGCGTAAGGGGTCGAAGTCCAACGTCTCTAGTCGTGAGCCGGGCCACTCTGGCGCACCGCGCGGAGCAGCCCCCGCCAAGCGTGCGGCGAAAGGCGGAAGGCTCCTCCTTCGGGGTCCTTCGAGTCCCTCAGCGCGGCACCGGAACCGGTGAAGGCGACCTCGACGCAGTCGTTGCCGCCACCGCTGTGGCTGCTCTTGAACCACCGGGCCTGGGAAAGATCATCGTTGGGCGTCATTGCTCCCCGCTCCTTACTTGTTTCCAGGGACCTCGAGCACACCGAGGTCTCGATACTGCGGTGTATTCGGGAGGGCCGCCTGTTCGGCGAACCTTCCGGCGGCCTCGGCGATCACCTCGACCGAGTCGTCCGGTTTCAACGCGGCGGCACGGAGATGGTCGAACATCAACGCGTATCGCCGGACGTCCGGGGGTTCCTCCAGATAGAGCCCGCTGGAGGTGCTGTCGACGTAGACCACGTCGGTGTCGGCCAGTTCGGGGAAGCCCATGATGAGGAACGGACCCTCCATCCCGGGATGGGCACCCGCGCCGAACGGCACGATCTGGATGGTCACGTTCGCCCTCCCCGCCATCGTGACCATCCGGTACAGCTGTTCCGCCATCACCTCGGCCCCGTCGACCGTGCGATGCAGGACCGCTTCGTCCATCACGGCCCAGTACTCCGGCGGCGAAGGGTCCGTCAGCAGTTCCTGCCGCGCCATCCGCGCCGCCACCCGGCGCCTGACTTCGGCTTCCTCGGCGTCGGGCCGCATCGCCCTGATCACGGCCCTGGCGTAGCGTTCGGTCTGCAGCAGGCCCGGCACGAGCAGCGCCTGGAACGCGCGGAGGGAACTCGCGTCGGCTTCCAGGCCGACGAAGGTGCCGGTGAACACTTCGTTATACGCGTGCCACCAGCCGCGTTTGCGCGCTTCCCTGGCCAGCTGGACGAGCGCCTCCTGCTCGTCGCCGGCGATGCCGTACAGCTCGAGCATGTCGCGCGCGTCGCGCGGGGTGACGCCGACGTGCCCCGTCTCGATGCGGCTGACCTTCGAGGCCGAGCATTCGAGCTTCTCGCTCACCTCGTCGATGGTGAGGTCGGCCGCCTCGCGCAACCGCCTCAGTTCGCTCGCCAGTCTCCGGCGGCGCACGGTGGGCCCTTGTCCCCTCGTCATCACGGCACCTCCACAGGGCTGTCCGAGCCACACCGATCGCGACACGGCGAGGAGAACGGTGTTCGCGAACCTCGCACGAAACACATCTAACCAGCCCGAGACACATTCGGTGAGATGGTCACAGGACGATTTTCCGGCACCACCCGATTTTCATCCTGCAATTTGCAGATTGCCGCTGTAGGTTGAGCATCGTGCAACGGTCGAGGCACGGGCGCGGGGCCGCGAGCTGCACCGATGGGACTCCGAAAGGATACCTGTCGAAGCCGGATTCACCCCCGGTGCAGGGCTGGAGCCGTCCCCCGATCGGTTCCGGCCCTCCCTTTATGCCCGCGACCATTACTCAATGCTCTGGCTTCAGATGTTAATGCATTTCGCCATTCCCTCTAAAGGGTGGACAAAACGCCCTCCGACGCGGAACGTCACCGTTCACACCACCCGGAGAAGGCCCTCCTGCACGACGGTGGCGATATGCGTTCCGTCCGCGGCGAAGAACCGGCCCGTGGCCAGACCCCGGGCACCCGAGGCGGTCGGCGACGCGGAGTCGTAGAGGAACCACTCGTCGGCCCGGAACGGGCGGTGGAACCACAGCGCGTGGTCGAGGCTGGCGCCGAGCACCTTGTCGAGATCCCAGTAGACGCCGTGCCGCGCGAGGACCGAGTCCAGCAACGTCATGTCGGAGGCGTAGGTCAGGACGCAGACGTGCAGCAGCTGATGGTCCGGGAGCTTGCCGTCGGCCCGCATCCAGACCTGGTTCCTGGCGGGACGCTCACCGGACTTCCGGGTCACCCACGGCGGATCGTTGACGTAGCGCACGTCGATCGGGCGCGGCCGGTCGAGGTGGCCCATGAAGTAGCCCTCGGCGCGCTCCTGCAGCGTCGGGAGCGACTCGGGATCGGGCACGTCCGGCATGGCCTCGGAGTGCTCGATGCCGCCCTCGTCCTTCTGGAACGACGCCGACAGCGAGAAGATCGCCTTGCCGTGCTGGATGCCCACGACCCGGCGGGTGGTGAACGAGCGGCCGTCTCGGATGCGGTCGACCTCGTAGACGATCGGGACACTCGGGTCGCCGCCGCGGATGAAGTACGCGTGCAGCGAGTGGACCTTCCGCTCCTCGGGCACCGTCCGGCCGGCGGCGACCAGCGCCTGCCCCGCGACCTGTCCGCCGAACACGCGCACCGGCGAATGGGCCGGTGAGACGCCGCGGAAGATGTTCTCTTCGATCTTCTCCAAGTCCAGCAGCGCGACCAACCGGTCGAGCACGGGCTGACCGCCCACTCCGCCGGTGGTGTCGAATCCGGCCGCGGCCTCCCTGGCCATCTCAGTCATATGCGGAACCCTATGCGGTCAGGCCGTCCAGGGCCTCCGTGAGGCGGGACGTTTGTCGCGAAGACCACCTTCGGGACCCCTGTGGACATCCCAGGCAGGCACGAACGACCCCGCCACAGCTCCGCTCGCTCACCTCGAACGCTATGAAAGGACCTTTCCTTGCAAATTTGGCAAGGAAAGGTCCTTTCATGGCACAGCGAGGCGGCAGCTCGGGCGAGCAGCGTCAGGCGTGGTCGTCCTCGCCGAGCCGGTGCACCCGGATGAGGTTGGTCGAGCCGACCGTTCCCGGCGGGGAGCCGGCGACGATGACCACGAGGTCGCCCTTGGCGTACTTGCCCATTTCGAGCATCGCGTGGTCGACCTGCTGGATCATCTGGTCGGTGGAGTCGACCTTCGGCACGATCCGGGTGGTGGTGCCCCAGGTCATCGCGAGCTGGCTGCGGACGCTCTCCTCCGGCGTGAACGCCAACAGCGGCAGCCGCGTGTGCAGTCGCGCCAACCGCCGGACCGTGTCACCGGACTGGGTGAAGGCGACCAGCGCCTTGGCGTTCAGCCGCTCGCCGATGTCACGGGCGGCGTAGGAGATGACGCCGCGCTTGGTGCGCGGGACGTGCGAGAGCGGCGGCACGACCGGGGAGTCGGTCTCGACGGCCTCGATGATCCGGCCCATGGTCTGGACGACCTCGATGGCGTAGCGGCCGACGCTGGTCTCACCCGAGAGCATGAGGGCGTCCGCGCCGTCGAGCACCGCGTTGGCGACGTCCGAGGCCTCCGCGCGGGTCGGGCGGGAGCTGTTGATCATCGACTCGAGCATCTGCGTCGCGACGATGACCGGCTTCGCGTTCTCGCGGGCGATCTGGATGGTGCGCTTCTGCACCAGCGGGACCTGCTCCAGCGGGAGTTCGACACCGAGGTCGCCGCGGGCGATCATCACCGCGTCGAAAGCCAGCACGATGGCTTCGAGGTTGTAGACCGCTTCGGGCTTCTCGATCTTCGCGACCACGGGGAGACGGCCCTTGCCGACGCGGTCCATCACCTGGTGGACCAGGTCGATGTCGGCGGGCGAGCGGACGAACGACAGCGCGATGAAGTCCACGCCGAGTTCGAGCGCGAATTCGAGGTCCTCGATGTCCTTTTCGGACAGCGCCGGCACGGAGACGTCCATACCGGGCAAGGAGACGCCCTTGTTGTTGCTGACGGGGCCGCCTTCGGTGACCTCGCAGACGACGTCCGGGCCGTCGACCTCCTTGACCACGAGGCCGACCTTGCCGTCGTCCACCAGGAGACGGTCGCCGGGCTTCGCGTCGTCGGCGAGTCCCTTGTAGGTGGTCGAGACACGGTCGTGGGTGCCCGCGACGTCCTCGACGGTGATGCGCACGATGTCGCCGTTGTGCCACTCGACCGGGCCGCCCGCGAAGGTGCCGAGACGGATCTTCGGCCCCTGGAGGTCGGCGAGGATGCCCACCGCACGGCCGGATTCGGCGGCGGCGGACCGGATGAGGTCATAGACCTGCTTGTGGTCGCTGTGCGTCCCGTGGCTGAAGTTCATCCTCGCGACGTCCATCCCGGCGTCGACGAGTTGCCGCATCTTCTCCGGCGTAGCGGTCGCGGGGCCCAGGGTACAAACGATCTTCGCGCGTCGGCTCACGTTCGTACAGCGTAGTCCCTCATCGGTGATCCGTCTTTACCGATACCGAAAGTTCAAGAAAAGTGTCAGTTCACCTGGAGGATTGACCACCACCGAACCAGGTTCGACAGTTATCTGCGCGGCTTCTCGCTCGGCCCGACCCGGTCACGCGCCCACTCGTTGAACGCCCGGACCTGCCGCCACGCCTTCCGCACGCGGTCGAGCGCATCCCGCTCGTGCAGGACGTCGTCCGGCTCCCAGACCTTGACGGCGTACACCGAGCGATACCTCAGCAGGTCGATGCGCGGGTGGTCCTCGGCGAAGCCGCGCGGCTTGGACTTGAGGCGATCGCCCCTGATCTCCCAGCCCGCTTTCTCCAGCTTCGCGAGGAGCTTGGCCAGCTCGGCGCCGTGGACTTCGGTGTCGACGGCCCGGCGGAAGCGGGCGAGCTGGTCGGACTCGAAGTGGAAGCAGCCGCCGCCGACACGCAGCCCGGCCGGGCCGACCTCGACGTAGTAGGCGCCACCGCCACGGCCCTGCTCGATCACCGCGCCGCAGTGGGTCTTGTACGGCGTCTTGTCCTTGGCGAACCGGACGTCGCGGTACGGGCGAAAAACCTTCCCTTCGCCGAAACCGTCCCCGAACTCCGGGACCAGTTCCGCGAGCAGCGCCTCCATCGGCGCGCGGACGTCGGCCTTGTACGTGGCCAGGTTCTCGTCCCAGTAGGACTTGGAGTTGTCGGCCTCGAGACCGTCGTAGAAGTCGATGGCGTACTCACCGAAACCCTCGAAACCCATGGGGTGACGGTAATCCCCGCCACCGACGGACTCGCGTGAAGGCCCCTCTTCCCGAGTACATGATGGCCCCCTTCCTTGCGCCTAGCGCAAGGAAGGGGGCCATCATGTACCTCAAACCAGCCGAAACAAAGTTGACTAGATGGATCTATTCGAACATTCCTTGACGGAAATATGCCGCACGGGGCACATTTCCCGGATGATGCAGACCTTCGAGATCCTCGCCGAACCGCGCCGTCGGACCATCCTCGACCTCCTGCGCGACGGCGAACGGTCGGTCAACGAGCTGGTCGAGGTCCTCGATTTGAGCCAACCGGCCGTATCGAAGCACCTGCGTGTGCTCCGCGAGGCGGGTCTGGTCACCGTCCGCGTCGCCGCGCAGCGAAGGTGCTACCGGCTCCGCCCGGAGCCGCTCGCGGAAGTCGACGCCTGGCTCGCGCCCTACCGCCGGTTCTGGGAGGGACGGATCGACGCGCTCGAGCGGCACCTCGACGAAGACAGTCAGTGAATCGGTAACGGCTCGAACGTGAGGCCGGTACCGGGGGCCCGCTGGACGCCCCATTCGTAGAGCGGACCGGGGCGCGCTGCCGTGGCTGGCCGGGCACGGGCCTCCCGTTCCGGCGCGGGCGGAAGGCCGAACTCGTCGCCCTGCCCACGCGAGACGCCTACGAGGCCGCCGCGGCTGTCCTCGACCCGAGTGTCGAGGACCGGCCGCTCACCGAGGACATCGCGCGCCGTGTCCCTTTGGACACCCTCGCGCTCGTCTGGCCCCGCATTTCGTCCTCTGGATGCGGTAGTCGCACGCGCAAGTACCGCATTCAGAGGACGAAACGCGGGGGTCAGCAACAGCAGCCCCGGCGGGCCAGTGACCGGATCCGCGCGTTCGTGGCCGTGGCGGGCGGCCGGTTCGCGGCAATCTCGACGGCGTCGAGCATCCGCTGCCGCGTCGCCTTGTCGAGAACGCGGCCACGGGTGATCACCAGGTCGATCTTCGCGACGTTGCGGATGTCGGCGGCCGGATTCGCCTCCAGCAGCACGAGATCCGCCTCCTTCCCCGCCGCGATCGTGCCCGACGTCTGTTCCCTGCCGAGGAACTTCGCCGCGTCACCGGTGACGGTCTTCAATGCCCGCACCGGCGAAAGCCCGGCCTCGACCAGGAAGGCGAGTTCCTCGTGCAGCCCGCTGCCGGGGAAGGTGTAGGGGTTGAGGCAGTCGGTGCCGCCGATGATCCCGACACCGGCCTCGTGCGCGACACCGACCAGCCGCAACGTCTCCTGGTAATACCGCTCCTGCAGGGCGATCTCCGACGACGTCTTCGGCGCGAACCGTTCGATGCCCACGGCCCAGCTCTCGCGGATGTCGGCGGGCACGTACTTCAGCCGCGGGTCCCGCTGATGGGTTTCGGCGGGCTGCGTGACGATCCGGTTGATCGTCAGCGTCGGCGAATGCCAGGTGCCGTTGCGCCGAAGCCTGCCGAAATAGGACCACGCCGCGTCGGGGCTGTAGGTGGAGACCGACTCGAACTCCAGCCGGCGCGCCAGGTTGAAGAAGTCGCGCGGTGCCGCCGGGTCGAAGGGCGTCGCCCTCAACCTGGCGAGGATCTCGTCGCGCCGGGACGAGCAGTGGATCGACACCCCGAAGAAGTGCTCGAAACTGTGCTGGCCGAGATCGCTCGCGTCGAAGTGGGACACCTTGTACGGCCAGTGCCCCGAGAACCTCAGCCCCTGATGGCGGACCTCGTCCGCGACCGCGCGCAGGGCGTCGGCACCTAGATAGGAGTAAATCTTGACGAACTCCGCCCCCGCCGTCTTCTCCGCGCGGACGGCCGCGCGCGCCTCGGCTTCGGTCGACACCTGGATCACCGGCGGGCCCAGTAGCGTGACCGGCCCGTCGATTATCCCGCTCCCGACCACGAGGCGCGGGCCGAGCAACTCGCCGCGGTCGATCCGGTCCCTGGTCGCGCGGTTCTCCGCGTAGCCCCACATCTCGCGGCCACCCGTGACGCCGTGAACCAGGTGCAGCGGCGGGATGATCTCTTCCAGATCCGCGCCGTGGGTGTGCATGTCCCACAGACCGGGGATGAGGTACTTGCCGCGGCCGTCGATCACCCGCGCGACACCGGTTTCCGGCACCTGGCCGCAATTACCGACCCAGGCGATCCGGTCGCCGACGAGCACGACGGAGACGTCGCGGCGCGGAGCCGAACCCGTGCCGTCGATCAGCGTGACCCGCGTGATGACGACGATCTCGTCCGCGTCCGACTCGCTCGCGGCCGCTGTCGCCGTGCCGGGCAACAGTCCGGAGAGCGCCACGCCGGTGCCGCTCGCGGCCAGCCATCTCAGGAACTCGCGCCTGCTGGATCCCGCTTCGGCCATGAGAACCCCGCCCTTCCACCCAGATCCCCCGGAGTGGCCGATTCAACTCGCCGCGAGGCCGAAGCCGCAAGGTCGGCGAAGGCCCCTTACCCAAGATCAGCACGGAGTAAGGGGCCTTCTTCTGAAACACCGCTCAGCCGAAGAAGACTTCGGCCTCTTCGTACCGCTCGACCGGGACGGTCTTCAGCTCGGCGGTGGCCTCGGCGAGCTTGACGCGGACGATGTCCGTGCCACGCAGCGCGACCATCACGCCGAAGTCGCCGTCGGCGACGGCGTCGACCGCGTTGAGCCCGAATCGGGTGGCGAGCACGCGGTCGTAGGCCGTCGGGGTGCCACCGCGCTGGACGTGCCCGAGCACGACCGCGCGGGACTCCTTGCCGGTGCGCGCCGCGATCTCGTCGGCGAGCCAGGTGCCGATGCCACCGAGCCGGACGTGCCCGAAGGCGTCCTTCTCGCCGGTGAGCAGCTTCTCCTCGCCGCCTTCGGGCAGCGCGCCCTCGGCGACGACGATGATCGGCGCGTACTCCTTCTCGAACCGGCGCTCGACCCACGAGACGACCTGGTCGACGTTGAAGTGCCGCTCCGGCACCAGGATCACGCTCGCCCCACCGGCGAGGCCGGAGTGCAGCGCGATCCAGCCCGCGTGCCGCCCCATGACCTCGACGACCAGCGCGCGGTGGTGCGATTCGGCCGTGGTGTGCAGCCGGTCGATGGCCTCGGTGGCGATCGAGACGGCCGTGTCGAAGCCGAAGGTGTAGTCGGTGGCGCCGAGGTCGTTGTCGATCGTCTTGGGCACGCCGACGACGCCGACGCCGTCGTCGGTGAGCCGCTTCGCGACGCCGAGGGTGTCCTCGCCGCCGATCGCGATCAGCGCGTCGACCTGCTGCTCGGCGAGCACGGACTTGATCTTGTCGACGCCGCCGTCGACCTTGTACGGGTTGGTCCGCGAGGAGCGCAGGATCGTGCCGCCGCGGGTGAGGATGTCCTCGACGTCGTTCAGTCCGAGCGGACGGCTGTCCCCGGCGAGGGGACCGTTCCAGCCGTTGCGGAACCCGACGATGTCCCAGCCGTGCACCTCGATGCCCTTGCGCACCACAGCGCGGATCACCGCGTTGAGCCCCGGGCAGTCGCCACCGCCGGTCAGCACACCGACACGCATCAGAAGCCTCCGTCTTGTGTTCCGTAGAGATGACAGTCACATGTCCCGACGCCAGCGTAGCGGCAGTTCTCTGGATCGGTGCAGGGCGGACCACCTCGGGGATCGGTCCACGGCGGCGAATGTGCTAGCTTGGCGTCGTGCAGCGCTATTTCTGGTTTACGAAGCCGGCCCCGGGTGGGCACGGCGGCGTGAACCTGCGCTGACCACCACCCCCGAGCCGGAATCACACCGGCTCGGCGAGTTCCCGCGGGTCGGTATCCCTTTCGAAAGGAACCAGACCCGCGATGTCTCCCTCCGCCGACACCCTCATCGCCCTCGACGGCCACCGCACGGCGGCCATCAATCCGCTGCTGTCGCCTGCCATGCTGCGGCACGAGCATCCGATGACGGAAGAAATCGCCGAGACCGTCCTGGCCGGGCGGGCCTCGGCCGTCGACATCCTCGACGGCCGGGACGACCGGCTCCTCGTCGTCGTCGGACCCTGTTCGGTGCACGACGCGGACGCCGCGCTCGACTACGCTCGCCGCCTGGCCGCGAAGGCCGAAGAACACCGTCGTGACCTGCACATCGTCATGCGCGTCTACTTCGAAAAGCCGCGGACGACGCTGGGTTGGAAGGGCCTGATCAACGACCCCGGCCTCGACGGCACCTACGAGGTCAACCACGGCCTGCGGATGGCGCGCAAACTGCTGCTCGACGTCTCGGCGCTCGGCCTGCCGGTCGGCTGCGAATTCCTCGACCCGATCACGCCGCAGTTCATCGCCGACACCGTGACCTGGGGTTCCATCGGCGCGCGGACCGCCGCGAGCCAGGTGCACCGGCAGCTGTGCAGCGCGCTGTCGATGCCGGTGGGGATCAAGAACTCGACCGAGGGCGACGTCCAGGTCGCCGTCGACGCCACCCGCGCGGCCGGCGCGAGCCACGTGTTCGCCGGCATCAACCCCGACGGGCTCGCCGCGCTGATCACCACCGCCGGGAACGAGGACTGCCACGTGATCCTGCGCGGCAGTGCCGCCGGACCGAACTACGACCCCGAGACGGTGGCCGACACCCTGGGGCGGCTGGCGAAGGCGGGTCTGCCGGAACGCGTGATCATCGACGCGAGCCACGGCAACAGCGCGAAGGACCCCGTGCGGCAGGCCGCGGTCGTCCGCGAACTCGCCGGGCGGATGGGGGCCGGTGAGCGGGGCATCGTGGGGCTGATGCTGGAGAGTTTCCTGGTGGAGGGGCGCCAGGACCTGACGCTGGGCGAGGCCGCTTCGCTGACCTACGGGCAGTCGATCACCGACGCCTGCCTCGGGTGGGAGACGACGGCCGCGCTGCTGGACACGCTGGCGGAGGCTGTCGACTCACGACGGTGAGAGGTTCGGCGGTCGCGCGCGGGCGGCTCGCGCAAGAGGCTCTTGACTGTCCATAAGGGACACTTTTCGCGACAAGAGTGCCCGATTTGGGCTGATTGGCCGGCTTCACAAGGAGGTCGTGAGTGATTTGGGTCGTTCTAACCCTCATCAACGCTCATGACCCCTTGCGGAACCGCACATACACCCGGTGCGGCACTCTCCCGACCTTGCCGTCACCCTGACCGCCACTCCAGACCCCAGCCCCAGTACATGAAGGACCCCATCCTTGCGTCTAGTGGCCCGCGCCGGAGGTTCGTGCGTCCAGCGGGAACCTGGATCAAACCCCGCACTCACGTGCTCTGAGCCGTATCTCACGTGCTCAAAGGCGGATCTCGCGTGCTTGGAGACCGCACACGCGAGATCCGCCTCCAAGCACGCGAGTCACGTCTCTGAGCACGCGAGTTCGGAGAACAGGGTGCACGTACTTACGACACGAACTTCAGACGCACGACACTAGGTACATGAAGGGGGCCTTCACGTACTTCGGGCAAGGACCTACCGGTGCCAGTAGGACTCGATGATCTGCCACCGCTGGTAGTTGTGGCGCGCGTCCGCGAGCGCGTCGTGCTGGTCGTCCGGGGCCGCAGGGAGCTTCGGCTTGCCCGCGTCCTCCCAGCGTTGCCGCAGGTCACGGGTGAAGCGCGGCAGCTGACGCGGCAGGGCGGGCATCGGACCCCACAGCTGCGCCAGCGCGACGTGGTCGTAGGCGGCGAACCAGGCCCACAGTTCGATCCCGCCGGGCGGCTTGCCTAAGAACTCGAGCAGATCCGTGCGGATCTTCTCGCGGCTGCGCCACGCCGGGTCGGCGGGCGACGGGAGTTTCGGGAGCACGTTGTCGCGGACCCAGGGGCCGGCCTTACCGGGGTCGAAATCGGTCGAGACCGCGTAGAACTCGCGACCTCTTTCGTCCACGACACCGATCGACACCAGATCGATGGTCACGCCGTCCTCAATGAATTCGGTGTCGTAGAAAAAGCGCACCGGAGAACCCTAGTGTGCGCTCAGCCGACCTTGGTGTCCGGGATACGGGCGACGTCGTGGGCGGACGGCTGCGAGGGCACGACCGGGCGGATCCCGGCCTCTTCGGCCGCGAGCAGTTCCTTCGCCTTGGCGGCGTAGATGTCGACGTACTCCTGGCCGGAGAGCTCCATGAGCGCGTACATGATCTCGTCGGTGATGGACCGCTCGATGAAGCGGTCACCGGCGAGGCCCTCGTAGCGGGAGAAGTCGAGCGGCTTGCCGAAGCGGATCTCGAGGCGGCGCGGCCACCACATCTTCGAGCCGATCGGGTTCACCTTGTCGGTGCCGATCATGACCACCGGGACGACGACGCCGCCGGAGTCGAGCGCGATCCGCGCGACGCCGGTCTTGCCCTTGTACAGGCGGCCGTCCGGGGAGCGGGTGCCTTCGGGGTAGATGCCGAGGAGGTGGCCTTCGCGGACCAGCCGGGTCGCGGTGTCGAGCGCGGCCTGTGCGGCGTTGCCGCCGGAGCGGTCGATCGGGAACTGGCCGACGCCGGTGAAGAACCACTTCTTCAGCAGGCCCTTGAGGCCCTTCTCGGTGAAATACTCCGATTTGGCCGGGAAGGTCACCTTGCGCTTGACCCGCAGCGGCATGAAGAAGGAGTCGGCCACCGCGAGGTGGTTGCCCGCGAGGATCGCGCCGCCGTGCTCGGGGATGTTCTCCGCACCGACCACCTTGGTGGGCCACAGCGCCTTGAGCAGTGGCCCGATAAACACGTGTTTCATGAGCCAGTACAGCACTGCGAAAACTCCTCCTAGCAGCTCAACCCCCGCGCCCGATGGTCAAGACTACGAATCGCGCACCCCAGGCACAACGAAGTCCACCCGGATACCCGTACCCAGCGACGGATCTCACACCCGGTGCGGCCCGATTCCGGCAGCGGCCGGGGGCCCACAAGCCGCCCCGCTCGTGCGAACATAGGAGACCTACCCAGCTCTCACGGAAGGCGATCGCATGGCCGTCCTCGCCGGCGCGGAACCGTTCGCTCACACCGGTTCGACCGAAGCAGGGTTCCTGCTGTGCCACGGCTTCACCGGCACCCCCGCGAGCATGCGGCCCTGGGGCGACCATCTGGCCGAGGCCGGTTACACCGTGCGCTGCCCGCTCCTTCCCGGGCACGGGACCCGGTGGCAGGACATGAACCGGACAGGCTGGCAGGACTGGTACGGCGCGGTCCGTGAAGAACTCCTGGCTCTCTTCGCGACCTGCGACTCGGTGTTCGTCGCCGGGCTGTCGATGGGCGGGACGCTGACCCTGCGCCTCGCCGAGGAGTTCGGCGACCGGATCGCCGGGATCGTGCTCGTGAACCCCTCGATCATGACGCTGCGGTGGGACGCCAAACTGCTGCCCGTGCTGTCGAGGGTCCTGCCCTCGGTGCCCGGCGTGGCCAACGACATCGCGAAGCCGGGCGAAACCGAACTCGCCTACTCCCGGACGCCTGTGCGCGCCGCGGCGAGCCTCGCCCAGTTGTGGCGGGTGACGCGGGCGGACCTGGCGAAGGTCACCCAGCCCGTGCTGCTGCTCCGCTCGGCCGTCGATCACATCGTGGAGCCGGTCAACGCCCAGGTGATCCTCGACGGGATCCGCAGCGAGGACGTCACCGAGGTAGTGCTGGAGAACAGCTTCCACGTCGCCACCCAAGACCACGACGCGGGCCTGATCTTCACGCGTACGGTGGACTTCGCCCGGTCCGTGCACCGGGCGGGACAGGTGGACGCCGGATGAGCAGAGGCAAGGACGGGCCGGAGGACGTCGACGCGACGTTCGCCGAGATCGTGGCCGACCTCCGTGCGGAGGGCGTCGGCCTGTTCCCCGGAGACGACCTGGAGAAACCCGCCGGGAAGACCGCGGAGAAGCCGGCGGAGAAGACGCCACGGCCCGAGTCTTCGGAGGCCGAATCCGAGCCGGGCTGGCGAGGTGGCGGCACCAGCTGGGAAAAGACCCTCTTCGAGGACCCTCCGGCCGGGTCGAGTGACGACGAGGGCCATTTCGTGCCGCCCGAGCCGCCTCCCCTGCCGCGCCCGCGCAAGGGCGCGTTCATCGTCCTGCTGTTCTTCGTGCTCGGCCTGCTGCTCCTGATCGCGCCCAATCTGATCGGCATGGGCACGCGGCTCGGCACCCCGCTCGGCATCCTCGCCCTCGCGACCGCGATCGCGCTGCTCCTCCTGCGCGTGCGCCAGGGGCCGCCGCCCGGCGCCGATCCGCACAACGGCGCGCAGGTCTGAGCTGTCGGACAATTCCGATCATGAAGATCGACTTCAGTCCCTCACGCCGGTCGACGGTCGGCGCGGAATGGGAACTCGCCCTCGTCGACCGGCGGACCGGTGAGCTCTCGTCGGTCGCGGAACAGGTGCTCGACGCCGTCCGTCCCGACGGCACGGAAGAGCATCCCAAGATCAAGCAGGAACTGCTGCTCAACACCATCGAGGTGATCAGCGGGATCTGCGACACGATCGCCGAGGTCAAGGCCGATCTGAACGCCTCGCTCGACGTCGTGCATTCGGTGCTCGACCCGCTGGGCGTGGAGCTGTTCTCGGCCGGGTCCCATCCGTTCTCGACGTGGTACCAGCAGAAGGTCACCGACAAGGAGCGGTACGCCAAGCTCATCGACCGGACCCAGTGGTGGGGGCGGCAGATGCTGATCTACGGCGTCCACGTGCACGTCGGCGTCGAACACCGCGACAAGGTCCTGCCGATCCTCGACTCGCTGCTCAACTACGCGCCGCACCTGCAAGCGCTCTCGGCGTCGTCGCCGTACTGGGGTGCGGAGGACACCGGGTACGCGTCGAATCGCGCGCTGATGTTCCAGCAGCTCCCGACGGCCGGGCTGCCGTTCCAGTTCCGGAAGTGGACCGAGCTGGAGAGCTACGTCGACGACATGTTCACCACGGGCGTGATCGACCACTTCTCCGAGATCCGCTGGGACATCCGGCCGGCCCCGCATTTCGGGACGATCGAGATGCGCGTGTGCGACGGGCTGCCGACGCTGGAGGAGGTCGGCGCGATCGCGGCGCTGACGCAATGTCTGGTCGAGGATTTCAACACCCGCCTCGACGACGGCGAGATCCTGCCGACGCTGCCGCCGTGGCACGTCCAGGAGAACAAGTGGCGCGCGGCGCGCTACGGCGTCGACGCGATCGTCATCCTCGACGCCGCGGGCAACGAGCGGCTCGTCACCGAAGACACCCTCGACCTGCTGGACCGGCTCGAACCGGTGGCCCGGCGCCTGGACTGCGTCGACGAACTTCGCTCGGTGGAGACGATCCTGCGTTATGGGCCCAGTTACGTGCGTCAGCGCGCGGTGGCGAAGCGGTCCAACGGCAGTCTTCGCGCCGTCGTCGCTTCGCTCATCGCCGAAATGCGCGAAGGCACGATCCCGCGCCCCTAGAACCCGCGTTTAGTCCTCTAAATGCGGTAGTTGCCCACGCAAGGAGCGCATTTAGAGGACTAAACGCGGTCGAGGTGGGCCAGGAGAGTGCCGGGGCCGAGGGTGGCGGCGCCCAGAGCCTCGACGCGGGAACGGAGTTCGCGGTCGGCGGTCACCACGACCACGTGGTCGCCGGGGTGGTCGGTGCGGGCCGAGCGGGTGACCGCCACGATCCGGGCGTCACCGTCCGCCTCGGCGTCGACGACCTCGACGCCGGGCGTCGCCGCGACACCGCGAGCCTTGCCCTCGACGACCAGGACGACCTTCGGCCACCACGACCATTGCCCGCCGCCAGGCAGCGCCGGATCGGTGAAGCCGGTCTCGGCGAGCGTCGCGAGCTTGTCCCGCAACCGTTCCGCCGCGGCGCGCCGGTCGCGCCACCAGCCGTCCGGCCGTGACCCGACGACGTTCGCGCCGTCGACCACCAGTACCAGCGTGCGATCCAAGTGTTCCCTCAATCCCGGCCAGGCTGCCGCGAAGTCGCGATGCAGCCGGAAATCCGCGACCTCCGCCGCGTGGACCCAGCGCAGTTCCGCGCTCTCGGCGTTCTTCACCCTGGCCGAAAGCCTCCCGATCGGCGCGGCCAGGATCGTGGTGTAGCGCCAGTTCCCGTGGTCGACGTGCGACGCCGCCAGCGGGCGGACCCTGGCGGGCGGGATGTCGGCCTCTTCGTGCGCCTCACGGGTGGCGGCCTCACGCGCGCTCTCCCCCGCCTCGACCGCGCCCCCTGGCAACGCCCACGTGCGACCGTGATGGACCCACCAGGCCCGCCGCTGCAGAAGGACACCGCGTGCGGGATCGGACAGCAGCAGCCCGGCGGCACCGTTCAGTCCCCAGTGAAGATGCCCGAAATCGCACTTCACGAAGCCGTTGCCATCCTGGCTGGTCACGGTTTCAGCCTGTCACACCGACCTCGGCGCCGAGAGCCTTCGCCGCGTCGACGGCCAGCGCCGCCGCGCCGACGATGGCGGTGTCGTCCCCGTGGTGCGCGGTGCGGATGCGGGCCAGCGGCCGGTGCCCGGCGCCGGTGATCTTGCCCGCGTAGTGCTCCCGCGCCTCGTCGAGGAACAGCGGCGCGGACTCGGACACTCCGCCGCCGATCACGATGATCTCGGGGTCGAAGACGTCGGCGACCAGCGCCAGCCCCTCGGCCAGCCACTTCGCCAGCTCGGTCATCGCGCGCTGGGCGATCGGGTCACCGTCGCGGGCGGCGCCGGCGACGCGGCGCCCGGTCACCGAACCGGGATCTCCCCTGGTCTCGCGGGCCAGCACGGTCGAGCGGCCGGGATGCCGCGCGAGCAGTTCCACCGCCGTCGCGGCCAGTGCCGTCCCGCTGCAGTACCGCTCCCAGCAGCCGTACTTCCCGCACGGGCAGGCCCGCCCGCCCGGAACGACCGTCAGATGCCCGAGTTCCGGGGCGACGCCGTGCGCGCCCCGGTAGATCTTGCCGTCGAGCAGCAGACCCGCGCCGATCCCGGTGCCGAGCGCGACCAGCGCGGCCACGTGGGCGCCGCGAGCGGCGCCGAAGCGGTACTCGCCGATCGCGGCGGCGTTCGCGTCGTGCTCCAGGGTGACCGGGAGGCCGACCCGCTTCTCGATCCGCTCGGCGACCGGCGCGGCACGCCACGACAGATGCGGCGCGAACATCACCGTCCGCCGGTCCTTGGCGACGAACCCGGCGACCGCGAGCCCGACGCCGGAGACGTCGTGCCGGTTGCGGAGGTCTTCCACGACCCCCGCGATCGCGTCTTCGAGCGCGTTCTCCTCGCCGGGTGTGCCGACCCTGGCGGTGTCCATCAGCGAGCCGTGCTCGTCCACCACGCCGGCGCGCACACTCGTGCCCCCGACGTCCACCCCTACTGTCAGCACTCAGTTCTCCTGGTCCGACTGCCAAGCGTCGCGCCTGGTCACGGCGATGTGCTGGACCCGCGAAGCTCCCATCGGCACATCTTCGGCCGCGGGCTCCTTCCGCGCAGGCTGGAACCCCGGCATGTGTACGCCGCCCTCGGGCTCCCAGCGGTCCGCGAGCACCGCGCGCAGCAACGCGACGAGCTGCGCGGCCTGTTCCAGCACCCGCGCCACGAACTCGGGCCGTCCGCCGCGGAAGACCTCGACGATCGCGCACAAGGGGCACCAGTCGCCCTCGTGTTCCGCGCAGCCGTGCCCGGCGGAGATGACGTCCTCCAGCCACGGCGCGGCGTGCTCGACGACCAGTTCGACCAGCAACCGGATCTCTTCGATCAGGCTGAGATGCGCCGTTCCGGTGTTCTCACTGTGCTCGCTCACCCGGCTCCCCGGTTCCCGGCCAGGCTCACGACCAGGCCGTGCGCGTCGGATTCCGCACCGGTGATCCGGCACGGGCGCAACATCTCCGGCAGCGCGATCAGCCGCCGGAAACCGTCCACGGTGACGGCGAGATCATCGTCCACTCTGGCCAGGTCCACTTCGGAATCCCGGTGCAACGGCACCGCGATCCGCAGCCGGTATCCACTGTCCGATTCGGACACCTGCAGCAACGGGGTGACACCCTTTCCCTTACCGGCCAAGGGGTCCAGCCCCTGATAGAGCTCGTAGGCGATTTCCCGCAACGCCGCCAGCCCGACCGGTTCGACAGCGCGATGCTCGACCGGCCTCACCTCGTCCGGCCCGAATCCGGCGTCGGCGAGTTCGGCGAGGACGGCGTTCTGCTGGGTGCGACGGGTCCGCATCCACGTGGCCGCGGCACCGCGCCAGAAACCGGGGGCGGGCATCAGCCGGTTGACGATCAGGCCGTCGACTCCGATGCCGCGCAGGGCCAGGGAACTGAGCGTGCGGCGAGCCTCGGCGACGACCACCCGTTCGGGGGTCAGCACCAACCGCACGGTCGTGGTGGCCGGATCGGTGAGCAGGGTGCGCAGCGATTCCAGATGCGTGCCGAGCCGCCGCACCGCGGTCGCCGTCCGTCGCGCGCCGGGTTTGAACATCCTCGTCAAGTACCCGGAAACCGCTTCCGGTAAAGCCAGCAGCCGCAAGGTTTCCGCGGTCGGGCCGCAGTCGACCACGACGGTCTCCCAGGGACCGTGCTCGGCGAGGCGCTGGACTTCGGTGAGGGCGAGGAGTTCGTCGACGCCGGGCACCACGGTCAGCTCTTCGGCGTCGAGGGAGTCGAGGCCGACACCCGCCAGCGCGCTCTGCAGTTCCTGCCGGAGTTCGCGCCAGGTGCTGTCGACGAGGCCGCGGGAATCGATCTGGGCGGCGTGCAGAAGCTCGTCCACTTCGGACGGTTCGGCGCCGAGCGGGCGGCCGAAGGCGTCGCCGAGGGAATGCGCGGGATCGGTCGAGACCACGAGCGTCTTCCTGCCCCGCCCGGCCAGCGCGGCGGCCGTCGCCGCGGCCAGCGTGGTCTTGCCGACACCCCCCTTGCCGGTGAACAGCAGGATCCGCATGCCTACCCTTCGACTCAGGACGCTTCAGCGCGCTTCTTGAGCTCCTTGAGCGCGGTGTCCATGACCATCTTCTCGGCCTTGCGGCGCAGCAGCCCGATCATCGGCAGTGCCAGCTCGACGGACAGCGTATACGTCACCTTGGTGCGCCCGGCGCCCAGCGCTTCGAGGGCGTAGCGGCCGTTCTGGGCCTTCTGCATCTGGCCCTTGACCAGGTGCCAGCTGACCCCGTGGCCGTCGGCGTCCCAGTCGTACTCGAGGGTGTAGACGTCCTTGATCGGCCCGGCGTCGAGGGTGAGTTTCACCTGCTTGGCGCGGCCCTTGTCGTCCTCGCCGAGTACCTCGGTCTGCCGGACGGCCTTGGCCCATTCCGGATACGCGGGAAAGTCGGCGATGACGGCCATGACCCGCTCGGGCTCGGCGTCGACCTCGATGGATTGCGTGGACTGCTCGGCCATGCCCCAAACTCTAGCCGGGACCGCCGGTCACCAGCGCAGCACGTACGGCTGTGCCGTCTCTTTGAAGTGACCGACGTTACGGCATTCGGTCCTGCCGAGCCTCGTCCGCGCGGTCAGCGGCTGGTGAACGTGCCCGAACAGCGACCACCGCGGCCGCTGCTCGCGAATGAGGTCCACCAGCGCCGCCGAGCCGATCTCGGGCCGCCGCGCGATCACGTCGTAGGTCAGTTCCGGGACGGCGGGCGGGATGTGCGTGCACAGGACGTCGACGTCCTCCAGCGCGCCGACCGCGACGTCGTACTCCTCACGCGTGCGCAGGTACGGCCGCCAGAAGCCGTTGCGGCGCGGGACCACGTTCGGCGGGAGCAGCGCGCCACCGACGAACCCGAAGCGCAGGCCGCCGACCTCGGCGACCTCGCCGTCGAGCACCTGGATGCCGTCGCCGGCGAACTCGGGCCACAGCGACGGGTCGTCGACGTTGCCGGGCGTGGCGTAGGTCGGCGCGGTGAGGGCGCCGAACAGGATGGCGTACTGGTCGACGATGGCCTCGCCGACGGCGGCGGCGGGATCGGCCAAAGTGGCCCACAACGATCGCGAAAAGGCAACGGTCTCGTCACGGGTGCCCTCGCGCCGCAGCCGCGCGAACTCGCCGACCTTCTCGGCACCGAACAGCGCGCCCATGATGCCCTTGTCGTGCTCGCGATAGTCGACGAAGTCCAGCAGGTCGCCCAGCACGATCAGCGCGTCGGCGCCGTCGCCCGCGCGTTTGAGCGCGTCGGCGTTGCCGTGCACGTCCGACACCACGTGAACCCGCATGCTCTCCCCTGCTGCTTAGTCGGCGCGTGGGCCTACCCCGGGTTCGCGCCCGTCCTCCAAGACCTCTTTGAGCCCGAGCGCGATCGCCTTGGCGGCACGGGCCCTGCGATCGAACTCCTGCCGCAGGTCCCGGGGCTGGAGCACGCGCGGCGCCCCGTCCGGACCGGTGGGGGTGGCGCGCAGGAAGTAGTGCAGCAAGGTGCCGTCGAGCACCGGCTCGAGCCACACCTCCATCGTACCGATCAAGGCACCGCGCACGGTCCAGCGCAATCCCTCGTCCCCGCGGTCGGTGTAGACCTCGAGAACGAGGTCCGGCCAATAACGTGACCAAGATCGCGGATCGGCGAAGACGGCGGCCACGGTGGAGGGCGGGACCACGAGGAAGGTCTCGTCGACGATGTCGAGAGCTGGCGGCGCCTGGTTCACAGCGGCAGAATGTCATGCCCTGGCTATGGCCGATTCGTCAGCATGGTCTTAAGGTGCACGGCACGCTAAGTTGACTGGCGGGTAACACCGGTCACACCACCTGCACGCGAACACGGAGGTTCCTCGTGCGCGAATACAGCGCCCCCGCCGCCAATCCGGTGACCGACGACGAGAACCTCGCCGACGTCGTTTGGGCGAACGCCGAGCGGTTCTCCGATGTCGTGAGTTTCCGCCGCCAGGTCGACGGTACCTGGTTGGACATCACCGCCAAAGACTTCGCCGCCCAGGTTCTCGCCGTGGCCAAGGGAATGGCACAGGCGGGTATCGCTCCGGGCGACCGGATCGGGCTCATGTCCAAGACCCGCTACGAATGGACCCTGATCGATTTCGCGATCTGGGCCGCCGGCGCGGTCACCGTCCCGATCTACGACACCTCCTCGGCCGAGCAGGTCCACTGGATCCTTTCGGACTCCGAGGCGAAGGGCGTGTTCGTCGAAACCGACGAGCACGTCGCGACGCTGGAATCGGTCAAGGGACGTCTCGACTCGCTCGAACACACCTGGCAGATCGAGTCCGCCGACGCACCCGCCGTCGACCACCTCACCGCGCTGGGCGCTGGACTGAGCGACGACGACCTGCATGAGCGCCGCCGTACGGTGAAGGCTGGCGACCTCGCCACGATCGTGTACACGTCGGGCACCACCGGCCGCCCCAAGGGCGTCGAGCTGACCCACCGGAACCTCCTGGCCGAGATCCGCGCCGACATCGCGGCGTTCCCGCAGTTGATGGAGCAGGGCAACTCGCTGCTGGTGTTCCTGCCGCTGGCGCACGTCCTCGCCCGCGCCATCGCGGTGACCGCGCTCAGCGCGCGGGTGACCCTCGGGCACACCTCGGACGTCAAGAACCTCGTCGCCGACCTCGGCACCTTCCGGCCGACGTTCGTCGTCGCCGTGCCGCGCGTGTTCGAGAAGGTCTACAACGGCGCCAAGCAGAAGGCGCACGGCGACGGCAAGGGCAAGATCTTCGACGCCGCCGAAGCCACCGCGGTCGCCTACAGCCAGGCCCAGGACACCGGCGGGGCCGGGCTGGGCCTGAAGATCAAGCACGCGCTGTTCGACAAGCTCGTCTTCAGCAAGCTGCGCGCGGCCCTCGGCGGCCGGTGTGTCGCGGCGGTGTCCGGCGGCGCCCCGCTCGGTGTGCGGCTCGCGCACTTCTTCCGCGGCATCGGCGTCCCGGTCTTCGAGGGCTACGGCCTGACCGAGACGTCCGCCGCGGCCTGCGTCGGCACCCAGGACGGCTTCCGCGTCGGCACCGTGGGACGCCCGGTCGCCGGCACCTCGGTGCGGATCGCCGAGGACGGCGAGATCCTGCTGAAGGGCGACGTCGTGTTCAGCGGCTACTTCAACAACCCCGAGGCGACCGCCGAAGCGTTGGAGGACGGCTGGTTCCACACCGGCGACCTCGGCGAACTCGACCGCGACGGGTTCCTCAAGATCACCGGGCGTAAGAAGGAGATCATCGTGACCGCGGGCGGCAAGAACGTCGCCCCGTCCGGACTCGAGGACACCATCAAGGCCAGCCCGCTGGTCAGCCAGGCGATGGTGGTCGGCGACCAGCGGCCGTTCATCGGCGCGCTGATCACCATCGACGAGGAGTACTTCCCGTCGTGGAAGTCGCAGCACGGCAAGCCTTCCGACGCCTCCGTGTCGGACCTGGCCGATGACCCCGAGCTGCGCGCCGAGGTCCAGCAGGCCGTCGATCAGGCCAACAGCGCGGTGTCGCAGGCCGAGGCGATCAAGAAGTTCACGATCCTCTCGAAGGACTTCACCGAGGCGGGCGGCGAGATCACGCCGAGCCTGAAGCTCAAGCGCAACATCGTGAACAAGAACTACGCGAACGACATCGAAGCCCTCTACAAGAAGTAGCTTCTCCCGGTCCACATCGAACAGACGTGTCCGTGAAGGCCTCCTTCCCTACTGTCAAGGTAGGGAAGGAGGCCTTCACGGACTTTCTGGCTTGAGTCTTCCGGTGCGCGCCCCCGCGGGTGGTCGTGAGTGGCGATTCGGGTTAGAACCCGAATCGCCACTCACGACCAGTTCCGGCTACCAGTTCCGGTAGGTCCCGGTCTCGGGTCCGTTCGCGTTCGCGTCCTTCACGAGACCGCGGAATCCGGCGCCACCCTTGTTGCAGAGCGACTGCGTGTTGACCGAAACGCCGGTGGCGTTGGCGCGCTGCACGTCGTCGTCGATGAGCAGGCCGCCGCTGACCACCTGCAGGATCACCTCGTCACCGGCGCGCATGCTCTTGCCCTGCGCGTGGATGCACCCGTTGTCGTTGTTGCGCCACAGGTACACCTGCCTGCCGAACGAGGTCGCGTAGCCCACCTGCGTGTAGGACGCGGCGTGCGCGGCGGGCGCGCTCACCACGGCCAGCCCCGCCACCGCGAAGGTGGCGAGCAGAAGTGCACGAATCTTGTTGTACATCAGCAACCCCCAGGTTGTTTGCTCGATTCCAGGCAGACCGTACTAACGATCTTGAAGCGCCACCCACGGAATACAAAGCAGGTGATGGACGTCACCCGGTGATCGTCTCGTCCCATTCGATGTGGTGCCGGTACAGCCAATTCCGGCCTTCGTCCGAAGTCACCCCCGACGAAACAGCGGCGCTGCTCGCCACCAGCTTCTCCACCCGCCCCCGCCGCAATCGCTCGTAAGTCGCGAAAGCCGTTGGCGCGTCGGGAAGGTCCCGCAGGCACTGCGCCAGCACGACACTGTCCTCCAACGCCATCGACGCCCCTTGACCCGCGGCCGGTGAAGCCGCGTGCGCCGCGTCGCCGACGAGCACCATCGAGGAGTTCCACCACACCGGGGTCGACGGGACGTCGTAGGAGTGGCCGCCGAACACGTCGTCCCCCGTCGACTGGATGATTTCCGCGGCGGGCAACGGTTCCCCGTCGAAAGCGGCGAAAGCCGTGTCGCGCCACTCGGCCGCCGACAATCCGGATCGCACTCCTTCGGCCGCGGGGAGCCGCGCGAACCAGAACGTCGAGCCGTCGGGAGCGCTGGTGTAGCCGAAGAAGGCGTGCAGGCTCTGGATCATCCGATAGAGGGACGGCGCCTGCGGGATGCTCTTGTCCGTCGTGTAGCCGTAAACGACGTCCAAGCCGGTCGAGCGCGGCGGCGGGCACGCGGGGTCGATGACGTTCCGGACCACCGACCGCAGGCCGTCGGCGCCGATCAGGATGTCGCCGTCGGCCACGGTCCCGTCCTCGAAGCGCGCGGTCACTCCCGGCGAGGCGGAAACCAGCCGTTTTCCCGGTACGAAGGCGATCCCGCGTGAGATCGCCTCCTCCTGCAAGGCCCGGTACAGCGCCGCGCGGGTCAGGGTGCGCGGCCCGGCGAGGCCGTCGACGTCGTACGACCGGCGCTCGACGGGCCGCCCGTCCGGCGTGACGAATTCCAGCCCCACTGCCGCGAAGGAGTTCTCGATCACCGGCGCCTCGGCACCGATGGCGCGCAGCGCGTCCATGCCGTTGTGCATGATCGTGAGGAACGCGCCCGCGTCTTCACCGCCCGACGGGTAGGCCTCGTGGACGCTCGCCTCGATTCCCGCGCGCTGCAACGCCATCGCGGTCACCATGCCCGAGATGCCACCACCGATGATCACAGCCTTCACCGCGAAACCCCCTGTCGTGTCGCCATGCCAGAGACCGTAACCGGCAATGGCGACACGACAGAAGGATCAGGCGCCACCACTGGTGTTTATGTCACCGTTTATGCCCTTAGGGAAGAAGCCGCCCTCTTTCACCGGGCTTGGGTTCAGGTACACGACGTTCAGGACCCGGTCGGCGCTGCGGCCGAAGCAGATGCCGTTGTCGTCGGTGGGCACCATGTTGGCCTGGTTGCCGAGCACGATGCCCTGGTCGGCGTCACCGGGGCCGTCGAGGGCGTCGCGCGCGTTGGAGATCTTGGCCGCCGCGTCGCCGAGGTCCCGGTCGAACAGCGACGTCCTGATGGTGGCGGCGTGGTACGCCTCGGCGGCGAGGATCCCGGCGGCCGCGTCCAGGAAGGTCTTGTTGGTGATCAGCGGCGCGGCGCCCTTGTAGGCCGTCACGCCGACGTCCTCGAACAGGAACGCCGCGAGCAGGAAGTTCTTCTCGTTGGCGAACGGGTCGAACTGCTGATATTCGCTGATCAGCCCGGCCGCCCGCGCGGCGGCGGTGAAGCTGTCCTTGAGGTCGATCTCCGGCCGGGAGACCGCGGCCTCGCCCAGCGCGCCGCGCAGGAACTTGACATGGGCGACCTCGTCACCCGCGATCTCCTTCGCGAACTGGTGCAGGGCCTTGTCGTGGAACATCACCTTCTTGCCGCCGACCACGCCGCCCTGGGTGCCGACACCGCCGGTGATGTCGTCCGGCAGCCCGCGCCCGTGGACGGCGAAGGAGTAGAACTCGGCTTCGAGATACTCCAGGTTGAGCGCGAAGTTGAGCACGGCCGCGTCACTGGGAGCGCCCGCCGCGGCGGCCTCGGCGGCCGCGTCACCCGTCGCCGAAGCGGACGAGGTGGCCTGTACCCCGAGATAGGTCGCGCCGACGACACCGAGCCCCGCCGCGCCGGCGGCCTTCAAGAACCGGCGACGATCCGTGCGGTTCTCGGCACTGCGCGAAATCAGGGTACGAACGAACGGCTTTCCGAACACGAGTGGTTCCTCTCGTCTTTGCGGTGCACACCCACCCACTCGGACGTTCGGAACCACCCGTGACCCGGATTGGAAAAGAGCTCGAATTTATTTCTTCGTCGCCGCGGCAAGGCGAACGCAGACGGCGAGGCCGCGGATCGCCTCTTCGACTTCGGCCAGCTCAGGGTACGTCGGCGCGATGCGGATGACGGCGTCCTCGGGGTCGTCGCCGTACGGGTGCGTCGCGCCGGCCGGGGTCAGCGCGATACCCGCCTCCTTGGCCAGCCGCACGACCTCCTTGGCGGTCCCGGCGGGCACGGTCAGCGAGATGAAGTACCCACCGGTCGGCTTCGTCCAGGTCGCGAGGCCGCTCTCGCCCAGCTCCTTGGTGAGGATCTCGTCGACGGCCGCGAACTTCGGCCCGATGAGCTCGGCGTGCTTGCGCATGTGCTCGCGGACGCCGTCCTCGTCACGCAGGAACAGCGCGTGCCGGAGCTGGTTGACCTTGTCGGGGCCGATGGTCCGCTTGCCGATGAGGGCGATCCACCAGGCGAGGTTGGCCTCGGACGCGCCGAGGAAACCGACGCCGCCACCGGCGTAGGTCACCTTCGAGGTGGAACCGAAGACGAACGCGCGGTCGGCGTTGCCCGCCTCGGCGCACAGCACGAACAGGTCGGCCAGCGGCACCTCGACCTCGGTGAGGTGGTGGACGGCGTAGGCGTTGTCCCAGAAGATCCGGAAGTCCGGCGCCGCCGTGGTCATCGTGGCCAGCCGCCGCACGGTGTCGTCACGGTAAGTGATGCCGGTCGGGTTGCTGTACTTCGGCACGCACCAGATGCCCTTGACCGCGGCGTCCTCGGCGACCAGCCGCTCGACGACGTCCATGTCCGGGCCGGTCTCGGTGAGCGGAACCTGGATCAGCTCGATGCCGAAGCGCTCGGCCAGCGCGAAATGACGGTCGTAACCGGGGACCGGGCACAGGAACTTGACGGCAGGCTCGTCGGCCCAGCGACGCTCGGCGCCCGGGAGCTTGCTCAGGAAGGCCTGCACGATGACGTCGTGCATGAGCTCCAGGCTGGAGTTGCCCGCGGCCAGCAGCTGCTCGGCCGGGACCTGCAGCGGCCCGGCGAAGATACGGCGGAGCTCGGGCAGGCCCTTCAGGCCACCGTAGTTGCGGACGTCCGTGCCGTCCTCGGCCTTGCGCACGTCGCCGGGCAGCGCGAGCAGCCCGTCGGCGAGGTCAAGCTGGCGGGGGGACGGCTTGCCGCGGGTGATGTCCAGAGAGAGGCCACGGTCGACGAGGGCCGCGTAGTCGCGGCGGGCGCTCTCGACATCGACAGGTGCAGTGGTCATGCCTAACGCTAAACCCGGCGGGGATCCGGTGTGAGACGAGGGTGGCCTACGCCTTCCGCGCACAAGATCCCATAACGGTTCCGGTGCGTTTTCCGGTATTCGTAACGAGGCCTAATCCTCTAGTGGGCCGGGCGCTTTTCTCGCATTCTCGGTAACACGAGCGAAAAGGCGAGAAACGAGGGGTATGGCGATGAGAGCGAAGAACTGGGCAGCGGCGACGCTCATGGCGGCGGGCGCGTTGTCCGCCTGCGCGGTCCCGAATCAGGGTACGGCGACGCCCGTCCTCGCGGTGGGTGCTCCTCCGAACACGATCGTGCTGCAGGCGCCGGCGGCCCCGGCCCCGCCACCGCAAACGGTTTACGTCGCACCGCCCACGACGCGGACGATCCATCCCGAGCCCGCACCCGTGCCTTCGGTTTCGGTGGCGCAGACGGTGATCGCCTACTACGACGCGCTCAACCGGCGTGATTTCCCCACCGCGTGGAATCTCGGCGGGCAAAGGCTGGCCAAAGGCGGCACTCTCGCCTCCTACGCCAAGGGATACGCGACGACTTCCTGGGTCGCCCTGACCGTGACGAGCGTGAGTGGGACCACGGTGTACGTCGATCTTTCCGCCCGGCAGACCGACGGTTCGATGCGGACTTTCTCCGGTTCCTACACCGTTTCCCGCGGCGCCATCAGCACGGCGAACATCAGACGCCACTCGTGAGATCAAAGCGGGGTCAGCCGCGAGATCTTCCACCGGCCGTCGATCCGCTGAGCGGTGACCGAAAGCTGCGATACCGACGACTGCGGGGCACCGCCGTCCGCGGTGAGCGTCTGCTGATCGAGGAACAACAGCACTTCCGCGCGGTCGCCGCGCAACGACCGGACACCGAGCGAACGGACCGTCGTCGTGCGCACCAGTTTCTGTTCCTCGGCCCGTTTGCGCGCCGACGCGAACTGATCCCGGTATTGCCCGGTCGCTTCGCCGGTCAGCACGTCGGCCGCGGCCCGTTCGGTCCGCGCGAGATTGCTGTAGTCGTAGGAGAACACGGCCTTCACGCCGGCACCGACCTGGTCGGCGACCTCGGCGGTGGCGGCCTGGTCCACGAGCGCCGCGTTGCCGTCCGAGCCCAGCGACGACGCCTGGATCCCGGACCACACCGCGCAGCCGGTGGCCAGCACGATGATCGCGATCAGGAGCCGCGGTGCGCGCCCGGTCACGAGCCCGCCGCCTGCACCGCGCTGACCTTCCAGCCGTCCTCGGCCCGCTGGTAGTCCACGGTCAGCCTGCTCACCTTGGGTACGGCGGAGCCACCGCCGGTGCTGATCTTCACGTCCAGCACGGCCATCAGCCGCGCCGTTCCGGCGACGACGTCGAGTTCGGTCACCGCGGCTTGTTTCAGCTTGGCCGTCGCCACCGTCTTGCCGGTGTTCGCCCGGTCGATCTGGAGCTGCCGGTCACCGGCGAGGTCCTTGCCGAGCCGCCCGGTGGCGACGCCGAGCCAGCGGTCGACGTCCTGGGCGCCGGTGCGGTAGTCGATCGTGTTGAGCACCTCGAGCTGGCCGGAGGCCGCGGTGAGGACGGCCTCGCGTTCCCGGCCGCGCGCGAGACCGTCGTCCCGCGCGGCGCTCCACCACGACCAGCCGAACCAGGCGGCGGTGAGGAGCGCGACGACAGTGCCGACAGCGAGGGCCCGGGTCAGCACTACTTACCGCCCAGCAACGCGCCCAGCCCGCCGGGTCCGGAGCCGGTGAGCAAGCTCAGCACCCCGGGCAGCTGCGCGGATTCCGCCGCCTGCGGGGTCTGCTTCGGACGTTCCGGGACCGCGGGCGGCTTCCCGGCGTACGGGGCGTTCTGCGAGCCTCGCACGCCTGTGGGGCTTCCCGGCGGCTCGGCGCAGTAGGCCTGGGTGTTCACCGGTGCCTCGGTGAGGTCGTTGGCGGGACGCTGTTTCGTGCCCTCGTAGCCCTTCGTGCACGACGCCGGGTCGAAGAAGTTGAACACCACCCCGAGATGGCCGGTGCCGTCCGGCGACGTCGAGCGCGAGAACGCCGAAATGATCGGGTACGCCACGAGAAGTTCCTCGATCGCGTCTGTCCGGGCGGAGGTGATCTGGGCGGTGGTGAGCGTGTTCGCGAACAGCACCCCGAGGTCGGTCCCCGACACCGCGAGCACGTCGCTGATCTGACGGCTCAGCTTCGGTGCTTCGTCGATCACCCGCCGCAGATCGGGGTCGGACGTCTTCAGCTGCGCGGCGATCGTCTTGAGCCCGCTGGAGAACCTCGTGATGTTGTCCGCCTGCCGCTGCTGGGTGTCCAGCACCGTCCGCGAACTGGCGAGCAGGCCCTGGGTGTCGGGCAGGTACTGCGTCGCCGTCGCGGTGAGCGAACCGGTGCTGTCGAGCAGCTGCCGCAGCTCCGGTCCGGCGTCGGCGAACGCCTCGTAGGTCTCGTCGACGACGGTCTTCAACGATTCCGGTTTCACACTCGACACCAGTTTGTCCAGATTGGACAGTACGGTGTCCGGGGCGAGCGGGATCGACGTCTTGTCCCGCTTGATGACCGAACCCTCGGCGAGGTACGGCCCGTTTTCGTGCATGGGCAGCAGATCGACGTACTGCTCCCCCACCGCCGACCGGTTCGCGACCGCGGCCTTCGTGTCCGCCGGGATCTCCGGCGCCCCCGAATCGATGTCGAGGCCGAGGTCGATGCCGTGTTCGGTGAGCGTCATCGACGCGACCTTGCCGACCGCGACACCGCGATAGGAGACCTCGGCGTTGACGAAGATCCCGCCGGAGTCCACCAGTTGCGCGGTGACGAGGTAGCCGCGGGTGCCGAAGAGCCGGTCCAGCCCGGCGTACTTGCCACCCGCGTAGACGACCGACACGACCGCGATGACGAAGAACGCGGCCAGCTGGATCCTGGTCTTGCGCGTGCTCACCGGCCACCTCCCAGCAGCGGCCCGAGTATCCCGCCGAGCACGCCGCCCAAGACATCCCCTTGAGGCGTCTGAGGAGCCTGCGGGAGATCGCCGGTGGGCAGCGGCAGCACCGGTGGCGCCGCCCCGTTGCCGAACGGGATCGCCCCGGGTGTGCCGGTGCCCTTGTTCCCCGGCAGCTGGATGATCGGCTGCGACGAGTTGTTCATGTTCTCCAGGAAGGTGTCCAGGTTCAGGTCGATCTTGGCGTCCACGTTGGCGTAGTCGCCCTTGATCACGTTGCCCGCGTAGTCGGGGAACGGGTAGGTGAGCAGGATCCGCAGCGCGGTCGGCAGGTCCTGGCCCGCCTCGGTCAGCTTGTGCAGCGTCGGCTGCAACGCACGGAGGTTCGCCACCAGCTGGTCACGGCTGGCCTTGATCGTGTCGGTCGCGACCCCGGACAGCGTGTTCAGCGACTGCAGCATGCCGACGAGCTGATCCCGTTGTTCGGTCACGATCTTGAGCCCCGGCGAGAGGTTGTCGAGCGCGTTGGTCAGGTTCTGCGTCTGCCCGACCAGGGTTTTGGACAGCTTGTCGAGGCCGTCGATGGCCCGCAGGATCTCGCCCTTGTGCCCGTCGAGTTCCGTGGCCAGTTTGTCCACTTGGGACAGCAGCGAGCGGACCTCGGCCTCGTTGCCGGTGAGGGCGTCGTTGAGTTCGCGGCTGATCTTCTGGATCTGCTCGACGCCACCGCCGTTGAGCAGCAGGGAAAGCGCGCCGAGGACCTCCTCGACCTCGGGGTTGCGGTTGGTGCGGTCCAACGGGATCTTGGCGCCCTCGACGAGGGATCCTTCGGGTTTCTCGGGGGCGTGCAGATCGACGAACTTCTCCCCCAGCAGACTCGACTGGCGCAGTTCGGCGCGCGCGTTCGCGGGCAGCGCGATGTCGCCGTTGACGACCATGTTCACCCACGCCGACCGCGTATCCCGGGCGAGCTCGATGTTCTCGACCCGGCCGACCGGGACGTCGTTGACCTTCACACTCGCCTGGGGAACGAGGTCGAGGACGTCGGAGAACTGCGCGGAGAGCCGGTACGGGTGATCGCCGAGATCCGCGCCACCGGGCAGCGGGGTGTTGTACAGCCCCGAAAAGCCGCCGTCACTACAGCCGGCCAGCACCAGGACACCTGCCATCACCGCCGCGATCTTCTGCCGTTGGCGCCTCATTTCGGGACTCCCTTGGTGAGGACGTCGACCAGGGGCAGCGGCAGCGGCGGCAGTTCGCCGTTCTGCAGCGACGCCAGCACCTGCGGGACCGACGGGAGCTTCAACGTGCCGTCGAGGACCGGCGCGAGCTGCTTGCAGATGTTCCCCAGCGTGTCCGGGATCGGTTTGGGCGTGCCCGCGCTGATCAGCCGGCAGACGGTGAGGATCGGCGGATGCGTCAGCTCGTTCAGGTTGTCCCGCACGGCGATCGTGCCCGACGCCGCGTCGTAGGAGTTGATGAAGTTGGTCGCCCCGGTCGGCGCGATGTCGATCACTTCGGCGAGTGAGGCGCGCTGGTCCACGAGCACCTTCGTCAGCCCGGCCAATTTGTCCACATTGGACGAGAGGAGGTCCTTGTTCTCCGCGACGAACTTCTCGACGTCGCCCATCGCCGTCGCCAGGGACGTCAGCGCGGCACCCACGTCGGCGGAGTCCGCGGCCAGGAAACCGCTGACGTCGGCGGCACGGCGGTAGAACTCGTTGAGCTGCTGGTCGCTTTCGGCCAGGGCGCTGGTGAACGAGTTCAGGTTCTGCACCGTGCCGAACAGGTCACCCTTGGCACCATCGAGGGTCTTGGCCAGTTCGGACAGTCGCGTCACCGTGGTGTTGAGGTTCTTCCCGTTGCCGCCGAGGTTCGCCGCCGCGGTGTCGAGCACATCGGACAGTGCGCCGTTCTTGTTGGCACCGTTGGGTCCCAGGCTCGTCGAGAGTTTGTCGAGGCTCGTGTAGAGGTCGTCGAGTTCGGCCGGGGTCGCCGTCTTCTCCTTGGTGATCACCGTGCCCGCGGCCATTTCGGGGCCGCTTTCGTACGCCGGGGTGAGCTGCACGTACCGGTCGCTCACCAGGCTCGGCGCGACGACGACGGCACCCGCGTCGGCCGGGATCGGGGTGTCGCCGTCGATCCGCATGTCGACCCGGACCGCTTCGCCCTGCGGCGTGACCCCGGTGATCTCGCCGACCTTCACCCCGAGGACCCGTACCGAAGATCCCGCGTAGAGCCCCACGGTCTTCCCGAAGTACGCGCTGATCTTCGTCCCGCCCGTGTCCCTGAACACCAGCCAGAGGCCGGCGGTCAAGATCAATACGAGAACGCAGGCCAAGGCGACCCATGTGTAGAGCGTGCGCCCGGTGCGCGTGTGGATGGTCATCGGCCGCCCACCCCCTGGTTCGGCGCCGCGATCGGCGGGGTGCAGCCCTCCGGGTTGACCTGGAACGCGCCGGCGATGATCGTCGGCGGCAGCAACCCGCACAGGTAGCCCTCGAACCAGCGCCCGTTGCCGGTCGCGTTGGCGCCGACGCGGGCGAACGGGGCCATCAACGCGAGGCTGCGGCTGAGGTTGTCCTGGTTACGTCGCAGGATGTCGGTGACCTTGCCGAGTTTCTCCAGCGTCGGCTTCAGCTGCTGCCGGTTGTCGGCGACGAGCCCGGACAGCTGCGCCGAAACCTGTTGTGTGCCCTTGAGCAACGTGCTGATCGCGTCCTTCCGGTTCTGCAGTTCGGCGAGCAGGAGATTGCCGTCGTCGAGAATCCGCTTCAGCTGGGCGTTGCGGTCGGACAGCGTCTTGGACACCTTGCTGGTGTTGGCCAGCAACGTCTTCAAGTCACCATCACGCGAAGAAACCGTCTTGGACAACGAAGACAGCCCGCCCAGCGCGTCCTTGAGATACTGCGGGCTGTCCTTGAGCGCGTCCGAGAGCACGGTGAAACTCGTCGCCAGCTGCGCGGTGTCGATTTCGCCGACCGTGCCGGACAGCTGCTGGAACGCGTCCTGCAGTTCGAACGGCGTCCGCGTGCGATCGAGCCCGATGGTCGCGTTCGGATCCTGATCGCCGGTGCCTTTCGGCGCCAGCGCCAGGAACTTCTCGCCCAGCAACGTCTTGATCTCGATCGAGGCGGCGGTGGCGTCGCCGACGCGGACGTCCTTCACCCGGAACTTCACCAGCACCTTCTTGCCTGCCAGCTCGACCGAGGTGACCTGGCCGACCTTGACCCCGGCGACCTGGACCTCGTTGTCCGGCGCCAATCCGGCCGATTCGCCGAAGTACGCCGAGTACGTCGTCCCGCTGCCGAACAGCGGGATCCGGTCGGAGAAGTACGTCGTCATCGTGATCAAGACGATCAGGACCAAGGCGGCTCCACCGACCATGGCCTGATTGCGTTCCTTGAGCGGCTTCACGGCCCGCACCTCTCCGGTCGCTGCGTGCCGGGCAGCGGCGTGATCGGCAGTTCGATGTCGAGCGATTTGATGCCGATGCTGCCGGAGATCCCGCACAGGTAGTAGTTGAACCAGCTGCCGTAGCTCAGCGTCCTGGTGAACTTCTGCAGGTTGCCCGGCAGCACCTGCAGGAGATGGTCGATCAGCTGTTCCGAATCACCGAGGTTCTGCGACAGCGCGCCGAGCTGCGCGACATCGTCCTTGAGCGCGGGACGCGCGTCGGCGAGCAGGCCCGTGGTCGCGACGGTGAGATCGCCCAGCGCCTTGACCGCCTCACCGATCGGCTGCCGCTGCTCGGCGAGCCCGGTGACCAGCCGCTGGGTCTGGTCGATCAGTTCGCCCAGGTGCGGCGAACGCCTTTCGACGGTGCCGAGCACGGTGTTGAGGTTCGCGATGACGTCACCGATGATCTTGTCCTTGCCCGCGATGGCCGACGTGACCGACGCGGTGTGCGCGAGCAGGCTGGTGATCGTGCCGCCCTCGCCCTGGAACACCTGGATGATCTCGTGAGAGAGCTTGTTGACGTCCTCGGGGTTCAGCGCGCGGAAGAGCGGTTTGAACCCGTTGAAGAGCACGGTCAGGTTCAGCGCCGGTTTGGTGCGCTCGGGCGGGATGATCCCGCCGCGCGGCAACGATTCCTTGTCGCCGATGTCCGTGCCGAGCGAGAGATACCGCTGCCCGACCAGGTTGCGGTACTTGATGGTCGCGGTCACCGACGCCGGCAACCGGTGCGCGGTCTGGACGTCGAAGTGGACCTGGGCGAGGTTCCGTTCGCCCCCTTCGATCTCGATCTCGCCGACCTGCCCGACCTTCACGCCGACGATGCGGACGTCGTCGCCTTCCTTGAGCCCGGAGGCGTCGGTGAACTTGGCGACGTAGCCCGACGTCTCGCCGAAGTTGGTGTTCGCGATGGTGGCGCCGAGGATCGCGGTGAGCAGCACGGTCACCACCGCGAAGATCAGGATCTTGACCAGATCCGGGACGAAGGACCTCATCGGACCGCCCTCCCGCCTCGTGAGTGGTAATGACGGTTAGAACCGTCATTACCACTCACGAGCGCCCATACCCACCGGTCTCCCCCGGCCGTCGCGGGCCGAGGCGCCATGGCCGTGTCGGACGCGGCGATGGGCCCCTTCAGCCTCGCCTCGCTCCAGGGGGTCGTGAGTGGCGATTCGGGTTCTAACCCGAATCGCCACTCACGACCAACGCGCCCCACCGCCGACCGCGAGGCCGAACAGCTCCCGCGCCCGAAGCGGCCGTCTGTGAAGGCCTCCTTCCCTACGCTCAAGGTAGGGAAGGAGGCCTTCACGGCCCCGGAACCGGGGTTCGACTCGCAGCTCATCGCAGCTCCACCTCGGCTCCCCGGTACAGCGGCCCGACCAGCAGGCTGCCCCAGTTCGGCACCTGGTCCGGCGTCGTGCCCATCGCCGGTGACACGAGCAGGTCGATCAGTCGTCGCTCGTCCGCCGTGTTCACCACCGAACCACCCGCGCTCCCGCCTGAGGGCAGCCTGCCGTCCGGGTCGCGCGGCGGCGCCGGTTTGGACGACCCGTCGGCGATCGCGCCGTCCGGCGGATACTGCGGCCAGCGGCCCGGCGGCGGCACCTGCGGATAGCACCGAGGGCCGCGTTTGTCGTCGTACTTCGGTTCGTCGACCCCGGGCAGGTACTTGCCGCGGCTCGGCGTGAATTCGATGGTCACCCGGCTGACCTCGGGATGCGCGGTGCCCTTGCCGAACGCGAGTTCCGCGCGCGGCACCGATTCGGCCAGTTGCTTGAGCAGGCAGGGGTACTCCGGCGCGTACTTCGCGAGGACGTCCAGCGTGGGCTGCAGGTTGGTGGTGAGGCGGATCAGGTTGTCCTGATTGACCTTCAGGAAGCTCGTGAGATCGAGCGAAGCCGCGGTCACCGTCGAGTAGACGTCGGCGAGCCCGCGCTGGCTCTCGACCAGGGTCTTGCTCGTCGTGGTCAGATCCGACAGCGCGGCCAGCAGATCCGGCGCGGCTTTGTCGTAGATCGCGGCGGCGTTGGCCAGTCCGGTGATGTCGGCCTTGAGGTCGGGCAGCGACGGGTTCACTTTCCCGAGATAGTCCGAAAGGCCCGCCAGAGTGGTGCCGAGCTGCTTGCCCTGACCGTCCAAAGCGGACGCGACGGCGTTGAGCGTGCTGGCCATCTTCTCCGGCTGCACGGCCTGCAGCAGCGGCATGACGTTGCCGAGCACGGTTTCCAGCTCGATCGCGCTGCTGCTGCGGTCCTGCGGGATGACGTCGCCCTCGGTGATGTGCCGGTCCGGCTTGTCGGGGATCTGCAAGGCGACATAGCGCTCACCGAACAACGTCTTCGGCAGCAACCGCGCGGACACGTTGGCCGGGATGACCGGCGTCTTGTCCGGTTGCAGCGCCAGTTCCATCGTGGCGCGGTCGCCGTGCGCCTGGATCGTCCGTACCTCGCCGACGACCATCCCGCGCACCTTGACGTCCGCGCCCTCGCGCATCTGGTTGCCGATGCGGTCGGTCTCCAGTTTCACCAGGGTCACCGTGGTGAAGGCCTTCTCGTAGAAGGCGATGGTGGTGACGAAGAACAGCACGACCACCACGAGGAAGATCAGGCCCAGCACCTGGTGCCGGAGCCGCTGCAGCAGAAGCCTCCTGTTCACCCGGAAATCCTCACCGTCGTCGTAGCGCCCCAGATCGCGAGGCTCAGGAAGAAGTCGAGTACCGAGATCAGCACGATCGACGTCCGCACCGCGCGGCCGACCGCGATCCCGACCCCGGCGGGCCCACCGCTGGCGGTATAGCCGTAGTAGCAATGGGAAAGGATGATGAGCACGCTGAAGACGATCACCTTGAGGAACGACCACAGCACGTCTTCGGGCGGCAGGAACAGCGTGAAGTAGTGGTCGTAGGTGCCCGCGGACTGGCCGTAGAGCCAGATCGTGATCTGCCGCGAGGCCAGATAGGACGAGAGCAGGCCGACGGCGTAGAGCGGGATGACCGCGGTGACGCCGGCGATCACCCGCGTCGTCACCAGGTACGGCAGGCTCGGCACGCCCATCACTTCGAGCGCGTCGATCTCCTCGGAGATCTTCATCGCGCCCAGTTGCGCGGTGAACCCGCAGCCGACGGTGGCCGAGAGCGCGAGCCCGGCCGAAAGCGGCGCGACCTCGCGAGTGTTGAAATAGGCCGAGATGAACCCGGTCAGCGCGGCGGTCCCGAGCTGGTTCAGCGCCGAATAGCCTTGCATGCCGACGATGAGCCCGGTGAACAGCGTCATCCCGATCATCACGCCGAGCGTCCCGCCGATCACCGCGAGCGCGCCGGTGCCGAAGCTGACCTCGGTCAGCAGGCGGAAGACCTCACGGCGGTAGCGCCGGATCGTGCGCGGTGTCCAGGCCAGCGCCCGGAAGTAGAACGACAGCTGACCGCCGAAGCCTTCCAGCATCGCTCCGGGACGCGCGATGATCTCGAGCGTCCGATCCGAAACAGCGGGTTCGCCTGCCATGTCACATCGCCTTCGGCGGCACGATCCGCAGGTAGATCGCCGTCAGCACGACGTTGATGAGGAACAGCAGCAGGAAGGTGATGACCACGGCCTGGTTCACCGCGTCGCCGACGCCTTTCGGCCCGCCCGCCGGATTCAGTCCGCGGAAGGCCGCGACCACGCCGGCGACGAAACCGTAGAGCAGCGCCTTGATCTCGCTGACCCACAGATCCGGCACCTGGGCCAGGGCGTTGAAGCTGGCGAGATACGCGCCGGGGGTCCCGCCCTGCATGACGACGTTGAAGAAGTAGCCGCCGAGTACGCCGACGACACTGACCAAACCGTTCAGCAGCACCGAAACCACGATCGCGGCGAGGACGCGGGGCACGATCAGGCGCTGGATCGGGTTGACCCCGAGTACCTCCATCGCGTCGATCTCTTCGCGGATCTTGCGGGCGCCGATGTCGGCGCAGACCGCGCTCCCGCCGGCGCCCGCCACCAGCAGCGCGGTGATCAGTGGGCTGGCCTGCTGGACGATGGCGAGCGCGCTGGCGGCGCCGGTGAACGACTGCGCGCCGATCTGCTGGGTCAGCGATCCCAGTTGCAGCGCGATGACCGCGCCGAACGGGATCGCCACCAGCGCCGTCGGCAGGATGGTGACACTGGCGAAGAACCAGCACTGCTGGATCCACTCGCGGAACTGGAACGGGCGTTTGAAGATCGCGCGCAGGACCTCCCACGACAGGGTCGCGAGTTTGCCGACCTGGGTGAGCGCACCCGTACCCGGGACGGACACCGACGCGTTCACAGAACCTCCCAGTAGCCTGCCCCGAGTCTTACTCCACCTGTCAACGCACCGATGCGTTAGCGGTGTTCACTTTGCTCTCGGCACCTCCGCGTCAAAACTTGAGCGCGTGGGTCGCGGTCGCGCCGCCATCGGCGACGAACTCGGCACCCGTGCTGTACGAACTTTCGTCACTGGCCAGGAACAACACCAGTTTCGCGATGTCCTCCGGCTGCCCGACCCGGCCCAGCGCGACCTTTTTGCCCACCCACGACATGTCGACTTTCTGCCCGCCCGCCGCCGCGGCGACCATCGGCGTGTCGATCGCGCCGGGGTGCACGGAGTTGACACGGATGTTCTTCGCGCCGAGTTCGAGCGCCGCGACCTTGGTCATCCCGCGGATCGCGAACTTGCTCGCGGTGTAGGCGACGAGGAACGGCATTCCGGCGAGGCCTTCCACGGAGGACACGTTGACGATGGAGCCGCCACCGGCCCCGGTCATCGGTTCAACGACCGAACGCATCCCGAGAAACGCCCCGATCTGGTTGACCCGGATGACGCGTTCATAATCGGCCAGCGTGGTCTTGCCCAGCTCGGAGAAATGCAGGATGCCCGCGTTGTTGACCAGCACCGTCGGCGGGCCGAACTCGGTCTGGGTGCGCTGGATCGCCGTCTCCCACTCGGCCTCGTCACCGACGTCGAGATGCTGGTAGACGGCGGCTTCACCGAGATCGGCGGCGAGTTTCTTGCCGTCGAGGTCGTTGATGTCCGCGATCACCACCCGCGCGCCCTCGGCGACGAACAGCCGTGCGGCCGCTTCGCCTTGTCCCCCGGCCCCGCCGGTGATCAGCGCTACCTTGCCATCGAGCCTGCCCACTACATCATCTCCTACGGTCTACGGCAGCGACATGATCTCGGAAGCGGCGAACATGCGTTCCGGGTCGCGGTCGGCGAAGTAGCCGCCCACGGTGGTCACGAGTTCTTCGGTGGTCCAGGTGCCGTTGGCGGTGTCGAACCGCTGTTCCACCGACGGCGGCCGCATCAGCGCGACCATCCCGCCGTAGACGAGGAACACCTGACCGTTGACGCGGTCGGACTCGGGCGAGCAGAGGAACGTCACGAACGGCGCGACGTGGTCGACCGAGAGCGGGTCGACGCCTTCGGGTGCTTCGGCCCCGAACACGGCCTCGGTCATCGCGGTGCGGGCGCGTGGGCAGATCGCGTTGGCGCGGACGCCGTAGCGGGAGAGCCCGCGTGCCGTGGAGACGGTGAGCGCGGCGATCCCCGCCTTGGCCGCGCCGTAGTTCGGCTGGCCGGGGGCGCCGAGCAGGAACGACTCCGAAGCGGTGTTGACCACGCGGCCGTACACCGGCGCACCGTCCACTTTGGACTTGTCGCGCCAGTACGCCCCGGCGTTGCGGGAAAGCAGGAAATGCCCGCGCAGATGGACGCCGAGCACGGTGTCCCAATCGTCGTCGGACATCGAGAAGAGCATCCGATCGCGCAGCACACCCGCGTTGTTGACCAGGAGGTGGAGGCCGCCGAAGTGGTCGACGGCGGCGGTGAGCAGCGCGTCGGCCGTCGAGGACTCCGACACGTCACCGGTGACCGCGATCGCCTTGCCGCCCTCGGCCTCGATCTCGTCGGCCACCTCCCGTGCCGCGGCCGACACGTCGTTGACCACCACCGACGCTCCCGCCGCGGCCAGCGCCAGCGCCTCGGCCCGGCCGAGTCCCGCGCCGGCTCCGGTCACGATGGCCGTCTTGCCGTCCAAACTCACTCAAGGCCTCCTTGCCTCTCCGGACACAGTAGAATCTGTTCTTGGGGCATGCAAGCCCCAAATAAACGGTGCTAACCATATATGAGCAGCGCGTTTTTCGGGCAGCTCGCCACCGCTTGAGTAACACGTTCTACTTGGTTCTGCGGAACGTCAGTCGTCGCGAGGACCAGCTCCTCGTCCTCGTCGAGATCGAAGACCTCGGGCGCGAAGCCGACACAGATCGCGTTCGCCTCGCAGAGCGAGCGGTCGACGTCGATCTCCATATTCCCTCCTCGCCGCCACACCTGGTACAACTAGAACAGGTTCTACCTTACCGCCGCGAGCGGCCATGGCACCAGTAACGAGCACCGACGGCAGAGGTGACGGATGCGGATCGACTACACGCCGGAGCAGCGCGCACTGGCCGCGGAACTGCGGGAGTACTTCGCCGGGCTGATGACCCCCGAGCGCCGTGAAGCCCTGGCCGGAGACGGCGGCGAGTACGGCGACGGCTTGGTGTACAAGGAAATCGTGCGCGACCTCGGCCGCTCGGGCTGGCTCGCGATCGGCTGGCCGCGCGAGTACGGCGGGCAGGACCGGCCGATGCTCGACCAGCTCGTCTTCACCGACGAGGCGGCCGCGGCCGGGGTGCCCGTCCCCTTCCTCACGGTGAACACCGTCGGGCCGACCATCATGCGCTACGGCACCGAAGAACAGAAGGCGTTCTACCTGCCGAAGATCGCCGCCGGCGAGCTGCACTTCGCGATCGGCTACTCCGAACCGGGCGCGGGCACCGACCTGGCGTCGCTGCGCACCCGCGCCGTCCGCGACGGCGACGACTACGTGATCAACGGCCAGAAGATGTGGACGAGCCTGATCGAGTACGCCGACTACGTCTGGCTGGCCGCCCGCACCGACCCCGAAGCCCGCAAGCACAAGGGCCTCAGCATGCTGATCGTGCCGACGTCGGCACCGGGGTTCTCCTGGACGAAGGTGCGCACGGTCGCCGGGCCGGGCACGAGCGCCACCTACTACGACGACGTCCGCGTGCCCGTGACCTCCCGGGTCGCCGGGGAGAACGAGGGCTGGCCGCTCATCACGAACCAGCTCAACCACGAGCGGGTCGCGCTGACCTCGGCAGCGCCGATCCAGACGTCGTTGCGCGACGTGCGGACCTGGGCGCGGACGACCAAGCTGCCCGACGGCTCCCGCGTCATCGACGCACCCTGGGTACGGCTGCACCTGGCGCGGATCCACGCGCACGCGGAGTACCTGAAACTGCGGAACTGGCGCATCGCCTGGGCGGCGGCGAGCAGCGAACTGGGTCCCGCGGAAGCGTCGGCGACCAAGGTGTTCGGCACGGAGTTCGCGACCGAGGCGTACCGGTTGATGATGGAGATCCTCGGCGCGGGCGCCGTGGTCCGCGAGCACTCCCCCGGCGCGCTGCTGCGTGGCCGGATCGAACGGCTGCACCGGTCGTCGCTGATCCTCACCTTCGGCGGCGGCACCAACGAGATCCAGCGGGACATGATCGCCGCGACCGCGCTCGGCCTGCCCGTCACGCGCTAGCCCTGTCCTAGGAGGCATTGATGGACTTCACGCTCACCGAAGCGCAGCAGGATCTCGCGTCGCTGACGCGCCGGATCCTGACGGACAAGGTGACCCCGGAGATCCTGGGAGAACACGGTTCCGGCGGATTCAGCGCTCCATTGTGGACAGCTCTGGCGCAGGCGGGGGTGGTCGACGCCGCGCTGCCGCAGTCGGTCGGCGGTGGCGGGTTCGGGCTGCCGGAGCAGTGTTCCGTACTCGCCGAGATCGGGCGCGCGGTCGCGCCGGTCCCCTATCTGACATCGGTCGTCATGGGCGCTGCCGCGGTCGCGGAGTTCGGGGACGGGCGGCTGGCCGAACGCTGGATCGTCCCGGTGCTGCGTGGCGATCATGTCCTCGCCGTGGCGCTGCCGGACTACGGCGTTCCCTGCGGCTTCACCGCCGAGGCCGACGGTGACGGCTGGCGGCTGACCGGCGCGCAGACCGCGGTCCCGTTCGGCGCGTTCGCGCACGGGTTCCTCGTCGAGGCCGCCGTCGACGGCGGGCATCAGGTGTTCCTGCTCGACCGGGACTCGGTGACCGTGTCACCGCAACGGACCGTCGACCACGCCGACGCCGCGCTCGTCGAACTGTCCCGCGCGAAGGCCACGGCCTCGCTGGGCGACATCGGCGAATGGCTGCGGTTGCGCGCCACCATCGGCGTCTGCGCGCAGCAACTCGGCGTCGTCGAACGGGCGCTGGAACTGACCGCGGCGTACGCGCGGGAACGGAAGCAGTTCGACCACCTCATCGGGAGTTTCCAGGCGGTACGGCAGCGGCTCGCCGACGCCTACGTCGACGTCGAAGCCGTCCGGCTGACGTTGTGGCAGGCGGCCTGGCGGCTGAGCGAAGGACTTCCGGCGGCCGAGGAGGTCGCGACGGCGAAGTTCTGGGCGGCCGAGGCCGGGCACCGCGTCGCGCACACCGCCGTGCACGTCCACGGCGGAGTCGGCATCGACGTCGACCACACCCTGCACCGCTATTTCGTCGCGGCGAAGCGGCTCGAATTCACCCTCGGCGGGGCGACCGCGCAGTTGCGGGGGCTCGGCGATCTCCTGGCCGCGGATCCGGCATGACCCCCACGGTCACGGAACTCCTGCTCGCGCGGGCGGTGGACCGCTCGACCGGGCTGCTGTTCGAGGACCGGCGCTGGTCCTGGGCCGAGCACGTCGAGGCGTGCGCCGCTCACGCCGCCGCGCTCACCGGGATGCTGCGTCCGGGCGGGCATTTCGGGCTGCTGGCCGACAACGTCCCCGAGTTCTCGTTCCTGCTCGGCGGCGCGGCGCTCTCGGGGCACGTCCTGGTCGGCCTGAACTCGACGCGCCGGGGCGCGGCGCTGGCCCGCGACGTCGCGTTGGCCGACTGCGAACTGGTGTTCGCCGAGGAGAAGTACCTTCCACTCCTGTCCGAAACCGATGTCCCGGTGCTGCCCTTGGGCGACCTCGAACCGCGGCGGGAGCCGATCGTTCCCGTGGCCGCGAAACCCGAAGACCTGCTCATGCTGATCTTCACCTCCGGCACCAGCGGCGACCCGAAGGCCGTCCGGTGCACGCACGGCAAGATCGCCTATCCCGGCGAGATGCTGGCCTCCCGGTTCGGTCTGTCCACCCAGGACACGGTGTACGTGTCGATGCCGATGTTCCATTCCAACGCCATCATGGCCGGCTGGTCGGTCGGGCTCGCCGCGGGCGCGGGGATCGCACTGCGGCGACGGTTCTCCGCCTCCGGGTTCCTGCCGGACGTCCGGAAGTTCGGCGCGACGTACGCCAACTACGTCGGCAAGCCACTGTCCTATGTGCTCAGCACGCCCGAGCGGGACGACGACGCCGACAACCCGTTGAAACTGGTCTACGGCAACGAAGGGGCGGAGGCCGATCTCGCCGCGTTCGGCTCGCGCTTCGGCTGCCACGTGGTCGACGCGTTCGGTTCGACCGAGGGCGGGGTCAACTTCGGCCGGGACGCCACCACGCCGCCAGGTTCGCTCGGCCGCCTGCTCGATGGCGTCGCCGTCCTCGATCCGGAGACCGGAAAGCCTTGTCCTCCGGCGGAATTCGACGCGAACGGGAAGCTTCTCAACGCCGCCGAGGCGGTCGGCGAACTGGTCAATACCGGCGGCGCCGGCTTCTTCGCCGGGTACTACGGCGATCCGGCCGCCGAGGCCGAGCGGATGCGCGACGGGATGTACCACACCGGCGACCTGGGCTACCTCGACGCGGACGGCTACTGCTATTTCGCCGGGCGGCTCGGCGACTGGCTCCGCGTCGACGGTGAAAACCTCGGCACCGCCCCGATCGAACGCGCGCTGGTCCGGCATCCCGCCGTCCGCGAGGCCGCGGTGTACGGGGTGCCGGACCCCCGGGTGGGTGACCAGGTGATGGCCGCGCTGATCTGCCGGGCACCGCTCGACGCGGACGAGTTCGCCGCTTTCGTGGCGGTGCAAGGCGATCTCGGCCCGAAGCAGCGGCCGCGGTTCGTGCGGGTGGTCGACGAACTGCCGCGAACGGCGACACACAAGGTGCTCAAGCGGGAATTGGCGGCCGACGGGACCGCGGGAGCCTGGGAGGTGCGGTACCGGTACTAGACGCGCTTGCTCACGCGCCCGAGGCGGAATCCCAAGGCCATCCGCGAGGTGGTGCCGAACCGGCCGTGCAGCTCGGACACGATGGTGCGCACGGTCCTGCTGCTCATGCCGAGGCGGTTCGCGACCTGATGGTCCGTGGCTCCTTCCACCAACAGGTCCGCGACCTGCAGTTGCCGTCCCTTGAGGCAGGCGCCCTGTCCGGGCCCGCCGCCGAGCGGTCGCGACTCCGACCAGAGGACGTCGAAGAACTGGCCGCAGGGACCGACGAGCGGTGGGCGCAGCACCAGCGCGCCCGCGTGCAGGCTCGCCTCGTCGAGCGGCACGACCGCGTACCGGGCGTCGAAGACCAGCATGTGCCGCAAGGCTCCGCCGTACACCCTGATTTCGGTCTGCCTGTCCTTTTCGTGATGCCGCACCAGCTCACCGCCCGCCAGCCGCGAGTCGACCACCAGCCGCCTGCGTCCCGGGCTGAAGAGCATCGACTCCAGCAGCGCCGGATCACAGGCGTCCGTCCGGCCGCCGTCGGAAAGAATTCCGGACACGAGTTTGGTGGTTTCACAAAACCGTTCGATACGCCTGAGCGTATCACAGCGTCCTGACAGCACCTCCACGAATTCCAGTTGCCGAGTCAATTGGCCATCGGCCAGTCGGTTGTAGATCATTTGAGCATCATCACCGGCCCATCCGAATAACCCATCCGACATCCCAGCGATCTATTCTCAAGAGCACTCGGAAGTCGCGACAGGGCCATCCGGGGGATGAGCTGACCACAATCGGGGATTATCCGGCGGAAGCCGCGTCGGCAGGTAGGCTTCCGGCAGACCGATCACCGGACAACTGATTCTCGACGAGCCGCCGGTACAGCGGGCAGGACGCGGTGAGCTCACTGTGCGTGCCGTCGCCGGCGACCCTGCCCCCGTCGAGCACCAATATCCGATCGGCCCGGCGGACGGTGGCCAGCCGGTGCGCGATGATCAGCAGTGCGCATTCGCGTCCGGCCCGCTCCAGCGCCGTGGTCAGGGCGGCCTCGTTGATTTGGTCGAGGTGCGCACTCGGTTCGTCGAGAAGCAGCAGGTCGGGCCGGGTGAGCAGGGCACGGGCGATGGCGACCCGCTGCCGCTCACCGCCGGAGAGCATGTTCCCGCGTTCACCGACCTGGGTGTCGAGCCCGTCGGGCAGACCGGCGACGAGCTCGGCCAGGTTGACCATTTCCAACACCCGCGCGACCTCCTCCGCGTCGGCGTCCGGTGCCCCGTACACGAGATTTTCTCGCAGCGTGCCATGCAGGATGGGCACGTTCTGGTCGACCAGCGCCAGCCGGGAACGGCAGTCGGAGAGTGACATTCCGGTCAGGTCGACGCCATTCAGCAACACCGCGCCGGAAAAGGGCTGGTAAAAATTCTCGGCCAGTGAGAAAACTGTCGACTTTCCCGCCCCGGACATTCCGACCATTGCCACGACCGTACGCGGTTCGACCCGGAACGAAACGCCGTCCAGCACCGTCCTTTTCCCGTAGGAGAATCGGACATCGCGAAATTCCAGCACCGGCGCGGACCGCCCGGCGAGTATCGGTGAAGAAGTCTGCGTGTCGCTTTCGACAGGCAAGAGAGAAGCCTCGTGCACCCGCTGCAGCGCGCCCATGCCGCGCTGGACGAGGCCGATTCCCTGAAGCAGGGAGATGAGCGGCACCACCAGATAGGTCGCGTACAACAGGAACGCCACCAGCGCGCCCAGCGAGGTCGCGTTCGCCGCCACCCGCGCCCCGCCGACGAGCAGCACCAGCAGCAGCGAGCCGCGGATGGCCAACTCGACGGCCGGGGTCATCACCGAGGTCAGCTTGGCCGCCTGCACTCCCGCGGCGAAGGCCGACTCCGCCCGCTCGCCGATCCTCCGCTCCTCTCGCGGTTCCGCCCGGTTGGCACGCACCATCCGGATCGCGCCCAGCGCGCGTTCGAGGTCCGCGGCCATCTCGCCGACGCCGCGTTGTGTCCGCTCGCCCGCCGCGCGGAGCCTGCCGAGCAACGCGAGCACCACGACGGCGGCGACCGACACCGTCGCCGCCACCAGGCCGAACAACACCGGGTCGAGCAGCAGCATCAGCACCGCCGTGCCGAGTCCGGTCAACCCGCCCGCGACGAGCTGGACCGACGCGGTCGACACCACGTCGCGCAGCACGGTGGTGTCGGCACTGAGCCGGGAGATCAGGTCACCGAGCCGATGGTCCTCGTAGGCGGGCATCCGCAGCCGCAGCAGGCGCGCGATCAGCCGTCTGCGCACGCTGAGCACCACGCGTTCACCCGACCGCTCCAGCATGAACAAGCCGAGCCCGTCCACGGCGGCCTGTACGAGGAAGAGCCCGGCTATGCCCGCGATGAACCACCAGGAAAGCGGTTGCGTGCCCACCGAGTCGATCCCGTACCGGACCAGCAACGGCTGGAGCATCCCCAGTCCGGAGGCCGACACGGTGAGCACGATGGCCAGCGTCAGCACCCCACGGTGGCCCGCGGTCAGCCTCAGCAGCTCCCGGAAGCCCGCCCGATCGCTCATCGGGCCTGATCCGGCGGCCCGACCGCGACCAGCCGCGCGAAATAGCCGGCCGATACTCCTTCGCCGACGGGCTGCCCGTCCACCTCGACCCAGGCGTGCGCACCAAACGGCGGCCGAACCCGGACGCCGGCACACCAAGTCGGCCAAGCACCGTGCGACCTGCACAGCAGCGTGACCGCCAGCGACCTGGGCAGGCAGCCTTTCGGGCCGAGGCAGGCGAGGCTGACCGCGAGCACCGCCTCCCTCGCGGCCTCCGCCTGCTCGCGGGTGGCCGGCCGGGCGCCGCGGCGGAGTACGCCGAAGACCGTCCGGATCCGGTGTGGCGGCAGCATCGCGATCAGCCTGGCCGCGGCGACCGCGAGCCGCGCGGCGAGCCGCCGCGTGAACGGCAGCGACCGCGACCTGCTGAGCGCGCTCGGGGTGGTCACGACGTCACCAGGCCCGCCGCGCGCAGCCCCTCCACCAGCGCGGTCACGTCCTGCTCGGCACGCTCACGCGAGACGTCGTACTCCTCGATGAGCGCGCCGGCCGCCTCTTCGCTGTCACCACCTTCGAGCAGCGTCCGCACGACGATCCGGCCACTCGGGTTGAGCTGGAAATACCGGCCCTTGCGCTCGTCGAGCAGCACGGACCCATAGTCGGTGTCCACAATGGACACGTTGGGGCGGAAGGCGAGGCTCATTTCTCCTCCAGAGAGAGCAAGGGCTTCGAGAGCGTGCGCAACCAGACCTCGCAGCCGATGGTCGGATACAGGATGCCGTCGCGAAGCTCCGGCGTTTCGGGCCGCGACGCCAAGGCACTCAACCGGTTCCGGTCGACGAGGCCGAGCTCGGCCAGCCGTGAGTCCGCCCACAGCGCACGCAGGTCGCCCCGGCTGGCCCGCAACCCCGCCGCGGCGTCCATCGACGCCTGCGCCTTGCTGGTGCGGGCCAGGCATTCGCCGGGCACCACGCCACGCATGGCTTCGGTGAGCACCGGTTTGTACGCCCACGGCGTCACGCGGTCGTCCGGCCTGATCGACAGGCAGGCCTCGATCACCCGGTCGTCGAGGAAGGGCGACTGGATCGGCAACCCGGCCCGCGCGCTCATCTGCTCCCATTGCCGGATGATCCGCGTGCAGGACAGGATCTGCTCCAGGTCCGCGTGCTCGCCCCTGGTCTCACCGAGCGGCTCCGCGGTGAGCGCCGCGTCGCGGATCGCCGCGCTCGCCAGCTCTTCCGCCTCCGGCGTCGCCCAGTCGAACAACCGGGGCGGCGTGCTCCAGCCCAGCGCGGCGGTCACCGGTGCGGTCTTCGCCGCGCGGACATCGGCCGCGGTGTCCGAGAGCCACCGGCGGTACGAACGGGAATCGGCGAGCACGCGCACCATGCCACCGAGCGGCCAGGTGAACAAGGCACGGAAACCCCGTAGCGCGCCCAGTGCGAACAACGGGCGACGCCGCAGGATCGAGTGATAGTGCGCTTCGGAGCACCAGGCGACGTGATCGCCGCCGATGCCGGTCAGCCGGACCCTGCTGCCCTTGGCCCCCAGCGGCGCCAGATCACTCAGCAGCCTTGCCCTGTCCATCATCCCGATAGTCGGCTCGTCGAGCGGATCGTCGATTTCGAGCAGGCCCGCATAGACCAGCGGAGACGCGGCGACGTCCCACACCACATGCTCGACCTCGGGCAGATGCGCCGCCGCGCGCCTCGCCCAGGCGAGGTCGTCGTCGGCCGGATCCAGCCCCGGCCAGGTGCTCGCCACGATCTTCGCGCCACCTCGGGCGGCGAGGAAGGTCACCGAGGTCGAATCCAGGCCACCGGAAAGGTCGCAGGCGACCACGCCACCGGCGGCCGTGCGCGCGTCCACCGCGGTGGTGAGCGCTTCCCGCACCAGCGGCGCGCCTTCCGCGAGCGAGCGTTCCGGACGCGGCGGATCCCACCACCGCACCGTGCGGGCGGCGACGCCGTCCGGCGCGAGCACCAGCGCGCTGCCCGGCTCCACCCCGTGTACCCCGCGCCACATCGGCTTGTGCAGCAACGGATGCGGGACCGGGAACAGCAGCCGGACCGCGAGCATCCGCTCGTCGATGTCCGCGCCCGCCGCGTGGGCGAGGATGTCCGCGCGGTCGGCCGCGATCACCACGCCGCCGATCCGGGTGTGGTGGACCAGCCGCAGCCCGGACGCGGTGCCCTGCACCCGGCAGTGCCCGTCCACCGAGGCCACCAGGTGGAAGCTGCCCGGCAGTTTCGCCGCCAGCGCGTCGAGCCCGCCAAGATCGCGCAGCCGCGCGGCCGCGATGGTCAGCTCCTTCTCGGTGACTGGGCAGCAACCGATCACCGCCAGCCTGGTCCGCCCCGCCGAAGCCACGACGATCCCGTTGTCCGGCCATCGGCCGGTCAGCCACGGCCGCCCCGACGCGTGGGCGAGCGTCCGGGACCCAGGTGCGTGCAACCGCGGGGCCACGGCGAGGGCGGATTCGTGGTCGGGAAAGACCGCGAAGTACTCCTCGCCGTGACCCAGCGTGTCAGCGATTCGACGCATCGACGCAGACGGTCAGCGCGTTCAGTTCTTGCTGAAGATCAGCCGGTCGTTGCCGTTCCTGGAGAGCAGGCCGGTGACCTCTTCGAACTCGCCGGCCTCGATCAGCATGGGGGTCTCGTATTCCTTCATGGCATTTACCTCTCGTCGGTTTTCCTTCGGTCCGGGCGTGCACGTCCCATCACCGAACGTAACAAGGGGTTCGCCGGTTCTACAGCGAACGAAGCTTCCGGAACAGGCAACTGCCACAAGCGGCATTCGAACTGCGAAGTCAGCTGAGCAACGAGGTGACCCCTGGTCCGCCGGGACCGATCCCAGGGTCGGGACCGGTGATCTTCCCGATGTCCCGGCCCCGGCCCGTTTTCTACGTTCGGTGCCATGAACCGAACCCCGCGCCGGATCGGCGTACTCGCCACCGCGCTCGCTCTCCCCGCCGTCCTCCTCGCGCCGTCCGCGTCGGCGGCGCCCGTCCGCCTGAGCCTTCCCTCGCCGACCGGTCCGTACGCGGTCGGCAGCACCGATCTCCACCTGATCGACCACGCTCGCCAGGACCCGTGGGTTCCCGGGACCACCCGGGAACTGATGATCACCGTGCGCTACCCGGCTTTGCCGAGCGGAAAGCCGAAAGCGCCGTACATGGCGCCGGGTGTCGCGAAGGTGGTGGCCGACGGCGACGCCGTCAAACTGGGCATGACGGCGGAACAACTCGACTATCGCTTCCCCACCCACGCCCGGACCGACGGGCCCGCGATCGGGGGCACGCGGCCGGTCGTGCTCTATTCGCCCGGGGGCACGCTGTCGCGCTCTCACGGCACCACGCAGCTGGAACAGCTCGCCAGCGAGGGCTACCTCGTCGTGGCCATCGACCACACCTACGAAGCCGAAGCGGTGGAGTTCCCCGATGGGCGCGTCGCGAAGAAAGCCTTACCGCCGTCGAGCATCGAGGTTTCGCAACGCGTGATCGAGACCCGCGTACAGGACACCCGGTTCGTCCTCGACTCGTTGAAACGACTCGGCTTCGACCTGTCCCGCGTCGGCATGTTCGGGCACTCCGCCGGTGGGTTCACCGCGGGCGAGACGATGGTGACCGACCGGCGGATCGACGCGGGGGCGAATCTGGACGGCAGCATGGCCTATTCGCAGTCACAGCGGCTCTTCGGCCGCGTCGCCGACGAAGGACTGGACCGGCCGTTCCTGCTGATGAGCGCGGGCGACCACAGCGCCGCGTCGGACGCGTCCTGGCAGGAATTCCTGCGTAACCAGCGCGGCTGGACCCGCGAAACGCGGCTGCCGGAAGGTGAGCACTTCAGTTTCACCGACTACCAAACCCTGTTGCCGCAGCTGGGTAACGCTCCGACCGCGTTCGTCGGCACCATCGACCCGGCGCGGAGCGTCGCCACGCAGCGCGCTCGGCTCTCGGCGTTCTTCGGCAAAACGCTTCGTCACCGAAGCAGCGAAACGACCAGTGTGTCCTTGAGCCAGGCTTCGTAGTCGTCGTGACTCCACCCGGCCTCGGTGACGAGGCCGGTGTGGGTGGACGGGCTCTACCCGCTATCGATCGACGCGCGGCCCGGCGAGGACTGGCTGGCCGGACGCGCCCGTCTGAGCGGGCTGCTGGGCATCGACGCCACGGTGGGCAAGACCGTCACGGCGGCGTTCGGGATTCTCGCGCCACTCGCGACGAGTGTGCTCAGCGTGGCTCCCCCCCCCCCCGGGCTCAAGTAGGGGCGTTGATCGGCCGCAACCGCCTCGGCCCGGTGTCGGGGCGGGTCGGCGGCGGACCGAGCACGATCCGGGCGTTGGCGACGAACGCGCCGTCCGGCGAGGCCAGGATCGGGTCGAGCGTCATCGAACGGACCTCGGGGTTGTCCTCGGCGAGCGCGGCGACGCGCAGCACGATGTCCTGCAACGCGGCCAGGTCCGCCGGTTCGTCGCCCCGGTAGCCGGTGAGCAGCGGTGACGTCCGCGGTTCACGCAGCAGCGTGGCGGCGTCGACGTCGGTGAGCGGGACGGCGCGGTAGGCCCGGTCCCCCAGCAGCGTGCTGACCAGCCCGGACAGGCCGAACGACACCAGCGTGCCGAACGACGGATCGTCCTGCAGGCCGATCACGCAGGACAGGCCCTTGGGCGCCATCCGCTGGACGTAGACGTCATCGTCGCCGGAGGTGTCCCGCAGGTCGAGGTACGCCCGGCGTACTCCGTCCACAGAGGACAGATCGAGCCGCACGCCGGCGAGGTCCGGCCTGCCGCGGAACCGCTCGTCGACCGCCTTGAGGGTGACCGGGAAACCCAGCTCTTCGGCCGCTCGCACCGCTTCTTCCACGGACGTCACGACCCGGAACGGGACGACGTCGATGCCGTAACAACCCAGAAGCCGGACCACGTCTTCGTCGGAGAGCAGCGTCGTCTTGCCGTCCTCGCCCGCCAGCAGTTCGGTGACGATCACCTGAGCCTGCTCGGCGTGCAGCCCCGACGGCCGCATCAGGTTGCCCTGCGGCCGCTGACGCCAGGCGGCGTACCGCACGACGCGGGCGAGCGCGTTCACCGCGCGCTCGGGGCTGGGATAGGACGGGACCGAACCCCGCGTCGGCACGCCGTCCTCGGACAGCACGGCCAGTTCGTCCGGCACGCCCTCGACGGCGAGGAAGGTCGACACGATCGGCTTGTTCTCGTGCATCTCGACGACGGCCTCCCGCAGCGCGCGGGCGTACGCGGTGCCGGGGATGGCCAGAGGTGGCACGAAGACCACGACGAGCGCGTCGGTTTCCGGGGAGTTGAGGGCTTCGCGCACGGCAGAGGCGAACTCCTCCGGGCTCGCCTGCGGCCCGACGTCGACCGGATCCGAGGCCAGCCGCAGCCCCTGCGCCCGCGCGGTGTCGGCGGCCAGCAACCCGATCGCGCTGGAGTTGCCCACGATGCCGACCCGCGGCCCGGCAGGCAACGGCTGATGGGCGAAGACCAGGGCGGTGTCGAAGAGTTGCGCGAGCGTGTCGACGCGGACGACCCCGGCCTGCTCGAACAGGGCCTGCACGCTGGACTCGTCGACCTCGGCCGAGGTCGCGGCGAGTTGCGGGCGGACCGCGTGCCTGCCGGATTTCACCGCCACCACCGGTTTCGTCCGCGCCAGCCGCCGCGCGAGACGCGCGAACTTGCGCGGGTTGCCGAACGATTCCAGGTACAGCAGGACGAGGTCGGTCGCCGGATCGGTCTCCCAGTACTGCAACAGGTCGTTGCCGGAGACGTCGGCCCGGTTGCCCGCCGAGACGAAGGTCGAGAGCCCGAGTCCACGCGCTTCGGCGTCGGCGAGGATCGCGGTGCCGAGCGCGCCGGACTGGCAGAAGAACCCGGTGCGGCCGCGGGCGGGCAGCCGCGGCGCGAGGGTGGCGTTGAGCCGGACCGAGACGTCGGTGTTGAGCACGCCCAGCGCGTTCGGGCCGACCACGCGCATGCCGTGCGCCCTGGCCTCCCCGACCAGCCGCAGTTCGGCGTGCAGCCCGTGCGGGCCGGCCTCGGCGAATCCGCCCGAGACGATCAGGAGGGTCTTGACCCCCTTGGCCAGCGCACCGTCCAAAACGGACTCGACGGCTTCGGCGGGCACCGCCACCAGCGCGAGGTCGACGTCCTCGGGAATGTCCACAACGGACGGATAGGCACGCACACCGCGGACGGACTTGTGCTCCGGGTTGACCGGGTAGACGGTGCCGGCGAAGTCGGCGCTCAGCAGGTTGGTGAGGGCGACGTACCCGATCTTCGTCGGATCGGTGGACGCGCCGATCACCGCGACCGACTTCGGGTGCAGCAGGTTGTGCACGCTGCGCGCCTCGGCGGCCTGTTCCCTGGCGCGGGCGACCGCGAGCGACTCCTCTGTCGGGTCGATGTCGAACTCGAGGTGCAGTACGCCTTCCTCGATCTCGCGGCTGACCTGGTACCCGGCGTCGCGGAACACCCGGACCATCCCCGCGTTCTCGGCGAGTACTTCGGCGACGAAGCGGCGCAAACCGCATTCCGAAGCGGCGGCGGCCAGATGCTCCAGCAGGATCGACCCGAGGCCGCGACCCTGATGGGCGTCGTCGACGACGAAAGCGACCTCGGCCGACGGTCCCTTGTCGAGCCGTTCGTAGCGGCCGACGGCCACGATGTCGTCGCCCAGCAGCGCGACGAAGGCCACCCTGTCGTGGTGGTCGACGACGGAGAACCGCTCGAGATCCCGCTGCGGGATCCGCGGATAGGCGCCGAAGTACCGGAAGTAGCGGGTGCGTTCGGACAACCGGCCGTGGAAGGCGACGAGCCCGTCGGCGTCGCTGGGGAGCACCGGTCGCAGGTGGACCGTGCCCCCGTCGGAGAGCAGGACGTCGGCCTCCCACTCGCGCGGGTAGTCGAAGGCGGCGAGCCTGGCGTCCTCAGTGGTCATGGTCAATCCCTCGGATCGTCCGGATCGAGGCCGTGCAGCGGGAAGATCGCGCGGCGGGTGTCACGGATGGCGATGTCGACCGGCTCGTCCGCCCCGTCTCCCCACGGGACGAACCCGGTTTCCCGGTCGTCGGACATCCGGGGCGGGATCTCGGCGTTCGGCGCCGCCCTGGAGATCGACGCTACCCAGTTCGGCGGCAGCGACGTCGCCGGGTCGACGTCGCGATCGAGCACGGTGGCGAGCAGATGGGTCCACGACCGCGGCACCACCCGGATCAGCTGGTAGCCACCGCCACCCACGGCGAGCCAGCGGCCACCGGCGTACGCCTCGGACAGCTCGCGAAGCCGTCGGTAAATGGCGCGATGGCCGTCCACCGAGAGCGAGAGGTCCGCCAGCGGGTCTTCTTCGTGGGAGTCGACACCGCATTGGGTGACGAGGATCTGCGGGCGGAAGTGCTCCAGCAGCGACGGCACCACCGCGTCGAACGCCCGCAGCCAGCCACCGTCGCGGGTACCGGGCGGCAGCGGCAGGTTGACCGCGGTGCCCTCGGCGCCGTCCTTGCCGGTCTCCGCCGAGTACCCCGTGCCCGGCCACAGCGTGAACGGATGCTGGTGCAGGGAAACGGTCAGCACCCGGGGGTCGCCGTAGAACGCCGCCTGCACCCCGTCGCCGTGATGGACGTCGGTGTCGACGTAGGCGATGCGGTCGAAACCATGGTCCAGCAGCCACGAGATCGCCACCGAGCAGTCGTTGTAGACGCAGAAGCCCGACGCCCTGTCCGGCATCGCGTGGTGCAGCCCGCCCGCGATGTTCACCGCCCGGGTCACCTCACCGTCGGCGATCTTGCGCGCGGCCAGCAGCGTCGAGCCGACGACCAGCGCCGAGGCCTCGTGCATGCCGGTGAACACCGGGTTGTCCTCGGTGCCGAGCCCGTGCGCGAAATCCGCGCCGGTCATCGGCGCCTGCCGGACCGACTCGATGTACTCGCCGATATGGACGCGGCGGAGTTCGTCGTCCCCGGCGGGACCGGGGACGAGCAGTTCGACGCCGTCGAGCACGCCTAGTTCGGTGGCGAGCCGGATGGTCAGTTCGAGCCGCACCGGATTGAACGGATGCTCGCCGCCGAGGTCGTAACCCAGCAGCGAGGAGTCCCATACGACGGCCGGTGCTCGCATGGTGCGAACTCTAGTGCCCGAAAGCGGCTCATGCCCCGCGCCGGACCGGCCGCGGGTCAGCCCGGCAGGTCTCCGGTGGCGATCGGGCGCTCCGGATCACGGGACCAGTGCGACCACGAACCCGCGTACAGCGCCGCGGGCTCCGGGTGACCGGCGACCTCGAGCGCGAGGACGACGGACGAGGCGGTGACGCCCGATCCACAGTAGACACCGACCGGGGTCTCCGGCGTCACGCCGAGCCCTTCGAACCGCTCGGCCAGTTCCGAGGCGTCTCGCCAGCGGCCGTCCTCCGCGAGATGTCCGGAGAAGGGCGCGTTGACCGCGCCCGGGATGTGCCCGGCGCGCGGGTCGACCGGCTCGGTCTCCCCCGTGTACCGCTGCTTGGCCCTGGCGTCGAAGAGCAGCCCCTCCCTGGCGAGCGCGGCGGCCTCGGCGGCGTTCAGCACCGGCATGCCGCCGGGCTTCACGACGATGTCACCCTCCTCCGGCACCGGGACCTCGTCCGTGACCGGCCGTTCTTCCTCGGTCCAGGCGGCGAACCCGCCGTCGAGCACGGCGACCTCGGTGTGCCCTACCCAGCGCAGCAGCCACCACGCCCGGGCGGCGACCGAACCGTCGGAGTCGTCGTAGACCACGACCGGGTGACCGTCGCGGACCCCGGCCGCCCGCAGATGCCGCTGCAGCGTCTCCGGCTCCGGCAGCGGATGACGGCCGCCGTCACCCGGCTCCCCGGCGAGCGCGGTGTCGAGATCCACGTACACCGCGCCCGGGAGATGTGCCTCACGGTAGGAATCGGCGCCCGGCGGGCCGGTGAGCCGCCAGCGGACGTCGAGGACTACGGAGCGTGCCGGCTCCGGCCCGGAAAGCCGCACGACGAGTTCGCTGGTGGTGATCATGGGACGCATGGGCCCATCTTCCCGCGCCTCCTGGCTTCATTACCAGCTTGGGGGACTTTTCCCGCCACGGGGCTTGTTGTCCCCACGCCTGCGTCGCTGTCGGTGCCAGCGACTACGATGAGCAACGCGGACGAAGGGGACAGCGTGAACGATCTCATCGACACCACAGAGATGTACTTGCGTACGATCTACGAGCTCGAAGAAGAGGGTGTCGTCCCGCTGCGGGCCCGGATCGCGGAGCGGCTGCAGCAGAGCGGCCCCACCGTGAGCCAGACCGTCGCCAGGATGGAACGTGACGGGCTGGTCGTCGTCGCCGACGACAGGCATCTGCAGCTGACCGAACACGGTCGCGAGCTCGCCATCGCGGTCATGCGCAAGCACCGGCTGGCCGAGCGCCTCCTGGTCGATGTGATCGGTCTCGAGTGGGAGCACGTCCACAACGAGGCCTGCCGCTGGGAACACGTGATGAGCGAGGCCGTCGAGCGCAAGCTGGTCAAGCTGCTCGATCACCCCACCACGTCCCCCTACGGCAACCCGATCCCGGGACTGGACAAGCTCGGCGACGGTGATCCCGCCCCGCCTGCCGAGGCCGATCTGGTGCGGCTCGACGAGTTCGCCCGCACGGGTGGCGGCGAGGTCGAGATCCGGCGCATCGCCGAACACGTGCAGCTCGACGAGCTGTTGATGACCGAACTCAAGTCGGTCGGCATCGTGCCCGGCGGCCGGGTCAAGGTCGGCAAGGCCGCGCCCGGCGGAACCATCGAGGTCACCGGCGGCGACAACACCGCCCAGGTTCCCGTTTCGGCGTTGCACGCCGTGCTGGCGCAGGCAAGGTGAGCGCCGCGTCCGACGCCGCGGCGACCTTCCGAGCCCTCCACGACCGGGCTCCGGCCGGAGTCTGGTCCGCGCCCGGCCGAGTGAACCTGATCGGGGAGCACACCGACTACAACGACGGCTTCGTGCTGCCGTTCGCCCTCCCGCACCGGCTCGCCGCCGCGGCGAGCCCGCGCGAGGACGGCGTGCTGACCGTGGCCACCCTCGGTTCGGACGGCCGCGTCCAGCAATCAGGGCCGCTCACCATCGCCGAGCTGCGGCCCGGCGCGATCGAGGGGTGGGCCGCGTACCCGGCCGGAGTCGCCTGGGTCCTGCGGGACCAGGGGCTCGGCAGCGGCGCGGACCTGGTGATCGCGGGAGACGTACCCTCCGGCGCCGGACTGTCCTCGTCCCACGCGCTCGAATGCGCCGTCGCGCTCGCTCTCCTGGGGTTGGCAGGCATCACCCCGGCCACCGGCGCCGGTTCGCCGACCCTGCACGAGGTGGCCCGCTGGGTGCAGCGTTCGGAGAACGACTTCGTCGGGGCGCCGACCGGTCTGCTCGACCAGACGGCTTCCTTGTGCTGCACGGAATCGAACGTGCTGTTCCTCGACGTCCGCTCCGGTGAGCTGGAGCAGGTGCCGTTCCCGCTGGAGGAATCCGGCGTCCGGATCCTGATCATGGACACCCGCACGAAGCACTCGCACGCCGAAGGCGGTTACGGCGAACGCCGCCGGGGCTGTGAGCGCGCGGCGGAACTGCTCGAAGTGAAGGCGCTGCGGGACATCGATGTCGACGGGCTGGACGCCGCGCTCGCCAAGCTGCCGGACGAACTGGTGCCCCTGGTGCGGCACGTGGTGACGGAGAACCAGCGGGTGCTCGACACCGTGGGCCTGCTGCGTGACGGCCGGATCACCGAGATCGGCCCGCAGCTGGACGCCTCGCACGTCAGCATGCGCGACGACTACCGGATCTCCACCCGTGAACTCGACCTCGCCGTCGCTTCGGCCCGTGAAGCCGGGGCGCTCGGGGCGCGGATGACCGGCGGTGGCTTCGGCGGTTCGGCGATCGCACTGGTCCGAGAGTCCGATGTGGACACTGTGGGGCGAGCGGTGAAGGCCGCGTACGAGGCGGCGGATCTGCGTCACCCCAGGCTGTTCACCGCGGTGCCGTCGCGCGGCGCCGGTCGCGACGAGCTGTAGCCGCGATACCCCCGGGCACGTCGGGTGCCCGGGGGCGTGGAGACTGTGGAGCGACCGCATCCGCAGCAGAAAGGCGCGAACGTGACCGACGAACCGACCAAGACCCTGAAGCTGATGGTGACGGGCGGAGCCGGTTATGTGGGCAGCGTCTGCGCGGCCCGCCTCATCGAGGCCGGGCACGACGTCACCGTGGTCGACGACCTCTCCACCGGGCACGCCGACGCGGTGCACCCGGACGCCACCTTCGTCGAGGGTGACGCCGCCGAGGTCGCGCGGCGCGTCCTCGGTGACGGCTTCGACGGTGTCCTCCACTTCGCCGCCAAGTCCCTGGTCGGCGAATCGATGGCGGATCCGGCGAAGTACTGGGAGGGCAACGTCCTGACCTCGCTTCGCCTGCTCGAGGCCATGCGCGACCACGGCACGAAGCGGCTGGTGTTCTCCTCCACCGCGGCCACTTACGGCGAGCCCGAGTCCTCCCCCATTCCCGAGTCGGCGCCGACCCAGCCGACGAACACCTACGGCGCGACGAAGCTGGCCATCGACCACGCGATCACGTCGTTTTCGCGCGCCCACGGCATCGCCGCGGCGAGCCTGCGCTACTTCAACGTCGCCGGCGCCTACGGCTCCTTCGGCGAGCGGCACGCCACTGAAACCCATTTGATCCCCCTCGTACTCCAGGTCGCCACCGGGGACCGCGAGCGGATCCAGATCTTCGGTGACGACTACCCCACCGCGGACGGCACCGCCATCCGCGACTACATCCACGTTGTCGATCTCGCCGACGCGCATCTGCTGGCCCTGCGCCACGTGGTCGACGGCGAGCACCGCATCTACAACCTCGGCAGCGGTACCGGTTTCTCCGTGCTCGAAGTGATCGAGGCGTGCCGCCGGGTCACCGGTCACGAGATCCCCGCCGCGGTCGCGCCGCGCCGGGCGGGCGACCCGTCGGTGCTGGTGGCCTCCAGCGCGCGGGCGGGCGACGAACTCGGCTGGAAGCCCGAGCGCACCGACCTCGACGGCATCGTGGCCGACGCCTGGGAGTTCACGCGGTCCCGCCGGACGGCTCGAGGCTGAGCACGTACCGCGGCCCTTCCTCCTGCTGCCGCAGGACGATCCCGGCCACTTCCGACGGAGCCAGCATCGAGTCCAGAGCGACTGTCAGCAGCCTGGCCAGTCCGTGTTCCGGATCGACTTCGCAGGCCCTGGCCAGCGCCATCCCGGCGACGGTCAGGTCGCCGCGGGCGTAGGCGGCGTGCGCCTTCAGGCACAGCGCCTCGGCGGATTCCGGTTCGGGTAACTCCCTGGCGAGGCGGAGCCAGAGATCTTCCGCGGCCCTCGCCAGTGGCGAATCCGCAGGAGCGGCGGTGAGCAGGCAGGCGCTCCGGACCTCGACGAGCGAAAGCGCCCAGGCCAGCCGGACGGCCTGATCGTCGGTGATCGTCCCGTCGCCACGCGCGACGCGGGCGAGCGCGGCGTTCACCTCGGCGAGCCCCGCCTCGACGACGGGCTCGTCCGTCCACGGCGGGTCGGCCAGCCTGTTCAAGAGGTCGGCACGCCGGGCGAGGGTTTCCGGCGGGCCGGCGTCGAATAGGTGCTCCAGCTCCTCCCTGCTCTCGCGGGTGATGTGGCCGTCGCTGGTGACGATCGCGGCGATCACCGACTCGCGAGGGTCGGGCAGGACGCCGCCGCAGGTCGTATCGCGGTAGCAGCCCCACGGCACGCCCGCGGCGATCCGCGGTACCCACAGCGGATGCAGCAAAGGGATGCCGAACTCGGCGAGCGAGGATTCCAGGCGCCGGACGAAGCGGCGGCGCGGTGGCCGCCCGGCCGGATTCAGGGTGCCACCGCCGATGACGGCCACGGTGGCGCCGGTGTGCGCGGTCGCGGAGAGCCGGGCCGCGAGATCGAACGCCTGGTCTTTCTCCAGGCCGGGCGGCGGGAGGTCCACGCGCAGCGTGAGGCCCTGCCGCTTGCGGTCCGGCCCTCGCTGCCCGAAGACGACGACGGAGTCCTCGGGATGGAAGCCGAGGATGTACGGGATCGCGGCGAGCAGGTCCGCCGGATCCTTCAGATCGACCTTGGTCCTGCCGGTCGGGGTGGTTGTGGTCATGCCCCCACCCTGCGGCGGGAATGGGGCCGCCGGGTGGGGGCATGGCAGATCTGTGGACAACCGGGAGCGTTGTGGACAACCGCCCCCGGGACCGGGCGCCGGGACGCCGATCCTGTCGGTGGGGTGGTCTATATTGCCCGGCCCCGCGGGATCAGCCGCAGTGTTCGAACGGGCTTTCGTAGGCATTCGAGCCGACCGAGCCGCCCCACTTCACGCAGGTCGAGGCGGCCGTCTTCGTCACCGGTCCGGCGTAGTAGGTGAAGCTGCCGGAGTCGGTCACGCGGGCCGCACCCTGGACTTCGAGGAACGCCGACACCGGCGAAGCGGTGCCGAGCGAAACCGCCTTCAGCGTGGTCACGCAGTTGGCCTTGGTCGAGGCGTTGTAGAGCAGGTACGCCGTGCCCGAGTTGTTCGCGAGCCCCTGCGAGTCGACCACCGAGAAGCCGCTGCCACACACCTCCGTGGCCTCGTACGGGTTGCCGCCGCACGAGTTCTTGCTGGTGAAGTCGGTGTGGCCGTAGTACGGCACCGCGACGCCGTTCAGCTTCGCCTTCTGCGCCACACCGTTCAGCCGCTCTTCGAAGTGCAGGTGAGGACCGGTCACCCCGCCGGTGGACCCCGCCGTGCCGAGCTGCTTGCCGAGGCTGACGGCCTGGCCGACCGAGACCGACTGAGTCGACAGGTGGGCATAGCGGGTGGTCCAGCCACCACCGTGATCGACCTCGACCCAGCGGCCGTAGCTCGTGCTGCCTTCGTTGGCGACCCGGCTGACGGTGCCGCCCGCCGAGGCCAGCACCGGCATCCCGGTGATCCCCGACTTCTGGAAGTCGACCGAGTTCGCCGGGCTGTGCCCGCTGAAGGTCGCGGCCGTGACGGTCACACCGCATTTGAACGGGACCTGGAAGTTGGGGGCGGCCGACGCCTGCGACGTCCCGGCCAAGGTCAGGCCGAGCGCGGGGAGAACGGTGGCCGCGGCGAGCACTGCGAGGCGGCGCAACCTGGACATGGAGACCTCCATCAGCTGGGAAAGCCGGACGCTTCGAAGCAAAGCCGGAGGAAATACATTTTCCATACAAGCGCGGAGCAGGGTGGAGGTTTTCGGCCTTCTGCTCCGAGGCTTCCGGTGTGGTCCGGAGTCCCAGTACATGAAGGCCCCCTTCCTTGCGCCAGGCGCAAGGAAGGGGGCCTTCATGTACTGCACCGCGAGCAAGGGCACCGGGCTCAGCCGAAGGCGGCGCGCAACGCGGGCTTTCCGCCCGCCACCGGCAGCACCACGGTGGTCCGGTTCAGTTCGAGCGCGATCCCCGCCCCGGGCTTCGGCCGGAGCGTGTAGTCGTGGTCGCTGGAGGCCAGCAGGAACTCGATCTTGTGCCCGGCCGCGAGCAGGTAGTCCTTCGCGACCAGTTCGACCTCGACGCGGTAGCTCTCGCCGGGGGTGATCGGCTCGGTGCGGGCGGGGTCGCGGCGGTTCTGCGGGTCGGTCCAGCCACGGCTGATCACCTTGGCCGTGCCGTCCGGGGCACGGTCGACGAGCACCGCCGTCACGTTCGCGGCGGGCTTGTCGAAGGACACCGACAAACCGGCCTTCGCGGTACCGGAGAGGCGTACCGGCTGCTTCGCCGCCGAGGTCGAGTACAGCAGCCGGTTGCCCGACGACGTCGCGTTCGCGAGCTGTTCGATGGTCTTGCTCGCGTCGTCGGCCAGCTTTTCGACGGCGGGCTTGCCCGGAACGGGGTTACGCGTGTCGAGCGTGCCCTTCGAGGAACCACCGGGCCACGGGTACAGCTTCACGTCCTGGGTGCCGGGCAGCGGCCACTCCGGCTCGTCCACCCACGACTTGTCCTCGCGCTGGATGGTGGCCTTCGGCTCGCGCTCGATGCCGTTGTCGACGTCGTAGAGGTAGTGCGACATCCACTTGTTCAGCGTGGCGAGCCAGACGTCGCGGCGGAGGCTGTACGGGTCGGCGTGCCCGGACTGGTGCAGCCAGATCTTGTGCTCGACACCGCGTGCCTTGAGCATTTCGTACCACCGCGTGCCCTGGTCGGTCTTGACGTTCCAGTCGCCGAGGCCGTGCACCACGAGCACCGAAGCGCGCACCTTGTTCACGTCGTTGCGGTAGTTCCGCACGTCCCAGAAGCGGCTGTAGTCGCCGGTCACCCGGTCCTGGTCGACGGCGATGCGGTCGATGAGCGGGCGGCAGACGGAGCGGTCCTGTCGCGTGTGGACGTACTCGGCGAGCACGTCCGCGTCCTCGCCTTGGAATCCGCCCGCCGCGACGACGGCGCCGTCGTTGCGGTAGTAGTCGTACCAGCTGGAGATCGCCGCGATCGGGACGATCGTCTCCAGTCCTTCGACGCCGGTGCTGGCCACCGCGTTCGGCAGCGTCCCGTTGTAGGAGACGCCCATCATGCCGGTCTTGCCGGTGCTCCAGTCCGCGACCGCGGCCTTGCCCGCCGCGTCACGCGCCGTCGTGCGGCCGTTCAGCCAGTCCACAATGGACTTCGCGCCGATGGTCTCGTTGACGTCGCCGGTGCTCGGGCACCCGGTGGACTGGCCGCTGCCGAGCGATTCGCCGTACACCACGGCGAACCCGCGGGCGGTGAAGTAGTCCTGGTAGCGCCAGCTGATCGGCACCGCGTTCGGGCCGACGGTCTTGGTCGCGATCCGCGGGCCGGCGGGGGCGCGTCGGGCGCCGGGCACGTACAGCTCGACGTCGACGTTGTGGTTCGCGACGTCGTTGCCGCCCGCGTAGTACGGGCTGGCCTGGTAGACGACCGGGACCTTCATCCCCTGCTGTGTCGCGCGGGGCCGCACCACCTCCGCGTGCACGAGGTCGTCCTTGCCGTCGCCGTCGCTGTCGACCGGCGCGGTGACCCAGACGTTCTCGCGGATGACGTCGGCCGGGTCGAACACCGGTTGCGCCTGACCGCCGGAGAACACAGGAGCCGGTGGCGTGTCGGCCTGAGCCGGCAAGGCCGTCGCCGGCAGGACCAGGACGGCGGTGAACAAGGCGGCGAGCCGGGCGACTCTCACGTGACCCCCAAAACGGGCATGGCGGGCGGGACTCAGCTGAGGCTTCCGGCCACCCGAACAGGTGTCAAGAGACTAACGTCGGGGGCATGCCTAGCACCGTGGAAGCCCCGATCGTCGCCGTCACCGTCTACCCGCACCACGCGCGGATCACGAGACGGGCGTCGGCGCGCCTCGACGGGGAAACACGCTTCGCGTTCGCGGGCCTGCCGTGGAATCTCGACGCCGATTCGGTCCGGGTCACCGGTTCCGGTCCGGCGGTCATCGCCGGGGTCGACGTCGCCGTCGAGCGCCATCCCGTACCCGCGGACGCCGCGCTGCGGGCGCTGACCGAGCGGCGGCGCGCCGACCAGGCCATGGTCGACGAGGTCGCGGACGCCGTCGCCGCGGAGACCGCGAAGGTCGATCTGCTGACCGGGGTGGCGGCACGCAGCGGCAAGAGTTTCGCGAAGGCGCTCGCGGCGGGCACGGCGGAACCGCCCCGGGTAGCCGAAGTCACCGACGCGCTCGGCACGCAACTGGCCGGTGCGCTCGGAAAACGCCGCGAACTGGGCATCCGGCTCGCCCGGCTCCGCGACGATCTCAAGGCGCTGGACCGGGACATCGAGGCGAAGCAGGGCGTGTCCGAAGTGGACAGCGCGACGGTCACGGTCGAGCTGGAGAGCGCGGAGGACGGTGCGGAGATCGGGCTGGAACTGTCCTATGTGGTCGCGAACGCGAGCTGGGAACCGGGCTACGACGTCCGTGTCCGCGGCGAGGACGTCACGGTGACCTGGTACGGGCGGATCACCCAGCACACCGGCGAGGACTGGCCCGAATGCGAGCTGGCCCTCTCGACCGCGCGCCCGGCGAGCACGGTGGAGGTGCCGGAGCTCGAACCGTGGTTCCTCGACCGCGTACGCCCGCCCCAGCCGATGATGGCGCGTGCCGCGTACGGCAGCGCGTCGCCCGCGGGTGGCGGGATTCCGGAGTCGGTGGGCATGGCCGCGCCCGCCGGGCCGCCGATGGCGATGCGGACCGCGACCGTCGAAGAAGGCACCACCGCGGTCACGTACCGGCCCGGCCGTCCGGTGGCGGTGCCCTCGGGCGCCCAGGGCCATCGCACGACGCTGGCGCAGCTGGATCTGACCGCGAAACTGGGCTATGTCACCGCTCCGGCGCTGTCGTCCGAGGCCTACCTTCGGGCGACCGTGGTCAACACTTCGCAGCACACACTCCGGCCGGGGAAGGCGTCGGTGTTCCATGAGACGGAGTTCGTCGGCACCACGCGGCTCGACGTCTGGGCACCGGGTGAAGAACTCGAACTCGCCCTCGGCGTGGACGACCGGATCCGGGTCGAACGCGAACTCGCCCACCGTTCGGCGAGCAAGGCGACGCTGTCCGGCGTGCGTAAGCGCGAGGCTTCGTACACCACGACGATCACCAACCACAGCCCTCGCGAAGCCGTCGTGACCGTGCTGGATCAGGCGCCGGTCTCCCGCGACGAGGCGATCTCGGTCCGGGAGGTCCGCGCGGTGCCGGAACCTGTGGAGCGGACAGAGCTGGGCGAGTTCACCTGGCGGCTGACGCTCGCCCCGGGCTCGAAGACGGTCGTGACGCTCGGGTACCGGGTGGACGTCGCGAAGGGGGTCGAGCTGTCGGGGTGGCGGGAGTAGGTGCCCCCGGGACGCCATGAAAGGTCCTTTCCTTGCAAATTTTGCAAGGAAAGGACCTTTCATGGCACTCGTCAGAGCGGATCAGCCCTGGGAGATGTAGGCCTCCAGCTGTTCCTGGCTCTTCTCCAGTTGTTCCATCCGCGTCTTCACGACGTCGCCGATGCTCACGATCCCCGCGAGCCTGCCGTCGACCACGACCGGCACGTGCCGGATCCGACGTTCGGTCATCAGCACCGACAGTTGGTCCACCGAGTCTTCGGGGGTGCAGCTGGCGACCATCTTGGTCATGATCGCGGCCACCGATCCGTCGAGCAGCTGGGGCCCGCGTTCGTTGAGCCGTCGCACCACGTCCCGTTCGGAGACGATCCCGACGATCCCGCCTTCGTCGTCGACGACCACCAGGGCCCCGACATTGTGTTCCGCGAGTCTCTCGAGCAGTTCGGTGACGTTCGTCTCCGGCGAGACGGTCGCGACGGCCGCCCCCTTGTTCCGCAACAGATCGGAAATCCGCATACGCGCTCCTCCCGGATGGGTGACCTGAGTCACTCCAGGTTATGGCCTGACCGCCATGGGCGAAAGCCCGCGGAGTCCGATTCGATACCCAGTCTGGTCGCGAGCGCGTCGTACGCCTCGATGATCCCGGTGCCGTACGGGTCGTCGCCGAGCGCGCCCAGGGTGCCGCGGCCCAGTTCCCACTGGGCCTTCGCGGCCTCGTGATCACCGAGTTTGCGGTAATCCTCGGCGAGATTCAGGTGCAGGGACGGATAGAACCCGCGGACGGCCAGGGTCGCGTGATACTCCTGGGCGCGTTCGTCGGTCAGCGAATCCGCGGCCGCGAGCGCGCGGAGATCCCAGGCGAGTTCGTCGGCGGGGTCGTCGCAGACGTCGGCCATGTAATGCGCGAGCGCGCATCGGTGCAGCGGGTCGCCGTCTTCGCCGATCCGCTCCCACAGCGCGGCGAACCTCGCGCGCGCACCGGCCCGGTCCCCGGAGATGTGCAGCTGGAGGCCGGTGTGGATTTCGGCCATCACGTCATCGGTCATTGGACGTCGGCCGCCGGTGCCGCCCAGGTGTTGCACGCCGAAGTCGCCTTCGCGGAAAACCCGGCCTTCGCCCACTTCAGCTGGTTGCGACGGCTGCCGTGGGTGTCGCTGTCGTCGGTGCGGCCGTAATCGGCGAGCGCCGCGTTGGCCAGTGAGGTGCTGATCGACCCGCGTCCGGAGGCGGCCGCGAGGGCGAGCGCGCCGAAGCAGTTCGCCTGCAGCTCGATGCGGCGGACGAGTTCCTTGTCCGCCGGGGTGTCCTCGTCCGGGGAGGACATCTTCTCCGCGGCCGCCGTCAGGATCCCGCTGGACCGCTGGACGTGGTGCCCGTACTCGTGGGCCATCGTCGCGAGGTGACGCGACCGTTCGAGGCCGGCGTCGCCGAGCATCCATTCGGTCGGCGCGTAGATCGTGGTGTCGCCGCCGCAGTAATAGGCGACGGCCTCGGTCTCGCTCGGCGCCTTCCCGCAGGCGCTGGTCTCGGGCAGGGTCACCTGGACGGTCGCCGTCAGCGTCGGCTCGTTCGCCTGGTCCAAAGCCGGTTTCCAGGCTTCGGCGAGACAGGAGGCGAAGGTCTTGTAGTACGTCTCCAGCTTCGCGGCGTCACGGCTGATCGCCGGAAGGCGGCAGGTGACGGCGCCGAGCGCGACACCTTCGGCGAGCAGCGGGTTCGTCTCCAGTTCCCGTACCTCCTTGGGCGGAGGTTTCGCCTTCCCGGCCGGTGCCTTGGCCACTTCCGAGGTGAGCGCGTCGGCGGCCGGGAGGGCCTGGCCGTCGATCTTCCGCGGTCCGCTCGCCATCGCCATCCCGGCCGCGGTCAGGACGGCGACGATGAGCACCCCGACCACGGCGGAACCGGTTTTGCGGGGGCTTTCGGAGCGAGGTGGAGACGGCGCGAACGGTCTGGGTACCTCGTCGGTGCCGGTCATGGTCTCCCCCAAGCGTGCGAGCCATCAGCATACGGAATGCCACACCTGGTGGCGCCGGGACGGAGCGCCCGGCGAGACTGTCAGCATGAGTGACGAGGACCCGTACCTGTGGCTGGAAGACGTGACCGGCGAAGAAGCGCTGGACTGGGTGCGAGCCCGCAACGCCGAAGCCCTGGCGGAACTGGCGGGCGGCGAGCGGTTCGCCGGTATCCGTGACGAGGTCCGGGAGGTCCTCGACGCCGACGACCGGATCCCTTACGTCCGGCGCCGCGGCGAGTATCTCTACAACTTCTGGCAGGACTCGGCCAATCCCCGCGGCCTGTGGCGCCGCACCACTCTCGAGCAGTATCGGCTCGACGCGCCGGAGTGGGAACTCCTGCTCGACGTCGACGCGCTGGCCGAGGCCGACGGCGAGAACTGGGTGTGGCAGGGCGCGGCCGTCCTCCGGCCGGGTTATGGGCGCGCGCTGGTCGAACTGTCGCGCGGCGGCGCCGACGCGACCGTGGTCCGCGAATTCGACCTCGACGAACGCCGGTTCGTCGAAGACGGTTTCTTCGTACCCGAAGCCAAGACCCGGATCGGCTGGATCGACCGCGACCGGGTCTACATCGGCACCGATTTCGGCGCGGGGACGCTGACCAACTCGGGCTATCCGAGGCTGGCGAAGGAATGGCGGCGCGGCACCCCGCTCGAAGAGGCGACAGTGGTCTTCGAGGGCAAGCCGGACGACGTCTCGGTGTCCGCCCACCACGACCCGACCGAGGGATACGAACGCGACTTCGTCTACCGGTCGATCGACTTCTACCGCACCGAACGGTATCTCCGGACGCCCGGCGGCCTCGAACGGATCGAGGTTCCCGAAGACGCGCAGACGTCCTCGCACCGCGAATGGCTGCTGATCCGGCTTCGCTCGGACTGGACCGTCGGCGGCACCACCTATCCCTCCGGGACCTTGCTCGCCTCCGGGTTCGACGCCTTCATGGCGGGCGAGCGCGACTTCACGACGCTCTTCACGCCCGACGCGCACTCGTCGCTGGAGTACTGGGTGTGGACGCACAACCACCTGTTGCTCTCGACGCTGTCCGACGTCCGGACGGAACTGCGCGTCCTCACGCCGTCGGACGGCTGGAGTTCCCAGCCGCTCGCGGGCGCCCCGGAACTGGGCACGGCGCAGATCACCGGCACCGACCCCGACGTCAGCGACGAGTACCTGCTCGACTCCAGCGGCTACACCCAGCCGTCGACACTGAGCTACGGGCACGTCGGTGGCGGCGTCGAAGTCCTCAAGCGCGCTCCCGCGTTCTTCGACAGCGAAGGCATGACGGTCTCGCAGTACTTCGCGACCTCGGAGGACGGCACGAAGATCCCTTACTTCGTCGTACGTCCTTCCGGCGCCGAAGGAGGGCCGACGCTGCTGACCGGCTACGGCGGCTTCGAGGTTTCACTGACCCCCGGCTACAGCGGCGTGATCGGCCGCGGCTGGCTCTCGCGCGGCGGGACCTACGTCGTCGCGAACATCCGCGGCGGCGGCGAATACGGGCCCTCCTGGCACACCTCGGTCACCAAAGCCAAGCGCTACAAGGTTTACGAGGACTTCTCGGCCGTCGCCGCCGATCTCGTCGAGCGCGGCATCAGCGAACCGGGCCGCCTCGGCATCCAGGGCGGCAGCAACGGCGGGCTGCTGATGGGGGTCATGCTGACGCGGTACCCGCACCTGTTCGGCGCGATCGTGAGCCAGGTACCGCTGCTGGACATGAAGCGGTACCACAAGCTGCTCGCCGGCGCGTCCTGGATGGCCGAGTACGGCGACCCCGACGACCCCGCCGAATGGGACTACCTCGGGAAGTACTCGCCGTACCAGAACGTCCACAGTGGACGCGCGTATCCGCCGGTCCTGTTCGTCACCTCCACCAGGGACGACCGGGTGCACCCCGCGCACGCGCGCAAGATGGTCGCGCGGATGCTGGAGCAGGGGCACGACGTGCGCTACCACGAGAACATCGAAGGCGGGCACGGCGCGGCGGCCGACAACGAGCAGCTGGCGTTCAAATGGGCGCTGGTGCTCGAATTCCTGTGGGAGAAACTCGCCGCCTGAGCACCCGCCGCCGGATGTCATGAGGGTCCCCATAGGACGATTTTCGTCCTATGGGGACCCTCATGACACGCTCGGCATCAGGCGGTCACCCTCGCCAGCACGACACCGCCGACGATCAGTCCCATCGCGGCGAACCGCCCGAAGCCGAGCGGGTCTTTGTGGACGACGACGCCGAACACGATCGCCCCCACCGCGCCGATTCCGGTGAACACGGCGTACGCGGTGCCTACCGGCAGCGAATCCATCGCCTTCGACAGCAGGTAGACCGCGGCGACGCCGAGCACGAAACACAGCACGGTCGGCCAGAAACGGGTGAAGTTCTCCGTCGGCTTGATGCTCTGCGACCAGGCGACCTCGACGACTCCGGCCAACAGCAGCATTCCCCAGCCCATCAGGCTTCCTTTCCGGCCGATGCCAGCTTTTCGGCCGTCAGCAGCGCCAGGTCCCGCGACGCGGCCCTGTCGGGATCGCGCGGGCTCAGCCTCGGGTCGACGAGCGCGTTGGTGAGTTCCGCGTGCAGGAACGTGACATCGTGGACGTCGTAGTGCCCGGCGAAGAAGTCACGCAGGTAGCGCTCGTGATGGTCGACCGGCTCGCGCGGCGTCCCCGGCAGGTAGGTGCCGCCACGTGCCCCGGCGACCACGAAAGCCTTGCCCGCCAAGGACATCTTCGGGAACGTGACCTGGTCGATCCACAGCTTGAGTGTCGCGGGAATGGAGAAGTTGTACATCGGCGCCCCGATCAGCACGACGTCGGCGGCGAGCAGTTCGGCCAGCAGCGGCTCGATGATCGCCCAGGCCGCACGCTGTCCGGCCGTCTTCACCACCGACGCGTAGTCAGCCGGATCGGTGATTTCGGCGGCGAGGACGGCGTCGCAGATCTCGGTCCACGCCTGCCCGATCGGGGGCGCCGGTTCGGCCGCCACGTCGCGGTAGGTGTACTCCGCGCCGGGGTGCGCGGCGCGCCAGACCTCGGCGAAGCGAGCGCTCAGCTCGCGGGAAAACGACGCACGGCGGGCGCTGGAGTCGAGGTGGAGAAGGTGGCACATCGGGCCTCCCGGACCAGGAAGTGGACACGACGTCCACTTGCTTCGCCGGGTACAAGTGGACGACGCGTCCGGATATTCCCTAGGCTCAAGACATGCCGCCAGAAGATCTGCTCGCGAACGGCCCGGGACGGGAACGAGCCGATGCCGCCCGGAACCGCGTGAAGATCCTGAAGGCCGCCGAAGAGCTCTTCGCCGCACGTCCGGCCGGGGACGTCACCATGGAAGACATCGCCAAGGCGGCCGGCGTCGGCCGCGCCACGCTGTACCGCCGCTACCCCGACCGCTCGGCGATCGCCGTCGCCCTGCTGGACGAACACGAGCGGGAGCTGCAGGAGCGGCTGCTCACCGGCCCTCCCCCGCTGGGACCCGGCTCGCCGCCCGCCGAACGGCTGGCCGCGTTCTACGCGGCGATGACCGGTTTGCTCGACCGGCACGCGCATCTCGTACTCGGCACCGAGGTCGGGCATTCACGGTTCGCCACCGGCGCGTACCGGCTGTGGCGCACCCACGTCCGCTTCCTCGCCGAGCAGGCGGGCGCGAAGGATCCGGACGCGCTCGCCGACATCCTGCTGGCACCGCTCGCCCCGGAGGTCTTCCTCTATCAGACAGGTGAACTCGGCCTGAGCACTGAACGGATCACCGAGGCGCTGAAGGAGCAGGCGCTGCGGGCGTTGCCTTGATCAGCCGCCGAGGCCGTCGACCACGCACCGGCCGGACGGAGCCTGATCTGGACCGTCCTCTCGTGGTCCCAGTCCTTCGACCGCCAGGTGAGGCGGATCTTCTCGCGTTCGCGATAGCCGCGGGTTTCGCGCCCTGGGCGTGCAGTGCGGACGCCATGTGCAGAGAGCGTTCCGCGAGTTCGCCGTACGTCAAGCTCCCCACCAGTGCGACCCGGCCGGGTTCCGAGGCGGCCAGCCGGTAGAAGTCGGCGTGCAGGGCACGATCCGGCAGCGGGCCTTCCGTGGCGTTGACCGCCGTCCGCTTCGTCGACGGCGTCCCAGTTGATGGGCGCCTCCCGTCACCGGCAAGCAACTCCTCGGCTCCGTCGCCCGCGACGCCATCGAACTCGTCTCGGGCCATCGGTCCGGCCGCGTACACGAGTGCTCCGCGAACGACTGCTATCTGCTCTTCTTCGACACCTCACGCTCGGGCAACCGCCGCTGGTGCTTGATGGAGCGCTGCGGCAACCGCGCCAAGATCCGGGCCTACCGGGCGCGGGCCGAAACCGCGTGATCGCTAGAATTCCCGGCGATGCAGGGTGCGGCGAAGCTGGAACAGCGTGTCGTGGAGACGGCGGAGAAGCTGTTGTCCACGCGAAAATCGGTGACCGCGCTCGACGTCCTGGCCGGGATCGGCTGGCTGTCGGACAACATCATCAGGGCGTGGCAGCAGAGCAGGATCCCCGACCTGTCGACGGCGCTGCCGGTGGACAAGGAAAAGCTGAGCTTCGCCCTCGGAGCGCTTCAGCGCTGGGCCGAAGCGAACGGCCTCGAAGGTTCCGAGATCGAACACGTCGCGGCGACACGTGACCGGGCCGCCCTGAGAGCGACTTCGGGTGACCTGGCCGACCTCGAACCGCTGTTCCGGACGCACTGGATCATGCCGGGACTGTCCGACGCCAAACGCGCGCAAGTCGTCGCGCGGCAACAGAAAGCCCCCGACCTCTTCGTCTGGGTCGCGCTCAAGGAATGGACCTGTGCCGAGTGCGGCGGTACCGGTGATCTGCTGTACCTGGAGAAAGAGGTGCCGCATTGCCTCGACTGCGCCGACCTCGGCCACCTGGTCTTCCTGCCCTCCGGTGACGCGACCCTGACCCGCCGGGCCAAGAAGGCGAGCCGCCTCTCCGCCGTGGTCACGCGCTTCAACCGGTCACGGAAACGCCAGGAGCGGCAAGGAATCCTGGTCGAAGAAGGGGCGCTTCGCAGCGCCGAGGAACAGTGCTTCGCCGACGAGGACGTCCGGGAACGCCGTCGCGTGCGTGATCGCGAGCGGCGCGCACAGGAAGACGTCGAATTCACCGCCCGGTTCTTCACCGCGATCACCGAGATGTTCCCCGGCTGCCCGCCGGAGCGGGCGCGCGCTATCGCCGAACACGCCGGTCAGCGCGGCAGTGGCCGGGTCGGCCGGTCCGCGGCCGGGCGCGAACTGGCCGAGCGGGCGGTGTTCCTCGCCGTCGTCGCCTCGATCCGGCACCTGGACACCGACTACGACGACCTCCTCATGGCGGGCGTGGAACGGCAGACCGCCCGTGACCGCATCCGCTCGACCATCGACACGGTGCTCGAACGCTGGCGCGCCTGACCGCTGCCACCCTTGAGCGCGCCTCACAGCAGTCCCTGGCGCCGGGTCCACTCACCGAACTCGGCACCAGGGCAAGGAAGCCGCATGCCCGTGTCCCGGACCAAGTCGATGAGGTTTCCAGCGGCAACCTCGGTCAGCTTCCCATCCCGGCAGGCCCGCGCCAGAAGCCAGCTCGTTCCGTGCACCTCCAGGCCATACCGCCTGGCCACTCGAATGGCGGCCTGGTCATCGGTTATCGCGGTGCAGTCTTCCAATTCCGCGACCGCGAACACACCGGCCTCGCCCCGATCCCGCTCGCCGGCGCCGATCCTTTCCGCCCATTTCACGAAACATTCGAGTTCGGCGATCGTGTCGAGCCGATGCACTTTGATCCATTCGAGCGCCAAGGCGTCCTGAAGGGCCGGGTGCGCCGACGAACATGCGGAACAGCCATGAGCGGGTCGATCATGGTTCTGTCACGCTCCGGGCCCGGGCCTCGTCCAGAGGGCATGTTCACCGCCTACCTCACCGTGGCCATCGTGACGATCGTGGTCAACGCCGGAATCGCCGCCGCCGACTTCGCACGCGTCCCCTTCGTCCTCAAGAACTCCGCCGAAGTCGACGTGCCCCCGTCCTGGATCCCGCCGCTCGCCTCGCTGAAGGCGGCGGGCGCGGGCGGATTGCTGCTCGGCCTGCTCGGCGTGCCTTACCTCGGCACCGCGGCGGCTGTCGGGCTCGTGTTGTTCTACGTCGGCGCCGTCATCACTCACGTGCGTGCCCGCGTCTTTTACAACATCGCCTTCCCCGCCGGGTTCCTTGCGCTGGCGGTGGCCACTCTCGTCCTCGATCTCGCGCGGTGAATTCCCCGCAGCCCGATGTCATGAGGGGGTCTTTCAGGACGCTCTTTGTCCTGAAAGACCCCCTCATGACACTTCCCAGAGATCAGCTGCAGCCGGAGGTCGCGCCGCACCCTTCACAGGCGTAGCAAGAGCCGGCGGGCCGCATCTTCGTGCCGCAGGTCATGCAGAGCGGCGCGTCGGAAGCCGTGCCGAGGTTCAGCTCCACCAGCTCCGCCGTCGAGTGCGCCATCTTGGCGGGTTCCGCGGGCGACGAGTCCACAGTGGACCGAAGCGCGTCGATGTCGACGCTCTCCGGTTCCGCGGCGGGGGCCGAGCCGCCGCCGTAGTTCGCCTCGACCTGCGCCGAACGCTCGTCGGCGGTGAAGATGCCGAGCTGGGCACGCTTCTCGTACGGCAGGTAGTCCAGTGCCAGCCGGCGGAACAGGTAGTCCATGACGCTCGTGGCGATCCGGATGTCCGGGTCGTCGGTCATCCCGGCGGGCTCGAAGCGCAGGTTGGAGAACTTCGAAACGTAGAACTCCAGTGGAATCCCGTGCTGCAGGCCGACCGAAATCGACATGGAGAACGCGTCCATCACGCCCGCGAGGGTCGACCCCTGCTTGCCCAGCTTCACGAAGATCTCGCCGAGTCCGTCGTCCGGATAGGAGCCGGCGTGCAGGTAGCCCTCAGCACCGCCGACAGTGAACGACACCGTCTGGCTCGGGCGCTTCTTCGGCAGGCGCTTGCGGACCGGCCGGTACTCGACGACCTTCTCCGCCTCGGGCTCTTCCTTCTTCGCCGAGCCCTTCTTGCCGGTCGACAGCGGCTGCCCGACCTTGCAGTTGTCACGGTAGATCGCGAGCGCCTTGAGACCGGATTTCCAACCCTGGAAGTAGATCTCCTCGACCTCTTCCACGGTCGCCGACTCCGGCATGTTGACCGTCTTGGAGATCGCGCCGGACAGGAACGGCTGCACCGCGGCCATCATCCGGACGTGGCCCATCGGCGCGATGGACCGCTCCCCCACCGCGCAGTCGAACACCTCGTAGTGCTCGGAGCGCAGTCCGGGGGCGTCGACGACGTGACCGTGCTGGGCGATGTACTCGACGATCGCTTCGACCTGTTCGCCTTGGTAACCGAGTGCGGTCAGCGCGCGCGGGACGGTCTGGTTGACGATCTGCATCGAGCCGCCGCCGACCAGTTTCTTGAACTTGACCAGCGAGAAGTCCGGTTCGATGCCGGTCGTGTCGCAGTCCATCATGAAGCCGATGGTGTTGTGGCTGACGAAACCATTGGCGACGTAGGTGACGTTGTCCGGCACCGACAGGTCATAGGTTGGCTGAACGCCACCGTCCTCATTGGACTCGACGGGCTCGAAAAGGTACTTGAGCGCCCGGCCGAGCCGGGAATCGAGGTTCTCGGAGTAGATCCGGCGGGCCAGAGTCCGTGCCACTCCACCGGTCTTCCGCAGCGACTGCACGACCGCGTCGCGGTACTCGTGTCCAAGAGGCACCAGTGCGTCCCACACGGACCGTGGAAGGTGTACTCGATCACCCCTGGCCGACCCGTCCGGCTCCAGGCACACCATCGACCGTGCCTTACGCTCACCGAGGAAACCGACGACCTCGTCGAAGATCATGGCGTGGTCGACATTCCGTAGCCGGAGCTGAAGTACCGGCCCGCCGGATCCGCTGGTCGTCCGGTGGGTCGTGGTCGCCATGCCCAGGGTCAACAGCAGGCTTCGAAGGTCTTCACCGAAAAGCTGCGAGGAGGTGGAGACGCTCGGAACTCCTTCGAGCACGGTCCCGTCCGCCTCGAAGACTCCGCGCAGGAACGCGGCGTAGACCTCGGTGTCGTTGGTCTCCCGGATACTCGCCGGAACCCGGGGAGTCCAGCCTTTTCCGGCGTGGTCGAGAGCGGGAAGTTCCTTCGCGAAACCGGCCGCCTGCCACCACCGAGCCAGGCGAACAGACTGGAGGGACACCTCCTGGTAGCCCTGACATTGCCGGACCGCGGGCTCGAGGTCGAAGAGACCCTTGCTCAGGATGCGTAAGCGTTCGACGACATCGAGATCGGTGTCGGCCACACAGAGCCGGATGCCCTTGGCGTGCAGACTGCCGTCGCCTGCGAAGTACCCCACCAGTTCCGCGAGATCGGCGGTGACCTCGTCCGGTACCCGGATATCGCGGTCGCCGGCGTAGTACGCCTGGTCGAGTACGGGCAACGGCACTCGGCGAGGATCGCCGACCAGACCACCCAGCTGCAGGGGCACCAGATCGCCGGGCTGGATGTCGGCGAGTCGTTTCCAAACCCAGGACCCGGTCTGCGGTTCCAGCACCTTGACCCGGTGGGCGAGGGTCCCCTGGATCCGGTATCCGCCCTTGGTCTCGACCCGGCGGGTGGGCTCCTCGCCGTTGACGAAGAACTTCGTGGCTTGGCGCGGGCCTTCGTCGGTCGCGACCGTGAACTCGACGTCCTGCCAGCGGTCTCCGTACAGATCGCCGAGTTCGGAGAGCCGGGCCAGTCCACGGTCGGTGGTGACCAGGGTGTCCGCGGTCAGGCATCCGGTGGGCGCGAGCACTGAGGCCTGCGCGTTGCGCCAGCCGCTGGTCTCGCCCAGTTCGATTCCGCGCTTCCATTCCTGGGTCGCGAGCGCGCGGACCGCGGCGTCTCCTGTGTGGTAGGTCCGCACCAGTTCGTTGGCCGCGGCGTGCTTGCGCATGACCCGCTGGTGCGCCTCGGCGTTGCGCGCGTAGCCCTCGTACGGACCGACGGCGGCGGCGAGTTCGGCCGAACGCCGGTACGAGACGCCCGTCATCAGCGAAGTGATCGCGGCGGCGAGCGCGCGGCCGCCGTCGGAGTCGTAGGCATGCCCGAGCGCCATCAGTAGCGCACCGAGGTTCGCGTATCCGATACCGAGCTGGCGGAACTTGCGCGTGGTGTCGCCGATCGCCTCGGTCGGGAAGTCGGCGAAGCAGATCGAGATGTCCATCGCGGTGATGACCAGCTCGACGGCCTTCGCGAACAGCGGCGCGTCGAAACCGCCGTCGGCGGTGGCGAACTTGAGGAGGTTCAGCGAGGCGAGGTTGCAACTGGAGTTGTCCAGGTGCATGTACTCCGAACACGGGTTGGACGCGGTGATCCGGCCCGATTCGGGGCAGGTGTGCCAGTCGTTGATCGTGTCGTCGTACTGCAGACCCGGGTCCGCGCACTCCCAGGCGGCCTGGGCGATGGTGCGGAACAGCTTCTTGGCGTCGACCCGGTCGATGACCTCGCCGGTCATCCTCGCCCGCAGGCCGAACTCGCCCTCGGACTCGACGGCCTGCATGAACTCGTCGGAGACGCGGACCGAGTTGTTCGCGTTCTGGTACTGGACGGAGGTGATGTCGGAGCCGGAGAGGTCCATGTCGAACCCGGCGTCGCGGAGGACCTTGATCTTCTCCTCTTCACGGGCCTTGGTCTGGACGAACTCTTCGATGTCCGGGTGGTCGACGTCGAGCACGACCATCTTCGCCGCGCGCCGGGTGGCGCCACCGGACTTGATGGTGCCCGCGGAGGCGTCGGCACCGCGCATGAACGAGACCGGACCGGACGCGGTGCCACCGGAGGACAGCAGCTCACGCGAGGAACGGATACGGGAAAGGTTCAGGCCGGCACCGGAGCCGCCTTTGAAGATCAGGCCCTCCTCGCGGTACCAGTTGAGGATCGACTCCATGGTGTCGTCGACCGCGAGGATGAAGCAGTTGTGCACCCGGAGGTTGCCGGACAGGTACTCGCCGGACTCGGTCTGGATATCGTAAACCGGCATCTCGCCACGGCTTTCGATGCCGGCGATCTGCAGCCGCTTGGTCTCCAGCGCGGGACGCCCGGGCTTCTCGAAGGATGCTTCGAGCTTCGCGGCCTTGATCGGGTCGAGGAAACCGACGGCATCGGCGAAAAGCCGACGGTCACCCGCGTTCTGGATGCGGATCCCCCACAGGGCGTGACGGTCGTCCCGCTTCTCGGCCTTGCGTCCGACCCGGGCGAAGATGCCGAACCTCGAGAGAAGGTGCTGGATCCCGCGGATCAGTTCCTCGCTGATCATGTCGAGCCCCACCAGCGCCGACCGCTCGCGTTCGGACACATAGCCCTCGGCTTGGAAGATGCTCCGGAGGTAGGCGGCGACCACGGGAAGCGGGGCGGTGTTCAGGTCTTCGGGGACCGTCATGTCGCGGCCGCGGGCGCGCAGGCCCCAAGCGCTCACGAAGGATTCGAGCTCGGTCCCGTACAGACGGGTGCGACGGCAGTCCAGCGACCGGTCCGGTGTCTCGACTTTCCGCTCATGACGGCGCACATCGGGAAAGACGCGATCGAGGGCGCGCCGCACCCAGGCGAGTTCGGCGTCGGTGACGGTCATCGCCTCGATCGTCAGGGAACGGTTGGTCCCTTCGTACTGGCCGACGAAACCGTCTGATTGCAACCAGCCGGCGAGAGCGGCCTCGGCCACGTCCAGCTCGTTGATCTCGGTCTCACCGAAGGCATCGCGCCGGTGCCATTCGAGAGTGTCTCCGGCACGGAGTTCCCCGGCGGGCACGAAGGCGCCACCACTCCCGGTCGAGCGCCAGACAAGGTGATCGGCGGTCACGTCGAGGCGGTGACCGGACTTCGTCGTGAGGCGCAAGACCTCTTTGACCCCGTTCGCTTTGGTGGCGATGACCTTGGTCAGGCCGTGCGCGTCATAGACCTTGGCGCCCACCGCGTCCAACTCGACGATGCGCCCGATGGGAACCGCACCACCGGGAGTGTTGACCAGCGCGTCGTAAGGCTGACACGCCGAGACCTGCTGCTTCGAGGCGGTTCCGACGTTGAACCACACCGGCGAGTTGAAGCTGAACACCTGGTGCAGCAGCATCCAGGTCAGCTCGTGTTCGAAGACCTCGGCGTCGGCGGGGCTCGCGAAGTAGCCGTGTTCGCGGCCCGCGTTGACGTAGGCGTGGACGACGCGGTCGATCAGCTGCTTGAGGCTCTGCTCGCGCTGGGCCGAGCCGACGGCGCCGCGGAAGTACTTGCTGGTGACGATGTTCGTCGCGTTGACGGACCAGAAGTCGGGGAACTCGACGCCGCGCTGTTCGAAGTTGACCGTGCCGTCGCGCCAGTTCGTCATCACGACGTCCCGGTTCTCCCAGGTGACCTGGTCGTACGGATGGACGCCCTCGGTGGTGAAGACCCGCCGCACGGTGAGCCCGCCTGCCTGCTTCTTACTCGTCCGCGCTGTGGCCGGGTTACCTGTTCCCACGGTCTCGGTCATGGGTCTATCCCTCACTCCCACGCGGGAGGCGGCATCAGCCGTCTTTCGCGTCTTGATCGCTCTCGTCCGGGGCGGCAGCCATGGCCTCGCGAAGGTCCGAGATCTCCTTTTCGAAGTCCTCGACCGAGGAAAAGGAGCGGTAGACACTGGCGAACCGGAGATAGGCGACGCCGTCGAGTTCACGCAGGGGGCCCAGGATCGCCAGGCCGACCTCGTGACTCGGGATCTCCGCCAGCCCCGCCGACCGGATCGACTCCTCGACCCGCTGCGCGAGCTGCTGCAGCGCGTCGTCGTCGACCGGCCTGCCCTGGCAGGCGCGTCGCACCCCCCGAACCACCTTGTCCCGGCTGAACTGCTCGGTGACCCCGGATCGCTTGACGACGGCGAGCACCATCGTCTCCGAAGTGGTGAAGCGCCGGCCGCAAGCGGCGCACGAGCGCCTCCGCCGGATCGCCTGACCCTCATCCACCTCTCGGGAGTCGACGACCCGAGAGTCCGCATGCCGGCAGAACGGGCACCTCATCCGCCGATCACCTTCCCCTCCGCGCCGGCCGGTCCCCGAGTGGACGCCCGCCCCGTCGCCACGCAACGACGAAAAAACCGACCTGTGGATCGATCTGTGGACATCCGGTGGGCGAACACCGGTCAGCTGTGGACAACTGGCACCGAGTCTACCCCAAGCTATGGACCAACTACAGCCATGTAACTACTACATATAGCGGTGGAGACTAGATCGCAGGTGGGGCGCACGCAAGCGCAACCGCGAGGCCGATCGGACACGAAAGGGGACATCACCCGCGGTGGGTGAGAGCGGTCTCCAAGCTCACCTCCGACCCTCGGCGACCTCGGCCGCGACCGGGACGGTGAGCGGCAGTCCGGGCACCAGAACGGCGTCTTCCAGGGAGTTGAGTTCCTTGATCTTGGCGACGACCGCGCCGGTGTCACTCCCTGGCGCGAAGCGCGCCGCGAGATCCGCCAGCGACTCCCCCGCCGAAACGGACACCGTGGCGGTCCGCTCGGGCACGGCGGCGCCGGGCGCACCGGCCAAGAACAGACCCAATCCGGTGACGACGCCGGCGACGAGCAAGGCCAACGTGACGAGCGACGGCCAGCGAAGCGGGAGCCGCCGGGGCGCCGGGCAACCCGGCGAGACGGTGGCGACGCCGGGGCGATGACCGGCCACGACCCGCGCCCGCGACGGCGGCCGCAGCGGCTCGGCGCGCCTGCCCCGAACCGCCCGCACCGGCCGGGTCAGCCCTGCCGGAACGGGCCCGGGGGCACTGGGTCGCACCAGTCCTCGATCGGCCAGAATCGACATCGGAACCTCCTCGCATCCTGCTTCACTCAGGTCCAGCGCCGGGCGGGCCCGGCGATCAAGATCGAACACGCGTTCTATCGAACGCCCGTGCGAATGTGTACCACCTCCCACCGACAAAAATCGAGCGACACGGCGTGTCCATCGAACAGATGTTTGAAATCGTCGTCCCGGCGGGCTAACGTCGTTGACCAGGGCGTCTGCTGTGCGGACGCCGCCGGTGCCGTGGGCGGCAAGGTCGCCCGCCACCGGCGAAGACAGCGAGGACACGCGGAGTCGGTCCGGGCGACCGGACGTACTGGGAGGCGACGCAGGAGATGAAGGAGCGAGACGGTGGCTAAGGAGAGCAAGGCAGGGAACGCGCCTAGGCGCTCGGGCAAGGTGCGCGCCTTGCCCGAGGTCTACGAGGTGGACGAGACCCTGACCGTGCGGCAGCAGCAGGTGCTCGACGTGATCAAGCTGTGGGTGAGCCGGTTCGGCTACCCGCCGAGCGTGCGGGAGATCGGCGAGGCGGTCGGGCTGACCTCCACCTCGTCGGTGTCGCACCAGTTGCAGGCCCTGCAGCGCAAGGGATATCTGCGACGCGACCCGAACCGCCCGCGTGCGGTGGGCGTACTCGCCGTGACGGACGACAATCCGATGGGCATCGACGTCGAGCAGCCGCAGTCGGCCGCGAAGGCCGCGTACGTGCCGCTCGTCGGCCGGATCGCCGCCGGTGGGCCGGTTCTGGCCGAGCAGGCGATCGAAGACGTCTTCCCGCTGCCGCGGGAAATCGTCGGTGAGGGTGAGCTCTTCCTGCTCAGCGTCACCGGTGACTCGATGATCGACGCCGCCATCACCGACGGCGACTGGGTGGTCGTGCGCCAGCAGCCCACGGCCGACCCCGGCGAGATCGTGGCGGCGATGATCGACGGCGAGGCAACGGTCAAGACGTTCAAGCGCAAGGACGGCCACATCTGGCTGATGCCGCACAACGAGGCCTACGAGCCCATCCCGGGTGACGACGCCACGATCCTCGGCAAGGTCGTGGCCGTTCTCCGCAGGCTTTAGTCCCGAACCGGAGCGCGCCGGGATCCCAGGTCACGAGACCACGGGTCAGACCCGGCAAGCTTCGGTGGCCTCGACCTCCTTTTCTTCAGGCGCGCCGTTTGCGCAGCCTGCCGACCAGGAGGAGACCGCCGATCACGACGATCGCGGCGATGCCGACCTGCACGTACGGGAAGTCGGTTCCCTGGCCCTTGCCACCGGCCGCGGAAGTCCCGCCCGACGTACTGCCCTCGGCCTTGGCCGCGGCGAGCGCGGCCGCGCCCTTCACCGCACGGATCTGCTCCCCGACGCCCTCCCCGCCGGACAGCAGCGTCCCGTCCGGGTCGAAGGCGAGCGCCTCCCCCTGCTTTTCGTTCGCCAGGGGCACGCGCACGGGTTCGCGCTGCAACGCGCCCGCCAGATCGCCGTCGGTGACGGCGTAGAGATAGGCGTCGGTGTAGGTGCGCAACGCGACCACCGAGCCGTCGGCCATCGACGCCGCGCCGGTCACCGTCATCGAACCGATCGAGCCGACCGGCCCGCCCGGGGTCGAAGTCTCCTTGATCCGCAGCGATCCCACGCTCTCCAGCGGGGTCGGGCCGGGACTGGCGAGCGGCCCGGTGGGCCGGTACACCTTCGCGTCGCCGAAGATGTCCTTGGTGATCAGGTACGGCTTGCCCGAGCGGTCCATGATCAGCGCTTCGACGTCGTGCTGGCCGTCGGGGTAGGTGAGCCGGTGCAGTGTCGCCTTGCCCTGCGGGGTCAGCGAGATCAGAGCGACCGTGTCTCGCTTCTTGCGGTTGTCGCCGGTGTCGGAAAGCCAGAAGGTGCCGTCCGCGGTGCGGGCGAGGTCTTCGGGGTCGTACGGATCCGTCGCGGCCGAGATGACCTTCTGGACCTTGCAATCGCGGCCGAGGACGAAGACCTGCGTCTTGGTGCCGCCGTCGTTGAGGGCGTACAGGCGCTCGCCGTCCGAAACGAGGCCGGACAACTCACTGAGCCGGGAATCGCTGTTCTTGCACACCGGCTGCGGCGCCGGAACCTCCTGCGCCACGGCGGGTGTCGTCCCGCCGATGAACGCCGCCAGCACGGCTACCGCCGCGACAATCCCCCGCACATCCGCCTCCGTACCGTGGAACCCCTGAAGCCCCACACTACGGAGACGTCCGGGACGGCGCGCAGTTCGGTGCGAACGCCGAGACAGTCCGGAATGTCGCGCACGCCACGTCGAGCCGACTCTGCATTTAGTCCTCTGAATGCAGAAATCTCCGGGTACACGAAGGCCCCCTTCACGCATGAAGGGGGCCTTCGTGACTTGCTGATTACAGGGCCGAGCCGTTCGTCTGGAAGTCGCTCAGCGCCGCGGCCAGCTCAGGCCTGCCGCGGACGACCATCCGGGTACCGGTCTCGACGTGCTCCTCTTCCAGCACCTCGCCGTCGGCGTGGGCACGGGAGACGACTTCGCCCCGCGAGTACGGGATGAGCACCTCGACCACGATCTCCGGCCTCGGCAACCGCTCCGCGATCGCCTCAGCCAGCTCCGTGATCCCGGTGCCGGTCCGCGCCGACACCTGCACCGAACCGGCCATCTGGTGCCGCAACCGGGCCAGCGATACCTCGTCGGCGGCATCGGCCTTGTTGATCACCAGCAGCTCCGGCGGGAGCGGCTCGGAACGGCGCTTCGTGATCTCGGTGAGCACTTCACGCACCGCGTTGACCTGCTCTTCCGGCGTCGGGTCGGCACCGTCGACGACGTGCACGAGCAGGTCGGCGCTCGCCGCCTCCTCCAGCGTCGAACGGAACGCGTCCACCAGCTGATGCGGCAGGTGCCGCACGAACCCGACGGTGTCGGTCAGCGTGTAGGTGCGGCCGTCGGGCGTCTGTGCCCGCCGGGTCGTCGGATCCAGCGTGGCGAACAGCGCGTCCTCGACCAGTACCCCGGCGCCGGTCAGCGCGTTGAGCAGGCTCGACTTGCCGGCGTTGGTGTAGCCGACGATCGCGACGCTCGGCACCTCGTTGGCCACCCGGCGACCGCGTTTGGTCTCGCGGATGGTGTCCATCGCGGCGATCTCCCGGCGCAGCTTCGAGACGCGCTTGCTGATCCGCCGCCGGTCGGTTTCGAGCTTCGTCTCACCGGGGCCACGCAGACCCACACCGCCGTTGGCGCCACCGGCACGGCCACCGGCCTGCCGGGACAGCGCCGCACCCCACCCGCGAAGCCGCGGGATCAGGTACTGCAGCTGGGCCAGCTCGACCTGGGCCTTGCCCTCCTTGGAGCTGGCGTGCTGCGCGAAGATGTCGAGGATCAGGGCGGTGCGGTCGATGACCTTCACCTTGACCTTCTCCTCCAGCTGGCGCAGCTGGCCCGGCGAGAGTTCACCGTCGCAGATCACCGTGTCGGCGCCGGTGGCCGCCACGATCTCGCGCAGTTCCTTGACCTTGCCCGAGCCGATGTAGGTGGCGGGATCCGGCCGGAGCCGGCGCTGTACCAGGCCTTCCAGCACCTCGGAGCCCGCCGTTTCGGCCAGCCGGGCGAGTTCGGCGAGCGAGGCCTCGGACTGAAGGGCGGTGCCCTCGGTCCACACCCCGACCAGAACGACGCGCTCCAGGCGCAGCTGCCGGTATTCGACCTCGGTGACATCCGCGAGTTCGGTGGACAGGCCCGCTACCCGGCGGAGCGAGGCGCGGTCCTCGAGCTCCAGTTCACCGGTCGATGGGTCCATGTCGTTCAGATCGTTGTGTGTCAGTTCCGTCATCGTGCCTCCATGGTCCCACGTTTCTGCGTCGGGACCGAATTCATTAGCCGCTGGGATACCTCGACAGGTATATCGCCGTGCGCTTCGCGTTCGTGTCCACCGGCCGGGCGAGGAACTCGTCGAGCAGCTCGTTGATCCGGCCTTCGAGCTCGGCGATCTGCTCCTCCGGCAGCTGCAGGACCAGCCTCGTCTGGTGTAAGTCGTCGAACCCCGTCTCGGCGATCTCGGCCAGATAAGCTTCGAAGATCGCCTGATCGATCCCCCTGTCGCTGGAATCAAGATGCCAGGACAACCCGGTCGAGCGGTAGGGAATTTCTTTCGCGCCGCGTTTGCCACGCCGTGCCGGGAGCGCTTCGAGAAACCCCGTGTCGACGAGTCTGCGCACGTGGTGCAGCGTCGTCGCCGGGTCGCGGCCGAGCCGCTCGGCGAGTTCCTTGTTGGTCAGCGCCTCCGAGTAGGTCAACCGGATGATCCGCAGCCTTATTCCGGAGGCCATGGCCGCCGCTTCGGCCTCGCTGGCGGCGCGTCGTGATTCGGGCACCGGGCAAGCTTAGGCGGAAAAGTGATTGACACTTTCCAATCACTCACGCCAAGGTGGCGGAGTGCGTAAAGACTCGCTGTTCTTCCACGCGGACTTCCGACGGCTCTGGGCGGGCGACACCGCGAGTCAGGTGGGCGCTTTCGCGGGGCACACCGTTCTTCCGCTGCTCGCGGCGACCGTGCTGGCCGCGACGCCGTTCCAGATGGGGCTGCTGACCGCGGCGGAGACGGTGGCGTTCCTGATCATCGGGCTGCCCGCCGGGGTGTGGGTGGACCGGATGCGGCGCCGCACGCTGATGCTGCGGGCCGACTTCGTCCGGGCGGTGCTCTTGGTCAGCATTCCGATCGCCTGGTGGGCGGGGGTACTGACGCTGACCCAGCTCATCGTGGTCGCCACCTTCGTCGGCGTCGCGACGGTGTTCTTCGACATCGCCTACCAGTCGTATCTGCCGGCGCTCGTCGGTCGTGAGCACCTCATGGAAGGCAACGCGAAGCTCCAGGCGAGCCAATCGGTCGCCTTCCTGGCCGGTCCGGGCATCGGCGGCGGGCTGGTGCAGCTGGTGGGCGCGGCCAACGCGGTGCTCACGACCGGGCTCGGCTTCCTCACCTCCGCGCTGTGCCTGCTGCGGATCCGCACTCCGGAGCCGGTGCCCGAGCGGACCGAGAACGCGAAGCTGCTCCCCCAGATCGTCGAGGGTCTGCGGTTCGTGTTCTCCGACGGCGCGCTGCGCTCGATCGTCGCCTGCACCGCGACGGCCAACCTGGCCAACGGCGTCTTCGTCGCGGTGGAGATCTTGTTCCTGTACCGGGAACTGGGCCTTTCACCCGCGACGGTCGGCGTCGTGCTCGCGATCGGCGGGGCGGGCGGGATCACCGGCGCGGTCTTCGCCGGCGGGATCACCAAGCGGATCGGACAGGCACGGTCGATCTGGCTCGTTCCCGTGCTGACCTGGCCGTTCTACCTGCTGGTCCCGCTCGCCGCACCGGGCTGGCGGATCGTGCTGTTCCCGGCGGGCCTGGCCATCGCCGGGTTCGGGGTCATCATCTACAACGTCGCGCAGGTCTCCTACCGCCAGGCCGTCTGCCCGGACAGGCTGCTGGGCCGGATGAACGCGAGTGTGCGCTTCGTGGTGTGGGGGACGCTGCCGCTGGGCGGGCTGATCGGCGGCGTGCTCGGCGAGACCATCGGGATCCGGGGCGCCCTGTGGTTCGGCGCGGCAGGTCAGACGGTTTCGCTGCTCTGGGTGTTCTTCTCCCCGATTCGCAAGCTTCGCGACCTGCCGCGGGAGCCGGTCGCTGTCGGCTAAGCGCCGAGGCCGGCCCACCAGTGTTCGTCGAGTTCGCCGCGCGCGACGATCTCGGCGGGGCCGGTGAGGGTGGACGCGCCGCGGCGGACCTCGACCACGACCTGGCCACCGGGGATGTCGACGGTCGCTTCGCCGGTGTCTGTGCCCGCGAGGTGCAGAGCGGCCGCGACGGCGGCGACCGTGCCGGTGCCGCAGGACCGCGTCTCGCCGACGCCGCGTTCGTGGACGCGCATCTTCAGCGCGCCGTCGCCCAGCAGGTTGATGAACTCGAGGTTCACCCCGTCCGGGAACACATCGGAGTCGAAATCGGGCTGGTCACGCAGATCCAGCTCGTCGACGTCGTCCTCGACGACCGAAACCAGATGCGGGTTGCCGACGTTGACCGCGACGCCGGAAAACGGCTTCCCGGCGACCACGGTGACCGAGGTGCCGGTAATCGTGGCCGGTCCCATCTCCACGGTCACCGAGCCATCGGCGTGCATCCGCACCGGGCGGTCCCCGGCGCGGGTGCCGATGACGAAGTCGCGCTCGGCCACGAGCCCGGAATCCACCAGGTGGCGCACGAAGACCCGGACACCGTTGCCGCACATCTCGGCGACGGAACCGTCGGCGTTGCGGTAGTCCATGAACCATTCGCCGCCGGACTCGATCCCCAACGCGGACGACCGCACGATCCGCAGCACGCCGTCGGCGCCGAGACCGCGTTGACGGTCGCACAGCGCCGCCACCCGTGCCTCGGTCAGCTCAAGGCGGCCGTCGGGGTCGGGAAGCAGCACGAAATCGTTCTGTGTGCCGTGTCCCTTAAGGAATTCGATGCCGCCCATGGTGTCCAGGCTACTGGGCCGTCACCTCGAGGACGCGCTTGGCCAGCCGCTCCGAACCGCCGTCGAACCACTCGATGCGCTTGTCACGCCGGAACCAGGACCGTTGCCTCCGCACGAACCTCCGGGTGGCCTGCGCGGTGGCCTCGGCGGCGGCCGGGAAATCACCGTCGCCGTCGAGTGCGGCGATCACCTGGTGGTAGCCCAGCGCCCTCGACGCGGTGAGCCCGTCGCGCAGCCCTCGTCCCAGCAGCGTCCGGACTTCGTCGACGAGACCGGCTTCGAACATGATCTCCACCCGCCGGTCGACGCGGGCGTCGAGTTCACCGGGTTCGCGATCCACGCCGATCATGACCGTGCCGTAGCGCGCGGGCCCCGGTTTCGGCAGATTCGCCGAGAACGGTTCCCCGGTGATCTCGATGACCTCCAGCGCGCGCACGATGCGGCGGGTGTTGGTCGGCAGGATCGCCGTGGCGGCGAGCGGGTCCAGTCCGGTGAGCCGGGCATGCATCGCGGCGGCGCCGATCTCGTCGGCCTCGGCGGTCAACCGCGCGCGCACCGCGGGATCGGTGCCCGGGAACTTGAGATCGTCGAGCACGGCCTGGATGTAGAGCCCTGACCCGCCGGTGAGGATCGGCACGCGGCCGGCGTCGAGGAGTTCTTCGACGCACTGGCGCGCGTCGCGCTGGTACGCGGCCACGGAGGCCGTCTCGGTGACGTCGAGGACATCCAGCAGGTGATGCGGCACGCCTCGCCGCTCTTCGACGGTCGCCTTGGCCGTCCCGATGTCCATCCCGCGGTACAGCTGCAGCGCGTCGGCGTTGACCACCTCGCCGCCGAGGGCGAGCGCCAGTTCGACCGCCAGCGCGGTCTTCCCGGTCGCCGTGGGCCCGACGACCGCGACCGGCCGGATCACGCGTGCTCCCAGACTGCGACGTGGTAGCCGACGCCGAACGGCGCGGCCGAGTAGAGCACGTCGGCGGCCCAGTCTCCGTCGGCCGCCAGCCCGGCGAGGATTTGCCAGGGGGCGCGGCCGCCGGCCCCGAGTTCGGCGGCGAGGGCCGGGTCGAGCGCGGCGAGCGCGCCGGTGTCGGCTTTGGCCAGCGCGTCGCGGATCCCGGCGTCGAAGCCCTCCGCGCGCTCGTCCTCGCCACCGGGGGAACGCGGGCCGTGCCTGCTCGAACCGTCACCGAGGACGAGTACCGCGGCGGGCTCCCCCAGCTCACGGCCGACCAGCGCGCAATGCTCGGCCGGGGCGGCGGGATCGACGAGGTGGACGCGGACGGATGACGCGTTCGCCCGCTCACGCAGCCAGCCGGCCACGAGTGCGGGCAACGGCAGCTCGGTCTCCGCCGCTGTCACCCGGCTGAGTGAGACGCCGATGTCGACGCCGAACCCGCGGAAGGAACCACTCGCGTGTTCCGGCACTTCAGGTGCACCCGTGGCCGCGCCGACGACGACCCAGTCCGGCGAAGCGCCGGCCAAGCGTTCCACGGCTTGAAGGCATGCTTCGCGCAGCTCGGCGCATTCATCCGCCGCTCCGGCGGCGAGTTCGGGAATGAGGAGTGGCGGTTGCGGAAGCACGGCGACACGGCGGATCACGGCCGCCGACGTTACCTTCCCCGCCCGAAGCGGCCCGCGACCGACCGCCACGGAACGTCCTCCGGAAGTAGGATCACTGCCCTCTGGTGGTTCATCCGGTTCCACGGTGGACGCTGAGCTGCTTGAATGCCGCAAGGGGTTGATACCCCCGAAGCAAGACGGCAACGCATTACCCGGCCCCGCCGCTAGGCGGGGCGCCCGCGCCAGCGGGCGTACAGGCGATAAGGAGCCTGCGATGGCCCAGGAGAACACGTCCACCGGTACCCCGGCTCCGCACCCGGTACCGCACGCGCTCGGTGGCGGGCACCCCGCACCCCCCGTGCCCCCCGCCGAGCCCAGCCCGTCCGCTTGGGGCAGGGTCGACGACGAAGGCACGGTGTACGTCAACACGCCCGACGGTGAACGCGCGGTCGGGGTCTGGCAGGCCGGGAGCCCGGACGAGGGTCTGCTCCACTACGCGCGCCGGTTCGACGACCTGCGTACCGAGGTCGAGCTGTTGGAGACGCGGCTGGAGTCCGGCGCGGGCGACCCGAAGCACGCGCTGGCGACCGCCACGCAGCTGCGCGACGGTCTCGCCGAAGCCGCCGTCGTCGGCGACATCGCCGCGCTGAGCGGCCGTATCGAGCAGGTCATCTCCCACGCCGAGAAGGCACTGGCCGCCGCCAAGCAGGAGCGTGAAGAGGCCCGCGCCGCCGCCGTCGTCCGCAAGCAGGCCCTCGCCGACGAAGCCGAGAAACTCGCCGCCGAGTCGACCCAGTGGAAGGCCGCCGGCGACCGGCTGCGCGCGATCCTGGACGAGTGGAAGACCGTCAAGGGTGTCGACCGCAAGACCGACGACGAGCTGTGGAAGCGGTTCTCCAAGGCCCGCGAGGCGTTCAACCGGCGCCGTGGGTCGCATTTCGCCGAGCTGGACAAGCAGCGGGCCGGGGCCAAGCAGCGCAAGGAAGAGCTGATCGCCGAAGCCGAGGCGCTGTCGGAGTCGTCGGACTGGGGCGAGACGGCGGGCCGCTACAAGGACCTGATGACCGAGTGGAAGGCCGCCGGTCGCGCGCCCAAGGACAGCGACGAGGCGCTCTGGCAGCGGTTCCGTGCCGCGCAGGACAAGTTCTTCGCCCGGCGGTCCGCGGTGTTCTCCGAGCGGGACGCCGAATTCGCGACCAACGCGCAGCAGAAGGAAGAGCTGCTCGTCGAGGCCGAAAAGATCGACCCCATGGCGAACCTCGAAGCGGCGAAGCAGCACATGCGGCGCATCCAGGACCAGTGGGACGAGATCGGCAAGGTCCCGCGCGAGCGCATCCGTGAACTGGACGGACGGCTGAAGGCCGTGCAGGACGCGATCAAGTCGGCCGAGGACAGCAAGTGGCGGCGGACCGATCCGGAGGCGCAGGCCAGGGCGGCGCAGTTCCGCGAGCGGGTGGAGCAGTTCGAGTCGCAGGCGGCGAAGGCCCGTGCGGCGGGCGACGAGCGGCGCGCGAAGAAGGCCGACGAGCAGGCGGCGCAGTGGCGTGAGTGGCTCGAGGCGGCCGAAGCGGCCATCGCGAACCGCTGAGCGACCACAGCTGCGGTGACCACCGCTGTGGTGACGAAGGTCTTTTGATCTTTTGAAGTCGCGCCCCTTTGGCCGACAGGCCCCGGGATCGCGATGGCAGGGCGCCCTCCAGGTGAAGGTGACTTCACCAACGAAACCACGCCCTGGCAGCGCGATCCCGGCAGGCGCGATCACACTGCTGTGGAGGGACGTGTCGCTCTTTAGTGCCCATTCGGGCGCTCTCCGCGCTCAACCGTGCTCAACTTCGATCATGAACCAGACACTGATTCCCCCAGTACGCCGGGTGCTCGCCGCCCTGGCGATCAGTTGTGCTCTGGTGGCCGGGCTCGCTCCGGCCGCGTCGGCGATCGGTTCTCCGGCACCGGTCCCGGCCTCTCCCGAAATCAGCAAGAAGAAGGTCAAACTCGACGCCTCGCTCAGCAAAAAAGAGGCCAAGGTCAACGAAAAGGTCACCCTCAAGGGGCACCTGCAGGTCGAGGGCGGCGCCCGGTCCGACGGAACGGACAGCCTCGAAGCGATCATCGTGCAGCAGCTTCAGGGCAGTGTCTGGGTGAACATCGCCGACACCACCTGCCGGCCCAACTCGACGTTCTCCCTGAGGCTCAGCTTCTCGTTCAGCGCGGTGATCACGCTGCGGGCCTATCACCCCGAAACATCGCTGTACGCGAGCGCCTACACGTCCAGCAACCTCACCTTGCGCGTCGGCTAGCTCCGCGAGAAGGCGGCACGCATCCAGTAACAGGCCAGCGCGACGGTGGCGATCCAGGCGACGATCAGCCCGAGGCCCGGACCGCCACCGGCCGCGCCGGTCGCGTGTGAGGACTGTTGCGACCAGATCGCGAGCAGTCCGTCGACCGAGGCGAACCAGCCGCCCGCGGCGCAGACCCAGGCCAGCCACCAGCGGCGGGTCACCAGCGCGACGGCGGAGGCGAACACCCCGATCGCGGTGGAGGTCGCGGCGAACAGCTGCGGGATGCCGCCGCCGCGGCCGAGCAGCACCTCCCAGCCGGCGTGGTCGCCGACCCAGGGCAGCAGCAGGGCCACCAGCAGCACGAACACCAGTACGGCGATGGAGAATCCGCGCCTGCCCAGCTCGATCGTCTTGGCCGCGCGTTCACCCACTTCGTCGATCTCGGCGGCGAGTTCGTCGATCTTCGGTTCGGTCACAGCGCACATCCGCTCACCGGTTCCGGCGTGACGGCCGGGGCGCCGAAGCCCGGCAGGCCCAGCGTCACGCCGTTGGTCTTCGGCCGGAGCCCGGCCTCGGAGTTGTCGCCCGCCTTCGTCCGGCGGTGCGACAGCAGGTCACCGTCGGCGACGAGGTGGTGCGGGGCGCCGTAGGTCACGACGGTCTCGACGACGTCGCCCGGCCGCACGGCGCGGTCCACCAGCGGTCCCGTCGGCGCGAAGTGGACGAGCCTGCCGTCACGGGCGCGGCCGCTCATCCGGTGCGTTTCGGAGTCCTTGCGGCCCTCGCCGGAGGCGACCAGCAGCTCGACGCGGCGGCCGACGACCTTCTTGTTCTCTTCCCAGGAGATGTCGTTCTGCAGCTTCACGAGCCGTTCGTAGCGCTCCTGCACGACCTCCTTGGGCAGCTGCCCGTCCATCTCGGCGGCCGGCGTGCCGGGCCGGATCGAGTACTGGAAGGTGAACGCGCTGGAGAACCGGGCCTGTGCGACGACGTCGAGCGTGGCCTGGAAGTCTTCCTCGGTCTCCCCGGGGAAGCCGACGATGATGTCGGTCGTGATCGCGGCGTCGGGCATCGCTTCACGCACGCGGTCGAGGATCTTGAGGTAGCGGGCCGAGCGGTAGGACCGCTTCATCTCGCGCAGTACCCGGTCCGAGCCGGACTGCAGCGGCATGTGCAGCTGGTGGCACACGTTCGGCGTCTCGGCCATCGCGTCGATGACGTCCTCGGTGAACGCCGCCGGATGCGGCGAGGTGAAGCGGACACGCTCCAGGCCTTCCACCGAACCGCAGGCGCGCAGCAGCTTCCCGAACGCGAGCCGGTCGCCGAATTCGACGCCGTAGGAGTTCACGTTCTGGCCGAGCAGGGTCACTTCGAGCACGCCCTCGGCGACGAGCGCCTCGACCTCGGCCAGGATCTCGCCGGGGCGGCGGTCCCGCTCCTTGCCACGCAACGCGGGCACGATGCAGAAGGTGCAGGTGTTGTTGCAGCCCACCGAAATCGACACCCAGCCCGCGTACGCGGACTCGCGCCGGGCGGGCAGCGTCGAGGGGAAGGTTTCGAGCGCTTCGAGAATCTCGACCTCGGCCTCGGCGTTGTGCCGCGCGCGTTCCAGCAGCGTCGGCAGCGCGCCGATGTTGTGCGTGCCGAACACGACGTCGACCCAGGGCGCGCGTTTGACGATCTCGCCGCGGTCCTTCTGCGCGAGGCAGCCGCCGACGGCGATCTGCATGTCCGGCTTCGCGGTCTTCTGCGGCCGCAGGTGGCCGAGGGTGCCGTACAGCTTGTTGTCCGCGTTCTCCCGCACGGCGCAGGTGTTGAACACGATCAGGTCGGGTGTGGCCTCGCCGTCACCCGGTACGTAGCCGGCGTCCTCGAGCTGCCCGGCAAGACGTTCGGAGTCATGCACGTTCATCTGGCAGCCGAAGGTGCGGATCTGGTATGTGCGCGCGCTCATCTCGTCTTCGAGGGTACGCGGGCGGGGTTCCATGGCACGATCGACCCTCATGAGGAGACCGGGCGTACTGGCGGTGGTGCTCGCCGTGGTCTGCGCCCTGGTCACCGGGTGCGGGCCCGATCTGTCCGGGACGCGGGTGCGGATCGCGGCGGGACTCGACGGCGGCGTCTATGACAAGCTCGCCGAGGCGTTGGCCGACGCGTGGGCCTCGCAACTGGACACCGAGCGGCCCGAGATCCAGGAGACCGAGGGGTCCCCGGACAACATCGGCCGGATTCGCGCGGGGAAGGCCGACGTCGCGTTCGTCGCCGCGGACGTCGCCACCGAGAACACGGCGGGGCTGGCCGCGCTGGCCCGCGTGCACGACGACTATCTGCACGTCATCGTCCGGGCCGACTCGCCGATCAGGTCGTTTTCCCAGTTGCGCGGGCACAAGGTCGCGATCGGTTCGCCGGACTCCGGCGTCGAGTTCCTGTCCAAGCAGCTGCTGAAGGCGTCCGGGCTGACCGGCGCGATCGACCAGCGCAATCTGGGGATCAACGAGGCGCTGCCCGCGCTGGAGAACCGGCAGATCGACGCCGTCATCTGGTCCGGTGGCGTGCCGACGCCCTCGATCACGGAGCGGGTGCAGACGGTCGGCCTGCGGCTGCTCGACATCACCGACCTCGCGGACGACCTGCGGGCCACCAGCCCGGTGTACCGCACGGCGACCATCCCGGTGACGGCCTACAACCTGTCGGAGCCGGTGACCACACTGGTGCTGCCGAACTTCCTCGTGGTGCCCGCTTCTATGTCCGACGACGTCGCCGAAGCGCTGGTCCGCGGGCTGTTCGACGCGCGGGAACAGCTGGTCAAGGCGGCCGGGGCCGCGCTGTCGATCGACGTCCACCCGGCCATCGAGACCGCTCCCCTGCCGCTGCACCCCGGGGCGCTGCGGTACTTCCGTTCCCTCAAGGACTGACCACAGGCAGGGTCACGGTCACTTCGAGGCCGCCGCCCTCGGGCGAGCCGAGCCGCAGCGAACCGTCCGAGCGGGCCATGATCTCGGTGACGATCGCCAGGCCCAGACCGGACCCCGGCACGTTCTGATGCGCGGCGCTGCGCCAGAACCGGTCCGCCGCGCGGTCGAGTTCGTCGTCGCGCAGGCCGGGCCCGTGGTCGCGGACGGCGATGTCCACCTTTCCGTCCGCGGCGGTGACGGTGACCCGGACCTCGGTCCCCGGCTCGGTGAACTTGAGCGCGTTGTCCAGCAGCGCGTCGAGCACCACTTCCAGGCCGCGAGCAGGCGTGAGCACGCGCAGCCCGCCGCCCAGCCCGGACGAGACGAGGGCGACGTCGCGCGTCGCGCCCACCACGCTCCAGTCGGCGACCCTGGCGCCCACCACCTCGTCGACTTCGACCGGCACCAATTCGCCACCGGAGGCCTCGGCACGGGCCAGGGAGAGGAGTTCGTCAAGGATTTGATTGAGCCTTCGCGCGTCGACGACGGCGGCTTCGAGGTCCGCGGCCGCCAGGTCGTCGTCGACGTGCCCCTCGAGGTTGCCGAGCCGGATCTTCAACGCGGTCAAGGGGTTCCGCAGCTGGTGGGAGGCGTCGGCGACGAACGCGCGCTGCGCCGAAAGCGCCTCGTCGACGCTCGCGGCCATCCGGTCGAAGGAGCGTTCGAGCTGCCTCAGCTCCGGCGGGCCGCCCGATTCGCCCACCCGCTCGACCTCGCGGCCGCTGACCACGGCGGCGACGAGGGCGCCGGTGGCGTCGTCGAGACGGCGGACCGGGCGCAGGATCCAGCGCACCACCGGCACCGCGACCAGCAGCGCGAGCCCGAACGCCACCACGGCGCCCGCCGCGATGAGCAGCCACCACCACAACAGTTCGGTGCGGGCCTTCTCGGTCGAGGACAGCGTGATCACCGCACCCCGCACCTCGCCGTCGATCAGGATCGGCTCGGCCAGCACCAGCGGCTCGGTGCTCCACGGCATCAGCAGCGGTCCGGGTTCCGACCGCCGTCCCGCCAGCGCCTGCTGCAGATGCGAGGCGATGACGGCGTCCTTGAGGTTGATCCGGGCGGCCTGGCCGGGACCGCCGAGCGCGCTGACCACGTTCTCGCCGTCCTGATTCGCGATCACCACCGGAACCCCGTAAACCTCGGTGTAGCGGCGGAGTTCGTCCTCGATCAGGTCCGGCCGGTTCTCCACCAGCGGGCGCTGGGCCAGCGAGGCGAACCGGGAGGTGTCGGTGAGCCGGTCGAGGAAGAGGTCGAGCTGCACACTGGCCGCCACGCTGAGCGCGAGCGGGATGCCGAGGCCGAACACGAGCGCCGCGACCAGGGTCAGCACGATCGCCTGCAGCCGGACGCGCACCGGCTCAGCCCTCGTCCGCCGGGCCGTAGGCGCCGCCGAGGCGGTACCCCACGCCGCGGACGGTCTCGATCAGCGCGGGCCTGCCCAGTTTGGTCCGCAGGGTGGCGACGTGGACGTCGAGTGAGCGGCTCTCCGCAGGACCGCGGTGGCCCCAGACCTCGCTCAGCACGTGGTCGCGGGCGCAGACCGCGCCGCGGGCGGTGACCACCAGCGCGAGGACCTGGAACTCCTTGCGCGACAACGAAACCGGCTGCCCGTCGACGTGGACCTCGTGCCGCCCGATGTCGACCGAGACATCACCCGCCCGAATGACGCCCGCCGGTTCGGGCGCGGCCGGGCGTTCGCCCCGGCGGCGGCGCACGGCCTCGACGCGGGCGACGAGTTCGTCGACGTCGTAGGGCTTCACGAGATAGTCGTCGGCACCGGATCGCAGGCCCTGGATCCGGTCGTCGACCTCTCCCCGCGCCGAAACGACGATCACCGCGACATCACTGACCGCGCGGATCCGGCGGCACAGCACGATCCCGTCGACGTCGGGAAGGCCGAGGTCGAGCAGCACGACGTCGACCTCGTGCACCAGGTCGAGCACCCCGGCGCCGGAGGCGAGGCGTTTGATCGTCAGACCGCGCCGGGTCAGCGCGGGCGTCAGTGCGCCCGCGACCCGGTCGTCGTCCTCCACCAGCAGTACCCGCACCCGTGTTTTCCCTTTCCCGCCATCCCCGCACCGCGAGCTTGAAGAACGACTCTATGGGGTGAGTCACTCCTGGCGCTCCCCGTACCGCTCGGCCGTCCGGCCCAGTGACGAGCCCACCGCAGGCGGTAATGGTCACGATGCGTCACAGATTCCCTGTGACCCCGGTTACGGGTTATCCCCGCCTTGTCTAGGCTGATCAGCGCCGGACGGGCGTGGATCGGGGCCGTCCGGTGGCTTGGAACGATACGGACTTGAAACCCTAAGTATTGGTCAAGCCGCCTTTACAAGCGGTCCGACGGGAGTAGGTTTCCGCCATCGCGTGGTGCCTGACCCCGCAGTCCCCTGCAAACGAACGCTCCTGGAGGCCAGATGACCGCGGAGGTGGCGGCGCCGATGATCAAGGCGGCCGCCGTGAACAAGTACTTCGGCGACCTGCACGTGCTCAAGGACATCAACCTCGAGGTGCCGCGTGGGCAGGTCGTGGTCGTGCTCGGGCCGTCCGGGTCTGGCAAGTCGACGCTGTGCCGGGCGATCAACCGGCTGGAGCCCATCAACTCCGGCGAGATCGCGGTGGACGGCGTTCCGCTGCCCGCCGAAGGCAAGGCCCTGGCCGCGCTGCGCGCCGACGTCGGCATGGTGTTCCAGTCGTTCAACCTGTTCGCGCACAAGACGATCGTCGAGAACGTCATGCTCGCGCCGATGAAGGTCCGCAAGGTCAACTCGGCCGAAGCCCGCAAGACCGCGATGGACCTGCTCGAACGCGTCGGCATCGCCAACCAGGCCGACAAGTACCCGGCGCAGCTCTCCGGCGGGCAGCAGCAGCGGGTGGCGATCGCCCGCGCGCTGGCGATGCGTCCCAAGGTGATGCTGTTCGACGAGCCGACCTCGGCGCTGGACCCGGAGATGGTCCAGGAGGTCCTCGACGTCATGACCACCCTCGCGAAGGACGGGATGACGATGCTCGTCGTCACCCACGAGATGGGCTTCGCGCGGCGAGCGGCGAACCGGGTGGTGTTCATGTCCGACGGCGAGATCGTCGAGGACTCCACTCCGGACGAGTTCTTCACCAAGCCCAAGACCGACCGGGCGAAGGACTTCCTCGGCAAGATCCTTACCCACTAAGGACTTCCCCGCCGGCCGGTATGGCTGGACAAGATTCGGAAGGAAATTGAGAAGAATGCGGTTGAACCGAGTTCTGCGAATGAGCGCGGCCGTCGTGGCGGCCGGTCTCGCCCTCTCCGCCTGTGGTGGCGGCGGGTCGGACGCCGGCAGCGGCTCCAGCGCTGCCAAGAACGTGGTGGCGAAGGCCAAGAACGACAAGAAGCTGACCATCGGCATCAAGTTCGACCAGCCCGGCCTCGGCCAGAAGCAGGCCGACGGCACCTACGCCGGGTTCGACGTCGACGTGGCGAAGTACATCGCCAAGGAGCTCGGTGTCGAAGAGTCGGGGATCACGTGGAAGGAAGCGCAGTCCGCGCAGCGTGAGGACCTGATCAAGAAGGGTGAGGTCGACTTCATCGTCGCCACCTACTCGATCACCGACAAGCGCAAGAACGAGGTCTCCTTCGCGGGCCCGTACTTCATCGCCCACCAGGACCTGCTGGTGGGCGCCGACTCCACCGACATCACCGGCCCGGAGTCGCTGACCGGCAACAAGAAGCTCTGCTCGGTCAAGGGTTCGACCCCGGCGCAGAACGTCAAGGAGAAGTACGCCAAGGACGTGCAGCTCCAGGAGGTCGGCAAGTACACCGACTGCGTCACCTCGCTGCTGAACAAGACGGTCGACGCGATGACCACCGACGACGTCATCCTCGGCGGCTACGCCGCGCAGCAGCCCGGCAAGCTGAAGCTGGTCGGCAAGGGCTTCACCGACGAGAAGTACGGCGTCGGCCTGAAGAAGGACGACGCCGAGAGCGTCACCGCGATCAACAACGCCATCAAGAAGATGCAGCAGGACGGCGCGTGGAAGGCCGCTCTGGAGAAGAACGTCGGTCCGTCGGGCTACAAGATCCCCGAGCCCCCGGCCATCTCCTGACACCCGGCTCACTGAGCCGCTGAATCAAAGGAATCGAACGGTGCGCCGTGTACCGCGGCGCACCGTTCCCATACCGAGGCTGGGTTGAGCACCTTGTTCGATTTCCTCGACAATCCCAATTACGACTTGCTCGGCGCCTTCTGGATGACGATCAAGCTCACCTTCTTCTCCGCGATCGGTTCCCTGGTCTGGGGGACGATCCTGGTGGGGATGCGGGTGAGCCCGGTTCCGATCATGCGGGCGTTCGGCACCGCCTACGTCAACATCTTCCGGAACACCCCGCTGACGGTGATCATCGTCTTCACGTCGCTGGGACTGTCCTCCACCTTGGGGATCAACCTGGCCTCGTCGGACTCGACGACCTCCTTGGACGACAACTTCTTCCGGCTCGCGATCCTCGGCTTCGTCGCCTACACCGCGACGTTCGTCTGTGAATCGCTGCGGTCGGGCATCAACACCGTCCCCGTCGGCCAGGCGGAAGCCGCCCGCGCACTGGGACTCGGTTTCGTCCAGGTGCTGGCGTTGATCGTGCTGCCGCAGGCGTTCCGGTCGGTGATCGCACCGCTGGCGAACGTCATGATCGCGCTGCTGAAGAACACCACGGTCGCCTCGATCATCGGTGTCGCCGAGGCCTCGCTGCTGATGTCCGAGATGGTGGAGAACGAGTCCGACTCGCTGATCCTGGTCTTCCTCCTCTTCGCCGCCGGGTTCGTCGTCCTGGTCCTCCCCCTCGGCCTGCTGCTGGGCTGGGTCGCCAAGAAGGTCGAGGTCAAGCGATGAGCACGCAGACCGTCCTCTATGACATCCCCGGCCCCAAGGCCCGGGTGCGAAACTGGCTCTACAGCGTTCTTTTCCTGCTCGTACTGGCGCTGGTGATCTACTTCGTCTACGTCGGCTTCGACGAGAAGGGCCAGTGGGCAGGTACGCTTTGGAAGCCTTTCGTCGACGGCTCGACCTGGACTCAGTTCCTGCTCCCTGGCCTGCTCAACACCCTGAAGGCGGCTGGGCTTTCGATCGTGATCGCGTTGCCGATCGGGGCGCTCCTGGGTATCGGCAGGCTGTCCGAGCACAAGTGGATCAGGGTTCCGGTCGGCGCCATCGTCGAGTTCTTCCGGGCGATCCCGGTGCTGCTGCTGATGGTCTTCGCTGCGGCGCTCTACGCGTTCTACACCGACATCGACCCGGAGATCCGTCCCCTGTTCGCCGCGGTGACCGGCCTGGTGCTCTACAACGGATCCGTCATGGCCGAGGTGTTCCGCGCGGGCATCCTCTCGCTGCCCAAAGGCCAAGGTGAGGCCGCGTCGGCGCTGGGCATGCGCAAGACCCAGATCATGATGACCGTCCTGCTGCCGCAGGCGGTCACCCTGATGCTGCCCGCGCTGGTCAGTCAGCTCGTGGTCATCCTCAAGGACACCGCGCTGGCCGGTCAGTTGACGATCGGCTTCGACGAGCTGATCCGCAGTTCCGGACCGCTCACCGGTCTCTACGGCAACACGATCCCGACGCTGATCGTCATCGCGATCATCTTCATCGTGCTGAACCTGATCCTGAGCTGGTTCGCGTCGTGGCTGGAGAACAAGCTGGCACGACGGAAGAAGGCCCCCAAGGGTGCCAAGCCGGTGCACTCCGCGCCGTCCAGCGTGGTCATGCAGCGCGATGACGCAAGCGGTGGAGCACTGTAGCTCCGTAAGTACATGAAGGCCCCCTTCCTTGCGCCTGCGTACAGGAAGGGGGCCTTCATGTACTTGGAGGGATAGGCCTCTTGGTCCTGTCGGGACGGTGACTTCGTCGGCTAGCGTCGGCCTTATGTCGGACCAGGCCACGACGCTGCTCGAAGTGCTCCCGGACCTGGCGGGCAGGTCGGTCCTGGTCGTCGGGTGTGGCGATGGCCGCTATCCTCGGCTGCTGCGCCGCGAAGGCGCTCGTCGCGTGGCCGGTGTGGACGCCGACCAGGTGCTGATCGCGGCCGCGCAGCGTGAAGAGGAACGCGATCCGCTCGGGATTTCCTACGAGGTCCACCAGCTCGACCGGATGCCGGTGATGGGGACCTTCGACGTCGTCCTGGCCTTCTTGGAGTCCCCCGACCATCTCGGCCGCATCACCGCGAGCCTCATCGCGGGCGGACTGCTCGTGGTCGTCGCCACGAACGGCCTGACCCTGGAAGAGGGCTTGCGGCGCAACGGTTTTCAGGACATCGTGCTGCGCCGCGACGAACACGGCGACATCCACAGCGCCCGCAAAGGCGCCTGAGTCGCGCACCCTGGTGTCGAGCCAGGCTGGCCGGGGCTATGAATCCCGGTCGGTCGCCGGACCGTGCGCGTCTGGCGGTGTGGAGCACACGGACCCCACACCGCCGCACCGGTACGACGGAACAGGTTTCCCCGCCGTGCCGGGGATTCTGGCCTGGAACACGGTCCGGCACGCACTGCGCACCGGACCGCCTCGGTCCAGAAATCAGGGTTCACCGGAAAAGAACACACCATGAAAAAGCCGCCCGGTTCGATTTGCCGAAGGGCGGCTCCACAGGTGCGACGTCCGGTCAGGACGACGGCGGGGAGCCGGTTTTCTCTTCGATACCAAGGGTCATGACGTAAGTGTGCAACGGGCAGGCGAGCGGCGGCAAACGATCAAAAGCCTCGTGAGTGGTAATGACGGTTAGAACCGTCATTACCACTCACGAGGCTTTTTTACTTGTCTCGCCGGAAGAGCTTGTTCCCCAGCCAGACGATGGGGTCGTACTTCCGGTCCGCGACGCGTTCCTTCATCGGGATGAGCGCGTTGTCGGTGATGTGGATGCCTTCCGGGCACACGTCCGAACAGCACTTCGTGATGTTGCAGTAGCCGAGGCCGTGCTCCTCCTGTGCCGCGTCCCGCCGGTCGGCGACGTCGAGGGGGTGCATCTCGAGTTCGGCGATGCGCATGAGGTACCGGGGCCCGGCGAAGGCCTCCTTGTTCTCCTCATGGTCACGCACGACGTGACAGGTGTTCTGGCACAGGAAGCATTCGATGCACTTGCGGAACTCCTGCGAGCGCTCGACATCGATCTGCTGCATCCGGTACTCCCCCGGCTTCAGCTCCGGGGGCGGCGTGAACGACGGGATCTCGCGGGCCTTGGCGTAGTTGAACGACACGTCGGTCACCAGATCGCGGATCACCGGGAACGTCCGCATCGGCGTCACGGTGATGATCTCGTCCTCGGTGAAGGTCGACATCCGGGTCATGCACAGCAGCCGCGGTTTGCCGTTGATCTCCGCCGAACACGAACCGCATTTGCCCGCCTTGCAGTTCCACCGTACCGCCAGATCCGAGGCCTGGGTGGCCTGAAGCCGGTGGATGATGTCGAGGACGACCTCGCCCTCGTTGACCTCGACGCTGTAGTCCTTCAGCTCGCCGGAGTCGGCGTCGCCGCGCCAGACCCGGAAACTCGCCTTGTAGCTCATGCCGGACTCCCGGGGTGCGAGGCCAGTTCTTCGTCGGTGTAGTACTTTCCCAGCTCGGACAGTTCGAACAGCTCCAGCAGGTCCTGCCGCAGCGGGGTCTGTTCCTTGACCTCGATGCCGATCTCCGGCACCACCGGGTTGTCGCCCGGCGTGGCCGAGCAGACGAGGAGCTTGTTGCGCCACTGGGGATCCATCCCCGGGTGGTCGTCCCGCGTGTGCCCGCCCCGGCTCTCGGTGCGCATCAGCGCGGCCCGCGCCACGCATTCACTGACCATCAGCATGTTCCGCAGGTCGACGGCGAGATGCCAGCCGGGGTTGAACTGCCGGTGTCCTTCGACGGTGACCCGCTTGATCCGCTCGCGCAGTTCCCCGAGCTTCTCCAGTGCCCGCTCGATCTCCTCCGATTTGCGGATGATGCCGACCAGGTCGTTCATCGACTGCTGCAGTTCGGTGTGCAGGCTGTACGGGTTCTCCTCGACGCCGTCACCCGGCGGGTCGAACGGCGCGAGCGCCATCGCCGCCGCGGCGTCCACATCGGACTGACTGACCTTGGGCCGGTCCTTCAGTTCCGACACGTAGGACGCGGCACCGAGTCCCGCGCGGCGGCCGAAGACGAGCAGATCCGACAGCGAGTTGCCGCCGAGCCGGTTCGAACCGTGCATCCCGCCCGAACACTCACCCGCGGCGAACAGCCCCGGCACGCTCGACGACGCCGTGTCCGGGTCGACCTCGATCCCGCCCATCACGTAGTGACAGGTCGGGCCGACCTCCATCGGTTCCTTCGTGATGTCGACGTCGGCGAGTTCCTTGAATTGGTGATACATCGACGGCAGCCGCTTGCGGATCTCCTCCGCGGGCAGCCTGCTGGCGATGTCGAGGAAGACCCCGCCGTGCGGCGATCCCCGGCCCGCCTTGACCTCGGAGTTGATCGCGCGCGCCACCTCGTCCCGGGGCAGCAGGTCCGGGGTGCGGCGGTTCTTCTCCTGGTCGGTGTACCAGCGATCGGCCTCTTCCTCGCTGTCCGCGTACTGCCCCTTGAACACGTCCGGGACATACTCGAACATGAACCGCTTGTCCTCGGTGTTCTTGAGGACCCCGCCGTCACCGCGAACGCCTTCGGTGACCAGGATTCCCTTCACACTCGGCGGCCAGACCATGCCGGTCGGATGGAACTGGACGAACTCCATGTTGATGAGCGTCGCCCCGGCCCGCAGCGCCAGCGCGTGCCCGTCACCGGTGTACTCCCACGAGTTCGAGGTGACCTTGAACGATTTCCCGATGCCGCCGGTGGCCAGCACCACCGCCGGCGACTCGAAGAGGATGAACCGGCCGCTTTCCCGCCAGTACCCGAACGCGCCGGAGATCCGGCCGTCGTCGGTCAGCAGTTCGGTGATCGTGCATTCGGCGAAGACCTTGATCCTCGCCTCGTAGTCGCCGGTCTCCTTGTAGTCTTCTTGTTGCAGCGAAACGATTTTCTGCTGCATGGTGCGGATCAGTTCGAGCCCGGTGCGGTCACCGACGTGCGCCAGCCGCGGGTAGGTGTGCCCGCCGAAGTTGCGCTGGCTGATCCGCCCGTCCTTCGTGCGGTCGAACAGCGCGCCGTAGGTCTCCAGTTCCCAGACCCGGTCCGGCGCCTCCCTGGCGTGCAGCTCGGCCATCCGCCAGTTGTTGAGGAACTTCCCGCCGCGCATCGTGTCGCGGAAGTGGACCTGCCAGTTGTCGTTCGAGTTCGCGTTGCCCATCGACGCCGCGCAGCCGCCTTCGGCCATCACCGTATGCGCCTTGCCGAACAGCGATTTGCACACCACCGCGACGCTGAGCCCGCGCTCGCGGGCCTCGATGACCGCGCGGAGACCGGCGCCGCCTGCCCCGATCACCACCACGTCGTAGTTGAGCCGTTCGACCTCGGTCATAGAAAGAGCCACCTCAAAGCTGGACGCCGTTGTCGGGGACGGGAGATTCCCGTGCCGCTAGTTGATGAACCGCAGATCCGAAATCGCCCCGCTGGCCACGAGCATCACGTAGAAGTCGGTCAGCACGAGCGTGCCGAGCGTCGTCCACGCCAGCGCCATGTGCCGGGTGTTGAGCTTCGTGATCTGCGTCCAGATCCAGTAGCGGACCGGATGTTTCGAGAAGTGCTTCAGCCTGCCGCCGGTCACGTGACGGCACGAGTGGCACGACAACGTGTAGGCCCACAACAGGATCACGTTGCCGAGCAGCACGACGTTGCCGAGCCCGAAACCGAACCCGCCGGTCTTGCCGTGGAACGCGGTGATCGCGTCGTAGGTGTTGATCAGCGAGACGACCACGGCCACGTAGAAGAAGTAGCGATGGGCGTTCTGGATGATCAGCGGCAGCCGCGTCTCGCCGGTGTACTTCGCGTGCGGTTCGGCGACCGCGCACGCGGGCGGCGAGAACCAGACCGCGCGGTAGTACGCCTTGCGGTAGTAGTAACAGGTCAGCCGGAAGCCCAGCAGGAACGGCAGGACGAGAAAGCCGAGCGGGACGAAGCTCGGCAGTTCGCCGAGCCAGGCCCCGAAGTGCCGGGAGCCTTCGACGCAGGATTCCGAGACGCAGGGTGAGTAGAACGGCGTCAGGTAGTGGTACTCGGGCACCCAGTAGGCGGTGCGCACGAAGGACCTGATCGTCGCGTAGACGATGAAGGCGGAGAGGCCGAGAACGGTCAGCAGCGGGGAGAGCCACCACCGATCGGTGCGCAGCGTCTTTTCGGCGATCCGGGCCCGCGATGGCGCGCGGACCCCCGTACCCCGTCCGGCCTCGAGCTCGCCGGGGGCGCTCACCGCTGGTCGCGCTTGTAGCCGCCGACGCCTTCGTCATCGGCGCCATGCCAGAGCGCCGGGTCATAGGGCGTGTCGGGTATTTGGACCCGATCGATGGCCTTCGCCTGCGCGGGCACCGCGTTCGGGGTCGTGTCGAGATCGGCCGCGTCGATGTCGAGCCGCTCCACGTCGTTCGCCAGGCGTCGTACCGCCGAAGCATCGCCGTATCGGGAGCGCAGCGTGCCGACGCACTGCCTCAACTGACCGATGGCTCGCCGAAGTTCGGCGATCTCTGTGGTGGACATCGGTACCTCCCGATGGTCGGTTCGGTTGGCCGCTTGAGCCTTCGAAAGCAAGCGATCCTCGCCGTCTCGACTCTGCCGCGCATTGTGCAATGTGACAAGTAGCACAGTGGAACCTACTGACGTGACGGAGGTCACGCGAGTCGATCTTCTGTATCGATTTTGATTCGAGCTTTCCCCCGAGGTACTGTGGCCACTGTCACGACCCAGCGACGTCAGCGTTGCCGTCCCGCGGACCACCACGACCAGTGATCCGGAGCCGGACAATGAGCACCGCCCCGAACGTCCACCCCATCATCGCCGAAGTCACCGAACGCATCGCCGCCCGCAGCGCCGAGACCCGCGCCGCGCACCTCGAGCGGGTCGCCGCCGCCTACGAAGAAGGTCCGGTGCGCCGCGGTCTCGACTGCAGCAATCTCGCACACGGCTTCGCCGCGATGGAGGGTGTCGACAAAGCGGCCCTGCGCGCCGTGCGGGCGCCGGGTGTCGCGATCGTGTCCTCCTACAACGACATGCTTTCGGCGCACCAGCCGATGCAGGAGTACCCCGCGTTGTTGAAAGGTTCGGTCCGCCAAGCGGGCGGGGTGGCCCAGTTCGCCGGCGGCGTACCCGCGATGTGCGACGGCGTCACCCAGGGCCGTCCGGGCATGGAGCTGTCGCTGTTCAGCCGCGAGGTGATCGCGATGTCGACCGCGATCGCGTTGTCCCACGACATGTTCGACGCGGCGCTGCTGCTCGGCGTCTGCGACAAGATCGTGCCGGGCCTGCTGATCGGCGCGCTGTCCTTCGGGCACCTCCCGGCGATCCTGGTGCCGGCCGGGCCGATGAACTCGGGCCTGCCGAACAAGGAGAAGGCGCGCGTGCGCCAGCTGTACGCCGAGGGCAAGGCCACCCGCGAAGACCTGCTGGACGCCGAAGCGGCTTCGTACCACTCGGCCGGCACCTGCACCTTCTACGGCACGGCCAACTCGAACCAGATGGTCGTCGAGGTGATGGGCCTGCACCTGCCGGGCGCCAGCTTCGTGCAGCCGAACTCGTCGTTGCGCCGCGCGCTCACCGAGGAGGCCGGGCGCCGCGTCGTGCGGATCTCCCGCGGTGAGGAGTACACCCCGGTCTCGCGGGTGATCGACGAGAAGGCCGTCGTCAACGGCGTCATCGCGCTGCTCGCCACGGGCGGTTCGACCAACCACACGATGCACCTCGTCGCGATCGCCGCCGCCGCGGGCATCCAGCTGACCTGGGACGACTTCTCCGACCTGTCGGCGGTGATCCCGCTGCTGGCGCGGGTGTACCCGAACGGCAGCGCGGACATCAACCACTTCCACGCCGCCGGCGGCATCCAGTTCCTGGTCGGCACGCTGCTCGACGCGGGCCTGCTGCACGAGGACGTCCAAACCGTCGCCGGGCCGGGCCTGAGCCGCTATCGGCAGGAACCGATCCTGTCCGAGGACGGACTGGTCTGGCGCGACGTGCCGACACGCAGCCTCGACGAGGACGTCCTGCGCCCGGCGTCGCGGCCGTTCGCCGCCGACGGCGGGCTGCGGATGGTCGCGGGCAACCTCGGCCGCGCGGTGATCAAGGTGTCCGCGGTGGCGCCCGAACACCGCGTCGTCCAAGCCCCGGCCCGGGTGTTCACCGATCAGAAGTCCTTCAAGGACGCTTTCGAGGCAGGCGAGCTGGACCGCGACGTCGTCGTGGTCATCCGGCAGCAGGGCCCGCAGGCCAACGGGATGCCCGAACTGCACGGCCTCACCCCGGCGCTGGGCGTGCTGATGGACCGCGGGCACCAGGTGGCGCTGCTCACCGACGGCCGCATGTCCGGCGCGTCCGGCAAGATCCCCGCCGCGATCCAGGTGACCCCGGAAGCCGCCGTGGGCGGCCCGATCGCCCGGATCGCCGACGGCGACGTCGTCCGGCTCGACGCGCGGGCCGGGACGCTGGACGTCTTCGTGGGTGACGAAGAACTCGCCCGCCGTGAACTGGTGGACTCCCCGCCTTCGGAGGCATCCTGGACCGGCACCGGCCGGGAGCTGTTCGCGGCGCTGCGCCGCGCGGTCGGCCCCGCCGATCAGGGCGCGAGCGTGTTCGGACCGCTCACGCCGGAACACTTCGGCGCTCCGGCGCACACGTTGAACCCTGTGGAGGTAAGTCAGTGACCACCGGCGCCGACCTGCTCGGCCTGTCCCCTGTGATGCCCGTCGTCGTCCTCGACGACGCCGCCGACGCGGTGCCCACCGCGCGGGCCCTGCTCGCGGGCGGCATCGGCGTGATCGAGCTGACCCTGCGCACCCCGGCGGCCCTCGCCTCCATCGAGCGGATCGCCGCGGAGGTCCCGGAGATCGTCATCGGCGCCGGGACGGTCACCGCACCGGAACACGCCAAGCAGGCCGCCGCCGCCGGCGCGAAGTTCCTCGTGACCCCAGGCTGCACCGACTCGGTGCTGGACGCCGCGTTCGACACCGGGCTGCCGTTCCTGCCGGGGGCGAGCACGGTTTCGGAGGCGATGCGGCTGGCCGAACGCGGGCTGACGGCGTTGAAGTTCTTCCCCGCCGAAGCCAGCGGTGGCGTGGCGTACCTGAAGTCGATCGGCGGCCCGTTGCCGGGGCTGCGCTTCTGCCCGACCGGCGGCATCACCGTGAAGACCGCGCCGGACTACCTCGCACTGTCCAATGTGGGCTGTATCGGCGGTTCGTGGCTGACCCCGAAGGATGCTTTGGCGGCCAAGGACTTCGGGAAGATCGAAGCTTTCGCCGCGGCGGCTTCGAAGCTCTGATCATGGTGTGAAGGCCGCCCTCCCGAGGGCGGCCTTCACCGTTTTCAGAGCGGCAGCTGATAGAGCATGAAACCCCGATCGACCGCGACTTTGTCGTACAGACGGCGTGCGGTGGCGTTGGATTCCTGGGTGTGCCAGTACACCCTGTTGCAGCCACGGAGGCGTGCCCAGTCCGCGACAGCCTCGATCAACGCCCGTGCGACACCGTTGCCCCGGACCTCCGGTGCGGTGAACAGGTCTTGCAGGTAACAGACGTCGGTGAGCGTGGAAGTGCTGGGATGCACCAGGAAGTGCGTGATTCCGACGAGTTCACCGTCCAGGTGGGCGACGAGCGCGTGCATCCGTCGCGCTTCACGGAACTCTCGCCAAGCACGGTCGTAAACCTCTTGGGGCTCATCACGTTCGTAGAAGGCGATATAGGCGCGGAACAGGATCTCCCAGCCTTCGCGGTCTTTGGGCTCCGGTGACGCGATGGTGATCATGATGTCCTCCCAGTGCTCACCCGAGCCTAGGGATTCACCTCACCGCTGGGAGTGGCCAATCGTGCGGTAAAACGCAGTGCCACTCAAGACGCACAGGCCTGCTTCACCAAGGTGGCGATGCGCTTCTCCACCGCGGGGGTCATCTCGACCAAGGCGAAACCGGTCGCCCACATCGCACCATCGTCCAACTTGGCCTCCTCGTTGAAGCCAAGCGTCGCGTAACGCGTCTTGAATTTGGCCGCCGCTTGGAAAAAGCAGACGATCTTGCCGTCGAGGGCGTAGGCGGGCTGGCCGTACCAGAGCTTCGGCGCGAGCATCGGGGCGTTGGCCTTGACGATGGCGTGGACCCGTTCGGCCAGCGCGCGGTCGTCGTCGGGCATCTCGGCGATCTTGTCGACCACATCCTGCTCCGCGGCCGCCGCCTTGTCGGCGGCCGAACCGCGGCGGGACGCCTTCTTCATGTCCTGGGCGTGTTCCTTCATCGCGGCCTTCTCCTCGGCCGAGAATCCTTCGTAAGTGGTGCTGCTCATGGCGTTTTCTCCTCGGTAGGCGGCGAGCGGCGGCATCCGGTAGTGGCACATCAGGACTGGGCGGCGAGCGTGGAGGCTTCCCAGCGGAAGCCGTCCGGGTCGGTGAACGGCGCGGCGGGACCGCTGACCGCGATCCGGTGAGAACCGGTGCCCTCCGGGGCGACGCCCGCGTCCTTGGCCAGCGCCTTGCGCCGGTACAGCGCCAGCTTGACCGGGCTCGACCCGGATTCGAACTCGACGTACACACGGCCGAAGCTCTTGCCCACGGTGAGACCGTGCTCGACGTAGAACTTCTTGCTCGCGGAGATGTCGGCGACGCCCAGCAGCAACACGATGGCGTCGATCTCGCGGGTGGCCGGCCCGGTGTTCTTCTTCGCCGAGGTGGCGATCTTCCAGATCGCGCCGTCCGGGGCCTGGACGACACCGCCATAGCCCCACATCGACTTCGCGGCGGGTTTGATCGCGGTCGCGCCGGCGGCGAGGGCGGCTTCGATCAGGGCGTCGACATTGGCGGGCTGCGACACCGTGAGGGAAAGGGTGTAGCCGCGGAAGCCGGTGGTGGGCTCCTGAGCGGCTCGCAGACGAAGCTGGGTGTCGAGGCCGAAGGCGGTGGTGTAGAAGCGTTCGGCGGCCGCGGTGTCGGCCACTTCGAGGGTGATGGCGTCGATGAAGTTCATGCCGGTAACGCTATTTCCCGGCGGGCGCCCGGTGCTTCTCGATTCCTGATCGGTCGTGTCGGCACCGGCCGTGGAAAGCAGAACACCGGCCTGCGGGCACGGGGCCCGCTCGACCGGTGAGCAGCTCAGGTGAAGGCGTCTCAGTCGAGGGTGGGGTCGTCCAAGAGGGCGGCCTCGGCACCGAACTCGCGGAGTTCGTCGCGGATCACGGTGTAGGCCAGCCCCTGGGGATAGCCCTTGCGGGCGAGGACGCCCAGCAGGCGACGGATCGCCGTCTGTTCGTCGACGTCGCCCAAGGAGCGCATACGCTTGCGTACCAGCTCTCGGGCGCGCTGCTCCTCTGCCTCTCGGTCCACCTCTTCGGCGGCCTGGACGGCGATATCCCCATCTATTCCTTTGCGTTTGAGTTCGGCCACGAGCGCGTTCCGTGCCAGGCCCATGTTGGCGTGGCGGGAACGAACCCACATTTCGGCGAACTCGGCGTCGTTGACGAGCCCTGCCTGGTCCAGTTTACCGAGCAGGGTCTCCGTCGTCTCCTCGTCGAAGCCTTTGCGCTTGAGGGCCTGACGCAGCTCCTCCGTGGAGCGCGGGCGCGCGGCCAGGAGATCGAAGCAGATCTCCTTGGCCTTCTTCCTCCGCTCGTCCGGCGGCAACTCCGCCGGATCCACCTTGGGCGCTCGCAAACCCGTACCTCCTAGAAGTCGACCGGCGCCGGGGCGGCCTCGGCGTCGACGACGGCGCCGATGCCGAGCTTCTCCTTGATGCGCTTCTCGACCTCGTTGGCGATGTCCGGGTTCTCGAGCAGGAACTTGCGCGCGTTCTCCTTGCCCTGGCCCAGTTGGTCGCCCTCGTAGGTGTACCAGGCACCGGACTTGCGCAGGATGCCCTGGTCGACACCCATGTCGATCAGCGAGCCCTCGCGGGAGATGCCCTTGCCGTACAGGATGTCGAACTCGGCCTGCTTGAAGGGCGGCGCGACCTTGTTCTTCACGACCTTGACGCGGGTGCGGTTACCGACGGGCTCGCCGCCGTCCTTCAGCGTCTCGATCCGGCGGACGTCCAGCCGGACCGACGCGTAGAACTTCAGCGCCTTACCACCGGTCGTGGTCTCCGGGGAGCCGAACATGACGCCGATCTTCTCGCGCAGCTGGTTGATGAAGATCGCGGTGGTGCCGGAATTGCTCATCGCACCGGTCATCTTCCGCAGCGCCTGGCTCATCAGCCTCGCCTGCAGACCGACGTGGCTGTCACCCATCTCGCCCTCGATCTCGGCGCGCGGCACGAGCGCGGCGACCGAGTCGATGACCAGGATGTCGAGCGCGCCGGAGCGGATCAGCATGTCCGCGATCTCGAGCGCCTGCTCACCGGTGTCCGGCTGGGAGACCAGCAGCGCGTCGGTGTCGACGCCGAGCTTCTGGGCGTAGTCCGGGTCCAGCGCGTGCTCCGCGTCGATGAACGCGGCGATGCCGCCGTTCCGCTGCGCGTTGGCGACCGCGTGCAGCGCGACGGTGGTCTTACCGGAGGACTCCGGACCGTAGATCTCGATGACGCGGCCGCGCGGCAGGCCGCCGATCCCGAGCGCGACGTCGAGCGCGATGGCACCGGTCGGGATGACCTCGATCGGCACGCGGCCCTCTTCACCGAGGCGCATGACCGAGCCCTTGCCGTACTGCTTGTCGATCTGGGCGAGGGCCAGTTCGAGCGCCTTGTCCTTGTCGGGTGCTGCTGGTGCCATGGAGTCCACCTCGTTGGTTGAGCCGGTAGGGCTTGTTTCAGTTCTGAGCTGTCGGGCTCGACGCTACGGGCGACCACCGACAATTCCAGGCCTCGCGCCCAAGCTGTGGATCGCTGACCCCGTTGTGGACAACACCATAGACGAACGTGTGTTCGAGCCCGTGACCGACACGCCGTCGCACTAGGGTGCTCGCCTTCATCCCGAGGTCAGCGCCGCTCCGGCGGGATCTCGAACGCGTCGCAGACCGCTCGCCAGATGTCCTTGGCCGAGATTCCGGAGTCAAGGGCCTGTTCGACGGTCCGGCCCCCGAGTTCACCGAACACGTGATCCCTCGAGAGGGTTTCCGCACGTCCGGGACCGAATTCGTCGGCCATCAGCCGCCGGAAGACCGTGATACGCATCGGGGGAAGTCTAGCCCCGGGCTCGGCCAGAACCGCGCGAAGGGCTTCTTCGCCGGGCCGGGGAGCATGGCCGCCGGGGTCGACCGGCCCTGTCGGCCGTGTTCCTCACTGTGTGGATATCGGGACGTTGGATGTCCCGAAATCCACACAGTCAGGCACGAGAGCCCCGGTGACCACAAGTTCCAGTGAAGGTGTGTGGAAAAGGACACTGCCCAGCCCGGCCACCTTGGGCCTATTCACCCGGCTGGATGCTCTTCTCGAAGTAGTCGGCCAGTTCGCCCGGCGTCGGGTTCTGTCCCTCTGCCGGGACCTGGTAGATGAAACCGACCAGCGGCCGGTCGGTCACGGTGAACACCAGCACGGCCGCGTTCCGCCCGGCGGCCGAGGAGTACTGGCCTTCCAGGGCGTTGCCCACCCACTTGGCCTCGGTGCGATCACCGCCGGCGAAGGCGAGCAGCTGGTCGGTGTAGGCCTTGAGCTTCTCCGCGGAGTCGCTCTGCAGATAGGTCACCTGGGTTCCGGCGCGGCCCGGAGCCGAGCAGGTCGACGTCACGCCGAGGTCCTCCGCCGGTTTCGCCGGTCCGTTGCCCATCCCGGGCTTGCAGTCGCCGGTGTCGGCGATTTTCCCGGCGAGCTGGCGCAGGCAGCCGGTGAGGCCCTTGTCGTCGGCCGCACCGGGAGCCTTGCACTCGTCGGCGGTGTAGGTGGTCACCGACGAAGAGGTCAGGAAGTACACGAGCCCGGCGGCGATCAGCACGACGACGGCCGCGATCGCGCCGATGACGAGCGGTTTCTTCTTGCTCGCGGTCGCCTTGTCGCCGGTGTCGCCGCTCGCCAGGGAGTAGGTCGGGAAGTTCGTCGGCGCGGGCTGCTGCTGCACCTGCTGCGGGCCGCTGTTCGGATAGCCCGACTGCGGGAAACCACCGGACTGGCCGGGGCCGGACTGATAACCGGGGATCGACGCGACCTGCTGCGGTGGCGCGTACGGACCCGAAACACCGGGGTGCGCGCCGGTCCCCGCCGCGACCTGTCCTTCCACCCCCTGAGTCCGGGAGCTGATGCCGTCGGAGGCGACATGCTGGGCGCCGAGGGCGACCGCGGTCTCAGGCTGGTCGAGGCTGCCGGGTACGACGCCGAGCTTCTCCGCGATCAGGCTGCCGACCAGCGGAAGCCTGCTCGAACCGCCGACGAGGTAGATACCGGCGAGCTGGTCCGGCGCCATCCCGGCCGAGCGGACCACGCGCGCCATCAACTCGACACTGCGCAGCATCGACGGCCGCACCAGCGCCTCGAGTTCACCGCGGGTGACGAGTACGTCCTCGAACGGCTCCGGCATCGGGACCTCGGTCTGCGGGTGCCGCGAAAGAGCCTCCTTCGCCGCCTTCACGTCTTCTTGCAGCGCGCGTCGCGTACGGCGATCCGGAGTGGACTCGGGCCGCAGGACCCGCTGCCAGCGCTGGGGATCCTTGTGCGAGACCTCGCGTCCGACGTGCACCAGCAGTGCCTGGTCGACGTCGAGGCCGCCGAGGTCGGGAAGGCCGTCTTCGGCGACGACGGTGAAGCCGCCGTTCGGGGTGGCGCCGACGATGGCGACGTCGAAGGTCCCCGCACCGAGGTCGTACACGGCGAGTGCCTGGCCAGGGGCGAGCGTCTTGCCGGGGAACGACGCGAAATGCGCCGCCGCGGCGACCGGCTCGGGGACGAGCACCAGGTTGCCGCCCATTCCGGCGAGGCGGGCGGCGGACAGCAGCACGTTGCGGCGCGTCTGACCCCACTGCGCGGGATGCGTGAGCCGGACCTCGTCAGGCAGTTCGCCGCCGAGCTGGCGGGTGGTCTCGTCGAGGACGCGGCGCAGGATCGCGGCCAGCACCTCGGTGACCGGGATGACGTCGGTACCGAGCAGCAGCGTCTGCTCGTCGATGCGGCGTTTGGGGTTGGGCTCGAAGCGGGTCGGGTCGAGCCGGGCACGGCGTTCGGCGTCGCGGCCGACCATGATCGTGCCGTCCTCGGTGGCGAACACCGCGGAGGGCATGTTGGCCGAACCGTCGACCTCGACCACCCGAGGCGGCCGCCCATGCGCCGACAACACGGCCACGGTGTTGGACGTCCCGAGGTCCACCGACAGGATCCGCACAGCTCTTTCCCCTTCACAGACGAACGGCGACCGCCCCAGCACCGATCCGGTCGCGCTGGCCGTGATGCTCCCATGAGCGCGGTCACCGTACGTGCGGACCCGCCAAACTCGTCCGAACCGGGTGACGGATACCGCAGGTCACGGACTTTGGAGCGAAACTGTCGGGGGTCCGGCGCACTATGGAGGGCGTGGCAGACGCACTCGACCTCTTCTCCCCCGCGACCAGGGACTGGTTCACCGGGGCCTTCGCCGCGCCCACTCGCGCGCAGGAAGGGGCTTGGCGAGCCGCGCACGCCGGGGAACACGCGCTGGTCGTGGCCCCCACAGGGTCCGGTAAGACCCTGTCGGCGTTCCTCTGGGCCCTGGACAGGCTGTCGGTGGAACCGCCGCCCGCCGAGCCGCGCAAACGCTGCCGTGTCCTCTATGTCTCACCGCTGAAGGCGCTGGCCGTCGACGTGCAGCGCAACCTGCGGGCTCCGCTGGCCGGTATTTCCCAGGCGTCGCGGCGGCTGGGGCTGCCGGTGCCGGACATCGGCGTCGGCATGCGCACCGGCGACACCACGGCCGCCGAACGGCGCTCCTTCGGCAAGACACCGCCGGATGTGCTGGTCACCACACCGGAGTCGCTGTTCCTCATCCTCACCTCCTCCGCGCGCGATTCGCTGCGCGGGGTGGAGACGGTGATCGTCGACGAGGTGCACGCGGTCGCCGGCGGCAAACGCGGCGCGCATCTGGCTCTTTCGCTCGAACGGCTCGACGCCCTGCTGGAGAAACCCGCCCAGCGGATCGGTCTGTCGGCGACGGTGCGGCCGATCGACGAGGTCGCCTCGTTCCTCGCCGGTGGCAGGCCGGTCACCGTCGTCCAGCCGAAGCTGGCGAAGACGATCGAGGTCCGCGTCGAAGTACCGGTCGAGGACATGTCCAATCTCGACAGTCCTCAGGGGCCGAAGCAGAACGAAGACCTCGACGCGGGTCTCGCCCGGCTGCCCGGCTCACTGGAGGAGATCGACGGCGCGCCGCGGAGGCCGTCCATCTGGCCCGCAGTGGAGGAACGGGTCCTCGAACTGATCCAGTCCCACCGGTCGACGATCGTGTTCGTCAACTCGCGGCGGCTGACCGAGCGGATGACGGCCCGGCTCAACGAACTCGTCGCGGAACAGTCCGAACTGGAGCCCGACCAGCGGTATCCGGCGGAGGCGATCGGCCAGTCCGGGCTCACCACCGGCGCGGCGCCGGTGATCGCGCGGGCGCACCACGGCTCGATGTCGCGGGAGCAGCGCACCCACGTCGAGGAAGAACTCAAGACCGGCCGCCTCGCCTGTGTCGTGGCGACGTCCTCGTTGGAACTGGGCATCGACATGGGCGCGGTGGATCTCGTCGTGCAGATCGAGGCGCCGCCGACGGTGGCTTCGGGGCTGCAGCGGGTCGGCCGGGCCGGGCACCAGGTCGGCGCGGTGTCGAGCGGGGTGATGTTCCCGAAGTTCCGGGGCGACCTCGTCTCGTGCGCGGTGGTCGCGGAACGGATGGCGGCCGGGGCGATCGAGGCGGTGCGGTACCCGCGCAACCCGCTGGACGTGCTCGCGCAGCAGATCGTGGCGATGGTGGCGCTGGAATCGTGGACGGTCGACGACGTCGCCGCCCTCGTTCGCCGCGCGGCGCCGTTCGCCTCCCTCCCGGACGACGCGTTGCTGGCGGTCCTCGACATGCTCGCCGGCCGGTACCCGAGCGAGGAGTTCGGTGAACTGCGCGCCCGGATCACCTGGGACAGGGTCAGCGGTGAACTGCACGGCCGCCCGGGTTCGCAGCGGCTGGCGGTGACCTCCGGCGGCACGATCCCCGATCGCGGCCTGTTCACGGTGATGACGCCGGGCGCCGACGACAAACCCGGGTCGCGGGTGGGTGAACTCGACGAGGAGATGGTCTACGAGTCCCGCGTCGGGGACACGATCCTGCTCGGCACCTCCTCCTGGCGGGTCACCGACATCACCCATGATCGCGTGCTTGTGGTGCCCGCGCCGGGCGAGCCCGCGCGGATGCCGTTCTGGAAAGGCGACGCACCCGGCCGCCCGCTGGAACTGGGGCGGGCGCTGGGCGCGTTCGTCCGCGAACTGTCCACTTCGGATCCCGCGGTGGCCAGGGAGCGCGCCGCCGTCGCGGGGCTGGACGAGTACGCGTGCGACAACCTGCTGGCGTATCTGGAAGAACAGAAGTCGGCGACCCGGCACGTCCCGAACGACAAGACCGTGCTGCTGGAACGCTTCCGCGACGAACTCGGCGACTGGCGGGTCATCCTGCACTCCCCGTTCGGCGCTCAGGTCAACGCGCCGTGGGCGCTCGCGATCGCGGCCCGGCTACGGGAGAACCGCGGGGTCGACGCGCAGGTGGCGCATTCCGACGACGGCATCGTGCTGCGCCTGCCGGAAGCCTTGGACTCGGACGGCTCGGAAATCACCATCGGCGTCGATGACGTGCTGCTCGATCCGGAAGAGGTCGAGCAGCTGATCGTGGCCGAGGTCGGCGGTTCGGCGGTGTTCGCCGCGCGATTCCGGGAATGCGCGGCACGATCGCTGCTGCTCCCCCGCCGGGATCCGCGCCGCCGCACCCCGCTGTGGCAGCAGCGGCAGCGCGCGTCGCAACTGCTTTCGGTCGCGGCCAAGTACGAACGGTTCCCCGTGGTGCTGGAAGCGATGCGGGAAGTCCTGCAGGACGTGTACGACGTCGGCGGGCTGCGCGAACTGATGGCCGACGTCCGGTCGCGGAAGGTCAAGCTGGTCGAGGTCGAGACGCCGTCGGCGTCGCCGTTCGCGCGCAGCCTGCTCTTCGGCTACGTCGGGATGTTCCTGTACGAGACCGACGCCCCCCTGGCGGAACGGCGCGCGGCGGCGCTGGCGCTGGATTCGACACTGCTGGCCGAACTGCTCGGCACCGAGGCGATCCGGGAACTGCTGGACGCCGAGGTCGTCGCCGAAGTCGAGCGGTCGCTGCAGCGGCTCGATCCCGACAGGCACGCCCGCAACGCCGAGGAGGCCGCTGATCTGTTGCGGTTCCTCGGAGATCTCTCGATCGAGGAGGCCGCCGCACGCGGAATCCAGCGGGAATGGCTGGAGGAACTGGAAGCGGCGCGGCGGGTGCTCCGGGTCCGCATCGGCGGCGGTGAACGCTTCATCGCCATCGAGGACGCGGGCCGGGTGCGGGACGCGCTGGGCACCGCGTTGCCGGTGGGCGTGCCGGAGGCGTTCACCGAACCGGTCGAGGATCCCGTCGGCGATCTGCTGTCGCGCTATTCCCGCAGTCGAGGTCCGTTCAGCGCCCGGCAGGCCGCCGAGCGGTTCGGGCTGGGGACGGCCGTGGTCACCGGTGTGCTGGACAGGCTGACCGCGCAGGGCAGGCTGGTGCGCGGTGAACTGAGTCCGGTCGGACATCCGGAAACCCACGGCGTCGGGATGGAATTCTGCGACGCGTCGGTGCTGCGCAGGCTCCGGAGGGCGTCACTGGCTCGGCTGCGAGCCGAGGTCGAACCGGTCGAACCGGCGGCCTTGGGCCGGTTCCTGCCGTCGTGGCACGGCATCGGCGCGCGCGTGCGCTCGGCGCCGACGGCGGACGACGTGCTGTCCGTGGTCGAACAGCTGGCCGGGGCCCCGCTGCCGGCGAGCGCCGTCGAGTCGCTGATCCTGCCGAGCAGGCTGCCCGGCTACACGCCGTCGCTGCTCGACGAACTGACCACCGCGGGCGAGGTCACCTGGTGCGGATGCGGTTCCCTCTCCGGCGGGGACGGCTGGCTGGCGCTCGCGCCGACGGACGTCGCCGATCTGCTGCTGCCCGACCTCGACGACGATCTGCCGTCCGGTCCGCTCCACGAGGCCATTCTGTCCACTTTGGAGGGTGGGGCGCAGTTCTTCCGCCAGCTCGTGGACCGGGCGTCACCGTTGGTCGAAACCCCACCCAACGACGGTGAAGTCGTCGCCGCGCTGTGGGATCTGGTGTGGGCAGGGCTGGTCACCGGGGACACGCTCGGCCCGTTGCGGGCGCAGGTCTCCGGTTCGGGCGCGGCGCACAAACCACGACGGCAGGCTCCTCGCGGCCGGTACGCGCGGCTTCGGGCCGGACGTCCGGCGATGCCGTCGCGCACCGGTCCGCCGACGGTCGCCGGACGCTGGGCGCTGACCCCGGAACGCGCGCCGGACCCGACCAGGCGTGCGCTCGCGCGGACGGAGGCCTTCCTGGAACGGCATGGCGTCCTCACCCGCGGTGCGCTCGACACCGAGCGGGTGACCGGCGGTTTTTCCGGAATCTACAAGGTTTTGCGCGGGATGGAGGATTCGGGCCAGGTCGTTCGTGGCTACGTCGTCGAGGGGCTCGGAGCCGCGCAGTTCGCGGCGAAGGGCGCCGTCGACAGGCTGCGCGCGCAGTCCGGGAACCAGCGCACCACCAAGGAGGGAGCGGTGGTGCTCGCCGCCGCCGACCCGGCCCAGCCTTACGGCGCCGCGTTGCCGTGGCCTGCCGCCACGGGTGACACGAAGCACCGTCCCGCAAGGAAAGCGGGGGCGCTGGCGGTGCTCGTGGACGGTGTCCCGGCGATGTACGTCGAACGCGGTGGCCGGTCGCTGCTGAGTTTCACCGAGGATCAGGAACCCTTGCGGTCGGCCGCGCGGGCGCTGTCCACAGCGGTACGGGAAGGCTGGCTGGGGCAACTCGCGGTGCAGAAGGCCGACGGTGAGGTGGCGCTCACCTCCGAGCTGTCCGCGGTGCTCCAGGAGGCGGGATTCCGGGCGACTCCGAAGGGCCTGCGCCTGCGGGCCTAGAATTGCCGCTCAGGCCAGCGGAGAAGGACGTTCGAACATGGTGATGCGCGACCTGCGCTACTTCGGGGATCCCGTGCTCAAGACCGTATGCGACCCGGTCACGAAATTCGACAAGAAGATCGAGTCGCTGGTCACCGACCTGATGGACGGGGTGAAACCGGCCGGGCGCGCGGGTCTCGCGGCGCCGCAGATCGGGGTCGGCCTTCGCGTGTTCAGCTACGACGTCGGCGGGCTGACCGGGTATGTGATCAACCCGGAGCTCGTCGAGCTCTCCGAGGAGACGCACGAGATCGGCGAGGGCTGCCTTTCCGTGCCGGAACTGTGGTTCCCGGTCGTCCGTGCGAAGCGAGCCGTCGTGCGCGGGGTCAACCTGCGCAACGAACCGGTCGAGGTCGAAGGTTTCGACGTGCTCGCGCAGTGCCTGCAGCACGAGATCGACCACCTCGACGGCAAGCTGTACCTGGACCGCCTCACCCCCGAGCGTAAGAAGCGAGCGCTGGGCGAGGCCCGCGGCAAAGACTGGTTCTGGAAGCGCTGACCTCCTCCCGCGTTTACCGCATTTAGAGGACTAAACGCGGGGGGTTGGGGAGTGTGAAGCGCAGGGTGCCCGAATCGCCGGGGAGGCGTTCGGGGCGAAGGCCCGCCCGGGCGGCGGTGCGGTAGAGGGAGTCGTCGCCGGGCAGGCAGACGGCGGCGAGTTCGCGCTCCCCCTTGGCCGTGGCGAGCACGGCGAGCCGGGAGAGCAAGGCCGTGCCGATGCCCTGCCGCTGCCAGGAATCCTCGACCAGGAGCGAGATTTCGGCCGCCTCGCCGCCGACGGCCGGGATCAGCTGACCGAGGCCGATCACGTCGCGACCGCAGACCGCGAGCAGGCTCACTCCGCGCGGCGGCATCAGGAGCCGGTGCAGCCAGCGACGCGGTACGGCGCGCATTCCGGTGTGGTAGCGGTGGAACAACGTCGTCATCGAGCATCTCTGGTGCAGCGCGGACACCGCCTCCGCGTCACCGGGGACGCCCTTCCGCAGGACGATCGCGGCGCCGTCGGGCCGGTCGAGCACGATCGGGCCGGTCACGTTGTCGCGGACGGCGGTCATCAGGCCGATCAGCGCGACGGCCCGGCTCAGTTCCAGTTCGACGAACGGCGACCACCGGCGGCGAGCGACGAACGCGGTTCCGTCCCCGGCGGGGAACACCGCCCGGTGCCCGCCCTCCGTCCGGGCGGGATTCGCCTCGATGGAAGGAACCTTCGTGACGACGTCGGCCGCGAGGACGCCGCGAAGCACCTCCGCGAGTCCGCCGGGCGCCTCGACGGCCTGTTTGGCCGCGGTGAACGTCGCGGTGGCCGGATCGACCAGTTCGGCGAGGTCGGCGTCGATGACGGCGGAGCATTCGCAGCCTTCGTCCCGGATCGCGTCGACGAGCAGTTGCCGGGGCAAGCCCGCGGCCGGCCGCAGGACGATCTCGTCCAGCACGCCGCCGGGGACCGGCAGCACCGAGAGTCCGAGGATGTTGCACTCGAGGTCGGCCAGCCTGATCGCGATCCTGGCGAGGGTGCCCGGCCGGTCGTCCACGCGGATCCGGACCCGCCAGGCCGACGCGGCCGCCGTCTCCGCACCGGAATGGACCTGGGTGGGCCGGATTCGATAGGTCTCCATGGCCTCAACGGTCCCCGCCGGTTGTTGCCTGCCCACGGCGCCGGTGTTTCGCTCAGGTCAGCGTTCGGCGCCGCCGCGCAACCCCGGCGAAACACTCAGCGCGGTGAAAGCACGCTGAACTCGTTGCCTTCCGGGTCCACCATGGCCACGGCGCCTTGTCTCGCCGACCCCTGCCCTGTCGCGCCGAGCTCCCGCAGCCGCCGGACCTCGGCCGCCCGGCTTCCGCCTCGCCGTGGCGCGATTTCGAACCGCAACCGGTTCCGGTGCCGTTTCTCCTCCTCGGTGGCGAGGAATTCGAGCCAGGGACCGCGGCCATCCGCCGGTCGCAAGCCCACGATCGGCTTCTCCCGGACCCCGATCTCCCGGCCGAGCGCGGCCGCCCAGAACCGCGCGAGCCGCTCCGGATCCCGGGCATCGGCGACGACCGAGGCGATCGCACCGGTGCCCGCGTACTGCTCACGGGGTTCGAGGACACAGAACTCGTTGCCCTCAGGATCCGCCAGCACCACCCACGGCACCCGCTTCTCCTCCGGCGGGCCCTGGCCGATGTCGAGGTGTCGTGCGCCGAGGGACAGCGCACGGTCCACCAGTTCGGCCTGGTGTTCCGGCGAACGGCTCGCCAGATCCAGGTGCAGCCGGTTCTTGCCCCGTTTCGGCCCGGCCTCGGAGCGGAAGGCCGGGTCGAACGGGGCGTCCCAGCTGAACAGCCCTTCCCAGAAACCCGCCAGATCTCTGGGAAGGGCCGAGTCGAAGACCAGGTTCACCAGGTGTGATGCCACACCTGGTGAACCTAGACGGCACCACCGACATTTCGCGTTCGGTCGCTTCTCAGGCACATCTTCGGCTTCGCCGACTGGCGCTGACCGGTTTGGCTTCCCCACCGACCGGTCATCGAGTCGCGAGCCGCAAAAGGGCCCAGAGTTGTCCCGCCATGTCCTGGTCTCCGCTGACGGTCACCGCGGTCGGACCCGCCCGGCCCCAGAGCCAGCGGTAGATCTTGTCCGGCTGTCCGGTGACCAGATCGTCCGCACGCTGGGCGTCCTCGGCCGAGCACCGCCAGGCGACCGTTTCCGTCGGCCCGGCTCTGGCGATCCAGTGATGGCCCGCGGTGCGCACACCGACCGATCCGGTCTTCGTCCCGGACAGTCCCAGCAACGGCAGCCGCTGGCCGAACCAGAGCGCCAGCGCCTCGTCGATCCCGTCGAGTGCCACGTCTTCGGGGATCTCCGACACGTCCCGCCCGGCCGCGTTCTCCGCGTCGATCCGGTGGATGGTCGCCTCGTGCGCCATCCGCCGCCGCCAGAACCCGTAGCTGCGGTCCGCCGGCCACCAGGTCGGCGCCGGTTCGTCCGCGTCGTGCGCGGCCAGTTCGGCGACGAGTTCGTCCCGACCCTGGCGGAAGTACTCGTCCAGGGTCTGACCAGGCCCCGGTTTGCGCTGCCAGTGCTCGGGACGACGCCCGTCGGTGATCCACCGGCGGGTGACCCGGTACACGCTGCCCACATGCCGGAGCACCTCGCCGAGTGTCCAGCCGGGGCAGGTCGGGACCGGCGCGTCGGCGGACGCGTGGTGCGCCACCTGGGACATCAGCTCCGTTTCGGCGCCGATCACCGCCAAGAACCTGCTCTGGTCGATCATGGCCTGCCCGGCCATCGGCCACCCCCTCTCCACGACGCGCTAGGCCACATGCGCCGCATCACCCATCGGCAGCCCGTGCACCACCCGTCGGACCAGTTCCAGGAACACTGTGGCGGCCTTCGCCAGCCCGTCCGCCAGTTCGGCGGTGACCTTGCCCGTGATGCCCGCCTGCGCGGCGGCTCGCGTCGCGGAGTTGGCCGCGAAGAACGCCGCCCACTCCTTCAGCTCGGGCGCGACGGATTCGAGCAGCACCCAGCCGCTCGCCGGCCGCGCACGGCCCCGGTGCGGACGGCCCCGGGCCTCCAGCACCGCCGCCGCACCCCGCAGCGCGGCGAGATACGCGCCGATGAACCGCTCCGCGGGATCACTCTCCCGCTCTGCTTCGCCAAGGCCACGCCTTGCCTGTGCGTACAAGGAGACCGCCGCGGGCGGTGCCGGCGGGCGCAACGACATCGGCAGGGCGGGCTGCGCGGAGCCCCCCGGCCTCTCGGCTTCGTCAGGGGACACGACCGAAACGGACATGACGACCCTCCTCCTGTACGTGAGCGCCGGCCGGTGCCCGGCGCCGAGGCGCTTCCCCCGCCCCCGCGCCGGGCACCTACCGGTGCGCGCTCACCGAATGTCGAACGTCTGTTCGAACAAGACCAATGTAACCCTGAAGTGCCCCTTTCTTCAACCCCGGCGCCCTCGGCCTTGTAGCCGGGTGATCGCCGCATGTGGTGAGGGACACGGAATCGGGCTCGTGATCTCATAGGGTCATGAGCACCATCGACCAGTCCGGCCATCCCTCGGTGGCCAAGGTCGCGGCCGCCCTCGCCGAGGCGGGTCAGCACGCCGCCGCGGACGGGATCCGGATCCTCCCCGCCGAAGTCCGCACGGCCGCGCAAGCCGCCGAAGCACTCGGCGTCGAGGTCGGCGCGATCGCGAACAGCCTCGTGTTCCGCAGCCGCACCGGCGACACGGAGACGGCCCTGCTCGCATTGACCTCCGGCGCGCACCGCGCCGACACCGGGCTGCTGGCCACGCTGACCGGCGCCGACGAGATCGGCAAGGCGGACGCGGAGTTCGTCCGCGCGCACACCGGACAGCCGATCGGCGGGGTCGCCCCGATCGGTCACCCGAAGGCGTTGACCACTCTCGTCGACACCGCGTTGCGCGCCCACGACGTCGTCTGGGCCGCCGCCGGGCATCCGAAGTCCGTGTTCCCCACGACGTTCGAGGAGCTGGTCGCGCTGACCGGGGGCACTCCCGCGACCGTCGCGGGCGGCGGGCAGGATGAACGCCCGTGACCGCGATGTCCTCGGAACGCACCCGCTACGTCCAGTTGTCCGCGGACGAGTTCCGCGCCCGGCTCCCCGAGGCGCTGACCATCTACGTCAATGCCATGCGCTACCCCGAAGGCACGGCGGAGCAGCGCGCGCCGATGTGGCTCACGCACGCGCTGCGCGAAGGCTGGCGCTGTATGGCCGCGCTCGACGCGGACGGCGTCCTGCTCGGGCTCGCCTACGGCTACAAGGGCCGCGGCGGCCAGTGGTGGCATGAACAGGTCCGCCACGGCCTGACCCGCCGCGAGGGCCAGGCCGCCGCCGAGCACTGGATGTCCGACTACTTCGAGCTCACCGAGATCCACGTCAGCCCGGAAAGCCAGGGGAAGCGGATCGGCGAGGACCTCCTGCGACGGCTGCTCGACGGCGTGCCCAACGCCCACGTCCTCCTTTCCACGCCGGAAGGCACCAGCCGGGCCTGGAACCTGTACCGGCGCGTCGGGTTCGTCGACGTACTGCGGGACTACCACTTCGCCGGGGATCCGCGGGCGTTCGCGATCCTCGGCCGGACCCTTCCCCTCTAAGGCTTCGTATACGCGACGGCGAGCGCGGCGATGAGCACCACCGCGCCGCACCAGCCCATGGTGCCGAGCCGTTCCCCGAGCACGGCCATGGACAGCAGCGCGGCGGTCAGCGGCTCGAGCAGCGCGGACAACGCGGCCAGCACGGGATGCGCGGTTTCGAGACCGCGGAAGTACGCGGCGTACGCCAACGCCGTGGGCACGACGCCGAAGTACAGGACGAGCGCGAGAACATCGGCCTCCAGCGGCACCGCCATCCCGAACCACACCGCGGCGGGTGCGAGCGCGGCGCCGCCGATCAGGCAACCGAAAGCCGTGGTGGGCAAGGGATCCAGCCCCTCGACGCGGGTCGCGGTCACCAGGGTCAACGCGGCGAACCCGGCCGCGGCGAGCAAGGCGAACAGCACTCCGGCGACGTCGACCTTCTCACCGGGCGTCCACTGCAGCAGCGCGAGCCCGGTGAGGGAACCGGCCAGGGACACCAAGGTCCAGCGCGTGGGGAATTTCTTGGTCCTGACGACCGTCGCGACGGCGAGCAGAACGGGTGCGCTGCCGATGGTGGTCATCGTCGCGACGCTCACCGAACTCAGCGAGACCGCGGCGAAGTAGCTGGTCTGGAAGAGGGCGAACAGGCCGCCGACGGCCAGGAGGCGACGGCGGGCCTCCCGCGTGCGCGGAAGGCCGCGGAGACCGCCGGTGAGCCAGAGGTAGCCGGTGGCGATCACGCCGCCGATCAGCAGCCGGTACGCGGCGACACCCATCGGATGGAGCCCCGCACGGGATGCCAGCAGGGATCCGGCGAGGCCGCCGGTGCCCCAGAGGACACCGGCGAGAACGAGCGCGGCCGACGATCGGGCGCGCGTGGGTACGGCAACGGACATGGGGAAACGCTCCTGCGTCTGTGTCGGTCGGAAAGGACGTCGACGACGCGGGGTGCTTCAGTGCAGCACTAGGAGGCCGGGCGGCTGGAACGCCGCGCGGCCGGAGACACCCCGCTCAGGAGGCCGGGGGTGGGGTGACAAGAAAGATCCGCTGCACGAGCCGAACGTATCAAGGGGCGGCGGTGGGCGCACGTGAATTGAGGGGCGGCCGGGCCACCTCGCCGTGCGTCGAGGGCGAAGCACGCAAGGAAAGGTCCTTTCCTCGCAAATTTCGCAAGGAAAGGACCTTTCATGGCACTACCGGAGGCGAGCCGGATCAGTCCAGCGCCGCGAGCATCTCCCGCAGCGTGTCCAGCCCCATCCCGCCGAGCGCCAGCGCCCGCGTGTGGAACTGCTTGATGTCGAACGCGTCGCCCTGCCGGGCGCGGGCTTCTTCGCGCGCGGCGAGCCAAAGGCGTTCCCCGAGCTTGTACGACGGCGCCTGCCCGGGCCAGCCCAGGTAGCGGTCGATCTCGTCGTGCACGTGGGCCGGGTCGGTGACCGTCCGGGTGAGCATGAACTCCAGGCCCAGTTCCGGCGTCCACCGCTCGCCCTCGTGGAATCCGGTCCCGGCCGGGATCTCCAGCTCCAGGTGCATGCCGATGTCGACGATCACGCGCGCGGCGCGGAACAGCTGTTCGGACAGCATGCCGAACAGTTCGCCGTCGTCGTCGAGGAACCCGAGGTCCTCCATGAGCCGCTCGGAGTACAGCGCCCAGCCCTCGGCGTGCCCGGAGGTGAACGCGAGCAACCGCTGATACTTGTTGAGCGACTCCGACTGGTCCACCGCGGTCGCGATCTGCAGGTGGTGACCCGGCGCGCCCTCGTGGTAGACGGTGCTGACCTCGCGCCAGGTGGTGAACTCGTCCCGGCCCTGCGGCAGCGACCACCACATCCGGCCGGGACGGGAGAAGTCCTCGCTCGGGCCGGTGTAGTACGCGCCGACGGTGCCGCCGGGCGGGGCGATCTTGCACTCCAGCGCCATCACCCGGTCGGAGATGTCGAAGTGCTTGCCGCGCAACGACTTCAGCGCGTTATCGGACAGGTTCTGCATCCAGGCCTGGAATTCCGCCCGGCCGCGCACGACGTACTTCGGGTCGGCGTCGAGGGCGGCGGCCGCCTCGGCGAGGGTCGCGCCGGGCTTGACCCGGCCGGCGACCTCGCGCATCTCCGTCTCGATGCGGGTGAACTCGGCCCAGCCCCAGGCGTAGGCCTCGTCCAAATCGAAGGTGGCTCCGGTGAACAACCGCGACCACAGCCGGTAGACCTCGGCGCCGACGGCGTCCTTGACCGGCGCCAGCGGGGCGAGTTCGGCGCGGAGGAAACCGGCGAACTCCGCGTACGCCTCCTGCGCGGTGTGCGCGGCCCGGCCGAGCTCGGCGCGCAGCTTCTCGTCGACGTCCTTCGCCCCCGAGACCAGCGTCTCGAAGAACCCGGTCTCGTCCTTCAGCCCCGCCCAGGTCTCGGCCTGTTCGGCGACCTTGCCGACCTGCCGCAACGCCGACACCCGGCCGGCGCCCGCGGCCGCGAGCAGCGACGCACGGAGGCCGTCGAGCGCTTCGGGCACCCGCGCCATCCGGGCGGCAATCGTCGCCCAGTCTTCCGCGGTGTCGGTGGGCATGAAGTCGAAGACCATGCGCAGTTCCTGGACGGGGCTTTCGATCACGTTCAGCGCCGCGATGTCGAGACCCGCCTCGTGGATCTCCAGCTGCAAGCCGATCCGCTCGGTGAACACCGCCTTGGCCGCGCGCTCGCCGTCGTCGGCGGGTTCGGCCGCTTCGATGTCGGCCAGCGCGCGGGCGGCGATGGCGGCCCGCGCCGCGTGCCCGGCGGGCGAGTAGTCGGTCAGCTGGTCGTCGTATCCGGAGATGCCGAACGTCGTCGCGGCGACCGGGTCGGCCGCGGCGTACTCGTCGACGTACCGGTCACAGATCTGGTGCACACTTCGCGCGGTTGAAGCCATGCCCGGCACGCTACCGGGATGCCAGGCTACTTCGGTACGGAGTTACGCCCTGGCGGGGACCAGGCCGAGCCTGCTGACCACCTCGCGCGTGGCCTTGGACCGGTTGAACGTGTAAAAGTGCAGGTCAGGGACGCCTTCGGCGATGAGCCGCTCGCACAGTTCGGTCACCGTGTCGATCCCCGCCGCGCGGAAGGCCTTCGGATCGTCGGCCAGCGGTTCGAGCCGGTCCAGCAGCCGCCGCGGCGCGGGCGCGCCGGACAGCTTGATCGTCGTGTGCAGGGTCCGCAGCGTGGTCAGCGGCATGATGCCGGGGATGACCAGTGCCTCGCAGCCGGTGGCCGCGACCCGGTCACGCAGGCGGAGGAAGTCTTCGGGCTCGAAGAACAGCTGCGCGATCGCGAAATCCGCGCCCGCGCGGAGCTTGCGCACGAGGTATTCGGTGTCGGCTTCGAGGTTCGCCGACCGCGGGTGGCCGTACGGGAACGCCGAGACGCCGACGCAGAAGTCGCCGAGCGAACGCACCAGTTCGACGAGTTCCTCGGCGTAGTTGAGCCCCTCCGGATGCGGGACCCAGTCGCCGTAGACGTCGCCCGGCGGGTCACCCCGCAGCGCGAGGATGTTCCGCACCCCGACGGCGGCGTACCAGCCGATGACGTTGCGCAGCTCCGCGACCGAGTGGTTCACGGCGGTGAGGTGCGCCATCGGCACCAGCGTGGTCTCGGTGGCGACGCGGGCGATGCTGCGGATCGTGCCGTCGCGGCTGGACCCGCCGGCGCCATAGGTGATCGACATGTACGCCGGGTCCAGCGGCTCGAGTTCACGGATCGACTTCCACAGCACGGCCTCGTCGGCCGCGTCGCGAGGCGGGAAGAACTCGATGGAGAACACGGGTCCATCACCCTGCAACCGCTCGACCACCGACGTCATACCGCCATGTTAAGGGGGAAAGTCCGCTGGCTGGGAGTCCCCTCTCAGGCAATGGACATGCGACTTCAGCCACTCTCGCGCGGTTGCTGAGTGGCGCGAGCCTGGGGAGACTCGGGGACGAGCACAGGGAGCCGCCATGAGCGCCGAAACCGACACCAGCTGGGACGAGGACGTCCGCGTCGCGGTCTACCGCGCGTTCGCCGAGCACGGGAGACCGCCGACGGCCCCGGAACTGGCCGACGCCGCCCACGGATCGCTCGCGGTGGCGAAACAGGCGCTGCACCGCCTCGCCGAGCAGCGACATCTGGTGCTCGACACCCGTGAGCACGTCGTGATGGCGCATCCGTTCGCGGCGATTCCGCTGGGGTTTTCCGTGATGGGCGAGCGGACGCTGTGGTGGGGCGGCTGCGCGTGGGACTCGTTCGCGATCCCGCGTCTGGTCAAGACCGAACCCGAGGTGCTGGTGTCCACGCGCTGCCGCGGCTGCGGCGAACCGCAGGCGTTGCTGGTGAACGACCAGGCCCCGCCAAAGGGTGAACTGGTCGCGCATTTCCTGGTGCCGGTGGCGCGGATGTGGGACGACGTCGTGCACACCTGCGGCAACCAGCGGCTGTTCTGCGGGGAGTCCTGTGTGGACGAATGGCTCGCCGAAACCGGGCAGGACAAGGGTTACGTCATGGATCTGGCGACACTGTGGCGGCTCGCGGCCGGCTGGTACGAAGGCAGGCTCGAGCACGGCTACGCCCGCCGGGACCCGGCCTCCGCGGCGGCGTACTTCGCCCAGGCCGGGCTGAGCGGACCGTTCTGGGCGGCTTCGTAAGCGGCACATGAAGGACCCCTTCCCCCAGTACGTGATGGCCCCCTTCCTTGCGCTAGGCGCAAGGAAGGGGGCCATCACGTACTTCACGCCAAGAAACGCAGTGCGGCGGTGACGACGACGCCGCAGAGGATCGCGGCGAGCACCGGCACGCGCAGTAGGTAGGTCACCGCGATCGCGGCCAGCCCGGCGCACAGCGTCCAGTCGAGCCCGGACCAGGCCGGGCCGGTCACGTCGGTGAGCACGAGACCGGCCAGGAGCGCGGGTGCGAGCAGCGCGATGACCCCGGCCAGCCGCGGCGGCAGTTCCCGGTCGCCGAGCAGGACCGGGCCGGCCGCCTTGAACCCGATGCTGACCAGCGCGACGGCGACGATGGCGATCCAGAGGGTCATCGCCGGGCCCCCAATCCCACCAGCGCGGCCGCCGAAGCGCCGATCAGCGCGAGCCCCACCGGGACGAACAGCACCAGGACGCCGGCGAGACAGGCGGCGAGCGCCGCCGTCCAGACCGCCTCACGGGACCGGCGGAGTTCGTCGATGAGCAGGACCAGGAAGAAGCCGGGGAACACGACGTCGAGGCCGAAGCGCGCGACGATGTCCGGTGACGGGGCGGCGAGGACGCCGAGCACGGTGCCCAGGACCCACGCGGGCAGCTGGACGAGCGTGCAGCCGATGAGCTTCTCGCGGTCGAAGCGTCCTCCGCCGAGGTGAGCGGCGACCCACGAGCCGTCGACGACGGCTTGACCCTCCCACGCGCGGCGCAGGCGCCCGCCACGCAGGTCCGCGGCGACGGCGGCGCCCATCGGCAGGAAACGGGCGTTGATCAGGGCCGCGGCGCCGACCGCGACGGCGATGTTGCCGCCGCCCGCGAGCGCGGTGGCCATCGCGAACTGGGCCGAGCCGGAGAACACGATGATCGACGCGACGATCGGGGCCGCGATCCCCCAGGCCAGAGTCTGACTGTAGGCGCCGAAGGTGACACCGAGGACGAAGGTCGCGACACCCAGTCCGAGGCCGACTCGGGCGCCGGACAGATAGTGCTGCCGGAGCGTGGTCATACGACCGAGCCTAACAAGCTAAACTTATTTTGACCATTAGGAGGATCTGTGGACGGCCACTGGGACGGGTACGACAGCATCGGCGGGAGTGTGCCGTTGGACCTGGTCAACACCGTTTCCTGGCGGCGCGATCCGGCCAGGCGGGAAGACCGGCTTTCGGATCCGGCGCGGCTGTCCGAGTGGGTCGTCCTGGTGGGTGCGGGCAGCGAACGACTGGAGATCTCCGAAGCCGTCCTCGAGACGGTGAAGACGTTCCGCGAGACGCTTTACCGCGTGCTCGTGTCGGATCCGCCGGACCTCACGGTGCTGCGAAAGCCCCTGATCGAGGCATACCGGCACGCGTCGCTCCCGTCGTCCTTGCCACTGCGGTGGGTGGTACCGCTGGACGACGGCGACGCGCTGCCGCACTTCCTCGCGTTGGCGACCGAGGAGCTGTTGCGCTCCGAAGCACTCGATCGGGTCCGGGAGTGCGAAGGGCCGGGCTGTGGCTGGGTCTTCACCGATCACACGCGCAACCGGTCGCGGCGCTGGTGCAGTTCGGCGGACTGCGGGAACCGGGCGCGGGCGAAGCGGCACTACGCCAAGACCCGCGGTTGACGTCTGTTCCGCCACATTCGACGGCACCCGACTGGGTCCCGACGCCGTCCTTCCCGGAGGATGTGCGCATGGACACGTCCGCCTACGACGCCGATCTGCCCGCCCACGTCGAGCGGGCGCTGGCGGGGTTCCTCGAGCGCGCCGGTGCCGAAATCCGCCGCACCGAACCGAGCGTCGGCGTCGGGATCGACGCGCTGGCCGGGTTCGTGCTCGGCGGCGGCAAACGCCTGCGCCCGACGTTCGCCTGGTGGGGCTGGCGCGGCGCGGGCGGCGATCCGGCGGGGCCGGACGTCGAAGGCGTGCTGCAGGCGGTGGCGAGCCTGGAGCTGATCCAGGCGTGTGCGCTGATCCACGACGACCTCATCGACTCCTCCGATTCGCGCCGCGGTTCGCCTACGGTGCACATCGCGGGCGCGAAACTGCACGCCGACAGCGGCTGGCTGGGTTCGCCGAGCACGTTCGGGCTCGCGACCGCCGTCCTGGTCGGTGACCTCGCGCTGGCCTGGGCCGACGACATGTTCGGCGAGGCCCCGCTGCCGCCCGCGGCACTGGCCGCCGCGCGGCCGGCGTGGCGCGCGATGCGTACCGAGGTGCTCGCCGGGCAGTACCTCGACGTGCGCACGCAGGCCACCGGCGACGCCTCCCCCGAGGCCGCACTGCACATCTGCAAGCTCAAGACGGCCGCGTACACCGTCCAGCGCCCGCTTCACCTCGGTGCCGCGCTCGGCGGCGCCGACGAGGCCCTGATCGCGACGCTGCGCGAGTTCGGTGACGAGGTCGGCGTGGCGTTCCAGCTGCGGGACGACCTGCTCGGCGTGTTCGGCGACCCGTCGGTCACCGGGAAACCGGCAGGCGACGACCTGCGCGAGGGCAAGCGCACCCTGCTGGTCGCGCTGGGTCTCCAGCGCGCGGCCGAGCAGGGCAAGGAAGCGGCGGAGAAGGTCATCTCCGACGCCATCGGCGACGCTCACCTTTCCGAGGACGCCGTCGAGAACGTGCGCGAGGCGCTGCGGGACGTCGGCGCGGTCGACGCGGTGGAACACCGGATCGACGAGCTCACTGAATCCGCGATGGCCGCGCTGGACCGCGCGCGTCTGGCCGAACCCGCTCCCGCCGCGCTGACCGGGCTGGTCGTCAAGGCGACCCAGCGGACCTACTGATGCGCACCGTCACCGGTCCGAGTGACCACGTGGTGGTGATCGGTGGCGGGCTCGCCGGGCTGACGGCGACACTGCACCTGCTCGGCGCCGGACGCCGGGTGACGTTGCTGGAGCAGGACAAGGCCCCCGGCGGCCGCGCCGGGCAAGCGAACTTCGGCGGCAACACCGTCGACACCGGGGCCAGCGTGCTGACCATGCCGGAACTGCTCGACGAGGCCTTCGCGGCGGTCGGTGAATCGCTGGCGGACAACCTGACGCTGACCCGGCTCGATCCGGCCTATCGCGCCCGGTTCGCCGACGGCAGCACGATCGCCGTGCACACGGACGCGGCGGCGATGGAGGCCGAGATCCGCGCGGCCGCCGGCCCGGCCGAGGCCGAGGGCTACCGTCGGCTGCGGCGCTGGCTGACCGAGTTGTACGCGGTACAGAAGGACCATTTCATCGGCGCGAACTTCGACTCCCCGCTCGATCTCGTGCGCCCGGAACTGGCGAAGCTGGCCGCACTGGGTGGTTTCGGGCGGCTCGGCCCGAAGATCGCCGGTTTCCTGCGCGACGATCGCGTGCGCCGTCTGTTCTCCTTCCAGGCGCTCTACGCGGGACTCGACCCGGCCCGCGCGATCGGCGCGTACGGCGTCATTTCCTTCATGGACACCGTCGGCGGTGTCTACTACCCGTCCGGTGGGATGGGCGAGATCGCGCGTGCGCTGACGGCCGCGGCCGAACGGGCGGGTGCGGAGGTGCGGTTCGGCACCGAAGCCGCTTGGCTGGAAAGGGTTTCCTCGCGGGTGCGCGCGGTGCGGACCCGCTCGGGTGAGCGGATCCCTTGTGACACCGTGGTTCTCGCGACCGAACTCGGCACCGCGTATCGCCTTCTCGGCGCCCGCCCCCGGCGCCCGCTGCCGCTGCGGTATTCGCCGTCGGCCGTCGTACTGCACGGACACGCGCCGAGGTCGTGGCCGGATTTGGGCCACCACACCATTTTCTTCGGCCGCGCCTGGGAAAAGACGTTCTCGGAGATCATCCGCGAGGGCAAGCTGATGAGTGACCCTTCACTGCTGGTGACCCGGCCGACCGCGACCGAACCGGGACTCGCCCCCAGCGGCGATCAGGTGATCTCGGTGCTGGCACCGGCGCCGAACCTCCGCCGCGGCAAGATCGACTGGGACCGGGTCGGGCCCGCATATCGCGCGGAACTCCTGCGCACGCTGGAAAAACGCGGCCTCACCGGCTTCACGGACGCATTCGTCGTCGACGAGATGATCACCCCCGCGGACTGGGCGGAGCGCGGGCTCACCGCGGGCACGCCGTTCTCCCTCGCGCACACCTTCGCCCAGACCGGCCCGTTCCGGCCGGGGAATCTGGTGCGGGCGGCGGAAAACGTCGTACTCGCCGGCTGCGGGACCACGCCGGGCGTCGGCATTCCGCCGGTGGTGATCTCCGGCAGGCTCGCGGCGGAACGGGTCACCGGGCGATGAACGAGCTCGACGCCGCGGGTATCACCGACCCGGCGTTGCGGGCGGCGTACACCGCGTGCCGCCGGATCAACGCGCGCCATGGCCGCACCTTCTTCCTCGCGACCCGGCTGCTGCCGCCGCGGGCGCGGCCGTTCGCGCACGCGCTGTACGGCTTCGCGCGGATGGCGGACGACCTGGTCGACAATCCCGCTCCCGGCACCGATCCCGCGGCCGCGCTGAACGAGGTCGCCGATTCGGCAGGGCGGGTTTTCGACGGTGCCACCCCCGCCGATCCGGTGCTGGCCGCGTTCGCCGACACCGTGCGCCGCCACCAGCTGGACCGCGGCCTGTTCGCCGCGTTCCTGCGGTCCATGGCGATGGACCTCAAGATCACCGAGTACGCGACCTACGCCGAGCTGCGGGAGTACATCCACGGTTCGGCCGAGGTGATCGGCCTGCAGATGCTGCCGGTTTTGGGCGCCGTCGTCCCGATTTCCGACGCCGAGCCCCACGCCGCCGCGCTGGGCGAGGCGTTCCAGCTGACCAATTTCCTGCGCGATATCGGCGAGGACCTCGACCGGGGACGGCTTTACCTGCCCACCGAGGAACTGGCCGCGTTCGGTGTCGACCGCGAACTGCTCGAATGGTCGCGTTCCCGAGGGCTGCCGGACCGTCGGGTGCGGCGCGCGCTCGCCGTGTCGGTGGCGCGCAACCGGGCGGTGTACCGCCGCGCGGAAGCGGGAATCCCGTTGCTGCGCGAGGAATCCCGGTATTGCGTGCGGACCGCGCTCGTCCTCTACGAAGGCATCCTCGACGAGATCGTGGCGCTCGATTACGACGTGCTGAACACCCGAGCGGTCGTGCCGCGCCGCCGCCGGGCGGGGGTCGCCTTGCCGGGTTTACTGACGAGCGCGTGGAGCAACTCCAGGCTTAGGGTGCGAACATGACCACTGCTGCGAACAGGAAGATCCGGATCGGCGTCCAGCTGCAGCCGCAGCACGCCGAGTACAAGGCGATCCGCCGGGCGGCCTCGGAGGCCGAAGACCTCGGCGTGGACATCGTGTTCAACTGGGACCACTTCTACCCGCTGTTCGGCGACCCCGACGGCCTGCACTACGAGTGCTGGACGATGCTGGGCGCGTGGGCGGAGTCCACGTCGCGGGTCGAGATCGGCGCGCTGGTGACGTGCAACAGCTACCGCAACCCCGAACTGCTGGCCGACATGGCCCGCACCGTCGACCACATCTCCGACGGACGGCTCATCCTCGGCATCGGCTCCGGCTGGTTCGAGAAGGACTACGACGAGTACGGCTACGAGTTCGGCACGGCGGGCGGACGCCTCGACAACCTCGCCGAAGCGCTCCCGCGGATCGAGAGCAGGCTCGGCAAACTGAACCCGGCACCGACCCGCAAGATCCCGGTGCTGATCGGTGGCGGCGGCGAGAAGAAGACGCTGCGCCTGGTCGCGAAGCACGCCGACATCTGGCACGGCTTCGGCGACCCGGAGGTCGTCGAGCGCAAGGTCAAGATCCTCGACCAGCACTGCGCCGACGTCGGCCGGGACCCGAAGGAGATCGAGCGTTCGATCGCCGTCGACGGTGACCCGGAGGAGCTGGGACCGAAGCTGCTGGAGCTGGGTGTCTCGCTGTTCACCGTGGCGACCGGCGGACCGGACTACAACCTCGACAAGCTGCGCGCCTGGACCCAGTGGCGCGACAAGCAGCAGTCCTGACCCGCTTTCGCGCGCCATGAAAGGTCCTTTCCTTGCAAATTTTGCGAGGAAAGGACCTTTCATGGCGTCTCGGGTGGCTTACGCCGGTGTGCCGCCACCCGCTCCCGGGTAGCGCACCGCGTCGAGCAGTACCGACGCGGGCTCCCCCCGCCCAAGTGCGCGAAGGGCTTCCCACAGCCCGAAGCGGCACACAGTCCGCCCGGAGGCGCCTGGCGGTCCGCCAGCAAGACCGCCAGCGCCAGCGCGGACGACGTCGCCAGCCACGCGCCCCACGGCCCGTCATCGTCGGCGTCGACGTGCAGATGCCAGCCGAATCCGGAGTCGTGGTCGGTCAGCCGCGGCGGATGCGCGTATCGGGCCAGCAGCCGGTTGAGCACCCCGGCCGCCTCCGTGACATCCCGCGCCGCGAACACTGCACGCAGCTCCCAAGCCGCCTCGCGCAACGACGTCATGTCCGAGGGCTCCAGCTCGACGTCGGTCTCACCGTGCGCCTCCAGCACGGAACGGACAGAAGAATCCGACGGTTCCGGCACGAGCAGGACCTCCAGAAGATCCACCGCTCGCTGCGCCGCCTCCCGAGCGGACCGGCCCGGCAGGAAATCCCGCTGCGCTGAAGTCATCCCCCACTGTAACGTCTTATCTATGAGAGGCCGTTACAGACTCGCCGTCTACCTCACCGGAGCGACGATCGCCAGGACCGGCGACGAGCTGTCCGGGCCGGCGTTGCTGCTGCTCGGTCTCAGTGTCGACGGCTCGGCCGCCACCGGATCCGCGCTGCTCGCGGGCCTGACGATCTCCGCGGCGGCGGGCGGTCCCCTGCTCGGCGCGCTGCTCGACCGCAGTCCCCGGCCGGGACGGCTGCTGGCGTGGGCGTTGCTCGCCTACGCGGGCGGGCTCGGCGCGGTACTCGCGCTCGTCGAAGTCCCGGCGGCGATCGCGGTCGCCGTCGCGGCGGGCCTGCTCAACCCGGCCTTGGCCGGCGGCTGGACGGCTCAGCTGCCCCACGTCCGCGGCGGGACGTCGTTGCCGAGGGCGAGCACGCTGGACGCGATGACGTTCACCGCGGCGAGCCTCATCGGACCGGGACTGGCCGGGCTCGTGACCGCTTACGCAGGCGCCCCGGCCGCGGTCGCCGTCGCGATCACCCTGGTCGCGGTGGCTTTCCCGGCGGCATGGTCGCTACCCGCGGGCGAAGTTAAGCCCACGAAGCCGATCCGCCGTCAGCTCGCCGACGGGTTCGCCGTCCTCTTCCGCAAGCGGGCGCTGTTGCGGGCGACCGCGACGTCCACGGTGTCCTTCGTCGGCATCGGGATCGCGGTGGTCTGCTACCCGCTGCTCGGCGCCCAACGGCTGGGGAACGCGGGATTCGGCGCGCTCCTGCTCACCGTGCTGGCCGCCGCGGCGCTGGTCGCGAACGCCGTGCTGGCCCGCAAGCCGCCACCACCGGATCGGACGGTGCTCGCCAGCACCGTCCTGCTGGGCGCGAGCTTCCTGCTCGCGGCGGCCGGGCACGACGTGGTGACCCTGCTGGCCGCCGCCGTGCTCGCCGGATTCGCCGAAGGACCGCAGCTTTCGGCGCTGTTCGCCATCCGGCATCGCGAAGCGCCCGCGGAGGTGCGGGCGCAGGTTTTCACGACGGCGGCGAGCGTGAAGATCACCGGACTCGCGGCGGGTGCCGCGGCCGCGGGACCGCTGAGCGCACTCTCCGTAACCACCGGGCTGTCCGCCGCGGCGGGGTGCCAGCTGCTCGCGGCTACGACGTATGTCCTGGTCAGAACGTCCGGACGGACTAGAACGCCATCGCCTGCGCGCGCCGTTTGACCTCGGTGCCGTGGCTGGTCCGGAGCGCGTTGACCGGGGTGGCCCCCGGCAGGGTCTCGTCCTCGGCGAAGAGCCAGCGCAGCATCTCGGTCCGGCTGAAACCGGAGTCCGCGAGCACCGTGATCGTGCCGGCCAGGCCCTTGACCACGCCGTCCTTCACCAGGAACGCGCCGGGGACGTACAGCTCGCCCTTGCGCCGGACGGCGATCAGATGGCCGTCACGCAACATCTGGCGGACCTTGTTGGCCGAAACGTTCAGCGCGGTCGCGACCTCGGAAATCGGAAGAACGGCCACATCTGCACCGAGAACGTCGTCGGCGACGGGAATCCCACTCACAGGTGACACTGTGCCACATTCCGTCTCGTGTCCCGTTACTGCGCACGGGTGACGACCTCCGTCATGACGGAGAGTGCTCGCTCGGTGACGCATACCGCCGTTTCGACGAAATGACGGAAATCGTGATCCCGCCCGGGCCAGGTCCCGTACATCAGAACATGGGCACTTCCGTACGATCCATAGCCGTGACACGCACGGACCCCACTCTGGTGGGCACTCTGCTCGAGGGCCGTTACCGGGTGGACAAGCTGCTCGCGCGCGGCGGGATGTCGTCGGTGTACCGCGGCGTCGACACCCGCCTGGACCGCCAGGTCGCCATCAAGATCATGGACCCGCGCTTCGCCGACGACAGGTCGTTCGTCGAGCGCTTCGAACGGGAGGCCCGCTCGGCGGCCCGGCTGCACCATCCGCACGTGGTGGCGGTGCACGACCAGGGCTTCGATACCCCCGGCGGGGAGGAGTCCGGTCGCGCGTTCCTGGTCATGGAACTCGTCGACGGCGGAACCCTGCGCGAACTGCTCGCCGAACGCGGCCCGCTCGACGTCGCGCTCGCGCTGAGCATCACCGAACCCGTGCTGTCCGCCCTCGCCGCGGCGCACGCGGCCGGACTGGTGCACCGCGACGTCAAACCGGAGAACGTGCTCATCGGCCGCGGCGGCACGGCGCTTTCGGGCGGTGTGGTCAAGGTGGGCGACTTCGGCCTGGTCCGTGCCATCGCGAGCGCGGGGACCACGAGTTCCAGCGTCATCCTCGGCACCGTCGCCTACGTCTCGCCCGAACAGGTCGCCACCGGCGCGACCACCTCCAGCGGCGACGTCTACTCCACCGGGATCCTGCTGTACGAAATGCTCACCGGACGGGCGCCCTACACCGGCGACACCGCCCTCTCGGTGGCGTACCGGCACGTCAACGACGACGTCCCCCGCCCGAGTCAACTGCGGCCGGGCATTCCGCCCGCACTGGACGAGCTGATCCTGCGCGCCACCCGCCGCGACCCCGAGCAGCGCCCGTCCGACGCGGCGGTGTTTCTCGCCGAGCTGAACCATCTGCGCACCGTCCTCGGCATCCCAGCGGTCCCGGTGCCCGTGCCGCTGCCGCCCGACGCCGACCGGGAGACCGACGCCGAACGCACCACCCCCGGCATCCCGGCCGTCCCGGCGTCGAGCGCCGCCACGGCGACGACGGTGCTGGCCCCGGTCGCCGAGGCGACCTTGCCGGTCACCGGCCCACGCGGGACGCAGGCACTGCACCGGGAGCCGCAATTCGCGGCCGCCCAGCCGCCGCGAACGCCTCCCCCGCGACCCAAACCACCCGCGGACGACGAAGACCAGCCACGGTCGCGCAACCGCCTCTACGTGATGATCGCTGCCGCGGTCCTGGTCCTCGGGGGCCTGATCGGCGCGTTCGCCTTCATCCTCAACGACTCCGGCCCGACGTCGTCCTCGGTGCCGAAGCTGGCCGGGATGAACCAGGCCGCCGCCGGTGACGCGCTCCGTTCGGCGAAGCTGACCCCGGCCTACACCGAGGAGTACAGCGACACCGCGGCGCAGCACACGGTGATCCGGTCCGATCCGGCGGCGGGCACGTCGCTCGCGCCGGGCTCGACGGTCACCGTGGTGCTGTCCAAGGGCCGCCCGATCGTGCCGGACGTCCAGGCCGGGACCAGCCAGCAGGACGCCGAGACGGCGATCAAGGCCGCACAGCTCACCCCGGCCCTCGGCGAGCAGGAGTTCAGCGAGGTCGCCAAGAACAAGGTGATCCGCGTCGACCCGAGCCCCGGTTCGCAGCTGAACATCGGCGGGCAGGTCACGATCATCCTGTCGAAGGGCCCCGAGCCGCTGCCGCCGGTCCCCGACGTCACGGGCCAGAGCAAGGACGCCGCGTTCACGATCCTCCAGCAGGCCGGTTTCCAGCCGTTCCAGGCAGGCGAGGAGTTCTCCGACCAGTTCGCCGCCGGCCAGGTGATCCGGACCGACCCGAAGGGCGGCGGCAAGGCGAGCAACCGCCGCATCGGGGTCTTCGTTTCGAACGCCGTCGAAGTACCGAACGTGACCTTCAAGCGGATGGAGGAGGCGATCCAGATCCTGCGGCAAGCGGGTCTGGACCCCGACCGTCAGGGTCGCGGAAACGGCAACGGGAACGGCGGCGGAAACGGCGGTTTCGACTTCGTCCTGCAGCAGGATCCGCAGCCGGGCACCAAGGTCCCGAAGGGCTCAAAGGTGCGGATCAGGGGCTTCGGGTGACGCGAAAGGTGTGGTGAAACCGTTCAGTACCGGCATGGTCATCGGATACCGTGAACCGCATGGTGGTCTTTGACGGCGTGAACGGCGGGTCAGCCAGGTTCGCCCCACCTGGTCCGCGATGAGCTTCTTCACGGACGGCCCGCGCAGCCGTCCCCTGTTCCCGGTGCCGGAACAGGAGCTGTTCGGCTACAACGGCCGCCCTTGGGTGGACCCACCGCGCGAGTACATCGTCCCGGCGATCCTGCCCTGGTCGATGCCGCTGGGCCGCGCCGAGCGGACCATCGTGGCGCTGCGCGGGATCGAAGTATGGCCGGAGTCGGTGACCTTCCAGCTGTCGGTTTACGCGCGCGACCTGCTGCCCGGCGATCACGCCGAAGGCCTGATCGACCACCGCCGCGTACCGGACTACAACGCGCTGCTCGTCGGAGTGCTCTTCCCCGACGGCCGCCGGGCCAGTTCGGAGACCATCTCCGTGCCATCGGCGTCGAAACCGGACCAGCCGGTGCTGCGCGCGCACGGCCTCGGCGGTACGTCGTTCCACGTCGACCACGAGATCTTCCTGTGGCCGCTGCCGCCGGCCGGGCCGCTGGAGTTCGTCGTCCAGTGGCTCGACCGCGACATCGAAGAGACGCGGACCTCGCTCGACGGCACCGCGATCCGCGACGCCGCCAAAGAGGCTGCCGAGATCTGGCCCGGCCTGCGTGCCCGCGAGGCGCACGGACTGCCGGTCCGCCGGGTCGGGGCACAGGCGATGATCACCCCCGCCTGGCCTCGCGAGTCACAGGCCCCGCCTCCGCTGCCTCAACCTCAGCGGAAGTCCCAGCCGCTCCCGCCTGCCCCGTCGCCTGCCCAAGCGCCTGCTCAGGCGACGGCGGACCGGCCGCGGCGTGGCGCACCGCTGCCGACCCGTCTGCCCCGGCGAGCTCGCTGAAACGTCACCAAAGCCTCGTGAGTGGTAATGACGGTTAGAACCGTCATCACCACTCACGAGGGCGACCCTCAGCGGAACGCTTCGACGTTCGCCACGGCCCACTGTTCGTAGGTGACCCCGGGCCGTCCGGTGAGTTCCTGGACCACGCCCGTCGGCGTGTCAGGGTGCTCGGTGAAGTACGCGAAGCCGTCGAGCAGCCACTTCGCGATCTCCGCCGGGATCCCGGCGTCGGTCCACTGTTTGTCCGCCTCCTCCCGGGTGAGTTCCTGGAAGGTGACCTCCTCGCCGAGCGCGGCCGAGATGGCGGCGACCTGTTCGCGCTGGCTGATCGCCGTCGGCCCGCTCAGGGTGTGCTTCTTGCCGACGTGTCCCTCGGTCAGGATGACGTGCGCCGCGACGGCGGCGATGTCCCCGAGGTCGATCGGCGTCATCCGCGCCTCCGGGTAGGCCTCGCGGACCACCCGTCCCGACTTGATCCGCTCCGCCCAGCCGAGCGTGTTGTTCATGAACGCGCCCGGCCGCAGGAACGTCCAGTCGAAACCGGCCTCCTGGACCGCCTTCTCGATGATCGCGTAGGCGACACCACTCGAGTTCTCCGCCGGATCGTCGGCGTTGCTGCCCGACAGCGCCACCACCCGGCGCACTCCGGCCTCCTTCGCCAGCTTCACGAAGTCGTCCACCGTCTCCGCCAACGGCGCCAGGTACACGGTGTCGACGCCCTTCAGCGCCTCCGGCAGCGTCTCGGGTTTGCCCAGGTAGCCCTTGGCGACCTCCACCTGCTCCGGCAGTGCCGCCTTCGCCGGATTGACGGTCAACGCCCGCACCGGCGCTCCGGCCTCTACCAGTTCGTCGACCAGCAGCCTGCCGACGCTTCCGGTCGCACCGGTCACCAGGATCGTCACGATGCCCCACTCCTTTTCGTACGCCATACGGGAATGATTCAACCGTACCGCATACGAGAATGTAGAATCCAGCTTCACGGCCGAGTGGAGTGTGGATGGATTTCGAGCGCAGTCTCGAACTGTTGTGGCGTGACCGCGGCGAAGCCCGGCAGCCGACCAGGGGACGGAAACCGAAACTCACCCTCGACCGGGTGATCGCCACCGCCGTCGCCCTCGCCGACGGGGCGGGCGAGGCGACCGTGTCGATGAGCCAGATCGCCAAGGAACTCGACGTCGGCACGATGACGCTCTACACCTACGTCCCCGGCAAGACGGAGCTGCTCGACCTCATGGTGGACTCGGTGCTCGCCGGACGGGACCTCCCCGGTCCCGGCGAACCCCGGCCGGACGGCTGGCGCGAGCGGGTCCGGCTCTACGCCGACCGCACCCTGGCCGTGTACCGCGAGCACCCCTGGCTGCGGTCGGCGTCGTCGGTGCGACCGGTGCTCGGGCCGGGGCTGATGGCGGGGCAGGAGTACCTGATCGCGGCGGTCGCGGACATCGGGCTGCCGCCGCGCGAGGTGACCGCGGCCGCGCAGAGCATCGAGGTGTACGTCCAGGCGAACGCGGCGCTTTCGGCGGAGACGGCTCAGCTGGAACAGCGGACCGGGGAGTCGACCGACACCTGGTGGGGGCAGCGGGCGGTGTTCTGGGAGAAGTACTTCGACGTCGATCGGCATCCGGCGATGACCCGGATGTGGGAGAGCGGCGGTTACGACGCCGACAGCTGCGAAGCCGCCTACGACACTTTCACCTTCGGCCTGGAACGCCTACTGGACGGCATCGAAGCCCGCGTTTAGTCCTCTAAACGCGGTAGTTGGCAGGGCGAACTACCGCATCTAGAGGACGAAATGCGTCAGGAGACGGTGGGCAGGTCGGGCGCGGAGACGTCGAAGACCTTGCCCTCGCGGGTGAGCAGCGCGGCGAGCACCTTCGCCTTGCGTTCGGTGTCCGCCGAGGTCCCCCACCGCACGGTCTTCCCGTCGGCCAGCGCGAACTCGACGCTGCCGGGTGTCTTCGCCGTCGCGGTGGTGACCTGCTTCAGCAGCTGTTGCGGGATCACGCCGAGGACGCCGGTCACCGCACGGGTCACCGGGTCGTCGGCCGACACCGACGGCAGCTTCAACTCGGGCAGCCCCGCCGGCCGTTCCTGGAGCGTCTTGAACACCACTCCCCCGCCGTCGATGAGGTGCACGCCGTCGCCGCCGGGGCCGCTGTCGAAGAACGCGATGGCCGCCCGTTCGGTCACGGTGATTTCGAGCGTGCTCGGCCAGGACCGCGAGACGTCGACCGTGGCGATGCCGGGCATCTGCGCGACGCGGTCGCGGATCTCTTCGGTGTCCAGGCGCAACATCGGCTTCTGGTCCGGTACCGCCGCCGCGGCGCGGATCTGGTCCGCGGGGACGGAGGTCGCGCCGACGACGTCCACCTGCTGCACGCCCAGCATCGAGCTGAACCACAGCAGGTAGACGACGGCGACGACGGTCAGCACCGAGAGCAGCGCGACCCAGCGCCGCCGCAGTTCCTTGCGCCGGATCGGCCGGGTGGTCCGGCGACGATCCTGCACGGACCGCCTGCCGCGCCGGGCCTTCGCCCCTTGAACCCGCTTGACCCGCTTGTCTCGTTCGGTACGCGGACGCCGACCGGGTTCGGCCGGGCGGCGGCGTTCCCCGGTCTGCGTCATGGCTACTCCGCCCGCCGGTCCAGTTCGGCCAGGATCTCCGGGCCGATCTGGGTGACGTCACCGGCGCCCATGGTCACCAGCAGGTCCCCGGGTTTGACCAGATCCGCGGCGAGCTTCGCCGCGACGTCGAACGCCGGCTGGTAGTGCACGGTGGTGCCGGAGATCTGGTCGGCGATGAGCGCGCCGCTCACGCCGGGCTCCGGTTCCTCGCGGGCGCCGAACACGTCCAGCACGATGACCTCGTCCGCCAGCGACAACGCCGCCGCGAACTCCTTCGAGAACGTCTTCGTGCGCGAGTACAGATGCGGCTGGAAGACCACGACGACCCGGCCCGAACCGGCCGCCGTCCGCACCGCGCGCAGTTGCGCGTCGACCTCGGTGGGGTGGTGCGCGTAGTCGTCGTACACCCGGACGTCGCCGGAGCGGCCCTTGAACTCGAACCGCCGCCGGACACCGCCGAACGCGGCGAGCCCCTCGGCGAGGCCGTCGACCGGCGCGCCCAGCTCGATCCCGGCCAGCAGCGCGGCGATCGCGTTCAGCGCCATATGCTCACCCGGCACCGCGACGCGAAGGTCAATTTCCTTGCCCTGCGAGGAAATGCGGACGACGCCGCCTTCCGGATCGGGCGTGTAGCCCAGCACCTTCGCGTCGTCCGCGCCGGTGACGGAACGACCGTAGCGGCGGACGCGGATGCCGCGTTCCTCCGCCTGCGAGGCCAGCTTGCCGGCTCCTTCGTCGTCACCGCAGGCCACGAGCAAGCCGCCTGGCTCGATCCGGCCGAGGAAGTCGCTGAACACCGAGACGTACGCCTCGGCCGTGCCGTGGTGATCGAGGTGGTCCGGCTCGACGTTGGTCACCACGGCGACCGTCGGCGAGTAGGCCAGGAACGACCCGTCGCTCTCGTCGGCTTCGGCGACGAAGACGCCGCCCTCGCCGTGGTGCGCGTTCGCGCCCGACTCGTTGAGGTCGCCGCCGATGGCGAACGACGGGTCGAGGCGGCAGTGCTGCAGGGCCACGGTCAGCATCGACGTCGTCGACGTCTTGCCGTGCGTCCCGGCGATGCACGCGACGCGGTGACCCCGCATCAGCCCGGCCAGCGCCTCCGCGCGGTGCAGGACGGTGATCCCGCGTTCCCGCGCGGCCACCAGTTCCGGGTTGCTCTCCTTGATCGCGGTCGACACGACCACCGAGGACGGGCCCTCCGCGAACGCGTCGAGGTTCTCGGCACGCTGGCCGATGGCGATCTCGGCGCCCTGTGCGCGCAGCGACAGGAACGCGCGCGACTCCTTCGCGTCGGATCCGGACACCTGGGCCCCGCGGGCCAGCAGGATGCGGGCGATGCCGCTCATCCCGGCGCCGCCGATCCCGATCAGGTGGGCACGCGTGAGCGTGTCCGGGAGGGTGTCAGGCACCGGCTACCTCCAGCACGATCTTGGCAAGGGTCTCGTCGGCCTGGCGGTGGCCGAGACCGACCGCGGCCGCACTCATCTTCGCGACCCGGTCGGCGTCGGAGACCAGCGGGATCACCAGCTCCGCGACCTTGGCCGCGGTGAGTTCGGCGTCGGGCAGCATCAGCGCGGCACCCGCGTCGACGGCGGGCTGGGCGTTGCCCGCCTGTTCGCCGTTGCCGTAGGGCAGCGGGACGAACACCGCGGGCAGGCCGACCGAGGTGACCTCGGCGACGGTCATGGCGCCGGAGCGGCACAGCACCGCGTCGGCGGCGGCGTAGGCCAGGTCCATCCGCTCCAGGTACGGCACGGGGACGTACGCCGGCTTGCCGGGGAATTCCTGGACGACCAGCGTGTTCTTCGGCCCGTGGGCGTGCAGGACGCCGACTCCGGCGTCCGCGAACTCCTTGGCCGCGCCGGAGACCGCGCCGTTGATCGACACCGCGCCCTGCGAGCCGCCGAAGACCAGCAGCGTCGGAACGTCCGGGTCGAGCCCGAAGAACTCGCGGGCTTCGGCGCGCAGCGCGGCCCGGTCGAGCGAGGTGATGGAGTGGCGCAGCGGGATGCCGACCACCTCGGCCTTCACCAGCGGCGTCCCCGGGACGGCGACGGCGACGCGGGCGGCGAACCGGGCGCCCACCTTGTTCGCCAGGCCCGGCGACTTGTTGGCCTCGTGCACCACGATCGGCGTGCGCCCACGCGCGGCCAGATAAGCCGGAAGCGCGACGTAGCCACCGAAGCCGACGACGACGTCCGCGCCGACCCGCTCCAGGATGTCGCGAGTGCGCTTGACCGCGTCACGGACCTTCAGCGGCATCTTCAGCAGTTCCGGTGTCGGTTTGCGCGGCATCGGCACCGGCGGGATCAGCTCCAGCGGGTAGCCGCGCGCCGGGACGAGCTTGGTCTCCAGCCCGCGCTCGGTCCCCAGCGCGATCACCTTCGCGTCGGGACGCAGGCGCATCACCGCGTCGGCGAGCGCGAGTGCTGGTTCGATGTGTCCTGCGGTGCCGCCCCCGGCGACCACGACCACCGGCGCCTTGCCCGCGGCGGATCTCTCGGCTCCCTTAACGGGGTTACTCACCTATGACCTCTCCGGTTTGCGGTACCCCGTTTCGCGGTACCGCGGTTCACCGCCGTACGTGCGGCCGTCCTCCTGCCGGGCTCCCGCACCGAGCGGCGCCGCTCCTGGGCAGGCGATGGCCTCGCCGTCCTCGGCGCGGGCCTCGCCGCCTTGGTGGCGCCTCCCCTGGCCGCGGCGCCCTTGCGCTTGGCGGGCGGGCGGTACGGATCGGGCGCGGGAAGCCTCAGCAGGCGTCCGAATTTACCCGGCCCCTGCGAACGCAGTGCGGCCACCGCCTCCGGTTCGTGCCGGGCGGCGTTGGCGAGTACCCCCATGATGAGCATGGTGATCACCAGCGACGTCCCGCCGTAGGAGATCAACGGCAGGGTGACCCCGGTGACCGGCAGCAGGCCGACGACGTAGCCGATGTTGATCCCCGCCTGCGCGACCAGGAAGACGGTCAGCGTGCCGGACACGATCCGGATCCAGGGGTCGAGGTTGCGGGCCGCGATGCGCAGGCCCACGATGGCGACCCCGGCGAACAGCGCCAGCACCACCACGCAGCCGATGAAGCCGAGTTCCTCGCCGATCAGGGCGAAGATGAAGTCGTTCTGCACGTTCGGCAGGTAGCCCCAGTTGGACTGGCCCTGCCCGAGCCCCTTGCCGAAGAGCCCGCCGTCGGCGAGCGCGAGCTTCGCCTGGTTGGCCTGGAAACCGTCGGCGCTGGTGTCCGGGTCCCCGGAGACGAACGACATGACCCGCCGCAGCCGGTACGGGGCGATGATGGCGAGCACCAGCACCCCGACGAGCCCGCCGGCGAGGATCACGCCGAACAGCCGTTTCGGGGCGCCCGCGAACCACAGCAGGGCCAGCAGCACCACCGCGAGGGTGATCGTGCCGCCGAGGTCGGGCTGCATCATGACCAGCGCGAACATCAGCAGCGCGATCGGCACCACCGGGACGAGCAGATGGCGCCACTGGTTGATGATGTTGTACTTGATCACCAGGATGTGCGCGCCCCAGAAGGCGAGCGCGAGCTTCGCCGCCTCGACCGGCTGGAAGGCGAACCCGCCGAACATGAACCAGCCCTGCGAACCGTTGACGGTCGAGCCCAGCGGGGTGAGCACCAGCGTGAGCAGGCCGAGGCAGACGACGGTCATCGTCGCCGAAAGGCGCCGGACGCGTTCCAGCGGGATCCGCAGCCCGATCCAGAACACCACCGAGCCGATGGCGACGAACAGGATGTGCTTGCTGAACTGCGCGTAGACCCCGCTACCGGTCTTCGGGTTGTACGAGGCGACCGAAGACGCCGAAAGCACCATCACGATGCCGATCACGGTCAGCACGCCGGTGAGCGCCAGTACCAGGTGGAACGAGGCGAGCGGCCGCGAAAGCCACGCCGTCAGCGCGGTGCGGAACGCGACGAACGCGCTTTCCTTGCGTTCCCGCGGCTTGCGTGGCCGGTCTGGCTGACGCTTTCTTTCCTCAACCGCCGTCACTGGTCTCCCCCGCACCGTCGCGCAGGACACGGACCGCGCGCGCGAACGCGTCGCCGCGCGCACCGTAGCTCGAGAACATGTCCAACGACGCCGCGGCGGGGGCCAGCAGCACCACATCTCCAGGGCGCGCCAGGGCGCGGGCCGCCTTCACCGCCGCAGTCATGGGGTCATCGTCACCCGGAAGGAGGCTGTTGACCGGGACATCCGGCGCGTGTCGCGCGACCGCGGCGGCGATCGCGGGTGAATCCACGCCGAGGAGCACGACTCCGCGGAGCCTGCCGGCGATCGAACCGACCAGCTCGTCCACCGAGGCGCCCTTGAGCTGGCCACCGGCGATCCAGACGACGGAGAGGTGCGCGCGCAGTGAACCGCTCGCCGCGTGCGGGTTGGTCGCCTTGGAGTCGTCGATGTAGCGCACACCGTCGAACTCGGCGATCTCCTCGGCCCGGTGCGGGGCCGGGCGGTACTCGCGCAAGCCCTTGGCGACGTCCTCGCCGCTGACGCCGTAGGCGCGGGCCAGCGCCGCCGCCGCGAGCGCGTTGGACACGTTGTGCGGACCGGCCGGCCGGACGTCGGCCAGCGTGCCGAGTTCGTCGGCGCTGGTCGCCGGGTCGGCGACGAAGGCGCGGTCGACCAGCAGGTCTTCCACGATGCCGAGTTCGCCGGGCCGCGGGGTGTCCATGCCGAAGGCGACGCGGCGGGCGTCGGCGGGCGCGTGCTCGTCGGCGAGCCGGACGGACCACTCCTCGTGCAGATTGTGCACCACGTTCCGCGAGTGCGCGTGGATCCGGCCCTTCGCGGCGGCGTACTCCTCCATCGAGCCGTGCCAGTCGAGGTGGTCCTCGGCCAGGTTCAGCACCACGGAGGCGTGCGGGGCCAGCGTGGACGACCAGTGCAGCTGGTAGCTCGACAGCTCCACGGCGAGCACCTCGTGCCCGGCCCGTACTGCGTCGAGTACCGCGAAACCGACGTTCCCGCAGGCCACGGCGTCGACGCCGGCGACGCGCAGGATCGACTCCAGCATCCCGACCGTGGTGGTCTTGCCGTTGGTGCCGGTGATCGCGAGCCACACCGGCGGCTTGTCGCGCAGCTGCCCGACGCGCCACGCCAGCTCGACGTCGCCGATCACCTCGATGCCCGCTTCGGTCGCCGCCACCAGCAGCGGCGACGTGGGCCGCCAGCCCGGGCTGGTCACGACCAGCTCGACGCCTTCCGGCGGCTCCGTCAGGCCCGGTACCAATTCGGCGCCGAGACCTTCAAGCTCCGCCAGCCGTTCGGCGTTGCCGTCGGTGACGGTGACCCGCGCCCCCTGCTCCCGCAGGACCGGGACGATGGACTTGCCGGTGACCCCGGCTCCGGCGACGAGGACGTGACGACCGGCCAGTTCCACCGCTTAACCCCCGAGGCCCAGTTGCTCGCTGTAGAACAGCCCGAGACCGAACATGCAGCAGATGGCCGAAAGCAGCCAGAACCGGATGATGACCGTGGTCTCCGCCCAGCCCGCGAGTTCGAAGTGGTGATGGAACGGGGCCATCCGGAACAGCCGTCGCCTGGTCGTGCGGAACACCGCGATCTGCGCGACCACCGAGATCATCTCGACCATGAACAGACCGCCGATGACGATGGCGAGCAGTTCGGTGCGGGTGGTCATCGACAGCCCGGCGACGAGACCGCCGAGCGCGAGCGAACCGGTGTCGCCCATGAAGATCTTCGCCGGGGCCGCGTTCCACCAGAGGAAGCCGACGCAGGCGCCGGTCGCCGCGGCGGCCACCACGGCGAGGTCCAGCGGGTCGCGGACGTCGTAGCAGGCGGCCTGCGGGGTGACCGCGCACGAGAGGCGGGTCTGCCAGAAGGCGATGACGACGTAGGTCGCCAGCACCATCGCCGCGGTGCCGCCGGCGAGACCGTCGAGGCCGTCGGTGAAGTTCACCGCGTTCGACCAGCCCGAGATGACGACGTAGCAGAAGATCACGAAGAACACCGACGGGAAGGTGATCAGCGCGAGGTCACGCACGTAGGACAGGCTCTCCGACGCCGGGGTCAGCCCGCGTTCGTCGGCGAACTGCAGCGCCAGGATCGCGAAGCCGATCGTGACCACCAGCTGGCCGACCAGTTTCGCGGTCTTGTTCAACCCGAGGTTGCGCTGCTTGCGGATCTTGATGAAGTCGTCGAGGAACCCGACGATCCCGAGGCCCACGGCCAGCCCGAGGACCAGCAGACCCGAAGCGGACGGGCCGCCGGTGCCGTTGCCGCCGCTGAGCGAGCTGATCAGATGGGCCACGAAATACCCGACGACCATCGCGACGATGATCGCGACACCACCCATCGTCGGGGTACCGCGCTTGGATTTGTGTCCCTGCGGTCCTTCCTCCCTGATCTCCTGGCCGAAGCCCTGCCGGGAGAAGACCCGGATCAGATAGGGAGTGAGGAGGATGGAGACCAGCAGGCCCGCCGCGGCCGCGATCAGGATGCTGATCACGCGTCACCACCGTTCGAGCGTTCTTGGGAGGGGGAAGGGGGTACTACAGGGGATTCAGCGTTCGTTCCGGGGGAGGCGAGCAGGGCATCGGCCACCCGCCACAGTGCGACGGACTTGGACGCCTTCACCAGCACGATGTCGCCCGCGCGGAGCTGATCATGCAGCAGGGCGATGGCGGCGTCGACGTCGGGTACCAGTACCGACTCCTCGCCCCAGGAACCCTCCTGATGCGCGCCCTGGTGCATGGCCGCGGCGGCCTCTCCGACGACGACGAGCTTGTCGATGTTGAGCCGGACGACGAGCCTGCCGATGCCGTCGTGCGCCTCGACCGCGTCGGCGCCGAGGTCGGCCATCACGCCGAGTACGGCCCAGGACCGGCGCTCCGTGCTCATCGAGGCGAGTGCCTTGAGCGCGGCGCGCACCGACTCGGGGTTGGCGTTGAACGAGTCGTTGAGCACCGTGACCCCGTCGGGCCGGGTGGTGACCTCCATCCGGCGCCCGGAGCGCCGTTCGAGGTTCGACAGGCGGGCCGCGATCTCCTCGGTCGTCGAGCCGAGTTCCAGCGCCACAGCGGCCGCGCTGAGCACGTTGCCGACGTGGTGCTCGCCGTACAGCGGGAGCTTCACCGGCGCTTCGCCGGACGGGGTGATCAGGCGGAACGACGCCCGCGCTTCCTCGTCGAGGGTGACGTCGGCGGCGCGGACGTGCGCGGACGCGCTCTCGCCGACGTACACCACCCGCGCGTTCGTACGGCTCGCCATGGCGGCGACCAGCGGGTCGTCGATGTTCAGGATCGCGACACCGCCGTCTTCCGCGCTCGGCAGCGCCTCGACCAGCTCACCCTTGGCCTTGGCGATGCCCTCGCGGGAACCGAACTCGCCGACGTGCGCGGTGCCGACGTTGAGCACGGCCCCGATCCGCGGCGGCGCGATGGCCGCCAGCTCGGCGATGTGGCCGTGCCCGCGGGTGGACAGCTCCAGCACCAGGTGCCGGGTCGCGGCGTCGGCCCGCAGCGCCGTCCAGGGATGGCCCAGCTCGTTGTTGAACGAGCCTGGTGGCGCGACCGTGGGGCCGAGCGGCTCCAGCAGCTGGGCGATGACGTCCTTGGTGGAGGTCTTGCCCGACGAGCCGGTGACCCCGACGACGGTCAGGTGCTCTCCGGACAGCTTCTCGACCACGTGCCGGGCGAGTTTGGCCAGCGCGGCCAGTACCGCGGCGCCCGCCCCGTCCTTGTCCGCGACCAGTGCGAACGCGCGATCGTGCGCGGCACCGGCGGGCACCGGCGGCACGATCACGGCCGGGGCGTCGACCTCACGGCCCGCGAGCACCGCGACGGCGCCGGACTCGACGGCTTTCGCGGCGAAGTCATGGCCGTCGACCTTCGCGCCGGGCAACGCGACGAACAAGCCGCCCGGGGTGATCTCACGCGTGTCGAATTCGACGCTGCCGGTGATCTCGGCGGTGCCGTCGGTCCGGTGCAGCCTGCCGCCGACGATGGCGGCGATCTCGGCCAGGCTGAGCACGATCACGGTGTCTCCAGACGTCTGCGGATGGCGGAGGCGAGCTCGTCCCGGTCGGAGAACGGGTGCACGACACCCTGGACCTCCTGGCCGGTCTCGTGGCCCTTGCCCGCGATGAGCACGATGTCGCCGGGCCGGGCGAGCTCGACGGCGTGGATGATGGCCTCGCGCCGGTCGGCGATCTCGAGGATTTCGCCGCCCAGCGCGGGTCCGGCGTTGCGGGCACCGGCCAGCATCGCCGCCCGGATCGCGGCCGGATCCTCCGAGCGCGGGTTGTCGTCGGTCACGATCAGCACCTCACTGCGCCGGACCGCCGCCTCACCCATCACCGGGCGTTTCGCGGTGTCGCGGTCGCCGCCGCAGCCGAGGACGGTGATGATCCGGCCCTCGGTGCGGGCACGCAGCGCGTCGAGCCCCTGCGCGACCGCGGCGGGCTTGTGCGCGTAGTCGACCACCGCGGTGAACGGCTGGCCGAGATAGACCCGCTCCATCCGGCCCGGGACCTCGACCGCGGCGAGCCCTTCGACGATGGCGTCGAGCGGGACACCGGCGGTGCTGAGGATCGCGGCCGCGAGCACCGCGTTCGCCACGTTGAACTCACCCGGCAGCGGGATCTTCGCCGAAGCGGCGAGGCCGTCGGGACCGTGGAGGGTGAACGTCTGCTCCCCCGCCGGGGTCGGCGTCAGGTCGGTGGCGCGCCAGTGCGCGTCCGTGCCCGGCTCGGTGGAGACGGTCACCGTGTGCGGGGTCAGGAGAGCGTGGCCCCAGGCGCTGTCGACGACGACCACCTCGGCGGTGGAGCGGCCGTCGAACAGCAGCGACTTGGCGGCGAAGTACTCCTCCATGTCCTTGTGGAAGTCCAGGTGGTCCTGGGAGAGGTTGGTGAAGGCCCCGACCGCGAAACGTGTGCCGTTGACCCGGCCCAGCGCCAGCGCGTGGCTGGAGACCTCCATCGGCACGTGCGTGACGCCGCGCTCCACCATCACGGCGAGGAGAGCCTGCAGATCCGGTGCTTCGGGAGTGGTGAACCCACTGGCCAGCCGTTCACCCGCGATCCGGGTCTCGACCGTGCCGATCAGCCCCGTGGTGAGCCCGGCCGCCTTGAGCCCGGCGTCGACCAGGTACGACGTCGTGGTCTTGCCGGACGTCCCGGTGATCCCGAGCACCGACAGCTCCAGCGAGGGCTCGCCGTAGATCCAGGCCGCGATCTCGCCGAGAGCGGCCCGCGGATCCGGGTGCACGAGGATCGGCACGCCGGCGTCGCGGAGTACCGGGCGCCCGGCACCGGCCTCGTCGGTGAGCACGGCGGCCGCTCCGGCGGCGATGGCCTGGTCGCTGAAGTCCGCGCCGTGGGCGCGGGCACCGGGAAGCGCGGCGAAGAGGTCGCCGGGAAGGACGTGCTGGGCGCGCAGCGTGCTGCCCGTGACCGTCAGCTCGGCCGCGGCGGGATAGTCGTCACCGCCCACCACGAGCCGCGCGCCCGCCCTGGCGAGCAGCGTGCCCAGCGGCATCGGCTCGATCCTGGCCGGACGAGGGGGTGCGGCGACGGCCTTGACCGGGCTGTCCGGGACCTGGGCAGCCGTCGCGCCGGACCCGCTTTCGACGGCGGGACCGCTGCGGGGATCTGAAGTAGGCACCGACACAGCAAAGGAGGTTACCGGCGTGGCATTCGGGTGACCGAAGCGGTGCGGGGTGTGCGCGCGGTGATCATGCTCGTGGTATTGGGTTCGGCGAGCTCTCCTTGGCACGCAAGGGCTTCCGACTGTCGCTTGAGGACGATCATGGTCTCGTGAGTGGTAATGACGGTTAGAACCGTCATTACCACTCACGAGGCTCCTGGACCGGTCAGGAAAGGATCAGCGGGACCTGAGGCGTCGGACCGTCCGAAAGCGGGATCTGGAACCGCTGCGTCAGGTAGGCGGCGATCGAGTGGAACAGCGGCGCGGCCGAGCCCCCGCCCGGCAGCGAGGCGTCCGGCGCGTCGAGCCGGATGCCGACCACGAACCGCGGCTTGTCGGCGGGCAGGATCCCGGCGAAGGTGATGTTGTACAGGTGATTGCTGTACGTCTTCGTCGCCGGGTCGACCTGCTGGCCGGTGCCGGTCTTGCCCGAGACCTGATAGCCCTCCAGCGCCGCCTTCGGCCCGGTGCCGCTCTGCAGCCCCCTGCCGCTCTGCACTACGGCTCGCATCATTTCGCGCACGGTCTTCGCCGCCTGCGGGCTGATGACCTGCACGGTCTTCGGTGCCGGTTCGGGGACGACGGTCCCGTCGGGATTGACTTTCGCCTTGACGACCCTCGGTTCCACGCGCAGCCCGTCGTTCGCGATGGCCTGGTACATCCCGGCCATCTGCACGACGGTCATCGAAAGCCCTTGCCCGATCGGCAGGTTGCCGAAGGTCGTGGCGTACCACTGGTTGCGCGGCGGTACGACGCCCGGGCTCTCCCCGGGGAGGCCGAGACCGGTGCGCTGGCCGAGACCGAACTTCTTGAGCAGGTCGGCGTAGCGGTCTTCGCCGAGTTTCTGCGCCAGCAACAGGGTCCCGACGTTCGACGACTTCGCGAAGATGCCGGTGGTGGTGAACTGCTGCGTGCCGTGGATCCAGGCGTCCTTGACGACCTTGTCCGCGACCTGCAGCGAACCCGGCACCGGGATCGACGCCTCCGGGGTGGTGATGCCGTCGTCGATCGCGCCCGCGGCGGTGACGATCTTGTTCACCGAACCGGGTTCGAACGGCGTGGTCACCGCGCGGTTGTTCAGGTTCTCGGTCTCGCTGCGTGAAGCCGGGTCGTTGAGGTTGACCGTCTTGTCGTTGGCCAGCGCGTAGACCTCGCCGGTCTTCGAGTCCATGATGACCGCTTGGCCACCCTTCGCCCGCGACTTGGCGACGTACTCGCTCAGCTGCCGCTGCAGTTCGTACTGCAGATCGGTGTCGATCGTCAGCTGCAGATCCGAACCGGGGACGGCGTTCTGGATGTCCCGCTCGGTACCGGGGATGACGAGGTTGTCGTTGCCGTTCCGGGTGTTGACGATCTTGCGGCCCGGTGTTCCGGCGAGATCGTTGTCCCGCGAGGCCTCGAGACCGTAGCCACCGTGCAGGTTGTGCTTGGAGACGTCCTTGTCGTCGGTACGCCAGTTCGCGTAGCCGATGATGTTCGCCCCCACCGAATCGCCGGGGTACTCCCGCTTCGAGCGCTTCTCGACGCTGATCCACGGGTATGCCTTGACGATCGACTCGGCGACCGACGGTTCGATGTCGTGGACCAGGTAGGTGAACCCGTCCGGCTTGTGGAACTTGTCCAGCAACTCCTGCTCGGTGATCACGCCCGGCAGCTTGGCCGCGATCAGCTTCGCCGCGCCCGCGACCTCGGTCTCGAAGTTCTTGCCCTTGGCCGGGTTCTTCGCGGCGAAGTCGTCCATCGTCTTGTGCAGCCAGTTCAGGCTCACCGCGAGCGTCCGCACCTCGATGCTGAACGCGATCTTCGTCCCGTTGCGGTCCATGATGGACCCGCGCTGCGCGGGACTTTCGATCACCGATGTCCGCTGCCGTTCCGCCGCCTCGGACAGCGCGCCGGCCTCGAACCATTGCACCTGCACCAGTTTGAGGCCGGCGAGCACCATCACGACGATCAGCAGGATCCGCACGCCGGTGAACCGGCTCGGATGTCCCCCGTTGCCCCGCCGGGCGGTGGCACGGCGAGTCCCGGCGGCGTAGGTCCGCCGTGCGCTGCCCGCCGACCGGGTCCTGGCCTGTGCCGGACGGCCGGGTGACATCACTGACCTCCTTGCGCCTGGGGTTCCGCGTTCTCCTGTGGGACAGCGGGCTGGTCGCCCTCGATCACGCCCTGCTGGGTGCCCTCGGCGGGGGGCGGCGGCTCGGCCGAGACCGGCGGCGCCTCCCCTTGTGCCTTCTTCGGCTCACCGACCACAGTGGACTGTCCGTCCGGGCCGACCACGATGTGCGCGGGGTCGCCGCCGGGCACCATGCCCAGTTCCCTGGCCTTGGGCGCCAGTGAAGCGGGCGACTCGGCCTTCGCGACCTCGCGCTGCAGCCGTTCCTTCGCCTCGGCGAGCCCGGCGTTGGCCGTGCGCAGTTGTTCGAGCCGGTACGAATCGGCGATGGCCTGCGTGGTCAGCCACAGCGTGCACGCCACGCCGACGGCCAGCATGCCCATCATCATCAGCACGAACGACGCGCGCGAGCGCGGCCACCGCAGTTTGAGCTTCCTCGGCGGTTCTTCCTTGCCCGCGCCGACTTCGGCGTCAGGACGGTTGCGCCGCTGGTCACGCTGCAGCAGATCGGCGCGCTGGGCGCGGCGGGCGTAGGCGCGTTCGGCCGCCGACGTCCGGCCGCGGGAGGCGCGGGTGGGCGCCGCGGTGTCCGGTGCGGCGGTTTCCGGCGTCTCGTCGACCGTGCTGGTCGCGCGGGCACGCCGTCCGGGCGCCGGTGCACCCCGGCGGCCGCGGGACTTCGCGGGAGCGGTCATCGTGCTCGGTCTCCGATCCGTTCGGCGGCTCGCAGCCGCACGGAGGCGGCCCGTGGGTTGTGTTCGGTCTCCGCCTCGCCGGCCTTCTCGGCCCCTCTGGTGAGCAGTTTCAGTTCCGGGCCGTGGCCCGGTAGTTCCACCGGAAGCCCTTCGGGCGTCCGGGATTTCGCCAGTTCCGCGAAGGCCTGCTTGACCAGCCTGTCCTCGAGGGACTGATAGGACTCCACGACGATGCGGCCGCCGACGGCGAGTGAGGACAGCGCCCGCGGCATCGCCCGCCGCAGCACTTCCAGTTCGCCGTTGACCTCGATCCGCAGCGCCTGGAAAGTGCGCTTCGCCGGGTGGCCGCCGGTGCGCCTGCTCGCCGCGGGGACCGCGTCGTACAGCAGTTCCACCAACCGCCCGCTTCGGGTGAAGGGTTCCTTCTCCCGTTCCGCCATAACGGCTTTGACGATCCGCTGGGCGAATCGTTCCTCGCCGTAGTCGCGCAGGATCCGGATCAGCTCGCCCGGGGCGTAGGTGTTGAGCACGTCGGCGGCGGTGATCCCGGTGGTCGGGTCCATCCGCATGTCGAGCGGGGAATCCTTGGAGTAGGCGAAACCGCGTTCGGCGCGGTCCAGCTGCATCGAGGAGACACCGAGGTCGAACAGGATTCCGTCCACTCTGGACAGTCCGAGACCCTGCAGCGCGGACGGCATCTCGTCGTAGACGGCGTGCACGAAATCGACGCGATCCCCGTGCTTCGCGAGCCGCTGCGCGGAAAGTTCCAGCGCGTTGGGGTCACGGTCGAGTGCGACCAGGCGCAATGCGGGGAACTCGGTGAGCAGCGCGTCGGAATGACCGCCCAGTCCGACGGTCGCGTCGACCAGCACGGCCTCGCGGTCGGAGAAGACCGGCGCGAACAGTTCGACGATGCGCATGAGCAGCACCGGAACGTGCTCGTGTTCGTCTGCCATGTCTTCCCCCCTTTCGTGTCGTGCCGGGGAAGATGCCGGATGCCGTCAGGTCCCTGTCCGCCCGCCTGCTGACCTGGTACCGGGGAAGGTGTACCAGGGCCACTGAGCGGACAGAGGCCTCACGGCATCCGTGTGGACGGCTTCCGGCGTGTCCGAAGCAGGAACCCGCGCCCCCCGACGGCGTGGGTGCTTCTTCGGTCACGTCTAGAAGACGCCCGGCAGAACTTCCTCTCGAGCCTTCGCGTAGCTGTCCTCGTGTTCGTCCAGGTAGCCCTGCCACGCTTGGGCATCCCAGATCTCCAACCTGGTGATCGCTCCGATCACCACGCACTCCTTGTTCAACCCGGCGTACCGCCTGAGCTCGGACGCGATCGCGATACGTCCTTGCCCGTCCGGGCGTTGTTCGTCCGTCCCGGCGAAGAGATAACGCTGATAGGCCCGGACCGCCTCGTTCGTGAACGGGGCGTCGGCGACCTTCCTCGCCATCTGCTCGAACTCGGCCCGGGGAAAGACGAAGAGACAGTGATCCTGCCCCTTGGTGACCATCAACCCACCGGCGAGCGCGTCGCGGAACTTCGCGGGCAGCGTGAGCCGCCCTTTGTCGTCCAGCTTCGGGGTGTGGGTGCCGAGGAACATCGGCTCCACCTCCCTACCGATCCCGGCTGCTGGCAACCAGGGTCGGCCACGGGGCTTCCCTTCTGCCCCACTGCGCACCACCGTACCCCACTTTTCACCACAGTCAACGCGACAAAAGCCGCCACCACTCCGTCGTGTCAGACGTTTTCGCTGGTCAGCCAGGTGGGGCCAGGTGGGGGCTCGGTGGGGGACGGTGGCCAAGATCCCCCTGGCCGGGTATCGAAGCAACCTCATCCATGCCTGATGCGTCCGGTTATCGGCAGCCGGAACCCTGCTGTAGGGCGAAGTGGGGGTGAAAGTGGGGAATCCGGTGGAGCACGGTGGGGGACATTGTGGAGGGTGACGTCGGTTCATCGGACGACATGTCGACAAAGGACAGCCATCACTTCGGGCTCGGCGCACCGACGGAATGGGCGGGGACGGTCAGCGGCGTCCGCGCTTGCGGCGGCGTCCGTTCATCCCGGGCGTGGTGCGACGGCTGACGCCGCGCCATTCCCTGGGCTTCTCCGTCGGCGCGGGCAGCAACCGGCCGAGCCGATCACCCACCCAGTACCCCGCCATCCAGCCGGGGATCACGCTCACGAAGACGAGCAGGATCCACCAGCCATCGGCGACCGGCCACCGCGGCCGATCCACCGGGACCACGGAAGATCCACCTCGCGAGCTGTTCTTCTTCCGGAACTTGTACTCCTCCACCGGAACGCTGCCCGAAAACGCGGAAACCGAGGTGACCGCGTCGGTCGAGACCTGTTCTCCAGCTTGGGAAACGTTGTCCCACCGGATTTCCGCCTTGCACGAATACGTCATCCAGGCATGGACCGCGTTCCTCTGGCACTGCTCGATTTGAGCGGTACCGGTCCTGCTCAGCCTGCCCCACGGCTCGAAACCGATCACCCACTGCAAAGAGAGCATCAGCCACAACGTGAGCAGGACCCCCAGGGCGCCCATCACGCCTGGAGGCCCCCACCGGGTAGGACCGGTTCGTGTCGGCCGCTTGATCTGTTCGCCCATCAGCGACGATCGCGCTTCCGGCGGCGCCCGGTCATCCCGGGAGTAGCACGACGGCTGACGCCCCGCCAGTCCTTAGGCTTCTCCTTCGGTTCGGGCAACAACCGGTCGATGCCCTTGCCCGCGAACCAGCCGACGATGTAGCTGGGGATCGTGCCCACGATTACGAAGAAAAACCACAACCCAGTGGAGAACAACGGCTGCAGGCGGTCCACGGGGACGATGTTGTGGTACCGATCCACTGTCCCCGCGGCACCGATCCCCAGCGAGGCACCGAATGAGAACATCACCCATGAGCCCAGCACCACGAAGACGACGCCGGAGAGCACCCGCAGGCTGTATCGCCCTCGGCGCGCCCGGTGCGGGGGTTCGGCCAGTTCAGTCTTCGTCATCGAGCGAACCGCTGATCCGGCCGGTCTTGGGCGGCGTGACCCGGCCGCGCTCGGACGAACCGCCGTCGTACTGGTTGTAGTCCGCAGCGGCCGCCTTTCCGGCTTCCTTGGCGACCTTGAGACCGGTGTTGTCAGCGACCTTGCCCCAGGTGGTGTTCTCCATCCGATCTTTTGCACCACGAAGGTACTTGAGGTTGTCGCCCTTGAGGCTGTCCAGCGTCTTGTCGCCGGCCTTGATCGCCTTGTTCGCCTCGCGCCCCAGCTCGGACGATTTTCGCCCCAGCGCCCGCGCCGCCTCACGGGCCCGCTCGCTCGAACCTTCGAACCGCTTCACGAATTTCTGGATGGCGCTGAGCAGCTTGCCGAGCTTTTTCTGGATCTTCGCCATGACCTTGACCGCGTCGGCGAACACGCTCGCGGTGAAGGCCGCGACCGAGCCGCCCAAGGTGAACCACGACGACGCGAGCGCGAGGAGCGCCCGCGTGATCACATCGCTGATGAAGGTCGCGATGATGTCGAAGATCAGCGCCCGTGCGGTGGCCACCACCATTCCCCCGGTGGTGATCCACTGCGCCGAATCCTTCGCTTCGGCGGCGACGTCACGCAGCGACTGGGTGTACTGCAGCGCGACACGGCGGTAAGCGATGGCCGCGTCGCCATCCCATCCAGAAGTCGTGGACAAGGCGCCTTCGTAATCACCTGCCACGGCTTCAAGCTCCGTCGCGATATTGTTCCAGGTCTGCGCCGCCTGCTGGACCAGATCGGGATCACCGGTGAGGATTTCCAGCGGTTCGCGGATGAAGTCCAGGTTCTCCATCAGCCAGCCGACACCGGCCTTCACCAGCTCTCCGAGCGGGTTCAGGACCATCGATAAAACGTCCAGTCCGAAGGAGACGCCGTCCATCGCGACCGCGAACGCGTCGAGATCTTCGCCTTTCCATCCTTTGTAGATGTCACCGACGACGCTCGAGCCGCTGTCGAAAACGCCTCCGCCCTTGAACGGCTCGGATTTGTCTTCCATTTTGGCGATCAGGTCCTCGCTCACAGCTTCTTCCCCAGGTCCCGGCTGAGCTGTGCCGCGTCGTCGTCGATCGTGGTGTAGTCCGTCGCCGCCTTCTTCAGCGCTCCGGACAACGCGTCACCGAGCTCGGCCGCGCTGGTCATCAGCTCGTCCGCGTCGCCTTGGGCCAACCGCAGGACGCCACCGACGGGCGCCGCGCACAGCAGGCCATAGCCACCGAAGCCGCCCATCCCGACCTGGGTCGCCGCCGAGGCCGCGCCGCGGATGCGGTCGGCGAGATCGGAGACCTGGTCCGCGTGCGCCTTGAGGCGTTCGGGCGAAACGCCGTATCCCGGCCCGCTCACGAGCGGCCGGTCCAGTCGACGTGCTGGAAGTCTTCGCCGTCGTCCTCGTCGGGCACGGGACGGGACGGCCGGGGTTTCGCGGGCGGCTCGACGGGTGGCTCGGCTGAGACGCCGAACCGCGCGGAGTCGTCCGGTTCCGGGGTGGCCGCCGGTTCTTCCCGCGGCGGCAGGGTGCTCTTGATGAAGTCGACCGCGTCGGAGTCCTCGCCGGTCAGCCCGGCCATGATCTCCAGGGTCCGGTCCGCGGCCCTCGTCGTCGCCTTGCGGTAGGTGCTCATGATCAGCGACGCGAGCTGGGCGGGCGACCGTTCCTGCGCCTGCGGGGAAAGCGCGAGCGACGTCAGGCCGCCGCCGGGGTTGACCGTCAAGGTGACCAGCCGGTCCGGGCTGCTCATGGTGACGACGTTGTTCTCCAGATCGGTTTTCGCCTGCTCAGCCTTGGCCAGCAGGGCGGCGCTGCGTTGTTCCTGTTCGCGCATCCACTCCTGCGGATCGCGCACCTGGCCACCGAATGGCACGGTCATTCCGCAACCCCCCTCGGGTCGTCGACTCGTCACAACCTAGCGGTCCGGATCCAGCAGCGAAGCCAGTCGCGTCGCCAGCCGTGAACCGTCCACAGGGGACACGTTCACCCACGCCTGTCCGCCGCGTCCCTCCGTCCGCGCCGCGCAGTACGCGCCGACGTCGGTGTCGAACCAGGTCAGGCCACCCGCCCGGCGGGTCCGGCCGTCGCGGTCGCGGGCCCGCACGGTGAACTGGCCCGCGCTGTAGACCGGCCGGGCCTGGATGGCGAGCACCTCGCGCAGCTGCGTGTCCGAAACCGACGATCGTCGACCATCACCGAAGAGCGGATCCTCCAGCTCACCGCCGAAGCGCGCCGCGGGCAGGCTGATGCCATAGCCGGGGCCGGGCCGCAGCTCCGGCAGGACGTCGACGATCGCGGCGAACACCTCGCCGTCGCCGATCCCGGAAAGCGCGATGGTCTGTTCAGGCTGGGTGGCCAGCACGCCGTGCCGTCCCCGCGCGGCCGCGACCGCGCGGAACGGGACTTCGGCTGTCATGTCGGCCAGCGCCTCGCATTCGACGTAGACCTCGGCGTGGGCAAGCAGGTCCAGTCGCGCTTCCAGGGCGGCGTCGAGCCGGTCCCCGTCATAGAGGCCTCGTTCGGCGAGGTTTTCGTAGACCGCGCCGCGGATCTCGGCGCGTTCCGCTTCCGTGCCGCCGACACTGCGGACGGACAGCGGCCACGGCGGGGCGGCGTGGCCGAGGTCGGACCAGAGGACGTCGAACGCCGACGCGGAAACGCGGATCAAGACCGCCCCAGCTCGGGCGGCTTCCCGAACGAGACTCGCGGGGTCAGCGAATGCAGCGAGGCGTCGCGATTGTTCATCACGTCGACGGCCTTGCGCCTGGCCTCTTCGGCCTCCGCGCGGCGCGCCTCCATCTCGTCGGCGAGCGCCGCGAGTGCCAGCAGGTTCCCGCCGGCGGCGGCACCGCGGATCATCGCGCCCGGATCGAAGTCCACCGGCGGCGGCATGTCCGCGCGGGCTCGCGCCGCGACCTCGGCCTGCCCGGAGATCGCCTGCCCGAGCGCCGACGAGAGGTCGGCGGACCAGGTCAGCCAGCCGGACGCGGTGGCCAGCACGCCGCGGAGCGCGTCGCCCGCTTCCCCGCGCCAGTTCTCCTCGCTGCTGCCGATCAACCCGGCCAGCTCGGAGGTCGCGTCGTGCATCCGCCGCGCGAGCGCGTCCCAAGCGGCGCCGATACCGCCCGCCGCCTCGGGGTCGTTGCCTGCCTCGACCTCGGCGGCCAGCGCCTCGTGGCTGTAGGCCTCGTACCGCGTGGCCGCGACCGGGACCTCGCGTCCCGGAGTCTCTCCTTCAGGCACGGCTCTATCTCCTCAGTATCCGGCTGCGAACCCGCGTCCGCGATCGCGTCGACAGGGCGCGACATGGTCAAACCTCTGCCGTTCACGGGTCAAGGCGCCCCGCCGCCGCGAGAGCGGGGCCTTCGGCCGGGCGGGTTCACGCGTCATGTCCATTCCTGAGTTCGTCCTCCGCTCCGCCGACAGGCTCCTAAGGCAGCTTGGGTTCGGCCAGTCCCGCCACCGTCACCGCGCGCTCGCAGGCGAGCGGGGTGTCGGTGAAGTCCGTGTTGCTCACGTCGATCTGGACGCTCGCCTTCTCCCCCATGCCGAGCAGGACCGCGCAGGTCCCGTCGGCGGCGTTCTTGTCGGCGACCTTGAGCGCGTCCCGGTCGCCGACCTTGGTCCTGGTCGCGGTCTTGCGCGCGATCTCGAGGTCGGCCAGGCCGTTCCGCTCGTCCACGGTGATGGTGACGCCGAAGGTCGCGGGCACCGTCCAGTCGCAGGCGCGGGCGCCGTTGATCTCCTTCGGGACGCCGAGCACGTTCACCCCGGCGCTCGACCGCTCCGCGGGGCCGAGCAGCGCGCAGGGATCCAGCTTCGCCGGCGGAACCGTGGCGGCGGTCCAAGCGCCGCCTGCCACCGTCTTGGTTTCCGGAACCCGCGCCTGGCCCGCGGCCCCTTGCCCACAGGCGGACACCGCGAGGACGATGAGCGCGCCGAGGGCGCCGAAGCCGAGGAGGCGGGGACTCATGGGTTCAGCCGCCGACACAGTCCACGTCCGCCGCCGCTTGTTCATCCTGACGGGTGTAGCGGGCCAGTGCCTTCTCGATCCGGTTCTTGAGCGCCTCGAGTTCCTTGCCGAACGCCGTGAGCGCCTCGACCGCGGAGCCGTCGGCGCCGATCCCGTACTGCGCCATGAACCGGCCGACCTCGTCCGCGTATCCCCCGCCGAGGGGAACCGTGCGGCCGAGCACCTTGGCCTCGCGGACCATCTGGCCGACCACGTCCTGCAGGGCGGAGATCTTCACATGGGCGTCGGCGGCCAGCTCCGGGGCGACCGCGAACCCGCTCAGATCGAACCGGGGTTTGGCGGAACTCACCTCGCTCATATGCGGTTACGCCTCTCCGTAGTCGAGCGACTTCGCATCGGAGCATACGACAAAACCCGGTGTCAGCGGGAGCACCCAAAAACGCGCTCACCTCACTCGATCGAGGTAAGGTCTCTGGTTGCACAGAGTCATCGACTGGGGTTGGCGGGGTTCCCCCCACGAGTTCGCCCGAGTTTGACACACTTCGTGGGAGGCTGACCGCTGCTCGGGGGACTACCCGGGTGAGGAAAAGCTGCCTTCAGCAGACCCAGCGGACATCCAGCCACGTGGCATCAGGAGGTCGAGTGACGTCGAGAATCCAGTCTGCGACGCCCGGCGAACAGCAGGGCGAGCAGGCAACCGGGCGCGAGCCGTACCCCACGGCCACCGGCTCGGTGAGCGGCCGCCAGAACGGCCGTGAGGGCAGGGCTGGTGGAAACACCGCGTCGCTGGACGAACTGCACGAGACGGCGCGGCGGATCGCCGCCAACGTCGAGCGGGTACTGGTCGGCAAACCCGAAGTCATCCGCATCGCGCTCGTGACCCTGCTCGCCGAAGGCCACCTCCTCGTCGAGGACGTGCCCGGGGTCGGCAAGACCTCGCTGGCGAAGGCGCTGGCCCGCTCGATCGACTGCACCGTGAGCCGGATCCAGTTCACCCCCGACCTGTTGCCCAGCGACGTCACCGGGGTGTCCATCTACAACCGGCAGAGCGGCGGCTTCGAGTTCCGGCCCGGCCCGGTGTTCGCGAACATCGTGGTCGGCGACGAGATCAACCGCGCCTCGCCGAAGACGCAGTCGGCCCTGCTCGAATGCATGGAAGAGCACCAGGTCACCGTCGACACCTCGACGTACCACCTCGAAGAGCCGTTCATGGTGATCGCCACCCAGAACCCGATCGAGATGGAGGGCACCTACGCGCTGCCCGAGGCCCAGCGGGACCGGTTCACCGCGCGGGTGTCCATCGGCTATCCCGACCAGCAGGCCGAACTGGCCATGGTCGACGAGCACGCCGGGCACAACCCGCTGGCCGATCTCGAACCGGTCTCCGACCGCGACTCGGTGCAGCGGCTGATCGAGACGGTGCGGTCGGTGCACATGTCGCCGGAGGTCCGCCGGTACGCCGTCGAACTGGTGTCGGCGACCCGGCAGGTGCCGGAGATCCGCCTCGGCGCGTCGCCGAGGGCGACCCTGCAGCTGGTCCGCGCCGCCCGGGCGCAGGCCGCGCTTTCGGGCCGTGAGTTCGTCGTCCCGGACGACCTGCACACGGTCGCGGTCCCGGTGCTGGCGCACCGTCTGGTGCTCACCACCGAGGCGCACGCCGCCCGCCGTTCGGCCACCGACGTGGTCCGCGCGATCCTGCACCGCGTTCCCGTCCCGCAGGGCTCCGCCGGGACGAACCACCGCTGACACACGAGGAATAGCGCCATGCTGCGTGCTCTGTCCGGCCTGACCACACGCGGCCGCTGCCTCCTCGCCGCCGGCGTCGCCGCGGCGGTGTGCTCGTTCGTGCTCAACGAGCGGGACCTGCTGCGGGTCGCGGTGTTCGTCGTCGCCCTGCCGCTCTTGGTCGCCTTCTTCGTCTCGGCGACCAGGCTGCGGCTGGGCGCGGCGCGCGCACTGCGCCCGGAGCGGGTCTCGGTCGGCTCGCCCGGCGAGGTCCAGCTCGAGCTCTGGCGTGACGGCAGGCTTCCGGCGGGGGAGGTGCTCCTCGAAGACGGCGTGCCGTACGCGCTGGGTTCGCGGCCGCGGTTCGTCGTCGAACGGCTTCCCCACGACCGGCGCGTCGCGCTGCGCTACCCGCTTCAGCCGGTGCTGCGCGGGATCCAGCAGGTCGGCCCGCTGCGGGCGACGATCACCGACCCGTTCGGGCTGTGCGAGTTCGAACGCGAGCTGATCGGGCATTCGCGGCTGGTCGTCGTGCCGAAGGTGGTCGGCCTGTGGGGCTTGCCCAGCGGGGCGGGTATCGGCGCCGGTGACGACGGCAGCATCCGCCTCCATGCCGGGCAGGGCGAGGCCGACGTGATCGTGCGGCAGTACCGCCAGGGCGACGATCTGCGGAAGGTCCACTGGCGCTCGACCGCCCGCCGCGACGAGATCATGGTCCGCGTCGAGGAGCGGCCGTGGCGCGGCGGCACCACGGTGCTGCTGGACCACCGCGCGGCCGCGCATCACGGCACCGGCCCCGCCGCGAGCCTCGAATGGGCCGTCTCGTTCGCCGCTTCCGTGGGGTTGCACCTGCGCCGCTCCGGTCACCGCGTCCGGCTGATCACCGAACACGGCCAGACCTTGGCCGACACCCCCGGTGAGGGTGGCGAGCACTACGACAACATCGTGCTCGACGTCCTCGCCGCGCTCCAGCCCGCGCACCAGCGCGACATCACCCTCGGCCACGACCCGGCCGAGGGACAGGAACTCATCGCCGTGCTCGGCACCGTCAGCAACGAATCCGTGCACGAACTGTCCCGGTACCGCCCGCGCGGGATCCGGAGCCTCGCCGTGCTGCTCGACACCCCCGGCTGGTCCTCGGGCGTCAACCGGCCCGAAACCAGGGCTGCCGCCACCGAGGAATCGGCGGCGCTGCTGCGCGCCGCCGGCTGGGGCGTCGTCGTCGCCGGGCCCGGATCGCCCATGCAGCAGGTCTGGGCCGAGCTGTGCCAGACGGCCGCCCGCCGCGGCACCCTGATCGGAGGTGGCCTGTGACCACGACCGCGCCGCCGCCCGTCGCGCACACCCCGAAGCCCCGTCCGGAGGCGCCGCCGCCGGTCTGGACGAGCAGTGTGCTCGCACCGGTCGCCGCCGGCCTCGCCACCTTGTTCGCCTCGACCTCGCTCACCGGTGTCGTCACCGGCTGGGCGTGGTTCGGCTACCTGCTGGTCGCGGTGGTCCTGATCGCCTCCACCGGACTCGCTTTGCGCTCGCTGCGCGCGCCGACCATCGTCGTCGGCCTGGCGCAGCTGCTGGTGCTGCTGTTCCTGATCACCGGGGCGTTCACCACCAGCGGCATCCTGAAGATCATCCCCGGCCCGGACGCGCTCGAAGAACTGCGCGGCGTGCTCGCCGCGTCGGCCGAGCAGATCCGCGTCGGCCTGCCGCCGGTCGAGGGCACGCCGCCCATCCTCTGCCTGGTCACCATCGCGATCGGCCTGGTCGCGGTGCTGGTCGACACCCTCGCGGTGGCCGCCGCCGCGCCCGCCGCGACCGGCCTTGTCTTGCTGTGCGTCTACGCCGTTCCCGCCGCGCTGGCCGAGGACATGCTGCCGTGGTGGACGTTCCTGCTCGGCGCGGCCGCGTTCGCCGCCCTGCTCGCCGTCGACGGCAACCACCGGCATCGCCGCTGGCGCAACCGGGACGCACCCGGCCTGGGCAACTCGGCGAGCACCCTGTCCGCCCCCGTCGGTGTGGTGGCCGCCGCGATCGCGATGGGCCTGGTCATCGGCACGGCGGTCACCGGCATCGGCACGGTCGGCAGCCTCCCCGGCGGAACCGGGTCGGGCCGCGGCGGAGCGGGCGGATTCGGTGTCGAGCCGTTCACGCAGCTGCGCGGCCTGCTCGACCAGGGCGAGAACGTGGAGCTGTTCAAGGTCTACGGGATGGGCGCGGACAAGCGGCTGCTGCGCGCGTTCACCCTCGACACCTATACCCCGAACAAGGGCTGGGGGCTGGCGCAGAACGGCCGCGCCCAGCAGGGCGTGCAGGCCAACCGGGGGCTCCCGCCCGCGCCGGGCGACGACGGCGCCGGACCCGCGCGCGAAATCCGGATCGAGCCGACGAACTGGGTCGACAACTGGCTGCCGATCTACGGTGCGCCGCGGACGCTCACCGGGCTGGCCGACAACTGGCTGTACGACCCGGTCGGCGGCGCCGTGTTCACCACGACCAAGCAGAACGCGCCCGCCTACACCGAGACGGCGTCGATCAAGGAACCCTCGAAGGAGGAGCTCCGGCTCGACGACGCTCAGCTCACCGAGGTACCGCCGCAGTTCATGCAGATCGATCGGGTCGACCCCCGAGTGGCGGCGAAGGCCAGGCAGCTGACGGAGAACAAGTCCAACAACTTCGACAAGGCCCAGGCCATCTGGTCGTTCTTCACCGCACAGAACGGTTTCGTGTACGACACCAAGACCGCCGACGCCAAGGACTCCGACGCGCTCGCCGACTTCATCCTCAACGGCAAACGCGGCTTCTGTGAGCAGTTCGCGTCGGCGATGGCCGTGATGCTGCGGTCGGTCGGCATCCCGTCGCGGGTCGCCATCGGTTTCACCTCCGGCACGCCGAAGGGCGATCACCTCTCGATCAGCTCCGAGGACGCGCACGCGTGGGTCGAGGTCTACTTCCAGCAGAAGGGCTGGGTCAGTTTCGATCCGACCCCGCTGGTCGACGGCCGCGCGGTCGTCCCGCCGTATCTGCAGACCGACACCAGCAGCTCCCCGACCGACGACACCCAGGAAGTGCCGACAGCGCCGGCGTCGAGCGCCCCCGCCACCGGCACCCCGCGCGACCCGGGCGCGGACCAGGGTGCGGGCGACACCGGCGGTCAGCAGGAGGAGGAGCCGCTGTGGCCCGCCATCCTCGCCGGGATCCTCGGCGGACTGGCGGCCGCGCTCACCGTGGTCGCGATCGTGCGTTCCCGCTTGAGGCACCGGTCGCTCATGCGCTCGACGTCCTCCCGATCCCCTGGTTCGCCCGCCCCGGCGCGTGAAGACGGCGGGTTCCTGGACAACCCGAACGTCGCGAACTGGCTGCCGCTGATCGCGATCGGGCTGTGGGTGGCGGCGTTCGCGTTCCTGGCGGCGTGGGTGTCGTGGTGGTTCGCGCTGGTCTTGGTGGTCGTCCTCGGCGGGCTGGGCACGCCGACGGCGATCCGGGAGATCAAGCGACGGCTACGGCTGCAGAAGATCGCGTCGCACTCCCCCGACGCGGCCGACGCCGCGTGGCGCGAACTGATGGACGAATGCGCGGACCGGGGCTTGCCGCTCTCGGACGGCGACACGGTGCGCGTGGCGGGCCGGAAGGTCGCCGAGAAGCACCGTCTGGACGAAGAGGGCCGCTCCGGCCTGCGGACGGTCATCGGCGTCGTGGAGACGTCCTGGTACTCGGACCAGCCGGTGAGCGACGACGAACTGGGCCCGGCCTTCGCCGAGGTTCGCAAGAGCCTGAAGCGGAACGCGCCCATGTCGTGGAAGGGCCGCCTGTTCCCGCGGTCCCTGAGGCGAGGCAAGTAGGCGGTTGGCCTCGTGAGTGGTAAAGACGGTTAGAACCGTCTTTACCACTCACGAGGTCAGGGTCCCGGCAAAGTCGAGAACGTGCAGGTCTGGTTCTGGGGCGCCGACCGGGCTTCAGTGTCCACAAGGGACAGGTCCCGGCGACTGAGTGTCCGGTTCAGGTGCCTACGGGGGCGAGTTCAGTAGCGGCCGTGCCGTGATGGCCGCAGGCCACGAGTAGATACCTCAGAGAGGGTTCGCCAGAACACTCACGACCCCCACGCGAAACCGCGCCAACCACCTGAAACGGGCGCTGCGGTCGCGAGAAGTGTCCCTGACCGGGTTGTAGCGAGGTCACGACGATGCAGGAATCGGGACGTTGAGTGTCCCGATTCCCTCACCGTCGGTCTTCGGCGACCTGGATGCCGACGTGGATGTGCCGAGAATCCTCCGCACAGGACAACGCGAACATGCCGACGAGGCACCGCCTCGTCGGCATGTTCGCGTGTGTGAGCGCTATTGCTCCTCGAAGCGCTGGCGGAAGCGCTCTTCCATGCGCTGGGTGAACGAGCTTCGGCGCGGGGACGACTTGCCGCCGCCACCTCCGCCGGCACCCGGGCCACCGCTGTCCCTACCGCCTTCCGCTTCGGCTCCGTGCCGAAGCGATGTGACGGCCATCATGACTCCGAAGAACATCACGAGGAACCCGAGCACGCTGATCACTGGGATCTCGGCGACCCGGATGTTGACCACCACGCCGAGCACCAGCAGTGCGACGCCCACTACGAACAGGGCAACACCCTGGATACGCCGTCGGCGGGCGGGGCGGCGCAACCGGGTGCCTCGCACCGTGGATGCGAACTTGGGGTCCTCGGCATAGAGCTCGCGCTCGATCTGATCGAGCAGCCGCTGCTCATGCTCGGAGAGTGGCATCTTTCCTCCTCCGGCACAGCTGTCGCGGGCGCCGGGCCGCGCAACGTCATGGACCCAACAGACAACCCCAGGCGGGGTGTCTCTGTCCAGGATACGAGCCCCGCGCTCGTCCGACTACCCGATCCCGTATCCAGAAGGGATCGAATTGGCCGAAACCACCCGACTCGGCTCTCTCGAAGACAGTCGAGCGGCCGATTTCACTGGTCACGAGGGGTCAACAGGGACGCGGGCCGTACCGCGGCGGCACCGAACTTCGACCTCGCGACGTCGGCGGCCACTTCCGCATCGCGCCAACGGGGTTCAGGTGAGTCGAAAAGCAGCTGCTCTCCATCACTCTCCGTGTGCAACCCTTCGACTCTTACGCCGATCAGGCGGACTGCGCCCGTCGGCGCGTGCTCGGTGAGGAGGTCGACGGCGGTGCGGTGGATGTCGCGGGCCACATCCACTCCGACGGCGGTTGTCCTGGCCCGGGTGATCGTCTTGAAATCCGCGAACCGGACCTTGATCGACACCGTGCGCCCGCGCAGCCCTCGGCGGCGCAGGGTGGCGGCGACGCGTTCCGACAGCCGGAGCAGTTCCAGGCCGAGTGCCGAGCGGTCGTGGAGATCGACGTCGAAGGTCACCTCGGCACCGATCGACTTGTCGGGCGTCTCCGGCACGACCTCGCGTTCGTCATGCCCGTTCGCGAGCGCGTACAGATGGTCTCCCAGCGCCCGTCCGAGCGAGCGTCGCAGCCGGGGCAGCGGTGCCGCGGCGACGTCGGCGACCGTGTCGAGGCCTTGCTGCCGCAACTGCTCCTCGGTGCGCTTTCCGACACCCCACAGCGCCGACACGGGCAGCGGACGCAGGAACGCGAGCGTCTCGGCCGCCGGGACGACGACCATGCCGTCCGGTTTCGCCATCCCGGACGCCAGCTTCGCGACGAACTTGACCTTCGCGACGCCGACCGAACAGCTGATCCCGAAGTCGGCCGCCACCCGCTCCCGGATCCAGGCGCCGAGCCGCGCGGGTGAGGAGTCCAGCCGTTTGAGCGCCCCGCTGACGTCGAGGAAGGCCTCGTCCAGACTCAGCGGCTCCACCAGCGGCGTCAGCTCGCGGAAGATCCCCATGACCCCCTTCGACACCTCGCCGTAGAGCCCGGGTGTCGGGGTGATGCAGATCAGCTGCGGACAGAGCCGCTTCGCGGTCGAGAACGGCATGGCCGACCGGACACCGAACTCGCGCGCCGCGTAACTCGCAGCCGCCACCACCGACCGCGGACCGCCACCCGAGACCACCACCGGCTTGTCGGCCAGTTCAGGGCGGGTGCGCAGCTCACAGGATACGAAGAAGGCGTCCATGTCGACGTGCAGCAGGCCGCAACCGGTGTCGTCGGGCCAGGTGGTGGCCCCCGTCGTCACCCGGTAACGGCTCATGCCGCCAGGCAGCTCAGCATTTCGTCCCACGGACAGAAGCTAGCCCGGACCACCGACAGTCTCGTGAGTGGTAGTGACGGTTAGAACCGTCATTACCACTCACGAGGCTCAGGGGCGGCGGGCCAGGAGGTGCAGCCGGCTGGAGATGTCCCGCAGCGGGGACACCGACGCGGCCGCCAGCTCGAACTCAGCCAGGTCCTCTTCCCGGACCCCTCCCGGCACGAAGTCCGCCACGACGCCGTCACCCTGCAGGGAGATCACTTCGAGGCCGACCGCGACGAGCTGAGCCCGCAGCACCTCGGCGTCGAAGCGCCGCAGCACCGTTTCCCGGCCGCCGCCCAGCACGCCGCTCTCGGACGCCAGCAGCTCCCGTGCCTCGCCGAGCCGCCCGGCCAGCGCGCGCTGCAGGATCGCCGCGTGGCGGTTCGCCACCAGCACCGAGACCGCGCCGCCGGGTTTGACCGCGGCGGCCAGCGCGGCGAGCACAAGCTCAGGGTCGTCGACGACCTCCAGCAGGCCGTGCGCGAGCACCAGGTCGGCCGATCCGGCGGCGACGTGGGCGCCGAGCGCGTCGGAGTCGTCGGCGATCACCGTGATGCTGCTGGAGACGCCTTCTTCCTCGGCGCGGCGGCGCAGGGTCGCCAGCGCGTTGGGGTTCGGCTCGACGACGGTCACCAGACAGCCCGCCGAAGCCAGCGGCACCGCCCAGCCGCCGCTGCCGCCACCGACGTCGACGACGTTCGGCTGGTGCGCGCCTCGCGCCCGGGCGGCCTTGAGTTCTGCTTCGAGAACCCGGCGAACCGCGCCCGATCCCCGCGTGGCCACGGTGTCCGTCTTCATAAGCGCACAGGGTAATGCCCGCCTTCCGGCAGGCATTACCTGTGTAGTCCGATGCGGTGTTCGACACCTTGCCGGGGAGCCACCCCGCCGAAGGCCCGTAGGCTGTATCGAGTGCACACGGTCGCTGTACTCAGCCTGAAGGGTGGCGTCGGTAAAACGACGGTCGCCCTCGGTGTCGCGTCCGCCGCCCTGCGCCGGGGCGCGCGGACTCTCGTGGCCGACCTGGACCCGCAGGGCAACGCCACCACTTCGCTGGATCCACCCCTCACCGACCGCACGCTGGCCGACGTCCTCGAGACACCGACGCGTCCGGTGCTCGAACGCGCGATCGCGCCCAGCGTGTGGAGCGACCGGATCGACGTCCTCGTCGGTGCCGAAGAGCTGGAGATGCTCAACGAGCCCGACGCCGACAGCCGACGGCTGGAGAACCTGTCGCGTGCGCTCGACGAGCTGCACACCAACCCGTTGCGCGAGGAACCCTACGAACTGGTGATCCTCGATTGCCCGCCGTCGCTCGGCAGGCTGACCCGCTCGGCGCTGGTGGCCGCGGACAGCGCGCTGATCGTCACCGAGCCGACGATGTACGCCGTCTCCGGCGCCCGTCGCGCGCTCGAAGCGATCGAGAAGATCCGCGAGGAGCAGAACCCGGGGCTGCGGCCGATCGGCGTCGTGGTCAACAAGCTTCGCGTGCGCTCCTACGAGCATCAGTTCCGGGTGGCCGAGCTGCGGGAGAACTTCGGGCCGCTCGTGATGCCCACGGCGATCCCGGACCGGCTCGCGGTGCAGCAGGCCCAGGGCGCGTGCAGCCCGATCCACGAGTGGCACTCCCCCGGCGCCCAGGAGATCGCGCTCACCTTCAACATGGTGCTGGCCAAGGTCCTCCGCTCGAACCGCGCCGGACGGCATCGCGTCCGCGGCGACGAACCGGAGCCGGCCGAAGAGCCCACCAAGCTGAGCGACACCGGCACGGGTTAGCGCCGATGCCCGAAGGCGACACCGTCTTTCTCGCCGGCAAGGTCCTCGACAAGGCACTGGCCGGGAAGACGCTGCGGAGAGGCGAGTTCAGAGTCCCTCAGCTGGCCACGGCGGATCTCGCCGGGCGACAGGTACTCGGCGTCGGCACGGTCGGCAAACACCTGCTGACGCGTTTCTCCGGCGATCTCACCCTGCACAGCCACCTGCGCATGGACGGCAAGTGGGCGGTCTATCCGGCGGACGCTCGCTGGCGCCATCCGGCTCATCACGCGCGCGCCATCCTGGTGACCGAAGACGTCCAGGCGATCGGTTTCCGCGTGCACGACCTCGAACTCCTGCCCACGGGTGAGGAAGACCGCTTGGTCGGCCATCTCGGCCCGGATCTGCTCGATCCACAGTGGACGGACGAGCTCGCGGAGCGGGCGGCGTCCGCGCTCGCCGCCGACCCGGATCGCGAACTGGGCGACGCCCTGCTGGATCAGCGGATTTTGGCCGGGATCGGGAACATGTACAAGGTCGAGATCTGCTTCCTGCTCGGCGTCACACCGTGGACCCCGGTTTCCGACGTGGACCCCGCGAAGGCCGTCGCGCTCGGCCGCAAACTGCTGAAGGCGAACGCCTGGCACACCTGGCAGACCACCACCGGTGAGTTGCGCCGCGGCCGCGAGCACTGGGTCTACGGGCGGACCAAGCAGGGCTGTTTCCGCTGCGGCGGACGGCTCCGGGTCGCCGCACAGGGCACCGGCCACCAGGCCAGGCCGACCTGGTTCTGCCCCAAATGCCAGTCAGGACCCGCCCCCGGCGGCTAAGCTGGCTTCGTGACGCTGTTCAAGCTCCCGCTCTACGGGGCCGACACCGAACGCGGCGACCTCGCTCCCTGAGCCGCCCGCTCCACTGATACGTCACCCCTTCACCCACTTTGCAGGGAGCTTTCGTCATGCCCGGATTCCTCACGGGCGAGGCGCTGCGCGCGTTCGTGCACGCCCTGCCCAAGGTCGAACTCCACGTCCACCTCGTCGGTTCGGCGAGCCTGCCCACGGTGCTGGAACTGGCCCGGCGGCGCCCGTCCGCCGGGGTGCCGACAGAGCCCGATGCGCTCGCCGAGTTCTTCACCTTCCGTGATTTCCCGCATTTCCTCCGCAACTACCTGGCGGTGACCTCGCTGGTGCGCGACGCCCGCGACATCCACACCCTCGTCACCGGCCTGGCCGCCGATCTGGCCGCGCAGAACGCGCGCTACGCCGAAGTGACCGTGACGCCGTACAACCACCTGCTCGACGGCATGACGGGAGACGATCTGCTCACGGGTCTCGCCACCGGGCGGGCCGCGGCGAAGGCGGAGCACGGGGTGGAACTGGCCTGGTGCTTCGACATCCCCGGCGAGAAAGGCGTCGTCGCCGGGCGCGAGACGGTCGTGTTCGCGCTCCGCGAACGCCCCGAAGGACTGGTGTCGTTCGGACTGGGCGGGCCTGAGGTCGGCGTCGGCCGCGCGCAGTTCGCGCCCTTCTTCACGCGGGCCCGGGAGGCGGGGCTGCACAGCGTCCCGCACGCGGGCGAGACCACCGGACCCGCCACCGTCTGGTCGGCGGTGCACGACCTCGGCGCCGAGCGGATCGGCCACGGTGTCAGCGCGTACACCGATCCGGCACTGATGGAACACCTTGCGGTACAAGGGATTCCACTGGAGGTCTGCCCCACGTCGAATGTCCGGACCGGACAGTTCCCGTCGATCGAGGCGCATCCGATCCGCCGTCTGCTCGACCATGGCGTGCTGGTCACGCTCAACACCGACGACCCGCCGATGTTCGGCGCCACGCTCGACGGCGAGTACCTGGCCGTCGCCGAAACCCTCGGCCTCACCACGACCGAAATCGCCCGATTCGCGGAGAACGCCGCGAACGCGTCGTTCCTGGAATCGGCGGCGAAGACCGCCCTCGTGACCGAGATCAAAGAAATCTTGTTGCAGGACCCCGAAGTCCTCGCCTAGCGTGGCGGTACACGAGAGAGGAGGTGGTCCAAAGTTGTATTCCAACAGGACTCGTGAGGTGACTGTCCGCTAGCGGACCGCACGCGTAGGACTTTTGAGCAGATACAACGCAAGTTGGAGCCACCTTCGGCTCGTCGTCTGCTTCGCGTGCTGCCTGATAGCGAATACCAGGCAGTCACCGGGCCCCCGAGGTTCTCGAGCACCGGTCCGGCTCGGGCCCGGCCGCCGATTCCGGCGTCCGGGAGCCACCTCGGGGGTACCCTCATATCCGGGATATGGCCCATTTGCGAGCCCGCGAGGGACCACCCGTCGCGCTGGAGGACCGTCCGCCGCTGTTTCGCTCCCGCGAACCCGCCAGACTGGATAGCCTGACGCCATGTTGAGGCCCGATTTCCCGATCACCACCCCACGCCTGACCCTCCGTGCCTTCACCCCGGACGATCTCGACGAACTCAACTCCTTCCAGTCCCGCGCCGACGTCGCCCGCTATCTGTACTGGAGCCCGCGCAGCCGGGCCGAATCCGCCGCCGCGCTCGCGAAACGCGTCCACAGCAGCACCCTGTCCGAGGAAGGCCAGTTCCTGGCCGTGGCCGTGGAGCTGACCGAGAGCGGGCAGCTGATCGGCGATCTGAACCTCGAATACCTCAGCAGCGAACACCGCCGGGGCGAGATCGGTTTCGTGTTCCATCCCGACCACCACGGCAAGGGGCTCGCCGCGGAGGCCGCCGTCGAACTACTCCGGCTCGGCTTCGAAGACCTCGGACTGCACCGGATCATCGGCCGCTGTGACGGCCGCAACACCGCTTCCGCCGCACTGATGGAACGCCTCGGGATGCGGAAGGAAGCGCATCTGCGGGCGAACGAGATCGTCAAGGGCGAGTGGTGTGACGAACTCCTCTTCGCGATGCTCGAAGACGAGTGGAAGGCGCGCCCCTAGCGGCCACCAGGCATGATGGGCGCGTGCTCTTCGACAAGATCGTCCGCCCCGCGCTGTACCGGGTCTCCGGTGGTGACCCCGAAACCGTGCACGAACGCACCATCGGCAGCCTCGCCGGGCTGAGCCGGGTCTCCCCCGCGCTCGCCGTGCTCGGCCGCGTCTACCGGACGGACGATCCGGTCACCTTCCTCGGGCTCCGCTTCCCGAACCGCGTCGGCCTCGCCGCCGGGATGGACAAGAACGGCCGCGCGCTGCACGCCTGGCCCGCGCTCGGTTTCGGATTCGTCGAAGTCGGCACCGTCACCCGGCATCCGCAGCCGGGCAACGACAAACCGCGGCTGTTCACCCTCGCCGAGACCGACGCGGTGATCAACCGGATGGGCTTCAACAACGAAGGCGCGGAAGCGCTCGCCGCCCGGCTCGCCGCGAGCGGGAAGCCGCCGGTGCCGCTCGGCGTCAGCATCGGCAAGTCCAAGGTGACCCCGCTCGACGAGGCCGTCGAGGACTACCGGTTCTCGCTGCGGGCGCTGTACCCGTACGCCGACTACTTCGCGGTCAACGTCAGTTCGCCCAACACACCGGGGCTGCGGGCACTGCAGGACAAGACCGCGCTGGCCGAGCTGCTCGCCGAGCTCCGGAAGACCTCGGCGGAGTTGGCGGGCGATGCCAAGCCGACGCCGGTGCTGGTGAAGGTCGCCCCCGACCTCACCGACGAAGCGCTCGCGGAACTGCTGGAGGTCTGCCTCGAACACGGTGTCGCCGGGCTGATCGCGACCAACACGACCCTGTCCCGCGAAGGGATCGCGCCGGCCGAGGCCGCCATCGGCGAGCAGGCGGGCGGGCTTTCCGGCCGCCCGCTCACCGCACGTGCGGTCGAGGTGGTGCGGTTCGTGCACGACGAAACCGGCGGCGAACTGCCGATCATCGGCGTCGGCGGCATCTTCGACGCCGGCGCCGCCGCCCGGATGCTCGACGCCGGCGCCGGTCTCGTCCAGCTCTACAGCGGTTTCGCCCTGCACGGCCCCGGTCTGGTCAAGCGGGTCGCCCGAGGTCTCGCGGCCCGGCCGTACTGACGAACCGCAGGTAGGCACGCCAGCACTGGTACCGCGTGAGCGCCGTCGCCGTCGCCGTGGCCGCCTGGTCACAAAGGACGGCCAGTGGAGTGTCCCCGTTCTCCAGCCGGATCCGGCCGAGGACGAACGGCGCGGGCAGCGTGGCGGCGAACGTGCCGAGGGCGGCTGGCGAAAGCCGCCAGCGTTCCCCCGACAGCATCGTGTGCTCGCCCGCGGCGCTCACCGGTACGACGCCCGGCTGCGGCGGTTCGGTCGGCAGCAACAGCATCCGATAGCCCTCGCCGGTCTTGACCAGTCCGGAGAAGCGCGCCCCCGCCGCGACCAGCTGCTCGTTCAGCGGCTGCCCGCGCAGCTGCGCGCCGAACACCACGAGATCCGCACCCGGTGCGGGATAAGGGAAATCGGCCTGTTCGTCGGTGAGGACGGCGGCGAGGTCGATGGCGACCTGGTCGTCGAACGGCCGCACCACCACCGACACCCCGTACGGCCCGAGATCCGACGGCGACGACGGCACCGTGACCGCGGCGAGGTCGAGCAGGCCGACGAACGCCGTGAACCGCTCCAGCCGCTGGGCGACCCCAGCCGGATCGGACAGCGCCTCCGCGACCTCGGGATGATCCGAGACGGTCGGCAGGACCAGGGCGTCGTACTCCGACAGCGTCCGGAGCGCGAGCATCCCGGCCTCGGCGACCCGCTGCCTGTCGGCGATGAAGCCCTCGTCGTGCATCAGTTCGCCCACCGACAGCAGGGCCGACACCTCCACCGTCTCCACGATGGCGCCGGACGCGCGCAGCGCCGAAACCGCGCCGAGGAAGGCGGAACGGGACTGCAGTGACAGGCAGGTGAGCGTTTCGGAGCCCGGGACCGCGACCCGGGGCCGGTCTCCCGCGCTGAGCCGGACGTCGGCGGGCCAGTCTCGCGCGAGCGGGTCGATCCCGTCGGGGCCGGTCATCAGCCCCAGCGCACGCTGCCCCAGCGTCAGGCTGCGCGCGAACAGGGCCACGCTGTCGCAGGGCGCGACGACGCCGGTCTTGGGCACCAGACCCGGTGTCGGCTTCATCCCGACGATCCCGTTGAGCGACGCGGGAATCCGGCCCGCTCCCGCGGTGTCCGTGCCGATCGCCAGGTCGACCAGGCCGAGTGCCACGGCCACGGCCGCGCCGCTGCTCGCGCTTCCGGAGACCCGGGCGGTGTTCAGCGCGGCGCTCACCGCGCCGTAGGGGCTGTGAGTGCTTTCGAGATCGCTGCCGAACGGGTCGCAGTTGGTCTTGCCGAGGACCACCGCTCCGGCGGCGGCCAGCCGGGAGACCGAGGTGGCACCGACACAGCAGACGTCCTCCCCCGCGGTGGGAAGACCGGCGACGTCGATGACGTCGGCGACCGCCAGCAAAGTTCCGGCGAGCGGGAGGTCCGCGCCGGCGCGGAGGCGTTCATCGACCGCCTTCGCGTCCACGAGGGCGTCTTCCAGAGGGCGGAGGGTGATCCAGACGTCGGGCCGGTCGACCTCGGTGATCCGGTCGTAGGCCGCTTTGACGCGCTGATAGGAGCTGGGAGGCGGGGCCGGGATCGGCTCTGGTTCCGGGGGTAGCGTCGTCACTGGGCGTCCTTTCCTCGGTGGGGACGAGAAAGACCACTGCGCGAGATCCACTGTGTCCGGTCCGCCACCCTGGGACGCCCGCTGACGCGGGCTGGGTTCAGGCCCGAGCTGGGAAAAGCACTGCGTGCATGCGAGAAACGTTAGGCATCGCGCGTTTCCGCCACCAGCGGATTCGGGTTACGCGAGCATTTCGGTATCACACAGTGAGCGAGTCGTTACGCAATGGAGTATTAGCGACGACGAATGAGACGATTGTCCAGGAAAGCGCCTGCTCAGGGAAGCCCGCGGAGCTTCCGGCACGGTCGCGAGTGGCTGGGTGGGTCGTGAGTGGCGATTCGGGTTCTAACCCGAATCGCCACTCACGACCACCTGTACCGACGCCTCACCGGGCTAGCTGTGCAACGGCCCCTCCGCGACGCGCACCGCGGGCACGGCCGGTGCCGCGGGACCAGCCGAGGCACTTTCAGCCTGCGCCCCACCGGAGGAACGCACGAGCCCGGCCGACTTCCCGCACACCTTCTTCTTCTCTTCCGACGTCATCTTCTTGCCGACCGTCCTGGTCTGCCCCACCACACCGGGCGCCGGGCCTTCACCGCTGAAGTTCCAGACGTACCATTGGTGGTGACCCCATCGGCGCTTGTCGTACCACATGTCGTACGAGCCGCTGGCCACCCGCATCACCGGTGAGCGGTCCAGGCCCGCCCAGTAGCCGGGATTGACCTCGATCCGGGTCTCGACGCTCTCGCTGGTCTCCCAGCCCCATTCCTGGCCCCACGTGCGTTTGTACGCGACCGACCAGTCGACGAGGAACTCGAAGCCCGCGCTCACGCTGATCTCGTTCGACACCGTGTTCTTCCCGCTGCGGGTGTCGCGTTTGCCGATCACCTGGGTGATCTTGTTGGCACTGCAGTTGTACACCGTGTCCACGCGGCCCCAGTTGCCGTAGAAGTCCTGGCCGCGCTGGTCGACGTGGGCGTTGCAGGTCTTGGTGGCGTGGCCGCAGTCCTTGAGCAGTTCGGCGCGCGACGGTCCGCGCGAGTACACCACCGAACTGCCGCGGTCGTTCATGTTCGACCCGTAGTTACCGCTGTCGTTGGCGTACCATTCCTGGCTGCCGCCTTGGTATTCGGCGTGCTCGTACATCGTGATGTAGCAGTTGCCGAAGGTCTGGAACGAGGAGATCCTGTCGTTCCAGTCACCGAGAAACCCGATGGTCTGGTTGGTCCCCTCGGTACACGGCGACCCGGTGACGGCGACGCTCGCACCGCCGAAGTTCGCGTGTTCGTACAGCACGCTGATCACCGTCGCGGAGGCACCGACTTCTCCGGCCTTCGCCGCGGCGAGCGACTCGCTGACGCTGTCGAAGCACCGGATCACTCCGGTCGCTGTGTCGGCGACGCAGTGATCACCGCGCTGTTCGGCATTCGCCGGGGTACCACCGGCGAGGCACACCACCACCGCGGCCGCGGCGGCCGCCCAATGTCTGTACTTACGCACGTCTGAACTCCCTCACCGAAGACGGAACACCGACCACGACCGGATCGGCGTTACGCAGTCCACCATCGGAAATCGGGCTTGCCCATGCAGAATGACCGGCAGACTGTTTTCCGCTTTCCGATGATCGGGACGCCCTAAGCCGATTCGCCGCGCTCGCGCAGATAGCGCGTGTGGTCGGCCTGCTGGTGGACGTCACCGGCGTAGAACCGTTCCGCGATGCGGTGCGCTTCGGTCTCCAAAAGCTCCAGTTGCGCGAGGAGTTCGTCGGACGCGTTCCGCTCACCGGGCCGCCGTTTGGCGGCGAACCACCACGGCAGATTCAGGTAGGTCTCCACCGACAGTGGCAAATCCGTCCGTGCCAGCCGGGTGACGGCGTGCTGGACGTCCGGGTTGGCCGCCCACCGCTCCGGCTTCGAGAGCACGTCACGGAGGACTTCGGCGATCCGCCGTACAGCGTCCACAGAGGACTCCGGCATCCGCTGTGCTCGCTCGGTCACCTTGGCCACCAGCGCAGCGAGGTCCGCCCGTAGCTGCCCGGCTTCGACGACCGCGTCGGCCGGCACCAGCCGGACTCGTTCGGGCGGCGCGAGCAGGGCGAACACCGCGTAGAGTCCGGCGACGACCACCGGCCACCATCCGCCGACGACGCCGGTCAGGTACAGCACGAGCCCGATCAGCCCGCCGACGCAGCCGGCGAGGTTCTTCGTGGAACCGAGGTACCGGATCATTGGTACCCGCGGATTTCCTGGAACACCTTGGGCAGCACGTCACCACGCGCGTCGAACACGTTTCCGCCGGTGCGCTTCGCGACCTCGCCAAGTTCGGCGGAGTCACCCTCGCCGAAGACCACGGTGAACACCGGGATCTGCCGCATCGCCTCCGGCAGTGCCGGGAACTTCCGCTGGAAGTCCGCGAACGTGGAACCGCTCGCGTTCGCCCCGTCGGTCATCAGCACGATCGAGGTGAACCGATCCGGATCACGGGCGACCAACGGCCCCAGGATCTGGTACGCGCGATCCAGGCTGTCGTAGATCGCCGTACCGCCGTTCGCGTCGAGGTCTTCGGCGAACTGCCTGATGTTGTCCAAAGTGGACTGTGGATCGCCTTCCGGGACGACGAAGGTCTTCGGAGCGCCGGGCACCGTGTCGAACGGCAGCATCGTGACCTCTTCGCGACTGCGGAACCGCCGGTATCGCCCGGTCAGCGAACCGTCGGCGCCGGTCAGCGCGACGAGCGCGGTCCGCAGCGCCTCGATCCGGTCACCCGCCATGGAGCCGGACGTGTCGAGCACGTACAGCGTCCGCGAGGGACGCCGGATCTTGTCGAAGTAGGCACCCAGCAACGCGTCGACGGCTTGCTGCGTCGCGGGGAACGGGAGCTCGACAAGATCCTTCTGCGCGAACTGCGGTCCCGTTGGGACACCCGGGACGACCGGGCGGCGCTGGGTGGTCTCCATGATCCTGCGCTGCGTGTCCGGGGTGCGCAGCCGTTCGGCCAGCTTGCGGTGCGCGTCCCGGGCGTCGGGATTCGCGCTCTGCAACAACGTCAGCGGGTAGTCCGCGGTCACGACGCCATCGGACGGGTATACCAGCGTCAGCGGTTCGGGGAGTTTCCCGCTCGCGTTCATCGACAGCAGGACGGACTCGTAGTTGATCAGCCCGTCGACCTTCTTGCCGGGATCCTGGCCGGTCGCGCGCCGCTGGTAGGCCTCGGAAAGCCAGCCGGACGAGCCTGCCGACATCGCCTGCGCGCTGAAGAACTCGGTCAGTTTCGGGGTGACGGAAGCGATCTGCTGGGCGTCGATCGCGTTACCCGCGCCCGCGAGCGCCGAGGCGACCCCGACCAGTGCCGAGAACCCGGAGTTCGACGCCGACGGGTCGGTCATGCCGTAGGTGAATGTCTTCTTTCCGGCCTGTTCGGCGATTTCGCCCCAGCCCACCGGCCGCCCGGCCCAGCCGAGCCGCTGGGCCGCCGACGCGGAAAGCCCGAGTACCACCGGCGAACTCATGATCTTCGCCTGCTCGCCCAGCCGTTTCGCGGCTTCGGGAACGGCCGCGGGATAGCGGTTCGACGAGAACCAGACGGCGTCGTACTGGCCGTCCGCCTTCCCGCTCGCGAGCGATTCGGTGCCCTCCAGCGTCCCGGCGAACTGGAACTTGACCTTGACCCCGGTGGCCGCCGCTTCCTGTTCCAGCAGCGCTTGCATATCCGCCAGTTCGCTGCCCGCGAGCACCCGCAAAGTGCCCGGTTCGGCCGCCCCCAGGCCACCGGTCCCGCTTTCGCTCGAAGAACAGGAAACCAGCGACAGCGCGCAAACCGCACTGATCGCCAAGACCGTCCAGCGTTTCACGATGCCCCCTCGGCCGTCGCCGTCTCGTGAGACCGGCGCAGATGGTCTTCGGCACGCCGGATCTCCCCGGACAACGCCTCCACGGTCGCCGCCATCGTCGAGACGGCCCCGGCCTTGAACTCGTCGATCGCGTCGATACTGCGGTAGATCCGCTCGAACGATTCGCGGATCGTCGCCACCGCCACCGCCGGATCGCTGCCCGCGCGCTGGATCTCGGCACCGCGCAGTTCCAGCATCTCGGCGTTGGCCCTGATCAGCCCGTCAGTGGTGGCCTGTACGGCCTGGACCTCGTCGAGCACATCGCGCTGCCCAGCGAGCGCGCCGCTCACCAGCAGCGCGACCCGCAGCGCCGCGACCGTGGTCGACACCGCCCGTTCGATCCCGCGGATCAGCTCGTCGTTGTTGCGCCGCACCAGATCCAGTGCCAGATAGCCCTGCGCGCTCACCGCCAGCTGGGTCAGCAGGTCCTGATGCCGCCGCCGGATCGGATGCAGCGCGTCGGCCCGCAGCGACTTGGCCCGCGCGGGATCGGTGAAGTCGAAGATGCCGGCCTGGCGTTCGACAGCGGTGTCGACGGCCTCGGCGAACGCGGCCGCCTCCGACAGCTTGCCGAGCGTCGTCCACAGCCGCTCCCGCTCACCCTTGAGCGCGGCGTTGTCGCGGCGCAAGACGTCCTGCCGCGCACGCAGGTCCAGTACCAGCGCGTTCACCGGCTCGTTGGCGGCGCGGTAGCGGTCCACGGCCTTTTTCGCGCTGCCCGCGACCGGGATCAGCCCCAGCAGTTTCCGCCCGGTGATCGGCAGTTTCGCGGGATCGATCTCCGCGACGGCCCGCCGCAGCCCGGCGAGGCTCACTGTCGCCCGCTGTTGTGGCGACCCGATTTCCGCCAATGCCCGCGCCGAGCGATCCAGCAGCGCGCCCGCGACGGTCGCCGCCGCGCGCATGTCCGCCTCCCCGACCGCGAGCAGTTCGTCCAGGACGCGGGTGAACTCCGGCGATCGGACGTCGAGAGCTTCGAGCCGCCGGGCGAAACTCTTCGCGCGCTTCGCGACCTCGGCGTGGACTTCCGGTGCGAGGGTGACCAGGCCCGCGGCCCGTTCGGCCGGGATCGCCTCCACCGGTTCGGGTGGAGTGAGCGTGAAATCGTCCATCAGTACTGCTTCTTCACCGCGTCGAGCAGACGCTCCAGGGTTTCGAACGACGGCGGTTCGACCGCGTCCACCAGATCGGCGGGTACCGGTGCCTTGGCCGCGGCGACGACGTCGGCGAACAGCCGGGGATCACCGGTGCGGAAGCCGAAGGCGGCGGCGAGTTTCCCCAGCTCCGGATCGGTCGCCAGCAGCCTGCCGACCTGGTCGCCATTCGGTTCGAGCGGGACGAGCGTGTGCTTCGAGTACACCGTCGGTGCCAGGTAGAGCAGGCGCATGTCCGGCCGGATCGAGCCGTCGCCGCGCACCAGCCTGTCGACGAACTGCGACTCGTAGATGAGCGCCAGCGGCGTCTTGCCCATGCCCGCGGCGAGGTAGTCCTCGAACGGCCCTTCGGTGCTGTTCTGGGTGTAGCCCTGATCGATGAACAGCTTCGACACCCCGGGCAGCACCTTCGCCTCGGCCTCCGGCGTGCTGACGACATTATTCCCGTTGGCGACGAAGGAAACGATCGACAGGTACATCGCCGCCGAGTTCGACTCGCGCGGGTCCGTGGTGGTGACCAGGACGTTCTTCCGCGCCGGGAAGGCGGTGTTGCCGGGCAGCTGGTCCCAGCGCGTGCCCTTCTGCGTGAGTTCGAGGTACTTCGCGACGTCGATGACCTGGTAGTCCCCGGCGCCCTTGCGTACGATCCCGTTGGCGGCCAGCAGGTGCACGATCGGTTCGAAGGTCGCGATCGCCATCGGCGACTGGAACGGCGTGTGCACACCGGTCACCTGGTGATCGCGCTGGATCCGTTGCGCGGCGGGCGACGAGGACGGGAAAGCGAATTCGTACTTCCCGAGGTCCATGTTCGCGATCTGCCGCGAACCGGCGGTGTCCACCTCGACCTTCAGCCCGTGCCGGGCGAACGCGTCCGCCACCCGCTTGTCGGAGAAGAAGGCCAGCTTCTCCGATCCGATGACGCCGCGCACCGTGGTCAGATCAGTCCCCCGCGCGGTGTTCTCGTCACCGCCCCGGCCCCAGACGATCACGGCGACCACGGCCAGCAGCAGCACCACGGCCAGGCCGATCGACAGACGGCGTTTCACCGGCTCACCCCCTCGTTCACCGGCCTGATCCTTCAGCCCGTTCACCTCTTTTGACGCGCGGGCGAGCCATTTCGAAATGAACGATCAATGAACGAAAGAAGTCGTCATTTTCTGGCGAAACGTTGAGGGGGAAGGAAAATCAGATCACGGACTGCTCCGAGATCGGCAGGCAGACGGTGAACCGCGTGTTCCCCGGTTCCGAGTCGACGCGGAGGTCGCCCTGATGCCGTTCGACGACGATGCGCCACGAGATGTCCAGACCGAGGCCGGTCCCCTGCCCCACCGGTTTCGTGGTGAAGAACGGTTCGAAGATCCGCTGCCGGATCTCCGCCGGGATCCCCGGGCCGGTGTCGCCGATCTCGACGTGCACGTGATCGTTCACCCGGGACGTCCGCAACGTCAGTATGCCCTCGGCCCCCATGGCGCCGAGCGCGTTGTCGACGACGTTCGTCCACACCTGGTTCAGTTCGCCCGCGTACGCCGGGATCCTCGGCACCGTGTGGTCGTAGTCCTTCACGACCCGGATGCCCGGCCCGATCTTCCCGGCGAGCATGACGAGGGTGGAGTCGAGCCCTTCGTGGACGTCGATCCACTGATGGGGCGCGCGGTCCATCTGGGAGTACTGCTTGGCCTTGCCGACCAGCACCGAGATCCGCGTCGTCGAGTCCTCGATCTCGCCCATCAGCATCTCGGTTTCGAGCGCGTACGCCAGCCAGCGGACGGCGCCGTCGAGGAACGTCTCCCCGACCGAGTCCAGCAAGCGATCGAGATCGGGCACGGTCAGCCCGGCGCGGACGTAGATGTCGGCGAGATCCCAGCCCTGGTCGATGCCGTGGTCGTCGAACCAGTCGCCGATCTCGTCCTCGCGGTCGGCCTGCCGCATCGCCGTCAGCCTCGGCGCCGAAGAGACCTGCTTGACCAGTTGCTCCTGGATGTCGAGCAACTGCTCCAGCAACGCCGGGTCGACGCTCTTCTTCGCCAGCATCGCGAGCTTGTGCCGCATCCCGGCGACGCGCTCCCGCAACGACGCCGTCGCGCGCACGGCTGCCGCGGCCGGGTTGTTGAGTTCGTGCGTGAGCCCGGCGGACAGCTCGCCGAGCGCGAGCAGGCGCCGCCGCGAACCGATCACGGTGTCGCTGTTGCGCCAGCCGAGGTACATCCCCTCCAGCAGATGCGTGGCCATCGGGAACCAGCGGCGGAACTCGGTGGCGAACTCGGCCGCGGGCAGGGTCAGGAAGGTGAGGTCGCTGACCGCGTGCACCGAAGCGCCGTAAGTGTGTTCGGTCTCCTGGTGCACGAAGAACTGTGTCGCGCCGCAGTACGCGCCGCGCTGGTCGGAGCGGACCACCTCGACCTCGGTGCCCCCGACGAGCCGCGTGATCCGCAGCGCGCCGGACAACAGGAGATAGAAGCAGGTGGCGGGCTCACCCTCGCGGATGATCGTCTCGCCGCCGGTGTACCGCTCCAGCGCGGCGTGCTCGTCGATCCAGTCGAGCTGCTCCTCGTTGAGGTGCTCGAAGAGGAAGAGCCCGCGCAATTCTTCCCTGGGCAGAACGCTCACTGTTCCTCCAAATAGCGATGGACCAGGGTGACCGCCATGGCGCCTTCACCGACGGCTGAGGCGACGCGTTTCACCGACGCCGCACGGACGTCACCGGCCACGAACACCCCGGGAATGGACGACTCCAGGTAATGCGGGTCGCGCTCCAGCGGCCAGCCGGGCGGCTGGGCGCCGTCGGTCAGCAGGTCGGGTCCCGTCCGCACGAAACCGTGGTCGTCCCGCAGGATCTCCGTGCCCAGCCAGTCGGTGCGCGGCGCGGCGCCGATGAAGATGAACAGATGTCCGGTGGGCACGGTCTCGGTGGTGGCGCCGTTCTCGCGCAGGGTCAGCTGTTCGAGGTGGTCGTCGCCGTGTGCCTCGACCACCGTGGTCCGCGTGCGGACGTGGATGTTCTCGATCGCGGCGATCTGCTCGATCAAGTAATGCGACATCGACGCTTCGAGCGACTGGCCGCGGACGAGAATGGTGACCTCTGCCGCGTGCTTCGAGAAGAACACCGCCGCCTGGCCCGCCGAATTCGCACCACCGACGATGTAGACGTGCTCGCCCTTGCATTCGGGCGCCTCCGTGGCGGCGGAACCGTAATAGACGCCGCGGCCGGTGAGCTCGGCGATGCCCTCGGCTTTCAAGGCGCGGTAGGTGACGCCGCTGGCGAGCACCACGGAATGCGCGGCGATCTCGGTCCCGTCGCCGAACATGACCACGCGCGCCGAACCCCGCGCCTCCAAGCCGACGACGTCACGGGCGGTGAGCACCTCGGCGCCGAACTTCAGCGCCTGACGCCGGGCCCGGTCGGTGAGCTGCGCGCCGGAAACTCCGTCGGGGAAGCCGAGGTAGTTCTCGATCCGGGAACTGGTACCCGCCTGCCCGCCGGTGGCCTTGCGCTCGACGATGACCGTGCGCAGCCCCTCCGACGCGCCGTACACGGCCGCCCCGAGCCCGGCCGGCCCGCCGCCGATCACGATCAGGTCGTAGAACTCCTGCGCCGGCCGCGTGGAGAGGCCGACGGCGTCGGCGAGTTCCGGCCCGGACGGCTGGCGCAGCACCGAACCGTCCGGCGTGACCAGCACCGGGATGTCCTGCGGCGCGGCGTCCGCGGCCTCCAGGATTCGGCGGCCCTCGTCGTCGTCGACCGAGTACCAGCGATACGGCACGGCGTTGCGCGCCAGGAAGTCGCGCAGGTGGAACGATGGCGACGAGTACCGGTGGCCGATGAGCTTGATCTGGTCGACCGGCCGCTCCCCCACCGCGCGCCAGGTCTCCACGAGCGCGTCGATGACCGGGTAGAGCTTCTCTTCCGGCGGGTCCCACGGCTTGAGCAGGTAATGGTCGACGTCGACGACGTTGATCGCCTGGATCGCGGCGTCGGTGTCGGCGTAGGCGGTCAGCAGCGCGCGGCGGGCGTTCGGGAAGAGGTCCATCGCCTTCTCGAGGAAGACGATGCCGTCCATCTGCGGCATCCGGTAGTCGGCGAGGATCGCGGCCACGGCGTCGCCGCGCAGCTTGAGCTCGCGCAACGCTTCGAGGGCGTCGGCACCGGAATCGGCCCGGATGATCCGGTAGTCCTTCCCGTACCGTTTGCGCAGGTCGCGGGCGACCGAACGGGATACGGCGGGATCGTCGTCGACGGTCAACAGGATCGGCTGGCTCACCGGATCAGCCTAAGCGATCGCGCGTAACGTCGGATCATGCTCGCCGAGCCTGTCGAACCTGCGCCGCGTCGAGGCCCGCGTACACCTGCGGCAGGCCTGGCGGTGACCGCTCAGGCGAGCTTCCGTAGTCGGAACGCCAGCACGAGCAGGATCACACCGTAGATCAGGGCGTAGATCCCGACCAGCAGCGCGATCCCGTACGCGCCCGCGATCGGATTGAACACGATCACGATGCCCGCGATCAGCGAGAGCGCACCCGCCGCGATCAGGAAGGCCTCGCCCTCGATCTGCTTGCGCAGCCGGATCGCGGCGACGATCTCGACGATGCCGGTGAAGATCGCCCAGAAGCCGACGAGCAGGGCGAGCACCAGCACCGTGATCCCCGGCCAGAGCAGGACCAGCACGCCGGTGACGATGCCGAGCACGCCCAGCACCCCGTAGGCGGCACGGTGGGCGGCGTCGCCCGGCCGGAAGGCCTGCATCACGCCGCCGATGCCGTCGAAGATCGCGTAGATGCCGTAGATGATCGCCAGCGCCAACACGGTCGTGCCCGGCCAGATCAGCGCGAGCACCCCGAACAGGACGGCGAAAACCCCGCGGACGGCGGCGAGCGGCCAGGCAAGGCGGGGTTCGATGGCGGTGAAACCGACGAGAGGCATGTCCCGAGTATCGAAGCGCCGGAGAGCGTGCGCGCGGCACACCACCCGTTCGGGGGCCGGTGCGCGCCGCGACCGCCATCACGGCGCGCACCGGGGCTCAGGGATACCCGACGAGGTTCGCCACGTTCGATCCCGGATTGGCGGGTCCACCGCGGTCGTTGATCACCCGGTCGATGGTCCCGGTCCCGCCGAGGGAGACGGCGACCATGCTGCGGAACCGGACGTTCGGGGAGTTCGGCACTTCGATGGCGCGATCGGCGACCACGCTCGGATTCACGTTGAAGTAGCAATAACTGCCGAGCCCGTACGCCTGGTGGTCCGTCACCGAGTTCGCCACCTTGTAGGCCGCGTAACCCCGCGTCGACCCGTTCATCCAGGCGGCCTGATTCGGTGGGTCGTAAGGCATTTCGTTCTGGTAGAAGTACGTCCTGCCACGGTTGCCGGTCCAGACCGTCTGGTACTTCTGGTAATGCTCGACGAACAGGCCGTACATCGTGACGTCGTCGCCGTTGACGATCAGGCCGGTGTCGGCGGTGTTGGTACCCCAGCCGACCCCGCTGCCGTGGTCGGCGCGCCAGATCCACAGATGGTCGCCGATGACGTCGTCACTGTTGACCACCAGGCTGTTCGTGGCCTTGCCGACGGCCGCCCCGCCGACGCGGAAAAATACGTCGTGCAGTGAGATCGGGTTGGCCGCGTGGTCCTGCGCGGAGCCGGCCGGGCCGACCTCCATCAGCGTGTTGGAGTTCGTGGTGCCCGCGTCGATCAGCACGCCTGCCACCTTGACGCCGTCGACGTCGGCCACCGTCATCGCGGTGATGCCGTTGTCCGGAATCAGCGTCGCCAGCCCGAGGCCGAGCACGACGGTGTCCGGCCTGGTCACGCGGAGCGTCTCGGTGAGGTGGTAGACGCCCGGCGTGATCAAGAGGTCTTTCCCCTCGGCGAGGGCCGCGTTGAGCTGCGACGCCGTCGTGCCGGGCTTCGCGATGAAGAACCGGCTGATCGGCAGCGACTTTCCCGGCTGGTTGGCGCCCCACGTGATACCCGACGCGTTGGTGCGCGTCGAAGGCACGAAAACCTGGTACGCACCCGCGTTGTCGACGTAGAGGAACGGCTTCTCCCGCACGACCGGCGTCGTGTTCACCGTGGTGTACGGCGGATTCGGAAAACTGGTCGACGGCGCGCCGTCGACGCCCGCGAACACCATGTTCCAGTTGGAGCCGCTCCAGCCGCCGAACTGCGAGTTGCGTGAGATCCACTGCTGCTGTGAACCGGACCGGACCTGGCCGTCGACCTTGACGTCGGACATCCAGCCGCCGCTGGACCAGCCCCCGTCGTCGAGCTGCAGGTTGCCGCGGACGTGCATGCGCCGATAAGGCGCGGCCTGCGAAACGGCCCAACGGTCGGTGCCGCCGTTCGGGTTGACGGAGAGGTTTTCCGCGCCCCGCCAGAAGTTCTGTGTCGCGTTGCCCTGGAACCAGTCGGCCTCCGCGTGCACCGCGCCGTTGATCGTCACGCTGTCCGGTGAGAGCCCGAGCCCGAGCACCTGCGTGTAGAACCCGACGTTGACGTCGGCGTTGTACGAGCCCGGTTTGAACAGCAACGCCTTGCGGTTCGAGCCGAACTGGTTGGTCTCCTGCTGCGAGAACACGCTGTCGACCTGAGATTGGATCGCCGACTGCGACATGCCGGGATCGAAGACGAGCACGTTCGGCCCGAGGTCGGGGTTGGCCGTGCCGGTGACCGGCGTGAGCCGGAACGACTGCGCCCCGCTGCCGTTGCACGCGTACTGCTGCAGCCGCGCGCTGTCCGCGGTCGACGCCCCTGGGACGTCGAGGCACTTGCCGCTGTTGCGGCTGACGAAGTGATACGCGCCACCGGATTCCTCGACCGGCTGCCACTGCTGGTTGCTACCGCCGCCGTAGGTCCACAAATGGATCAACCCGCCGTCCGCGGTCGACACGTCGGCGACGTCCCACACCCGCGCTGGGTCGTTACGCGTGTTCACCCGGTAGTAACCGCCGGAGGTCGGCTGGAACTGCCACTGCTGGGAGAAGGTCTGATTGCACGCGTACTGCTGGACGGCCGTCCCGTTCGCCGTCCCGGCGCCACGCGCGTCCACACACTTCCCGCTACCGGCCGTCACCGTGTACCAAGTGTCGGGCACGATGGCCGCCTGAGCCGCCGGAGCCGCCACCATCAGCGCTCCGAACAGGGAAAACAGGGTAAACAGAGCTGCTCTGGCCCTCATCAGGACCTCCTCCGCGTCATTCGGGCAGGGCGAGCTGAGGTGGAGCCCAGTGGAGACGCGGCGTAGCGGGCGGGGACCTCGGCGTCACGATGGTCGAAAACGTAACGGCGGTCACACGCGGAGTCAATACACGTCTAAAAATAAGGCTAAAAGATGGAGGTCAGGGCGTTTTTCCCGACTCACGACTGCCAAGGGTGACCCCCGCGCGAACGGCCCTCGCGGGCGGTGTAATGTATGGACACACGAGATGCGGAGTTCAACTTCGCTCCGGGGCTATGGCGCAGCTGGTAGCGCACCTCACTGGCAGTGAGGGGGTCAGGGGTTCGAGTCCCCTTAGCTCCACAGTGACGAAACACCGCCCACCTGGCAGACCTGCCGAGGTCGGGCGGTTTTTTCGTTCTGTCTCACTTTGAGAATTGCCATGGCGAACTTCAGTTACCGTTCAGTAGCTGAAGCAAACCTGGAGCGCTCCGCCTCGCCCTGCTGAATGGGGTCACAACATCTGCTCCAGCTATGTAGCCCGACCGGTTAGTGCTTCCAGGCACACCGCGGCGTGCGGACCACGGTGAGCCAGGGCCGCCACGCCGGCGCGTTGCCAGTCCGCTTCAATGCTGCTGGCTCGTCCGACTGGAGCGACTCACTCGACTGACACCCTCGGAAGAACCACCGCACACCCCTTCCGTTATGCCGACACCTCGTCCTTGTCGGCGGCGGCTACGGGAGCCGACTCCGGGATCCCGTGGTCAGAGTCGGGGCACAGTGCTTCCCAAGCGGCCGACTTCGACAGCTTGAGCCCACTCTGCAACTCGCCCATGTCTTGAATCGCCTGCATGACTTTCGTACTCGACAGCTGGCGCGAACCCTCGAACGCCTCCGTGATGTTCCGCAAACTTTTGACGGCACCTTCCAGGAGTTCTGCGGCCAGGGAGGGCGGCCTCAAGCAAGTTTCCGGAGGCGTTGACGACGTCGAAGGATTTATCAGACATGGGAAGAAAGTTTGCTTGCCAGAGCGCCAACTGAAGACGTCGATCCGACACGCGCGAGTCAAGATCAACGACAGCTGACACCGGTTCAGTCAAAGGTCTGAGGCGAACCGGGCGGTAAAAAGTTCCGTCTGGTCACGCGGTGGAGTACGGCCACCTCCCTTCCCCACAAGGGAAGGGTGGCCGTACGGTGCACGCAACCGAGAACATCAACTAGACGCTGGGACTGTGCGGGAGCCGCAAGAAATCTATGGAGCAGGGTCGGTTTTCGATGAGACTTTTTTGTTCACTCGACTGGCCTATAGTCAACATCATCCAGTCCGCTTAGCTGCGACTTGCAACCTAGTACGTCGGGGTATTCTAGAGGGGGAGTAATCCGATGAAGTTCGTTCACGCATATCATTGCTGTTTGCTCTTGCGTTGACAGTGACAACCACCTCCACGGCCTTGGCCTCGATCCACCGAAGCGGCCGAACTGTGGCGACACGGTTTACTTGGTCGACACGAGTTCGGGAATTATCAAGGGGTAGGGCAAAGGTGTCGTGGTCGGGAGGGCCTGTGAGAAGTTGGACATCAGGCTTCGGCACTGGGCGGTGGTGTTCCGAGGTGTCGCGAAAGCCACTTTCAGGACATCACATGTCCCTCAAATGGCTTTCGCGACAACTCCTTTAAGGCTGGGGAAAG